>NZ_JIAL01000001.1:2230761-2958642 GCF_000688455.1 Pseudacidobacterium ailaaui
CTGGACAAGGACGATCAGAAAAAGAACGCGGAGGACAAGGCGGAAATTGCCAAGTACGCTGCCAACATGCACATCGATTATCCAGTGCTAATTGATGGCGAGTCCATTTCACAGAAATATGGCGGCGTGGATGCCCTTCCCACATCGTTTTTCATTGATCGCAGCGGGAAGATTGTTGCTGCGACAACTGGTCTGCATGACCGAGATGAGCTTGAGGCCGACATTAAAAAGGCGCTGGCAAGTGGGGGTGCTTGATGCTGAAGATTTTCCTTATGGCGATCTTGCTTGCACCCTTTGCCGGGCCTGCACAAAAACTCGCCTGGCAGTCTGAGGCGCAATCAAAACTGCCGCAGCAGGTGCAATTTCTTTACCCGGAACAGGTGACCATGCCCGCCGGGAAGCCAGGCACGGTAGAACTGCACTTTCGGGTCAATGAAGGCCTGCACATCAATTCCCACACGCCAAGGGAAAAGAGCCTCATTCCTACACAATTGCTTGTGGAAGAGCCAGCGGGATTAAAGGTCGTCTCCGTAGACTTTCCCTCAGGCACGGACTATTCGCCTGCTTTCAGTCCCAAGGATGTCTTGAGTGTCTATACGGGCGAGTTTGTGCTGCGTATGCATGTGATAGCGCAGGCTGGGGAACACCTGATGCAGGCAGCGCTGCGCTACCAGGCATGCGATGCAAATTCGTGCTATCCACCAAAGAAGGCCCCGGTGGCCGTGGATGTCGTCGGCAGATAGCTTTCCGCGGTTGATGTTCATGCAATCCGGGGTGCAAGGGCCAGCCGTCGGACCGTCCGCTCCCTGCCCAGATTTACCATCACGGCAAAAAGACTCGGAGCTACCGCCTGCCCAGTCAGCGCCACGCGGGCCCCATTGATGAGTGCTCCTGCCTTTATGCCCTTCTCTTCAGCGAAGGCGCGGAGTGTCTGCTCGGCAGAGGCTTCACTCAATTCAGCACTGGATTCGTAGCGTGATGCAAGTTCGGCCAGAAGGTGGCGTACGGATTCCTCTTTGAGAAATTTTGCAACTGCTGCGGGATCATATTCAAAGCGATCGCAGAAGTAAGCACGGAAGGCCCCAGCAAAGTCCTTTAAATTGCGCGCTCGGGGCTTTACTAAATCGATGGTCGAGAGAATTTCTTCTTTAGGCCGCTCTGGGGTAAAGCCGGTCTTACCCCATTCTTCCTCAATCAGCGGCAAAAGCTTTTCTGCGGAATACGCGCGGATGTACTCGGTATTAAACCAGGCGAGCTTGTCGTTGTCGAAGACGGCATTGGACTTCGAAATCCCTTCCAGCGAAAAAAGCTGGACCAACTCCTCAGAGTTGAAGATCTCGCGATCTTTATAGGCCGGTCCGGGGGTCCAGCCGAGCAGGGCGAGGAAGTTACGGAAGGCTTCAGGGACGATGCCCATGTCTTTGTATGCCATTACGCTGGTGGCGCCGTGGCGCTTGGAAAGGCGCGTCTTGTCTGGACCAAGAATGAGGGGCACATGTGCAAAGACAGGCAGGGGTGCGCCGAGTGCGCGATATTGCAGCACCTGCTTGGGCGTGTTGGAGATATGGTCCGCGCCGCGGATGATGTGGGTAAGGCGCATGTCGATATCGTCCGCCACGACGCTGAGATGATACGTGGGTATGCCATCGGAGCGGAGCAGCACAAAGTCTTCAATCTCAGCATTTGCAAACTCGACCTTGCCAAAGACCGCGTCATCGAAGCTGGTCGAGCCTTCTTCCGGAACAGCAAAGCGCACGGCGCAGGCTTCTCCAGAGGCTTTGCGTGCGCTGGCGACGGCCGGATCGATCTGGCGGCAGCGGCGGTCATACATTGGCGGACGTCCTGCTGCTGCGGCTTCTGCTCGGCGCTTTTCCAGCTCTTCTTTGGTGCAAAAACAGTAGTAGGCGTGTCCGCTGGCAAGGAGCTTTTCCGCTGTCTGGCGATAGAGGTCAAGGCGCTTCGACTGGTAAAAGGGGCCTTCATCCCAGTTCAGTCCGATCCAGCGCATGCCTTCAAGAATGCCTTCGACCATGTCCTCAGAGGAGCGCTCGAAATCAGTGTCCTCGATACGGAGAATGAATGTTCCGCCAAAGTGGCGGGCGAAGAGCCAGTTAAAGAGAGCAGTGCGCGCTCCTCCAACATGGAGATAGCCGGTGGGTGAGGGTGCAAAACGAACACGGGGAGCAACTGGAGATTCTGACATCATATTTGGAGCCACTTTTTGATGCTACGAGAGCCTGCGTGTCAGTGCAAAATGCTGGAACTCAAAGTGGTCATCGCGGCCTGCGGATTAAGCCCTTCTATGTGTTTTCATAGGCTGGATAGCTAAATTCTTCATAAATTGGAAATCGATCGTTCCCTAGTTATCAAAGGAAAGAATAATGAAATCGTTAAATGATAAGTAAGTATAAAGTATATTCCCAGTTAACAACTCCCTTGTCTGTCTCAAAAAAAAACAGCATTTCCTCTCATTTGAAGGACCTTTTCGGCTTTCGAAAAATGAATGCATTTGCAAAATGGCATGGCAAATGCATACGGAACGACAAAATTTCACATGAAAATGTGGTTCGGCACTTACTTGGACCTAGAACACCAGGAAGTCAATTTTCATAGAGAGGGGTGGGATTGCATGAAAAGAACAATTTATCTGTTCTTGGTATTTTTGGTGTCTTCGTTGCTTGCGCTGGGACAAGGCATCACTACCGGAGGAGTTTCAGCCACTGTCGTAGACAGCAGTGGGGCCGTGATTCAAAATGCGCAAATCACAGCAGTAAATGATGCAACGGGTGAAAAGTTTATGCAGGAAACCCGACAGGATGGGACCTTTTCCTTCGTTGCGATTCCTCGTGGGACTTATACGATCACGATTGACGCCTCTGGTTTCAAGAGCCTGAAGCTGGTAGGCGTGAATGTGGATGTAGGGATTATTCAGCTTGGACAAGAGAAATTGTCTGTGGCTACCAGTGAGAGCGTCGAGGTCACGGCTGAAAGCCAGTTGCTGGAAACCTCAGAAGCACAAGTCTCTGCAACTTTTGATACACAACAAATCGTAAACCTGCCTTTTGGTGGCGGCTTTGATACAACGGCGCTGCTGACACCCGGAGTTGTGATTACCCATGACAACAGCTTCAGCAACAACAATGGTGCCTATGGCGGGTTTTCTTCCCAGGGAGAGCGCGGCCGCTCCAACAATTTTGAGATTGACGGGCAATCCAACAACGATAATTCTGTAGCTGGGCCTCAGGTCTTTTTCTCTAACCAGGACGCCATTAGCGCAATCCAGGTCATTACGAATAACTTCAGCGCACAGTATGGTCGCAATGCTGGTTCTGTAGTCAATTACCTTACGCGTACTGGCACTAATTCATTTCATGGTACTTTGTTTGAATTCTATGAGGGCAACTGGGGAGAGTCCTTTGCGCAGGGACAAAAGAGTCCCTTTTTAGGGTTTTGTGCTCCCGGAGAAAGCCCCGCGACGACAAACTGCACACCCGCTACACTTCCTCGATATGTTGACAATCGTTTTGGAGGTAGTTTGGGTGGTCCGATACTCAAAAACCGCCTTTGGTTTTTCGGCAGCGCCTACTTTGATCGTTATCGCAATGGAGGTGGCACGTCGGTCAGTGGGCCTACAACTCTGACCCCGACGCCAACGGGACTGCAGCAGCTGCAAAGCGCTTTTCCTAACCAGCCTGGTGTTGCAGCCCTCGTCAATAATGGTCCTTACTCCATCAAAACAGGGAATCCACGGGTCATTGGCACACCTGTAAATCTGCCGGTTACCGTGAATGGCAAGACAGCACCCATTGAGTTTAGCGAAATTGGACGAACGGTCCCATCGTTGTCCAATGATGAAGAACTGCTGGGAAGGATCGACTGGTCCCCGACATCAAAAGACCATGTCTTCATCCGATATTTCTACCAGGATGATCCCTATTTCAATGCCGGAGGGAGTGTAACCGCAGGTAGTTGGTATAACGTACCGGACACTGCCCATTCCGTAGGTGCAGACCTGACACATACATTTTCGCCCTCATGGGTCAATCAGATCCGATATAGCTTTCAGCAAACTTCTTTGTTGTTCCAGGGTGGTGCTCAACCTAAGTGTGTGGCCACCTCGCCTAACCAGTGCACCGCCAGCATAGGAATTGCCGGCAAGATTGCTGCTGGAACTGCCTACACCAATCTTGGATTTGGTTACGCAGCCAACATCCCTCAGGGGCGGGTAGTGAAAGTAACGCAGGTCCAGGACAATGCCACATGGACCCATGGAAGACAGACCATCCTGTTTGGAGGGGAATTTGATTATCAGAATTCTCCCAATCCCTTCCTGCCTGACTATTCCGGGGCCTTCAGCTTCAGTAGCTTTAGCGGATTTCTTTCCGGGACAGGTTCGTTGACCCTGGGGAATGGGAACTTTACGACCAAGTTCACTGAGCCTGACGCGGCCGCGTACATTCAGGATGACTGGAAAGTGTCTCCCACAGTGACGCTGAATCTTGGATTGCGCTGGGAGTTTTTTGGGCAGGCTGTGAATCTCCTGCACGATGAGACTGTGAAGCGCGAAACAAATCCCGCCACTGCGTTTTGGGACATGTCTCTCCCGCTTTCCGTTCGGACATTTCCTTCGACAAACGAAAACTACAAGAACTTCCAACCCAGAATTGGATTTGCCTGGAATCCAGAGAGGTTTAAGAGCCGTTTTGTCGTTCGCGGTGGGTTTGCAATCAATTTCGATCCCGAGTTTTACAATATGTTCCTGAACTCGGCCACCGCTGCTCCGGTTGTGAATCTGGGTACAATTACAGGATGTGGCACCACGAAACAGTGCCTGCCGTCCAATGGGGCTTTGGGTACTCAGGTCCGGGCGCAGTCTTTGGGATATATACCGATTGGTGCGGGGGTAAATCCCGGAGGCCGCAATACGACGATAAACACGCCGAACTTTCATAATCCTTATACCGAGTCCTATAGTCTGGGAGTTCAGTATGGGCTTGGCGAGCACGCGGTCATCGATATTCACTATGCCGGCAATCATCAGGTCGGAAATTTCCTAAGTACCGATGGAAATCCTTATCTGCTTCCGATAGCGCAAAAGTATCCGAACTACACCTCCGGCGTGACGCTGTGCGGCACCTCTGGTGCAATCGGATATGGGCGTCTGGACTGCACCCATGCCAACGTTCGTGAACGCACCAATGGAGGTTTCGCCATTTACAACTCTCTGCAGGCGAAACTCTCTACTCGTAGCTGGCACGGGCTTCTTTCAGACCTAAACTATACATACAGTCGCACAATTGATAACGGATCAGAGGTATTTAGCACTTTTGCTGGTGGCAACACCATCGCATTTGCTGAAAACCCATTAAACACCGACCAGCCGGAACGGGCAGTCAGCGGGATTTCCATGACTCATGTAGTCTCGGCCGACTTCGTCTATGAACTTCCCTGGTTCAAAGAACAACATGGTTTCCTGGGAAAACTCCTGGGGGGATACCAGCTTAACGGTATCTATACCTTCAATACAGGACAGCCAGTCAGTGTATATCAGTATGGATTTTTCGGGTCAGGCGCAGGTTACCAAAGCTATTGCAGCGACATAAACTTTATGAACTGGCAGTTGAGTGGATACGATGTCTGCCGCCCGGTTTTATCAAATCCAAAAGCGCCTGTGACAACCGTTGGTGTTTATGACGGAACAGGATATTACGATTGGTATACAGGCAACGCTATCTCTCCGTCCGATGTGCATTGGTTACGAAATACACAAACGCTGGCAAGCCTGCAGGGCACAAATCCGTATATTGGCGTAGGAAGGAACACTCTCCGTGGCCAGTCATGGAACAACCTGGATGCCAGTCTGTTTAAGTCAACGAAGTTGTCAGAAAAGCTGACGTTGCAGCTTCAGTTGATTGCATTCAATTCGCTCAACCGCCAGTATCTGGGCGCTCCGGATACGTTAATTGATGATGTTGGCGGGTCCTTTATGGATTATCGCTATAACTACGGCAGTAATCGAAATACACAACTCGGCATCAAGTTTATTTTCTGAATTTTCAGGTTTTGGTGGTTTTTCCGGGGCCCTGTAGGGCCCCTTTTTTATTTCCAGCCTTGGTGGATCCTCTCCAGCTGATTCAGGTGGTTCAGGTCATGGCCGGCCATGGTTTGCACGATGGTAAAAAAAGACATGGTGCCCCGTTCAGGATGGGTGACTGGTTTCAGTCGCTGCTCCGGAGTTGTGCTTCGGATCAGGGCGAGGTTCCAGCGGCGCAAAGAGGAAAATACAGCAAAGGCAGCATTCGTGTCGTAAGCTGCGTAGTTTGCGGCCCAAATTGCCTGGTCGAAGGGCTGGATGATGTGGTGATCTTCGGCGAGGGTCTGGCGCAGACGGAAGGCGAAGGCAATTTCGCAGTCGGCCAGATGTGCCAGGATCTCGCGGGCGTTCCATTTGCCAGGAGCAGGTGGTTTTTCCATGCCCTCCGGGCCGAGTTCTTTCAGAAACATTCCAAGCTGGCCTGCAGTTTCGGAAAGGACTTCGAGCGGGTCCCGGGCTCCGAGAAATTTTGTGTATGGATTGAGTTCCATCCTCCGATTCTACTGGCAGTTCTTCAGATATTTCTCTCGCGCTTGTTTCAATTGATCGACGGCCGTGTTTTCCAACGGACGGGGAGAGCCGATTTCGCACGTCGCGAGGCACACCTGGGCGAAGTGTTCTGTGGTTTCCATTTTCATCATCGCGTCCTGTAGGTCTTTCCCGAAGGTGACAGCGCCGTGATTGGCCAGCAGGATCGCATCGTGGTCCGGCAAGAGCGGTTCGATACTCGCGCCCAGCTCTTCTGTTCCAGGAGTGGCATAGGGGGCCAGTGGGATGGAACCCAGCGCCATGACGAGTTCGGCGCAGAGAGGTGTATCCAGGGCGAGTCCGCAGGAGGCAAAGGCAGTTGCGATAGGGGGATGGGCATGGACGACGGCCTCGACATCAGGCCGGTTGCGGTAGATGGTCAGATGCATTCCGATTTCGCTGGTGACGTTGCGAGTGCCCGAAAGAAGATGGCCGTCGAGGTCGGTGATGACCATATCTGAAGGGCGCAAAAGGTACTTGCTGCATCCGGTGGGAGTGGCGAGGATGCGTTCCTTGTCCAGGCGTACCGAGAGGTTTCCAGCCGTGCCCGGGGCATAGCCAAGGCGGGAGGTCCACTTTGAGAAGCGGGCAAGTTCGCGGCGCAATTCGGTTTCGCGCAGCTCCAGTTTGGCTGCGTCAATCCGGACAACGTTGTCCTGCGGCCGAAATTGCCAGGGCCTGCCACTGACAGCATCGCGAAGCAAGCGCTGTGGCGTATCGAGCAGTTTCGTGAGAGGAATCCCGGCTGCGATCCTGCTATAGCCTGCCAAGGCCAGTCGAAAAATCAGCGTTTGCGATTTCATGTCTCTCCTCCTGCGGGATGGGCTTTTTCATATTCCGGGAGAGCGACGGTACCCATTAACAGCGTAAGACCGCGGTTTGGGGCAAAGGAGGGTGAGGCGGTATGGAGCAGGGTGCAGGTAAAGCGGCAAAACAGGCCGGAAGGGCATGCGGCGGCTGGATCACGACATGGCGGAAACTGGCTGCCAGGCCGGCCAGCATGACCAATGCTGCTAGTTTAAGCGCCTGCGGAGTGGTTTGCGGCGGATCTACCCAGGGGGCGACTGCGAGCGCAACCAGGCAGGCAAGGCAAAGCAAAATGATTGCTATCCGGTCCTTTGCCATCATCGTAAGTAGATTAGTGTTTGGGCTTTGTAAACTGCAACAGATCCATGAACAGAAAATCTGGTTGCATTTGAAATCCTGTGCCGGGAGGAGTAATCTAAGAGTGCAGACGAATTTGTCCGCGCTGTTTCCGTGAGTCTGCCGGAGCGCGGAGGAATGAGTGGGCCTGAAGCCCACTTTTCTTTTGCTGCAAAGCTCTTCAGCCAGATGGCTCTGAATCTCGACCAAATTCGCGCTACAGCAGAGCGGGTCGCCGCTTCCCACAGGCTTGACGTTGTCGACCTGGAGTTCCAGGGAGGAGGGAAGCACCGTATTTTGCGCGTCTTTATTGAAAAGAATGCAGAAGAGCGGGCCAGGCTGGCGCAGGCCGGGGGGCTTCCTCCGGGTGTGGAGGCTGACCAGTTGGCGGGCGTGACGCATGGTGACTGCGAGGCCTTCAGCCGGGACTTTGGGACAGTGTTGGATGTGGAAGATCTGGTCCCTGGGGCCGAATATACGCTGGAAGTTTCCTCGCCGGGCCTGGACCGCCGGCTGTTTGGGGAGAAGGATTATCGCCGCTTCGCAGGCAGTCTGGTCAAAGTCCAGACATTCGATCCGGTCTTGGGCAACCGTCACTGGCGGGGAAGGCTCACAGAAGTGAAGGAGGGGCGCGTGGTCCTGGAGCCCGGTACGGTGCGGCAGAAGGGCAAAGGAAAAGGGCCAGGGCCAGTGGAAGCCGTTGAGATTGAGATGAGCAATATTGAAAAAGCGAACCTCATTCCGGAAATATGAAACAAGCGGTGGCATCTCTGGTGGGAGTGAAAAGTTGCCGCCCGGGGCAGGATGGAAAGAGATTTTGTTAAAACCGGGCAGATGTGCCGTTTTAGAAAGAGTTTGAAAAGAGATCCATATGGCAAGTGCGCTGTATCAAAGTATTGAAGCATTAAGCCGGGACAAGGGCATTGATCCCGCAATTGTCGTTTCCGCTGTTGAAGACGCGATCGCACTGGCTACGCGCAAGTATTACAAAACACAGGAAAATATGCGCGCCGAGCTGGACAAGGAAACCGGTGAAATCCGGGCCTATGCGTATAAGACCGTCGTCGAGTCGCCAGAGCAGATTGAGGACCCAGTCAATCAGATAGCGCTTGAGGAGGCGCGGCAGATTGCCCCCGACGTAGAGGCCGGAGGCGAAATCCGCTACTACAAGCCGACTGACGTGCTGGGGCGAATCGCGGCCCAGATGGCCAAGCAGGTCATCTTCCAGAAGGTACGCGAGGCCGAAAGGGACATTGTTTTTCAGGAATACAATCATCGCGTCGGTGAAGTGCTCACGGCCACAGTAAAGCGGATTGAGCCGCAGGACGTAATTTTTGACCTGGGCAAGGCCGAGGCACGGATGCCAAAGCGCGAGCAGTCGCGTCTGGAGCAGTTTGCTGTGGGCGAGCGCGTGCGGGTCGTGCTGCTGCGGGTGGACAAAGCGGCAAAGGGGCCGCAGGTGATTGTTTCCCGCGCCGCCCCGGAACTGGTGCAGAACCTCTTCCAGACCGAAGTGCCGGAGATTTATGACGGGACCGTGGCCATCAAGGCCATTGCGCGCGAAGCAGGGGAGCGGACCAAGATTGCCGTGCAGTCCCGCGACAAGGACGTGGACCCGGTCGGCGCTTGTGTGGGCATGAAGGGAATGCGCGTGCAGTCCATTATCCGCGAGCTGCGCGGCGAGAAGATTGACATTATCGAATACAGCGACGAGGTGACCACCTTTGCTGAGAAGGCCCTGCAGCCAGCAAAGGTGAGTCGGGTGAGCATTACCGACCTCGGGGAAAAGCAATTGGAGGTCATCGTAGACGACACGCAGCTTTCTCTGGCCATCGGCAAGAAGGGCCAGAATGTGCGGCTGGCGGCGAAACTCCTCGGCTGGAAGATTGACATCAAGAGCGAGGAAGAGAAGCGGCAGGAGGTCGAGCAGCAGATGCAGGCCATGGCTGGCGGCCCAACGACCCCGATCGAGCGGGTCAGCGAGCTGGGTGACGCGATCATCCAGAAACTGATTGCCGCAGGCATTACCACGGTGGAAGGCCTTGCCGATATGACTCCCGAGCAGCTTGAGGAGATTCCGGGCATCGGAGAAAAGACCCTGGAAAAGATCGGGACAGCCGTGCGCCATTACTTCGGGCAATATGAGGAAGGCGAGGACCGGCCGGCTGGGGAGGACCTTGCCCAGGCGGTGCACATTGCTGATGCTCAGGCTGCGGTGGAAGTGGATTCTTTAAAGCAGGACCTGAAGCAATCCGGTGAAGACAGTCCAGCTGAGGATGGTTCCGGTTTCATCAGCGACGAGGTTGCCGAAGAGCGCATTGCTGAAGTGACAGAGACCGGGCCTGCACTGGAGGACGAGGGCGCATCGACCGTGGTCCCGGGAAGGGAAGACACTAGCCAGGAACTGGCCGCACACCACGCCGGAGCCGAATCGACGCAGGCGGATGAGGGTGGACGGCAGGAAACTGAGGAAGCAGAAAAAGATGAGGGGGGCGCATAATGCGCCGCCTGCAAGATGACAGGCCTGAGAAGAAGATTTCAGGGGATAATACAAACAGTAATGACTCCCACGGCCATGAGGTTGCTATGAACAGCTGAAGCTTGGGACGGTATAAAGATAAAGGGGCGGATGAGTAAAGTCAGAATCAACGATTTGGCGCGCGAGCTGGAAGTCAAGAGCAAAGCGATCCTGGATGTGCTGCCGGAAATTGGCGTGACAGAGAAAAAGACGCATTCCAGTTCGCTTGAGGCAGATGAAGCAGAACGTGTGCGTGCGCATTTTCAGCGCGGCGGCAACAAAGCCGGAACAGCCGCCTCAAAAACCGAGGCTGAGCCGAAGCCGAAAATAGACTGGTCGCGTGTTTCCAAGCCTGGTGATGTTCTGAAGGCAATCCAGCAGCGCAAGGAGCAGGAAGAGGCCTCCGCACGCAGCGCGGCGGCGAAGTCGGCAGCCGCACCCGTTCCCCCGCCCCAACCCAAGCCAGCTCCTCCTGCACCCCAGCAGCCCGCCGCGGCAAAACCGAGCACACCAGCTCCCGCCCCGACTGTGGCGGCAGCGCCGCCAGCACCGCGAAAGATCGTTCCCCAGCCCCGGCCAGCGCCCGCAGTCATCGCGCCGCCCCCTCCAGCGCAGCAGTCGCCTGCGATTGCCGCCAAGCCCCCGGCGGGTCCAGTGGTCGCTAAGCCTCCCGTGCCTGCTTCCGGCACGGAGATGAAGCCTGCCATTGCTACTCCGCCTCCGGCAGCTCCGGTTGCAGTAAAGCCGCCCGCAGCTCCGACGGTCCCGACGCCTGCTCCGGTTCCGGGGCCAGCGCCGGCGCCAGTGGTCCGGGAAGTCCAGGCTCCGGCAGCAGCGTCAGCACCAGCGGCGCCGGTTACACCGGCTGCGCCCTCTACATCATCTGCTCCATCTGCCCCTGCTGCTTCGTCTGCACCCGCTGCACCGGCGGCCCCGGCACCTCCCGCCGCTCCGGCGCGTCGCGTCATTATGCCTCAGACTGGGCCGCGTCCTGTCTATACGGCCCCACCTCAGGCCGCAGCGACGATTGCTGGTGGACTGCAGCGCGGCAAGCCCATCTTTGACCGGCGTCCCGCCACAACACAGAGACCGCCACAGCAGCAGTATCCAGGCGGACGCCGCCCCATGCATCCCACACGGAGCCAGCCGGGAGGGGGTGCTCCTGGAGGGCCGCGGCCAGGATTTGGGCAACGTCCGGGCGGGCGTCCGGGCATGGGCGCTCCTGCGCTGATTCCTCCGCCTCCGGGGGAGGCGCCCCGCGGACAGCGTCCCGGGGGGCCGCAGCGCCGCGGTCGTCAGGAGTATGAGATCAAAGAAGGCCCGATGAAGGGCTTTGCGCCACCGCGGATTGGTGCAGCGCAGGTCCCCAGTGGGCCAGTCCCGATTACACGCACCATTACGGTCACCGAAGGGATCAGCGTCAAAGACCTGGCAGAAAAGCTTGAGATCCGGGCCAAGGACCTGATTGCCACGCTGCTGATGCGGGGTGTTTTCGTCACGGTGAACCAGTCACTTGATACTGAGCTGGTGAAGGACGTGGCACGCCAGTTTGGTGCAGATACACAGGTCATTTCCTTTGAAGAGCAAATGGCCAATGAGGCCCTGGAAAGTATGCTTCAGCAGGAGAACCCGGATGAACTTGAGGTGCCGCGTCCTCCTGTTGTGACCGTCATGGGCCACGTAGACCACGGCAAAACATCGCTGCTCGACGCCATCCGGGAGACGGACGTGGCCGGCGGTGAGGCCGGAGGCATCACGCAGCACATCGGGGCATACAAAGTCCGCATCGGCAAGCAGGATTCGCCTGCCTTCGGCCGCGAAATCGTCTTTCTGGATACGCCGGGGCATGAAGCCTTTACCCGGATGCGTGCCCGCGGCGCCAAGGTCACAGACATTGTTGTTGTGGTGGTTGCAGCCGACGATGGTGTCATGCCGCAGACCCTGGAGGCCATCGACCACGCGCGGGCGGCCAACGTTCCGATCATCGTCGCCGTCAACAAGATAGACAAACCAGAAGCACAGCCGGAGCGCGTCAAGAAGCAGCTTGCAGACCGTGGTCTGGTCCCCGAGGACTGGGGTGGTTCCACCGTCTTTGTTGAGGTTTCGGCCAAGAAACACCAGAACCTGGACCTGTTACTGGAGATGATCTGTCTGGTTGCCGATCTGCAAAATCTGAAGGCGACGCCGGGACGCTCCGCAGTGGGTACAGTGATTGAAGCCAAACTTGACCGTGGACGCGGCGCTGTGGCCTCAGTGCTGGTCCAGAACGGTACGCTCCGTCATCAGGACAGCTTCATCGTCGGAAACACCTTCGGCAAAGTCCGGGCCATGTTTGACGACCGGGGCCGGGCCGTCGAAGAGGCCGGGCCTTCCACGCCGGTTGAAATCCTCGGACTTGAAGGCATTCCGGATGCCGGAGACACTTTCCTGGTGGTCAGCGACCGCGACAAAGCCAAGAGCATCGCGCAGTACCGTAAGATGAAGGAGCGCGAGGCGCAATTGGCCAAGTCTTCCCGGGTCTCTCTCGAAGGGCTGGCCGAGCAGATTCGTCAAGCCGGAGTCAAGGAACTCCCCATTATCCTCAAAGGTGACGTGCAGGGATCCGTCGAAGTGCTGGCTGATTCACTGCAGAAGATGTCGACCGAGAAAGTGCGCATTAAAGTCATTCGCTCGGGCGTCGGCGCAATCACTGAGAGCGATGTCCTGCTGGCTTCAGCATCCAATGCCATCATCATTGGCTTCAATGTGCGCCCGGAGCGCAAGGCGGCCGATCTGGCCGAGCAGGAGAGCGTGGAAATCCGCCTGCACTCGATCATTTACGAATTGCAGGATGAGATCCGCAAGGCCATGCTTGGGCTGCTTGAACCGGTCTTCAAAGAAAACTACCTGGGTCGCGCTGAAGTGCTCAACGTCTTCAAGATCCCGAAGGTGGGCACCATTGCCGGCTGCCGCGTGACCGATGGTGTTCTGCGGCGCGATGCTGACATCCGTCTTATGCGCGATGGAGAGCAGGTCTATAAGGGCAAACTTACCTCGCTCAAGCGCTTCAAAGATGACGTTCGCGAAGTTACGAATGGCATGGAGTGCGGCGTAGGCCTGAATTTTGGTGACATCAAAGTCGGCGACACGGTCGAGGCCTTCATCACAGAAAAGGTCGCCGCTGAGCTGACAGCCAGCTAAAAACCACACGGCGCAGTCCCCCTGCGCCGTCGCTCTTTTTCTACCCTTCTGGCCCTAAGGCCACATCTTTTATGTTGCTCGGCACTGTTCTCGGAAAACGAGCACGACTGTTTCTCCCGACGAAAGTTTGATTGCCTTCTTGTAACGCTTTCCGGCAAACTATCGACCATTCCCCCAGAAGAGGAAACTTCATGGCGCTTTTTGACATGGTTTTCAAAGGCGGCGGCGCCAAGGGAATGGCGTTTGTCGGAGCATTGCAGGCCTTTTCGGCCGCAAATCATCAACACCGGCGTCTGATAGGGACATCGGCTGGTGCCATCACGGCCATCATGACAGGAGCCGGGTATTCTCCGCAGGAAATGCTGGAGGAATGTACAAAGACGGACGCTGTCTCCGGCAAACCCATCTTTGCCACCTTCATGGATGCTCCGAAGGAGGACGATTTTTCTCCGCAAATGGTGGACAACTGCGAAACCATGACCTTAATCCGACAGGCGGGATTGACCCTGCCGGGACTGGCGATGGTGGAAGAGAAGATCATCAAGGGCCTCCTTCATCTGGAACTGTACCGTGAGCTGTTTTCCTTTAATGAGTGCGGCGGATTTTATGCCGGAGATGCAGCGCTGAACTGGATCCGGGACCGTCTGGTACAGAAGGGCCTTGCTGCAGATGTCACCTGGGCACAGTTCGAGCAGACCACTGGCAAGGACGTTTCCGTAGTCACGACCGATGTCACTGAGGAAGAGATGGTGGTATTGAATGCACGTACTGCTCCCCAGTGTCCTGTGGCAGAATCTGTGCGCATGTCGATGAGCATCCCTTTTGTCTGGCGCGAAATGATCTGGCAGCCGGAGTGGGGCCAGTATAGGGGGCGGGACAAATCAGGGCACATTTTTGTTGATGGTGGTGTGCTGTCCAACTTTCCGCTGCGACTGATTGCCGAATCGACTCCGGACGTAGTGGCCATTATGGGGAGTACGGATCCGAATGGGGCCGGGAACCTCGGACTTTTTCTCGATAGTTCTGTTATGGTTCCGGGAGCGCAGGAATCAGACACGGTCCGGCCCCGGCTGAGGGTCGCCGATCGTGTGACCCGGCTGATGGACACACTTACCGACAGCGCGGACCTGGCCGTCATGCGACGTTACCAGAACGATGTTTGCTGCATCCCGGTTGGCGGCTATGGCACGACAGAGTTCCGCATGTCGAGTGCACGGCAACAGTTGCTGATTGCTTCCGGCAAGACAGCCATGGAGAAATATCTGGCCGGGAACGCATAGATGGGCTGCTGCAGTGCGGGCAAGTATCATTTCTTTTGTGGACGCTCTGCTCGAACTCGACCAACTCTCCATTTCATTTGATGGGCGCATGGCAAGGCCGGCCGTCGACCGGTTGACGCTGCGTCTTTGTTCCGGAGAAGTCCTGGGACTGGTAGGCGAATCCGGATCAGGAAAGTCGGTCACAGCTTTGGCCATTCTGCGCCTGCTGGACCCTGCGGCCCGGGTGGAGGGCGCAATCCATTTTCAAGGTCGCGACCTGTTGGCCCTGAGCCAAGAACAGATGCGGCGCCTGCGCGGCAGTGAGATTTCCATGGTCTTTCAGGAGCCGATGACGGCCTTGAATCCGGTAATGCCTGTAGGAGAGCAGATTGCTGAGGCCGTGCGGGCACACCACCCAAAATACAACCGCAGACAGGTAAGGGAGGCCGTGTTGGAAGCCATGCACGCCGTGGCCCTGCCCGAGCCGGAGCAGCGGATGCGCGACTTTCCACATCAGTTTTCCGGAGGCCAGCGCCAGCGCATCCTGATTGCCATGGCGATTGTCAACCGTCCACGCCTGTTGATCGCCGACGAGCCGACCACGGCGCTCGATGTGACGGTGCAGGCGCAGATCCTCGATCTGCTGGCCAGTTTGCAGACGCGCTATGGGCTTTCCATGCTTTTTATCTCGCATGATCTTGCTGTGGTTTCCAGAATTGCCGATCGTGTTGCGGTGATGCGGCACGGCCTGCTGCTGGAAGAGGGGCCAAAGACGGCAATTTTTCAGTCGCCGCAACACCCTTATACGCGCAGTCTGCTGGGGGCCGTACCTACCATGCAGATGGAGATTGCACGGCCTTTGTCCACCCTGCCTGCGGAAATCTCCCAGGGCCATACATGGCGGGAGTCTTCGCCAGGACACTGGGTCCGCTGCTAAAGCATCTATATTAGATTGGAAGTTGATGCGCGCACTCATCATCTCGGACATCCATGCCAATCTGGAAGCGCTCCAGGCAGTTCTGGAGGCCGCACCATCGCATGACGTGGTATGGAACCTTGGGGACGTGGTGGGTTATGGCGCCAGCCCTAACGAAGTCATTGACCGGGTGCGTGCTCTGGGGAATGTGTTTGTGCGTGGAAACCATGACCGCGTCTGTAGCGGCCTGCCGGGCATCGAGGATTTCAATCCCATCGCCAGCCGTGCAGCGCGATGGACCCAGTGTGTGCTCTCGGCGCAGCATATCGCCTGGCTACGGCAGCTTTCCGAAGGGCCAGTGATGCCGGACGGGCCCAATGTCGCCTGTACCCACGGTTCCCCGCTGGATGAAGACGAGTACATCCTTTCGATGCGCGATGCCTGGCAGCCGCTGTTGAAAGTGACCACAGGGATCAACTTCTTCGGGCACACCCATTTGCAAGGGGGCTTTGCCACCAATGGGGAAGAATGGTTCAAGCTCGTTCCAGATTATGCAACGCACAATGAGCCAGAAGAATATGAAATCCAGCTTCGTGAAGGCGTGCGCTATTTATTGAATCCTGGATCTGTAGGGCAGCCGCGGGACGGAGACTGGCGGTCCGCCTTTGCGATTTATGATGATGCCCGGCGCGCGGTAACGTTTTACCGTATTCCCTATGATGTGCGTATGGCCCAGATGCGCATCCTGCGCGCAGGACTGCCCGACCGTCTGGCCACCCGTCTGCGCGATGGGCGCTGAATCTATCTCCCGCGCAGCCGGACGAGCTGGCGGCGCTCCCGCTTGGTGGGCCGGCCTTCAAGGAAGTCAAATTGCGGCATGGCTTTCCGCTCTTCTGCGAGCTTTCGGCGAAGCTCGCGACTGGCCTCGGTTTCGCGGTAAAGCGTCTGGGCGACAGCAGCTGGGCCGCGTGTATCGCTCAATTGCAGAACTTCCACCTGAAATTCCCCGCTCTCGTTCTTGATGTGCAACAGGTCTCCCACATGCACTTCGCGGGCCGGCTTGGCAATCTGTCCATTGGACGTGATGCGGCCAAGCTCGCAGGCGCGTGCAGCCAGAGCGCGGGTCTTGAAGAACCGCGCTGCCCAGAGCCATTTGTCCATGCGGACGGAGGTCATGAGGGCAGTTTAAACCCTCGGCTCCCAACCTTTTTCATAGGTACGGCGGCGAAGCCTGTTGGCTTCCTCGTCTCCGAGAAAGGCGCTGGTAGAGGAATCGAGCTTTAACTCGCGCTGTATCTCCCAAGCAATGTTCGACATCAGCAGGATAGAGACGGAGGGATATACCTCGTCGATGGGAGAATGCAGTTTCGCCCCTGTCCGGATGCCATCAATAAAGTTCTTGAAGTGCAACTGCGTCATGGAATCACTGCCGACAAGATCCGCGCTCGATGTCTTTCCAGCTTTCGGCACACGGTATTGGTTGATCAGCTTTCCCTTCAGGTCGCGGACCTCGTAACCATCACGGTCCACAATCACGGTGCCGTCCGTGCCGTGGATGGCCGATCCGCGGTCGCGATCATACAAGGGCATTCCATTGCAGGACATGCTCTCCCAGGAGATCAATTTGTCGGGATATTCAAAGCTGGTTACCAACGTATCGTAGAACTGCCAGTCATCTTTGTAGTGATAGCGGCCGCCGGAAGAGGTGATGCGCTCGGGCCATTTCACATCAAGCGCCCACCGGCAGACATCGACCTCGTGTGTGCCGTTATTGAGCGCCTCGCCGGTTCCGTAAATTCTGAGCCAATGCCAGTTATAGGGATGAATATTGTCCTTGTAAGGACGGCGCGGAGCAGGGCCCTGCCACAGGTCCCAGTCGAGATTCGGTGGTACGGGAACAACTTTTCCTGTACCCATGGACTTGCGCACATTGCTGTACCAGGCTTTAGCAAAATAAGCGCGGCCAATCAGACCGGAGTGGATCTTCTCAATGATTTCTATGGTATGCGGCGACGAGCGCTGCTGGTTGCCCATCTGCACCAGCTTGTTATATTTCCTCTGCGCCATCACCAGGAGTTCACACTCATGGACATTCTGACTGCACGGCTTTTCGACATATACGTGCTTCCCTGCCTGCAGCGCCATGATGGCCATCGGAGTGTGCCAGTGGTCCGGCGTGGCAATCGTAAGCGCATCCACGTCTTTGGATTCGAGTGTTTTGCGAAAGTCCTGGTCAGCTTTGGGAGCAGATCCGGTGACCTTTTCGACAAAGCCCGCATATTTGCCCAGGATATTGGTGTCCACATCAGCAACATGGGTAATCCGAGCCGTATCGCGATTTGCATGGAGTCCATCAAAATGCGCATAGGCACGGCTGTTGAGGCCAGCGATGGCAAAATTGACGCGCTCATTGGCCCCCATAATCTGGGAGTAGCTTTTTGCCGTCGTGGCAACTGAGAGTCCGGCTGTCGTAGCAAGTCCTTTGGCAAATTCGCGGCGTGTGAACATGGTTCTCCAAAAGAAAGTTGATTGTAACGCGCAGCACTTTCCCGGTTGGGTCAAGTGGGAATTGCAGAAAGAAAATTTCTGCAAGAACCAAGCCTATCAGGAGGAGAGACACCTGTGTACCGATGGGTGAAACAGGCGCGCAAAATGAAAGAAGCCACCCGGCAACAGGGCGGCTTCCTTCCTTAGGGAGAATAGTTCCAACGGAGGCAAAACCATCAGAACTTTCTGGCGAAATACTATGGGCACGCCGGAGGGGTGTCAAGGCAAAATCCGGACGAGATATAAACCATGAAAATTCAGTTACTTAAACTGGAGAGATTTGACAGATCCCAGGCTGGATATTTTCTCCTTTTCTTCGTATTTTCCTCGTGCTAAGGACCTAACCTGTCTATTTTGTTAGATTTACCCGTAGATGCACAGTTCGATGTGCAGTTGCGTCCACGACATCATGGCGCAGGGGGTAGGTCAGCGCAGCTTGAGCCGGATGAATTCCTCATCGCTCAACGAAGAGACGGGCTTCCCTCTCAGGCGGCGCAAGAGAGCGCGGCCTCCGCCGAAGAAGAAACCGAGAAGTATGGCAGCAGCACCGAGGATACCAACGAGGGCAGCGATCCCCAGAAGAAGCCGTGCTGTTTTTGAGGCTTCGCTGACATAGCCTTCGGTATGGTTCCACGTTACGTCCGCGGTGTAGTTTACGGATTCCAGCAGGCGGCGCGCTTCCGTGGCAGAAAAATTTCCGTTAGTGATGGCGAGAATGGGGCCGCTGCGGCGTATTTGCAGCGCTTCGCTCGAACTCTCAGCAAGCGGCTGCGGCCATTGCGGTGAGCTGCCGGATTTTAAGAAGTTCTCGATGGCCTTTGCACGCTCTCTTGCAATCTGTGGAGTCGGATACATGAGCAGCGTTAAAGTACCTCCGCCATGTGCCGAGGAGTAATGGGCAGTCACGGCTTCAGCATCTCGGTCAAAGCCCACCTGGGCCGGGACAAGGACACCTCCGCCCAGGCGATAAGAGTCAGGACCCAAAGCGTAACGAACGCTGCTGCTTTCCAGGGCGGCAGGGGGCAGATATGAGGGCAGAGCAGGCGGTATAGAACTAGGGCCGGAGATGCCGGGCAGTTGCTGTGCCAGCTCACGCAGTTGCGCTGCCGACATCGCAGAGAGATGTTCGAAAGACGCATCCACGAGGACTGCGCCTTTCCAGAAGAGCACATGGGAGCCGTCGAAGGCGCCTTCAGTGCCAATATCTTCCCGGCGCATTTCCGGCTGGCGGTAAAAAGTAAATGCTCCATAGGCTCCGGTGGCGTCTCCAAAGCGTATGGCACGGATGCTGAGCCTGTTGCCGGGCTGACTATAGTTGGCGGACACAAACTCAGCGAAACCATATTCGCGCAGGACGGAGGCGTTGACTGGGTCTGCGGCGTCAGGGGACGTGCTCTGCTGCGCTGGAGCAATCTCGTGCCATCCGGCAAAATCGCCAGGCAGGAGCGTTGCCTGCTGGGTCGCAAGGGCCGTCCGGGCAGCAAGCGGACTGAGGAAGACAAGAACAATCGCGATGGAAAGCCAGCGGCGCAGCATAGATACAGCCTGCCTTGAGACTACCACTGCGTGCTCTTTTATGCAGCGCTATGGTTTGGCCGGCGCAGACTTCCCCTCCAGAATGTTTCCGCCAAATCGAAATGCCAGACCGATGGAAGCGCGGGTGGTCCAGCGGCTGTCTTTGAGCAGATCATTGAACAAGTGGTTGTAGACCTGGTCCGCCTGGAGGCGCAGGGCCAAGTGTCGGGAGAAATTCCAGTCCATTCCGCCGCCGAAGCCGTAGAAGCTGGCCCAGCTGGTTTTATGTCCAGAAGGTGCGAGCTGCTGCACGATGAGCACGGCAATCGGGTCCCGAGGGCGCGGCGTAGCTTCTTCACGGATCGCGCCCAGGTCTGGGCGGACGAAAAGCGTGACGGGGACAAAGTGCCGGTAGGAAAACTGTGTTCCCGCGGCAAAGGTCTGTGTCGAGGAATCCGTGGGGACCGAAAGCTGATACCCAGGGGGAAGCAGCCCGGCCAGCGCCAGGTCTTTTAGTGCTGTGGCCACCTGGAGTTGCAGAGATTCGGTCAGTAGATCGGGTGTGAGGGAATTATGCCCTGTAACAATGGAATAGTCGAAACCAAGCGTCAGCAGCCGGCTTGTGTTGTATCCAGCTTGAAGATGGTAGCCATGTTCGGCCAGGTTCAGACTGGGCGAACTGAAGTAGGTAAAGCCTGAATAGAGGTCCAGGCGTTCAATGTCCGTTTGCTGTGCCTGCAAAAAAAGAGGAAAACCAAGCAGAACAGCAGCGGTGGCAAGGAAGAGTTTCATGGCCATGCGGTCCTCCGGGGAAAGGAACAGCCCTCTTTCTCAAAGACAGACGAGATTACTCATGCCACAAGGGGATTGGCAAGAGTTAGTTTCAATCTCTTTGGAAAAGTCTGGCCAGATGGAAGTAACGACGGGCCTGCTGCACATCGCGCAGAATCTGCTCCTTGAGCGCATCCGGGGTCGGAAAGCGCATCTCCGGACGGATGCGACGGAGAAAGATAAGTTCCAGTGGCGTGGTGTCGGACAACTCTACAGGCTGGAAGTCGAGAAGGTGCGTTTCCACGGCAAAGGACACTCCGTCAAATGTGGGACGGTTGCCGATGTTGGTGACTGCATCCAGGACGGGGCCATTGCCAATGCTCATGCGTGTGATGTAGACCCCGTTGGCGGGAAGCAGTTCGTCATAGGGGGCAAGATTGATGGTCGGAACGGTAAGCTTGGATCCGATGCCGCGTCCGCGCGTCGGAGTGGAGTGGACCGAAAAGGGCCGGCCCAGAAGGGCACGGGCCGCGGTCATGTTTCCGGAAGCAATTAATTCGCGGATTTTGCTGCTGGATACAGGAAATCCACGCACGATGCGTGTGGGATGTGCAATGACGGAAAATCCGTAGAGATTTCCCATCGCGATGAGGTCGCGGATCCCGGCCTGCGCCTGGTGGCCAAAGCGGAAGTTGTCGCCTTCGTGGACCTCGACTGCGTGCAGGCCGTCGCGCAATATGCTGCGGGCAAACGTCTCGGCAGATAGGCAGGAGAACTCGCTGGTGAAAGGTAGTACAAGGGTGGCATCAAGGCCGGTCCCAGCCAGCAGGCGTAGGCGTTCCGGCAGGGGAGTAATCAGCCGGGGTGCAGCTTCAGGCCGCAGCACGCGCACTGGATGAGGATCGAAAGTCACAGCCACGCATTTTGCACGGAGCTTCTCTGCCCGTTGCCGAGCGTGGTCAATGATCCAGCGGTGGCCGCAATGGACGCCATCAAAATTGCCAATGGCGATGACGGTTGGGCCATAGCTGGCGGGAAGATCTGAGAGCGCGCGAAATACCTGCATCGTTATAACTCAAAGGGAATACGCAGCCCGTCGTAAGCCAGACGGACGTGGGGTGGAAGCTCTTCCTCAGTTTCGGCGTGAAGCAGTTCATGCGACATGTGTGTGAACCATGCAGCGCGGGGTTTCAGGACCTCGACCCAGCGCAGGGCCTCTTCGAGATTGGCATGACTGGGATGCGGTGCTTTCCGCAAGGCGTCCATGATGACGATGTCCAAGTCCATGAGCAGCGGAAGGCTCTCGTCCGGAATGCGGTTCATGTCAGTGAGATAGGCAGCTTTCCCAAAGCGAAAGCCCGCGGCCTGCTGCTGGCCATGAATGAGCGGGATGCGTTGAAAAGAAACACCCTGGACGATGACAGATTCTGTGCCTTCCAGCCGGTTCATCCTGACACGGGCGCGGGTCGGATATTTCGATTCCGCTGAGAAGGTATAGTCGAAGACCTTTTCAATAATGCCGGCGGAGAAATCATCCGCATAAAGAGGGATATGCCCGTTGGGATGATGGAAGCTGAGCGGACGCAGGTCATCAAGGCCAAGAATGTGGTCGGCATGGGAATGTGTATAGAAGACAGCGTCCACGTGACGAATGTTTTCGCGCAGGGCCTGCATGCGAAAATCTGGTCCTGTATCAATGAGTACGCAGTGGCCTTCCCATCCAATGGCCACCGAGGGGCGCGAACGTCGGTCGCGAGGATCGCGCGATGTGCAGACACGACATTCGCACCCCAGCGTGGGCACGCCCATGGATGTTCCGCTGCCGAGAATGGTAAGAGTGGCTTGCATGATTGAGGCAAATGAGAAACGGAAAGCACACAGAAGCCTCAGGACCGGGTATCGCGCAGACCTACAGCAAACTCATACGCGAAGTGGCCCGCTGGCTGAAATCAGGGCTTATTTCCTTCCCGGCGGAGGCTGCTGTGCTGATTTTGAAATGGCATTCGTAATCTCGACATACATCATACGCAGGTCGAAGAGGGCATTCTGCAGCAGTCGTAACTCCTTTTCTGTCAGGTTGCCCTGGGTCTTCTGTTCCAGGACAGCAAGCATATCAATGCTCTGGCGGGCGCCCAAAATATCAATGCGGGCCTTCTGGCCGGGTTCAGTGCCCGCGCCCATGGCCACCAGGGCCGAAAGATAAATGGACTGAATGACGTGCTCGAATGTGACCTCCTGGGGCGCATCCAGGTCCGGGTTGGCCTGGCGCAGCATGTGATCGATTTCGCGCGTGGACTTCTGATAGGCTGCATGCTGCTCGGCAGATTCCTGGGCGGTCGGTCCTGTCTGTGGTTCCGAGAGGGTCTCAGGTGCGGGGGCAGGGTCCTGCTTGGGCGCGGGCATGGTAATGACGCGCGCGCTGGTTTCCGCAGGCCTGTCCTGTTGTTCTGGTTTCAATTCGCCTTCTGCGGTAAATTTACGGCGGTCTGTGACCGTAAATGCTGGCTGTTTCTCGTCCATAATTCCCTTTCCAGATTAAGGCAAGACCGGCGGAGCTTGCAGCGGTACAGCGGTACCACCCGCATAACGCAGGGCCGTCTTGCGCTCTAAAATTTCTACCCGGACATAGCCGAGCGCGAGCGCGCGGGTAAATCCAGGCAGGGCAAAATGCGCGGCGCTGGTCAATTCTCCCACCGGTTTGTCTTCGCCTTCGGCATAAAGCTCCGTACCCGGTTGGGGCAGGTCCCCGTCTAACTCAAACTGCCGCAGAGAGCGATGGATGGTGGCCCGGGAGCGGATGCGTTCGACAATCTCCTGCCCGAGGTAGCATCCTTTGCTGAAATTTAAGGCGCGCATCTGGTTGGTTTCCTGCGGCAGATGGCGGTCGAAGATATCAACCCCGTATTGTGGTACTCCGGCAAAGATGCGCAGTGCATCCACGGCGGCAAAGCCTGCGGGTCTGGCCCCGGCATCAGACAGGAGCTTCCACATGGTGCCCACATGACTGGCATCAAACCAAAGTTCAAAGCTGGGGACGTGGACGTCTTCCAGGCGGACGAGGGTCACCGGGACACCGCCGATTTCCGTGGGTACAAAGCGCAGATTTTCCGGGACAGGGGCCTTGAAAGATTCCAGAAGCTCGATGGTCTGAGGTCCACAGAGGCCCAGAGCGGTCTCTGATGCGTCTAACTCATGGAGTACTACATCATCCATGATGATGTAGTGGTTCAGATGGTTGAGGAGCCGGGGCGCTTGCAGGCGGTCAGTTTCCATCAGAAAATCCTCCGCCGAGCGGAAGACATGGCCATCGCCCTGGATCCGCCCCTGGGCGTTCAACACAAAGGTGTACAGGACGGAGCCTTCGGCCATGTCCCGTACGTTATTGCTGACCATTCCATTCAGCCAGCGAACGCGGTCTCTTCCCGTAATGCGGATGCGTGTTCGGTAGCCCAGGTCATAGATGGTAGCGGCGTGCATCAGATGGCCCAGCTCCAATGCGCAGTCCTCAAAGGCCTGGGGCGTAAGCTGGCCAAAGTGCATCTGAAGGTCAGATGCAATCCCGAGCGCTGCCAGCGGAGTGCGGTGGTCCTCAATGGCTGGTGGCGTTTGGCCCATAACAAAATTATAGTCGGGTAAGGATGCTGAGGATGAAGACGGTAAATTGGCTTGCTCTGGTGTGGATGGTGGTATTGGGAATGTGTTTCGGGCAGGCCGCCGAGAAAGTCGCCCCGCGAGAGACGCACATTACCCCGGCGCAGGCCCGGGAATTGTTTCATTCTGTAGGGGTGATTCTGAAGTTTGCTTCCGAGGACACCGGTCTGCCTGTCCGGCATGATGTGAAGCGCAAACTGACCACACGTGAAGCGGTGGAACAGTACCTCATCGAGAAAATGAACGATGATAAGGACGCCCGGCGCATGGAGCGGTCCGAGATTGTTCTGAAAAAGTTTGGTTTGCTGGACCGCGACTTCCAGCTGCGGCCCTTTTTGCTGGCGCTGCTCAAGGAACAGATCGAGGCCTACTATGACAGCAAGACCAAAACTGTGAATCTGCTGGACTGGGCAACACCCGAGACACAGAAGCCAGTTCTGGCCCATGAGCTGACACATGCCCTCCAGGACCAGCATGTAGACCTGGACAAATGGGAAGATGTGACCAGCGAAGACCTCTCGCGTACTGCAAAGCAGGACAACGAGCACATACAAACGGACGAGGCCGATACGGCGCGAGAGGCGGTCCTCGAAGGTCAGGCAATGGCCGTCTATGTCGACTATTCGCTGGCCCCTTCGGGCAAGAGCCTTCTGACGGCGCCAGACCTGGATGCCGAAGATCTGGGCGGCGACTCATCGGATTCCCCTGTACTTTCCCGTGCTCCGCTGGTTCTGAAGGAGTCGCTGTTGTTTCCATACCAGGACGGATTGCACTTCGAGCAGGTGCTGCTCAAGAGTGAGGGCAAGGACGCTGCCTTTGCCGGAGTGCTCGACCGCCCTCCCGCATCAAGCTATGAAATCATGAACCCGCGCGCTTACATGAGAAGGCAAAAGGTCCCAGTGCTTGCCATGCCCGATGTGCATCCGCTGCTCGATGCGGACTACAACCCATACGATGTGGGCGTCATGGGGCAGTTGGATGTAAGAATGCTGACGGAATTATTCGGCGGCGACCAGCTTTCCCGACTGCTTACACCCGCATGGGACGGCGGCATTTATTATGCAGTGCAGAGCAAAAGGGCGAAGACCGATGCTGAAAAGGACTCGACGGCCTCTGTTGCATTGCTCTACCTTTCCCGCTGGAAATCACCAGAGGCGGCAGCCGCATTCGCGAAAATGTATGCCGGCGAGCTGAGCAAGAAATATTCCGGAGTGAAAAGGGACCAGGGCCAGGAAGCCGACCAGACCGAACAGGTTTACCAGACCAGTGAAGGTCCTGCGCTTATGGTTACAAGAGACCGGATGGTCTTTATCAGTGAGAGCTTTGACCTCGCTACGGCCCGCAAGCTCGCTTTCATGATGATGGGGGCGCAGCAGGACGAAGGGAGCCTGCAGGCGGTAAAGCTGCATATGGCGCGTCCGGTGCGGCATGAATTAACAGCCAGCATGGTCCGCTTTTTCGCCGGCTGTGGTCTGATGCGCTCCGCAGTCCGTTAAATAAACTTACACCTTGTTCGGGTGTAGATGCATCCCTTGGGACGTGGACCGATTGCATCCGCTTGAAAATCTTATTTGGCATTCGCTGTCTGCAAATCATATGCGGTTTGCAGAAGGGAATGCTCTGGCCCTGCGGTATCTGCCTGAGATTGGGCCGCTGGCGGCCGTGCGGGAACAAAGCCCCGGTGCATACAAGGCGCTGGCGGAATTGCTGGGGCAAGAGGAGGTGGCGGTGCTTTTCCTGGATGCTCCGCCACAAGTACCAGAGGGATGGCGTATCGTACTCCATACCAGGATGGAGCAGATGGTGCTTGAGGGCGAAGTTCCCGCTTCAGAGCATGGCAGGCATCTCCAGGAACTTTGCCTCAAAGACGTTCCGGAGATGGTCGCCCTGGCACGCCTTACCGAACCTGGACCATTCCGTGAGCGCACCATAGAGCTGGGAGGATACTACGGCCTTCGTGAGCAGGGACGCCTGGTGGCGATGGCAGGACAACGCACGAATCCGCCGGGCTTTGTTGAGGTAAGCGCTGTCTGTACCCATCCGGATTTCCGTGGCCGCGGATATGCGCAGTTATTGGTCTCCTCAGTGGCACGCGCCATAGTTTGCTCTGGTCAGACGCCGTTTCTTCATGTGCGACAGGAGAATACGACGGCGATTCGTGTCTATCAAAGGCTCGGTTTCAGGAGCCAGAGATCAGTTGACTTATTGGTCCTGAAACGCCCCGTTTGAAACTTATTTTCCCTGCACTGCGTCATCATCCTCACGCATTTTCTGCCGAAGTCTGCTATTCTTCACACTTCCTTGGAAAACCTTTTGGAGGACCTAAGCATGTTTGATTGTTGCCGCCGGGCGCTTCCGGCCTTCCTGTTGATTGCATCCATTCCGGTATTTGCTGCAGACAAGACCAAGTCCAAAGCTCCGGTCGAAGACAACACTCCATCCTATGACCAGCCCCAGCCAGCCATAGAAAAGATTGATCTCACAATGTACCAACGTATCCGAGAAGAGGGGCTGCAGCATTCGCATGTGATGGAATATGCATCGGCATTGACCGATGACATTGGGCCGCGCCTGACCGGGTCGCCGAACATGGCCAAGGCCAATGCCTGGACCCGCGATCAATTGGCTGCGATGGGCTGCGTGAATGCGCATCTTGAGGACTGGGGTGAGTTCGGAATGGGCTGGCAGCAGCTGAATACGTGGGTGCGTATGACCTCTCCGGACACTGCCGTGTTGATCGCCCAGGCCACACCCTGGTCTCCTTCTACAAACGGTGCTGTGAGCGGCGAAGCTGTGTATGTGAATATTCAGGAGGAGAAGGACTTTGACAAGTATCGTGGCAAGCTCGCCGGAAAAATTGTTTTCCTCGGCGAGATGCGTGATGTGCCTCCGGTGGACAAGCCCCTCTTTGAGCGGTATTCCGAGAAAGAACTGGAAGAGATAGCGCAGTATCCGGTGAGCGACCGAGAAGGGCGGGACATGCAGGCCCGTCTGCGTATGTACTTGCAACGGTATCAGTTGGTAGACAAGATTGCGCAGTTTCTCGCCGATGAGAAGGCACTGGCCGTAGTCCGCCCCAGCCGCGATGGCAAAAACGGCGGTGGCTCCGGTGGAACGATCTTTGATGATAACGGCGCCGCGCTTGGGCGGCAGCCTTACCTGGCCGACCATAAAGTGAAGGTGCCCGTAGTCGTGATGGCGATTGAAAACTATGGCCGCGTTTACCGTCTGTTGCAGGCCCATGTTCCTGTGACCATTGAGATGGATGTGGAAACAAAATTCACTGGAGAGCACGAGCACGGCTATGACACCATCGCGGAAATTCCCGGAACGGACCCGAAGTTGAAAGACGAAATTGTGATGGTCGGGGGCCATCTCGACAGCTGGATTGCCGGTACAGGCGCAACCGATAACGGTGCAGGTTCCGTCGTTGCGATGGAAGTGATGCGCATTCTCAAGGCGCTCGACGTGCATCCACGGCGGACCATTCGGATTGCGTTGTGGAGCGGCGAAGAAGAAGGGCTCTTTGGTTCGCGCGGATATGTCAAGCAGCATTTTGGCTTTGCTCCTCCCCTGGAAATGCCCGACCAGAAGGCTCTGCCGGAGTTTTTGCGCAAGACCGGGCCGCTTGAGATCAAGCCAGAGCAGAAGCTCGTCTCTGCCTACTT
Source organism: Pseudacidobacterium ailaaui (assembly GCF_000688455.1). NCBI lineage: Bacteria > Pseudomonadati > Acidobacteriota > Terriglobia > Terriglobales > Acidobacteriaceae > Pseudacidobacterium > Pseudacidobacterium ailaaui. The sequence goes on from NZ_JIAL01000001.1 coordinate 2,258,552, forward strand.
CAATGTAGACAATGGATCAGGCAGGATCCGTGGTGTGTATTTGCAGGAGAATGCTGCTGTTGCGCCCATCTTTGCGCAGTGGATCGCCCCGCTCAAAGACCTGGGCGTCACCACGCTTTCCATGCGCAATACCGGAGGCACGGACCATCTCTCCTTTGATGCGGTCGGCATTCCCGGATTCCAGTTCATCCAGGATGATCTGGACTACGAAAGCCGGACCCACCATTCAAACATGGATACTTATGAGCGTCTTCAGGCTGCGGACCTCAAGCAGATTGCAACGGTGGAGGCAATCTTTGTTTACAATGCGGCGATGCGCGAACAAATGCTTCCGCGCAAGCCCTTGCCGCATCCTGAGCTGCGGGACAAACAAAATGCACCCATTCCGGACCTTTTCCCGGGAGCGGTGCCGCCAGCAAAGGAGCAAAAGTAGCAACTACAACACAGGGGGCGTGGCGTCCATGCCGCGCCCTCCGGTTTGCTGGAAAGGGTGGGGGATGTCATCCTTAAGGGATGCGGCGAAATTTTTTGCTTCTCTTGATCATGGGACTGCTCCAGGCAGGCAGTCTCACTGTGCTTGCGCAGGAGTTGGGTTACTGGCGCGCAACCAGTTCGACGGCCCAGTCCATTACCGGGGACATCGCCTTTTCTGACGCCAAACTGCTGATTAATTTTACGGCTTTTCCCATTGTGCAGGCGCGAGACCTTGCCCCGGCCGAGGTAAGCGCAGTTTTTGATGCCGACAGCAACTCCGGCGCAAAGGGGCATCTTTACAAGATTGATGTCCCCGCACAAAAGAAATTTCTACATAAAAACACGCTGTGCGGCCAGGAAGATGTGCAGTGGATGGCCACCTTTGTGCAGGGAAGGTCTTTGTCCGTCGCCTTCTTCTCCGGGCAAAAGCCGCCCATGTTCACACTCGATGCTATTCAGAATTCGACCAGCCTTTGCGGGACCTTCTTCTATTCACGCTGATGGAGCACTCTGACGCCATATCGAAGGCCTTTGGGCCGGCCGCGGCGGCCTATCTTACCAGCGCCGTCCATGCGCAGGGTCAAGAACTGGAACTGGTGGCCTGCCAGATTGCTGCTACTCCGCAATCGCGTGTGCTCGATGTAGGCTGCGGGGCGGGACATATGAGCTTTGCCGCAGCCTCTTCCGCCCAGGAAGTGGTTGCCTATGACCTTACGCCGGAGATGCTTGCGGTGGTCGAGCAGGAAGCGGCACGCCGAGGACTTTCCAATATCAAAACCCGGCAGGGAAGCGCGGAAGCGCTGCCTTTTCAAGATGCAAGCTATGACTGGGTCGTCAGCCGCTATAGCGCCCACCACTGGCGCGATCTCCGGCAGGCGCTCCGGGAGATCCGGCGCGTGCTGAAACCCGGAGGCACTCTCTGCCTGATAGACATTACAGGTGGACATGAGCCTTTGCTCGATACCTATCTTCAGGCCGTTGAAGTACTGCGGGACCCCTCCCATGTGCGCGATTACACAGAGTCGGAATGGCTTGCCTTCCTGCACGAGGCCGGATTCCGGTCCGAGGTCGCGCGCCGCTGGCGTGTTCCGATTGAATTTGCGGCCTGGGTCCGGCGCATCGGTACTCCTCAGGACCGTGCTTTGGCCATCCTTTCGTTATGGATGGCCGCTCCTGCGGTTGTCCGGCAGGCCTACTGCGTGCAGCCTGATGGTTCCTTTGTGATGGATGCGTGCATGATGATGGGGACCTAGCAGATCTTCAAAGGCCTTTCTCACGGTCCTTTGTCCCCGCCCCCGCTCAGATTTTCGGTTGTCAGATGCTTTGGTTTCTATAATATAGAAAAACAAACGTTTGTCTTTGTAAAATCGAGAGACTGTTTTGGATTTTCTTCAAAGTAAAACGTTTGAGCTTGACGAACGGCTTTTGCAGCCGATAGCATCTCATCGAAGAATTTCCGGAAGGAAGACCCAGATTCATGCGTATGTTGAGGAAATATCTGCCAGTGGTACTGCTGGCGTCCCTCCCTGCTTTTGCCCAGGACCGTCCCTGGATGAACAAAGGACTGTCTCCGGAGGAGCGTGCCGATCTTGTTCTGAAGCAGATGACCCTGGACGAGAAAATCGATCTGCTGCACGGCAACGGGATGGCCCACACTGGAAACTGGCAGATGCCGCTCACGCACCTGTCCAACGGGGGCGCGGGCTATGTCGTAGGTGTGCCGCGTCTGGGAATTTCCCCTCTGTATATTTCTGATGCCGCCTATGGAGTGCGCTCCAGCGGTGAAAATGGACGCTACTCTACTGCGCTGCCCTCAAACCTGGGTGCGGCCTCAAGCTGGGACCCGCAGGCAGCCTGCGAATATGGCGCCTTAATCGGGCGCGAACTGCGTGCGCAGGGCTATAACATGACACTCGGTGGCGGTGTGAACCTGACGCGCGAGCCCCGCAATGGTCGTACCTTCGAGTACATGGGTGAAGACCCGCTGCTGGCTGGAACCATGGTTGGCAATCTGATGAAGTGTGAGCAGGCGCAGCACGTGGTGGGTGACATCAAGCATTACGCCATGAATGACCAGGAGACGGGGCGCAACATTGTCAATGCCGTCATTTCCAAACGCGCGATGCGTGAAAGCGATTTGCTGGCTTTCCAGATTGGATTGAGGATCTCCAATGCTGCTGCGGTGATGTGTTCATACAACCGCGTGAATGGCGACTTTTCCTGTGAAAACAAGTATCTGTTGACCGATGTTCTGAAGCATGACTGGAACTTCAAAGGCTTTGTGCTTTCCGACTGGGGTGGCACGCACAGCACAGAAAAAGCCTCGGCTGCAGGGCTGGACCAGGAGCAGCCCATGGCAGACTATTTCGGGCCAAAGCTGAAGGAGGCCGTGGAGGCAGGACGTGTGCCCATGTCTGAAATTGACGACCATGCGCGCCGCGTGCTCTGGGCCGAATTTGCTTCCGGAGTTATCGATGATCCGGTGCAGAAGAGCGTGGTAGATGCCGAGGGTGGTCTAGAAATTGCCCAGCATCTGGAAGAGCAGAGTATTGTCCTGCTGAAGAATGAAAAAGGCGTTCTGCCGCTCGACGCGGCAAAGTTGCACCGTGTGGCCGTCATTGGAGGACACGCTGATGTGGGTATGATCTCAGGCGGCGGTTCGGCTCAGGTTGACCCGCCGGGTGGAAACGCCATTGCTCCGCCGGGACAAAAGGCTACCACCTGGCAGGCGCATATCTGGTTCCCAACCTCTCCTTTGAAGGCATTGCGTACAGAGCTGCCGAATGCAAAGGTTGAATACAACTCCGGCGAAGATCCGGATGCGGCCGCGGAGCTGGCGAAGAACTCTGATGTGGCCATTGTCTTTGCCTATCAGTGGGAGTCCGAAGGGATGGACCTGCCGAATCTGTCGCTACCAGACAACCAGGACGCATTGATTGAGCGCGTGGCCGCTGCAAATCCCCATACGATCGTGGTGCTGGAAACAGGCACAGCCGTGACCATGCCCTGGATCAATCAGGTCAGCGGGATTGTAGAGGCATGGTACGCGGGCAGCAGCGGACATCGCGCGGTTGCGAATGTCCTGCTGGGTAAGGTAAACCCGAGTGCCAAGCTTGCCATGACCTTTCCGAAGAGCGAGCAGGACCTGCCGCGTCCGGTGATCGCCCCGCTTTCGCGGGAAGACTTCGGGCAGGGAACGGGAGCTGTGAACGGTCCTGCCCATGTGCAATCCAGGTACAGCGTGCATTATGACGAAGGAGTAAAAGTCGGATACAAGTGGTATGAAGCTGAGCACAAAGCGCCGCTGTTTCCCTTTGGATTTGGCCTGTCATATACAAGCTATGCTTATTCCGGCATAAAGACAGACAGCGCGCAGAGGACCGTCACCTTCACCGTAAAAAACACAGGCAAGCGGGCCGGGACAGAAATTGCCCAAGTTTATGCCGTGCTGCCGGAAGCGGCTGGGGAGCCTTTCAAGCGGCTCGTTGGCTGGCAGCGTGTCTCGCTTCAGCCCGGAGAAGCAAAGACGGTGTCCGTTGTTGTGGACCCATTGATGTTGTCCATTTTCGATGAGCAGAAAGACGGATGGGAGCTGCTCCCGGGTACTTACGCCATTTTGGCCGGTCCTTCTTCAGAGGAGACACCGCTGCACGGAACATTCGAGATCCATTGAGTTTTTAGCTGGAAGGACTCTCCGGCTATCTCCCGCCCATCTTCCTGATGGAAGATGGGCTTTTTTCTCTCCGGCTTGAAAGTCAGTAGCGATACAGGCGTGGTCTGGAGCGGGTTCGCGATTTTGGGGCCATTCTGTGGAGATATTTCCATCAACTCCTGGAAACCGCGGGGCCATCCGGCCAGACGATTTTTGTATCAGTATCCTGCAGCCTTGCCATAATGGTGCCGGTGGTCCTGTCCACCCTCAAGCTCACCGGTTTGTGGATCGACAGCGATGCATTCGCCGTCGCTCCAGTGTCCCTTGCTGACTTTTACCTCGTATCCAAAGGCGCGGAGGGAGTTCACCGTGGCATCTGGAAATTCGGGTTCAAGGTAGAGAACATCAGGCAAGTACTGGTGGTGAAAGCGTGGTGCATCCACCGCCTGCTGAATGTTCAGGCCCTCTTCAGCGACGCTGAGAAAGATATTGGCGACGGTTGTAATAATACGTCCCCCTCCGGGAGATCCAAGCACCATGGCCACCTTACCATCTTTAAGAATGATGGTTGGCGTCATGCTGGAAAGAGGCCGCTTGCCTGGAGCAATGGAGTTGGCCGGTCCCTGGATTAGGCCAAACATGTTCGGTGAGCCTTGCTTTGAGGCAAAGTCGTCCATCTCATCGTTAAGGAGAAAACCGAGTCCTGCGGCGGTGACATAAGAGCCGAAGCTGTTGTTCAGTGTTGTCGTTACCGAGACGGCGTTCCCGTCGGCATCCATTACCGAGTAATGCGTCGTCTGCGGCGATTCATGGCGGACATCGGCCATCGTCGGCGGAGGCGGCAGGAAGCCTGCAGGGCGCTTCAATGCGGCCGAGGGAGTGGCCTGGTCTTCACGGATTCCGGCGCGCCATGCGGCAGCGTATTTCTTGTCCGTCAGTTGCTCGATGGGAATCTTGACATAATCGGGATCGCCAAGGTAATCCGAGCGGTCCATGTAGGCGCGGCGGAAGGCCTCAGTGATAAGGTGCATCTCGGCCGGAGAGCGGTCGCCAAAGCGGCTGAGGTTGTAGCCCTCCAGAATGTTCAGGATTTCCAGCAAGGCCACGCCTCCTGAGGAGGGAGGCGGCGAGGAAATGACCGTATAGTCCTTGTAGGTCCCGATGAGGGGCTCGCGCTCTTTCACTTCATAGGAGGCCAGGTCTTTTTCTGTAATCAGACCGCCCCCCTTCTCAATGTCCGCGGCAAGCTGTTTTGCAATCTGGCCGTGATAAAAATCCTGCGGGTCTTTGGCAATACGACGCAAAGTTGCAGCGAGCTCCGGCTGCTTGAAGACCTCGCCCGCATGATAATAGTTGCCGTCCCGCTGGAAAATATGCTTCGATTCCGGAAACTCGGCCAGGCCGGATTCATGCAACTCCTGTGCCTCCTCTTCTGTCAGAACAAATCCCTCAGAGGCCAGTCGGATGGCGGGTTCCATGACCTTGGCCAGCGTCAGTCTGCCATATTTCTGTTCTGCGTAGGCCATGCCGGCGACGGAACCGGGAACACCAATGGCCTTATAGCCAACAACACTCATTTCGGGGACAACATTGCCTTTGCCGTCGAGGTACATATTCGCTGAGGCAGCAAGAGGGGCCTTTTCCCGATAGTCCAGAAATGTGGACTTCCCATCGTGGAAGTGGATCAGCATGAATCCCCCTCCGCCAAGGTTTCCTGCCGCCGGATGCACTACCGCAAGTGCGAACCCTGTGGCCACGGCAGCATCCACAGCATTGCCGCCTTCTTTGAGGACCTCCACGCCTGCATCCGTGGCCAGGTGGTGGATGCTGACTACCATGGCATGTTTGGTCCGGACCGGCGTTTCCTGTTGTACCGCAGCCGGAACGGTCTGAGCGGCGAGAAAGAGGGAGCAGAGGCAGAGAGCAAAAAAAGCAAGTACGCGTTGGCTCATGGTTAGCGCCAGTGTAACGCGATAGAATCCTTTCTGAAATGAACTTTCGGAAGGTCCTTATTGCGAACCGGGGTGAGATTGCTCTGCGCATCCTTCGCGCCTGCCGTGAGCTTGGCATCCGTACTGTGGCTGTTTATTCAGATGCGGACCGCGCCGCGTTGCATGTCATGGAGGCCGATGAGGCCTATCGTCTTGGTCCGGCTCCGGCAACGGAATCCTACCTGCGCGGCGACCTGATTCTGAACATTGCGCACCAGACCGGGACAGATGCAATCCATCCTGGATACGGGTTTCTCTCAGAAAATGCAAACTTCGCTGAAGCCTGCGAAAAGGCCGGAGTCAAGTTCATCGGGCCGCCGTCCTCGGCGATGCGCGCGCTCGGCTCGAAGACAAGCGCCCGGCAAGTGGCCGATTCTGTGGGAATGCCGCGAACGCCCGGGTCCGTGAAAGGGCTGGCCTCACTCGAAGAGGCACGCGCCGTCGCTGCCGAGATTGGCTATCCTGTCATGCTGAAGGCGGCCGCCGGAGGAGGCGGTAAGGGAATGCGCGCTGTCTTTTCTTCCAGCGATCTTCCCTCCGCATTTACTGCGGCAGCCAGTGAGGCCGAACGGGCCTTTGGCTCTGGCGAGGTCTACCTGGAGAAGCTGATTGAGCGCCCCCGTCACATTGAGATCCAGGTGCTGGCCGATGAGCACGGCAACTGTGTTTCTCTTGGAGAGCGCGAGTGCTCTGTGCAGCGCCGTCATCAGAAAGTCATCGAAGAGGCCCCCTCCGCAGTTGTCGATGAGGACCTGCGTCGCCGGATGGGTGAAGCAGCAGTGCGGCTGGCAAAATCTGCCGGATACACCAATGCGGGTACGGTGGAATTTCTCCTGGACGAGGCCAGGAACTTTTACTTTCTTGAGATGAATACGCGCCTGCAAGTGGAGCATCCCGTGACAGAGCTGGTTACCGGGCTGGACCTTGTTCATCTGCAGATCCACATTGCGCAGGGAGGGGAGATTCCATTCCGGCAGGAAGAGGTCCGTCTGCGCGGACATGCCATGGAATGCCGCATCTATGCTGAAGACCCTGAGAATGGCTTCTTTCCTTCGCCGGGCCGAATCACACGGCTGCTGCAACCAGGTGGACCAGGGATCCGCGAAGACTCAGGCGTTTACGAAGGCTGGGTCGTGCCGATGGAGTATGATCCGATGCTCTCCAAGCTGATCTCGTATGCTCCAGACCGGCATATCGCCATTCAGCGGCTGCTGCGCGCACTGGATGAGTATGTGATCGGCGGCATCCGGTCAAACCTGAATTTGTTCCGTGTTGTTCTTCGTGACCCCGATTTTCAGGCTGCTCGGATTGATACTGGCTATCTGGAACGCCTGCTTTCCACGACCAGCCTTTCCAGGAAGCCGGATGCGGAACATCAGGAAATTGCCGCTCTGGCTGCGGCCATCTTTGAAAGTTCTCGGGCAGCGAATGGTGGTCAGCCAATGTCGTCCGCAAACAAGAACCGCAGCGCGTGGAAGCAGGCTGCGCGACAGGAGGCACTGCGCGCATGATCCTGCAACTGGAGATGGATGGCCAGCTGCGCCGCGTGGAACTGAGCGCGGGGGAAGCTCCGGGCAGCTTCCGTGCTGTGCTGGATGGCAGCATAGAAAGACAAGTCGAGGCCCACTGGATTCGTCCCGGAGTGCTTGCTCTCCAGGTTGCCTGCAGGTCCTATCGGTGTGTGTTGGAAGAAAGCATCGAAGGCCCAGTCCTGCATGTAGCAGGTGCCCGGGTACCCTATCACGTGGAGGACCCGCGGTCCCTGAAGTCCCGCCGCAGCCGGACTGGCGGACACGAGGGACCGAAAGCAGTGACAGCTCCTATGCCCGGGCGGGTCGTGCGCGTCCTTGTCAACGAAGGCGAAGAAGTGCAGTCGCAGCAAGGCACGGTTGTGATTGAAGCAATGAAGATGCAGAACGAGCTGAAGTCGCCCAAGGCCGGAAAGGTCATCGAGGTACGGGTGCAGCCAGGCGGGACAGTGGCCGCGGGCGAGGTATTGGTTGTGGTCGAGTGACGCACCCTCGCGAATTGATTTTGTCCGGAACCCGCTTCTGCTCTATAGTCAAATTAGGATGCGTGTTTTCTACCTCCATAAGCGCATGCAAGCTTCCTGGCTTCGATGGCTAGGAGTGCTCTGTATTGCGCTGGTTTTGCTGACCGGGTTCATCCAGGTCACACACACGCATACCGATGGCCATGCCGACCATGAGGGCTGCTCACTGTGCGTTACGGCACACCATGTGGTGCAGACGGTCGCGCTGATCATACTGGCAGTCTCTGTTCAGCCGGTTTCACCGCTTGCTGCAGAAAAGGGCCAGGACATGCCCCGCCAGCGGTTTCTATTAAAACTGGCCAATCGGCCTCCGCCCGAAGCCCGGAATACGGTCCATCCGTTGTTTGAGCGGCCTGCTTTTGCCTAAGCAGGTCCTTCCTATTCTCAGAAGTCCGGTCGATTTGGAGGATCCATTTATGCGCACGTTGTTGCGTCGCATTGCCTTTTCTCTTTTTCTTGTCTGCTTTTTTTCCGGCGCGCTTCACGCGCAATCCACGAGCAACTCTGGCACCATAACTGGTACGGTCACCGACCCCACTGGAGCGGTTGTCCCTGGCGCCACGGTGACCATTCACAATCCCGTCAGCCAGTATGAGCGTTCTGTCACCACCGACAAAACAGGGCATTTTCAATTTCCCAATGTTCCGTTCAATCCTTATCACCTTACAGTCACGATGTCGGGTTTCAGTAATGCGGCCCAGGATGTGGATGTGAACTCCATTGTCCCCGTAACAGCAAACATCAGCCTGAAACTTGGTGAGGCCTCAAACACCACGGTCGTTGTGACCGGAGAAGACCTGGTGGAAAATGACACCACCATGCACACTGACATAGACCGCAGCATGATGCAGAAGCTGCCTTTGGAGAGCCAGTCTTCCTCCATCAGTTCTCTGGTAACGCTGGCTTCCCCTGGTGTGGCTGCCGATTCCAACGGGCTGTTTCATGGATTAGGGGATCATGCTTCGAACTCATTTTCTGTGGACGGACAACCCATCAGTGACCAGCAGAGCAAGGTCTTCTCCAATCAGATCCCCGGCGATTCCGTGCAGTCTCTGGAGGTAATTGACGGAGCACCCCCTGCCGAATATGGGGACAAGACGAGCCTTGTGATCAAGGTCACCACCCGCTCCGGACAAGGCATGAAGAGGCCCACCGGCAGCATCAACACTTCTTATGGGACTTTCGGTTCGGTGAATGGAGGTTTCGACCTTGGCTACGGCGGCGATAACTGGGGCAATTTCATTGCTGCGAACGGCCTGAATACAGGACGCTTTCTTGATCCGCCCGAATTTCGGGTATTTCACGCCAAGGGCAACGAAGAAAACATCTTCGATCGTGTGGACTATAACTTTACCCAGGCCGACTCTATTCATCTGAATCTGCAATACACCCGTTCCTGGTTCCAGACGCCGAACGCCTACGACAACCTCAATGTTCTGGACCAGTTTGGAAACAGCGTGGGTGAAACTGACCAGAAGTCGAAGATTGAGACCTTCAACATCGCGCCTACCTATACTCGACTCATCAATAATGATGCCGTCTTCAATTTTGGCGCTTATGCACGTAAGGACGCGTATAACTATTACCCCAGCGGCAATCCTTTAGCAGATTTTTCGCCAACGCAGTCAGAGACGGTGCAGCAGCGCCGGACCCTGTTGAATGCCGGCGTACACTCGGACATCTCCTACGTTAAGGGTGCGCACAACTTTAAAGCAGGGGCTGTATACGAGCATACCTTCCTGCGTGAAAATGATTCTCTCGGAATTGTGAACCCTACGTTGAACTCTCCCTGTGTGGATGCAAATGGCAATCCGCTGAACGGATTCACCGACCCTTCGCAATGTGCGGCGGCAGGGGACCGGCCTAATCCAGGATTCAATTCCGTTCTACTGCCTTATGATCTGACGCGAGGTGGCAGTCTGTACGCTTTTTATGGTCCGGCTGACATCAAGGAACTGGCATTGTATGCAGAGGACCAGATTACAGCCGGGAACTGGCTTTTCAACCTGGGGATGCGCGGTGACCTTTACAACGGCCTTACCCGCGAACGGCAGGCGGAGCCGCGACTGGGCGCTTCTTACAGCATCAAGCCCACCAACACGGTCCTGCGTGTTTCCTACGCGCGCACGCTGGAAACGCCTTTTAATGAAAACCTGGTCCTGTCGAGCACAGGCTGCGCAAATTCTGTGCTTTCACCTCTGCTCTCGTGTACTCCGGGAGTGTCCGGTAAATTAAACCCGGGTTTTCGGAATGAATTTCACGCCGGATTTCAGCAGGCATTCGGTAAATATGCTGTTGTCAGCGGAGAGTACATCTGGAAATACACGCACAATGCATTTGACTTCAGCGTGCTGGGCAATACTCCCATTACCTTTCCGATCGACTGGCACAATTCGAAGATCCCAGGGTTTACGCTGCGTGCGGATGTGCCAAACTTCCACAATATCAGCGCTTTTGTTGTGATGTCGTCTGTTGCCGCGCGCTTCTTTCCACCGCAGATTGGGGGCGCCGGGGCGACCGTCGGACAAAGTGGATATCCTTTTCGCATTGACCATGACGAGCGCTACAACGAAACCACCCACCTCCAGTACCAGATTCCGTGGCGAAAGAGCCTGTGGTACAGCTTCAACTGGAGGTATGACAGCGGTCTGGTTGCTGGTTCTGTGCCTTGCTACAACGTGACGGACCCGAACAGCAGCTGCAATCCCATCAATGGAGGCACGTCCATTACTCTACCCAATGGTCAGCCGGGGATTGATCTGAGCAAACTCTCTGCGGACCAGCAGTTTCAGGCCGGACTTACCTGCGACGGCGTGCGGGCCACGCCCACCTCTGGCTTTACGGTGTGTGATGCCGCCGGACTTACTTCCAAACTGGTGAAAGTGCCCGCTCCAGGGACCGAGAACGATGACAAAAACCCACCGCGTATTCAGCCGCGCAGTCTCTTTGACATGGCCCTCGGCGATGACAATCTGTTCCATGGCGACCACTATAAGTGGGGGCTGCGCCTCACGGCTGTCAATGTGACGAATAAATATGCGCTCTACAACTTTCTCTCAACCTTTAGCGGAACGCACTACGTGACGCCCAGGACTGTAACCGGAGAGGTGAACTTTTCCTTCTGATGTGCAGCCAAGCACTGATTTCAGGCCGCCTCCAGCAATGGCAGAGGCGGCCTTTTCTGCAGGCCGCTCTGTCTGGATTGATTCCTTATCGTTTCTCCGGTAGCGTCTGAGTATGGCTGGAGTTTTGTTGTCCCTGGCAGGCAGGGTGGCCCTGATTACGGGCGGTTCACGCGGAATTGGCGCCGAATGTGTGCGATTGTTTCATGAAGCAGGGGCAAAGGTGGCCTTCAGTTGCCGTTCGGTCCGGGCCGAAGCGCAGAAGCTGACGTCTCAATGCGGTGGTGAGACCATTGCTTTGGAACAGGAGCTTTCTTCCTCAAAGGATGGACGCGCTCTGGTGGAGAAGACTGTGACGGCCTTCAGCCGTCTCGACTGCCTCGTTGTGAACCACGGGATCTGGCCTCCGGAAGATATTTCGATTGCTGAGATGAGTGACGCGCAATGGCGTGGGACGTTGGCAGTCAATCTCGATAGCGTCTTCGGGCTGGTGCAGGCCGCTGTGGCCCAGATGAAACGGCAGAAGTCCGGAGGGCATATCGTTCTGATTAGCTCGACGGCCGGGCAGCGGGGGGAGGCGTATCACGCCGATTATGCCGCAGCCAAAGGGGCCCTGATCAGTCTGACCAAGAGCCTGTCCAGCGAACTGGCCGGAGAAGGCATTTACGTGAACTGCGTTGCTCCTGGGTGGGTGGCGACAGAGATGTCTGCTCCCGCCTTGCTGGACCCGGCCCGCAGAGAAAAAATCTTTTCGACGATTCCGCTGGGGCGGGTGGCTTCTCCACGGGAGATTGCAGGTCCCGTTCTGTTTCTGTGTACACCGTTTGCAGGTTTCATCAGCGGAGAAATCGTCAATGTGAATGGTGGCGCAGTTCTGGTGGGGTAAAGATGGTCTGGATGGTTCTAAATCAGAAAGAGGGCCGCTGCAGGAGTCTGGTGGCGCGATGCATCAGCATGGGGGTCCTGGTGTGGGCGTTGGTTTTGCAGGGGAATTCTGTTCACGCTCAGGGGGCCCCATCACAGGACCCAGGCGCCAAGAAGGCCCAGATGCTGCTGGATGCCATGGTCCAGGCGATGGGCGGAGACCGCTGGCTCCATCTGCAGAATAGCTATATTGAAGGGCGCACCTCTGGTTTCTATCAGGGCAAGCCCACCGGAATGATAGGAGATTTCTACTGGTGGCACATCTTTCCCAGCCAGGACAGGATTGATCTGAGCAAGAAGCACGACGTAGTGGAGATCTTTGACGGCAGGCAAGGGTGGGAAATTACGTATCGTGGCAAGCGTCCTCTGCCTCAGGACCAGGTGGATGATTTTCTCCGCCGTCGCGACCACTCCATTGAAACAGTCGTAAAGGTCTGGATGAAAGACCCGAACACTATGTATTTATACGAAGGCCAGACACTGGCTGAACGTCATCTTGCAGACCAGGTGACACTCATCTCAGCCAGCAATGACTCCGTAACAATTCTGCTTGATGCCGATACGCACCTGCCGCTCAGACGTTCCTTCCAATGGCGCGACCCTCTTTACAAAGACAAGAATGAGGAAGTGGAAGAATACGACGACTACCACACGATTGATGGCATCCCAACTCCATTTACCATTACCCGTTTCCATAACGGCGATGAAACCAATCAGCGGTATGTATTCAAGGCCGCGTATAACGTGCCGCTTCCGCCAGACGGCTTTGATGCCGATGCCTTGGCCAAAAAAATCAGGAAATAGGACGCTTTTCTGTGGGCAGGAAGTACTGTGTTCCGTTTACCGGTCCTGTAATGCGCTTAAGAAGCCGCTGCAAATGGGCGGGGTTCCTGACGAAGTCGATCTCTGAGGTGTTGACGACCAGCAGATCGCTGGCCGTGTAATGAAAGAAAAAATGTTCATAAGCGGCGGCCAGTTGCTCAATATATCCATCGCTGATGGCCCGTTCTTCAGCAATGCCCTTGCGCTTCAGCCGCTGCTTCAGGACCTCTGGCGTGGCCTGAAGATAGATCACAAGGTCAGGCAGGGGCACATCTTGGCGTAGTTGCTGATAATAGCGGTTGTATAGCGCAAGCTCTGCATCACTGAGGTTTACATAAGCGAAGATTTTGTCTTTTTCAAAGATGTAGTCGGAAACAACCGGCCCGGCATTTCCCCCGGCCTTTTGCAGCTGCTCATGCCGCTCTTTCAGGAACCACATCTGCGCAGCAAACGCCATTCCCGGTTCGCCGCGATAAAAACGGTCGAGAAAAGGATTGTTTTCTGGTTCCGCAAGATGCTTCGTACCCAGCTGGTCTGCAAGCAGCTTTGCCAGTGTGGATTTGCCCACGCGTATCGGACCTTCCACAGCAATAAAACGGGAATCTTTCAGGGACCTGGGCATAATAGAATAAAAAGCGAAAATACCATATTTGCAGAGAGCACCTCAACGCGCAAGTTACACTAATTTTTCTGATGCTTGCTACGCTTGCCACTGCCGGGGCCGTTACTCTGGCTGCCGGAGCATACACTTATGCGGCCATGTCGCCTACATCGCAGATTTTTGGCCGCACCATCATCGGCGGTCCGGACCCGCACGAGTTTGCACTGACCTACGACGATGGCCCCAACGATCCTTACACTCAGCAACTGCTCGATTTGCTGGCCGAGCAGAATGTCCGCGCAACCTTTTTTCTGATTGGCCGCTTTGTGCGCCGGCGTCCGGAGATAGTGCGGGCCATTCAAAAGGCCGGACACCTTATCGGCAACCATACAATGACGCATCCGGTACTCTTGTTCCAGTCTCACCGGCGCGTGCAGGATGAGTTGAAGGCCTGCAACGCTGCGCTGGAGGATGTGCTCGGTCACCCCGTCCGCTATTTTCGGCCTCCCCATGGAGCACGTCGCCCAGATGTGTTGCGCGCAGCGCGCGAACTGGGACTGACGTCGGTCCTATGGAATGCAATGGGATATGACTGGAGGCCCACCACGCCTGAAGCCGTGCTTGCCAACCTGCAGAAAGGCATACGCCGTAATCGTAAGCGCGGCAGAGGATCGAATCTTCTTTTGCATGATGGTGGACAAGCAGGTATTGGCCAGGACCGCAGACACACAGTTCTGGCCACCGCTTCGCTACTCAGATCGGCCAGGGACGCCGGCATTCGGTTTGTGACCGTGGATGCTTGGGCGCAAACTACTGATTGAAAACCCTTTAGGCACGGAAGGCCTCTCGTGCTGCAGAAATTGTCGCATCGACGTCTGCCATGGTATGGGCCGCACTCAGAAATGCCGCTTCAAACTGCGAAGGAGGAAGCCAAATCCCGTTTTCCAGCATGGCGCGATGAAAACGGGCGAATGTGCTCGTGTTGGAAGTAGATGCCGAGGCAAAATCCTTTACCGGTTCGCCAGTAAAGAACCAGGTAAACATAGACCCGGCACGATTGGCAGTCAGGTGGATGCCAGCACTTGCCGCCTCTGCGGTCACTCCGTCCACAACTGCGGCCGCCAGTCTTTCCAGCTGCGGATAGATGCTGTCGCGATGTGTCCTCAGGTGGGTCAGAGTGGCCAGGCCGGCAGCCATGGCCAGCGGGTTCCCGCTGAGCGTTCCCGCCTGATAGACCGGGCCCAGCGGGGCCAGTAGGTCCATGATTTCTTTACGCCCGCCAAATGCAGCGCAAGGCAGGCCCCCTCCGAGGATTTTTCCCAACACTGTAAGGTCTGGCCGTACGCCATAGACCTCCTGAGCTCCGCCAAAGGCCAGACGAAATCCTGTCATGACCTCATCAAAGATGAGCAGAACACCTTCCTGCTGCGTGAGCCTGCGCAGCGCTTCCAGATATCCCTCCGCAGGCAGCACGCACCCCATATTTCCCACCACCGGTTCCACGAGGATGCAGGCAATCTCGTCCCGATGTGCCTCCAGGGCCATTTCTACTGCCTGCACGTCATTGAACGGCAGGGCCAGCGTAAAATGCGCCACCTCCTCAGGAACTCCGGCAGAGCCGGGGAGACCAAAAGTGGCGACCCCCGATCCGGCTTTGACCAGTAGCCCGTCAGCATGCCCGTGATAACAGCCCTCGAACTTAACAATATATTTCCGTCCTGTATAGGCACGCGCTAAGCGGATGGCGGACATGGCCGCTTCGGTCCCTGAGTTGACAAAACGCAGTTTCTCGATCGAAGGGAAGGCAAGTGTGACCAGCTCCGCAAGGTCGGCCTCCGCCGGAGTGGATGCTCCAAAGCTGGTGCTGTTTGCTGCTGCTGCCCGAATGGCCTCAACCACAGGAGGAAAGGCATGGCCCAGAATCATGGGTCCCCAGGACCCGAAATAGTCAAGATAACGGTTGCCGTCGGCGTCCCATAAAAAAGCCCCTTCCCCGCGAATGGCAAAGGGAGGATTGCCCCCAACGGCGCGAAAGGCGCGTACCGGCGAATCAACTCCGCCGGGAAGATACTTTTCCGCACGGGCCTGCAGGGCTGCAGAACGAGAAAGGGTCCGTCTCAAAGTACTGGGCATCACCAACCAGTATAGGGCTTCATGGCAGCGCCATTTGCCCAGGCAGTCAGAAGCGTTGCTTCCGGCTGCTGTGCATCGGCTTCAAGACCTGAGTACGGTGCGGATGTGCAGCTCCTTAAGTTGCGCGTCGCTCACCGGAGTCGGCGCATCCACCATCAGGTCAATGGCCTTGGCCGTCTTGGGAAAAGCGATTACTTCGCGCAGGCTTGATGCTCCGGCGAGGATCATCACCAGACGGTCCAGTCCAAGTGCAATTCCCCCATGTGGAGGAGTTCCGTATTGCAATGCTTCGAGAAAGAAGCCAAAGCGTTCCTTCGCTTCTTCTTCGGACATGCCAAGCGCCCGAAAGATCTGCTGCTGCACGTCCTGCCGGTGAATACGGATCGAACCGGAGCCTAGCTCAAGCCCGTTCATCGCAAGGTCGTAATAGCGAGCGCGCACCGATGCAGGGTCAGAAACCAGCCGGTCCATGTCCTCTTCATGTGGGGACGTGAACGGATGGTGTGCTGGCATCCACTTTCCGGTTTCGATGTCGTGCTCGAACATCGGGAAGTCCGTGACCCAGATGGGGCGGAAAGCGGCAGAGCCATCCACGATACCGGAATTGCGTTCCGGCGATGCGACAACCTGTTCGGTCACCGCAAATGCGCCGTGGCGGTCGGCATATTTCTTCGCCAGCTCCACACGGAAGCTTCCCGCGGCCGAATACACAGCAATCTCGCGCTCAGACAGCCGGCCCTCAAATTTCGTATCACTGGCCTGAATGTGCGTCGCTGCGTCTCCGGCCACGATGATGAGCAGATCGCCTTCCTCTGCCTTCGTCAGCTCGCGCAGTTTGGCAACCGCGTTCGGGAAGGACTTTTCCAGGCGTTTAAGGTCATCGATATATTTCGCTCCCTTGCGCGTATCGAAGAGCGGGCGGTTGTCGTCACGCTCTTTGCGCGAAAGCTCCCCAACTTTAGGAATCCGCAGTGCGACTACGGGCAAGGCGGGATCAATGGCCAGCGCTGCCAGGTCGCTTTCAGAAAAGATTTCTTTCACATCGGTCAGGCCAGGCAGACGGAGATCGGGCTTGTCGATACCAAACTGCCGCATGGCTTCGTCATAGGTAATCTGCGGAAACGGCGTCGGCAATGCAATGCCAACCGCTGCAAAGGCGGCCTTCAGAAAGCCTTCCACCGCACGGAAGATCGTCTTCTGCTGTGGAAATGTCATTTCCAGATCAATCTGGGTGAACTCCGGCTGGCGGTCGGCGCGCAGGTCTTCATCGCGGAAGCAGCGTGCGATCTGAAAATAACGGTCGAAGCCGGAGATCATCAAAATCTGCTTAAACAATTGCGGCGACTGCGGCAACGCGTAGAACGTTCCCGGATGCACGCGGCTGGGCACCAGATAATCACGCGCTCCCTCCGGTGTGGAGCGTGTCATAAAGGGCGTTTCAATCTCAAAGAAGTTCTGCTGTGAAAGATATTCACGCACAGCCAGGGTGATTTTATGACGCACCTCAAAGTTGTGCTGCATCTCAGCACGGCGCAGGTCAAGATAGCGATATTTCAGCCTCACCTCTTCGTTGCTGATGGCTTCCTCGGCAGGCGAAAACGGCGGGACTTTGGCGTCGTTGAGCAGGCGCAGTTCTTCGGCGACTACCTCAATCTCACCGGTGGCCATTTTAGGATTGATGACGTCTTTGCCGCGCAACCGCACTTTCCCGATGGCGGCCACGACATATTCCGGCCGCGCCTGTTCGGCCTTCGCGTGAGCAGCCGGCCCGAGCTCCTTATCAAACACAACCTGAGTAATGCCATAACGGTCGCGCAGATCAAGAAAGATGAGATTGCCATGGTCGCGGCGGCGGTTCACCCATCCCAGCAAAACAACGGATTTCCCCGCGTCCTCAGAGCGAAGCTCTCCGCAGGTATGCGTGCGTTCCAGTGTTCCTAAAAAATCC
Organism: Pseudacidobacterium ailaaui; assembly: GCF_000688455.1. Lineage (NCBI taxonomy): Bacteria > Pseudomonadati > Acidobacteriota > Terriglobia > Terriglobales > Acidobacteriaceae > Pseudacidobacterium > Pseudacidobacterium ailaaui. The sequence continues at coordinate 2,276,272 of NZ_JIAL01000001.1, forward strand.
AGCAAGGTCTGTATCCTTATTTAACAAGAAGCAAATTCCTACGCAAATTCAGGCCAGCGAAATGTGCTGAGCGCGCATGCGAGGTTCTTGCAGGGGGCCAGTTCCATCGTGGGCCCCCATTGCTTCGCCTACCCGAAGCGTCGAAACTACAAGCGTCGGATTAGCCCTGACGCAAAACTGTTACCAGCTCCGCCCGGGCCACCTTCACCTGCTCACCCTTTGCAAAATCCTTTACCGTCAAGATACCGGATTTCACTTCGTCCTCGCCCAGCAACACGATCTTTCGCGCCAGCTTGTTCCCAATCTCGAACGACTTTTTTACCCGAAAGCTGCCATCGCCCAGCTCTACTTGCAGGCCTGCGCGACGCAATTCGCGGGCAAGATCAAGCGCTGCTGCGTTTTGTGCTTCTCCCACCGGGGCGACATATGCATCCGCCAGTTTGCCGTGCTGGGCAGCCTGGGCCTGAAGCGTCAGAACCAACCGGTCTTCACCCATAGCAAAACCGATGCCCGGTGCTTTCGGTCCCCCAATGACTTCCGACAAACCGTCATAGCGTCCGCCACCAAGCAGCGCGTTCTGTGCGCCCAGACCGCCATGCGTGAACTCAAACGTCGTGCGCGTGTAGTAGTCCAGCCCGCGTACCAGTCTCGGATTCACTTCATACTTCACGCCGCAGGCATCGAGTGCCGCGCAGACCGCCGCAAAGTGCGCCCTGGAATCTTCATCCAGGTAATCTGCAATCTTCGGCAGCGATTCGATGATCGGCTGGTCCTCCGGGACCTTGCAGTCGAGTACGCGCAGTGGGTTTGTTTCCGCGCGTCGCTGGCAGTCCACACACATCTGCAGGGCCTTGTCCTGGAGTGCCTCGCGCAATGCCGCCACATACCGGGGGCGGTCGCTTGACGAACCTACCGAATTGAGCACCAGCTTCCATCCGTGAATGCCAAGTTCATCGAGCAACGTGGCCAGCATCTCCAGCACTTCGGCATCGCGCAAGGGTGATTCAGACCCCGCACTGGGAGGTCCGATCACTTCAGCGCCAATCTGGTAGAACTGCCGATAGCGACCCTTCTGTGGGCGCTCTCTGCGAAACTGCGGCCCAATATAGTAGAGCTTTTGCAGCAGTCCTGTCTCGCCAAGCTTGTGCTCGATATATGCGCGGACCACGCCGGCTGTATTTTCAGGCCGCAACGTCAGAGACTGCGACTTTTCCGACTGTGCCCGCGCACGGTCTTCCCACGTGTACATCTCCTTGGAGACGATGTCAGTTTCTTCTCCGACGCCCCGCGTAAAGAGCTGCGTCTCCTCAAAAATGGGCGTGCGGATCTCCCAGAAGTTATAGCGGGCAAAGACGCGCCGCGCCGTTTCTTCAACGAAGTTCCACAGTCCAGTTTCCGGCGGCAGAAGGTCCCGTGTGCCGCGAACGGCTTTCAATGTACTCATTTGCTGTGAATTGGCCTAATCCTTAGATTAACAGGGGAATGGGCCTCATGCAGCAAGAGGGATTGACTTCCCGTTCTAGCTGGTTGCAGAGGACCTGCTCGGTCAAAATTCTTCCGAGTGGGTAGAATCCACGCTCTTGTCTCTGATTCTGGAACTGCCAAAGACCCGGAAATCCGAGACCTCTTTTAAGCGGAAGATGGGGCCATGGCTGTCTTTCGGGACCTTGATGCGGAAGAAGTCTGCTTCATGAACATCTTCAAGCACAAAGGCAGGACGGAGGTCCGGAGCGGCCGAGGCAATTTCCACATCCGTCAACTCGACATTCTTTACGTGGCGCAAATAAAAGCCGTGAGCGGGCAGGGGTCCAAACATGTGCGGGTCAGGATAGGCGTCCTCTTTTTCCGGCACCTGAAGGTTCGCTGCTTGCGCGTCCCCGCCGCCCTGGTGATGCAGGTAAAGATTGTTAAACCGGATCTCTTCGACCGGATGGCCGGGAATCCCGCTAATCAGCACAGCCTGGTGTGAGGCAGAATTGTAACTGACAATGTTACTGAACAGGATACGGCGCGCATCACCCACCGGCACACCCTGTGGTCCTCTCATCCGGCTGCCCAGACGCACAAAGATGGGCGTATTCATGATGTCGCGCATGGTGATGTTGGTAATTGCAATATCTTCAAGCAGGGCCCCATCCACGCTCTCAAGCGCAAATCCGCCGCACCCTTCAAAGACACAATTCGAGATGGTGATGTTTTTGAAGCCGCCGTTTGATTCTGTGCCGCACTTGATCCGCCCGGTACGAGGGACTCGCTGACCGGGGGGAAATTTCTTGAAGGTCCCGTCCAGCAAAGTGCCGAGCTCATATGTACCAGTGACATAACAATTCGTAATCGTCAGGTTTTCTGTGGCGCGTGCGTAGCCGAGTGCAAAAGAGCTTTTCGGGCAAATACCATCGTCCCAAGGCGAATTGACGCTGCAATTTGAGACACGGACGTTCTTGCAGCAATCAATGTCCATCCCGTCGCGGTTCGTGTCGATCTTCAGATTGTCAATCGTAAAATTGTCTACGCCAGTCGCAAGGATGCCAAAATGGCCGCCTTTCAGAATTGAAAAGTCACGCAGAATGACATTGCGACAGTTCTTTAGGGCGATCGCTTTATTGCCTACGCGCGGGTTTTCCGCCAGTGGCTGCTCATTCGCCCATCCGCGGCTGAGGCCTTTTCCATAAATCAGGCCTGGGCCGCAAATGGTCACATCGTGTAGGTCCTCACCCCAGATCAGGCTGTTGTGCCAGTGATTATGTCCGTAATCCTGATAGCTTTCCCATGGCGCATTGGATTCTGCAGGATCATAGCCCTCATTTCCCGTCGCAGGCGTTTCCGCAGCAAGAATCGTGGCGCCCTGTGACAGGTACAAAGCAACATTGCTCTTCAGGCGAATGGAAAAAGAATGATATGTGCCGGCAGGAAACAGAACCGTGCCGCCTCCCGCATTGGCCGCCGCTTCGATGGCTTTGTTGATGGCCGAGGAGTCGATCGACTTGCCGTCGCCAGTTGCGCCAAAGGCGCGCACATCGTAAATGCTTCCATGCGCTGGTGGAGCAGAGACTGTTGTCTGCGCTCCAATGCCCAGAGGGGCAAAGGCGCCGGCGGCTCCGACGGTTGCATATTTCAGAAAATCACGGCGGGGTTTCTGCATCGGGTACGTTCTCCTTGTGGTCAGACCTCGTAGAAACAATACAGCATCACCCATCGATTTGTCTGTTGGAGTTGTATACAAAGATGTATACTTAGCGCCAGTACGGTTCACGAGGGAATTCCATGCTCAGGAAATTGTGCATCTTTGCTGCGGGCTTGTACTTTACGTCATGCTTGCATGGACAGGTTACAGTTGCTGATTACGAGCGCGCCAACCATCTGCGCGACAAATATAAGGGGCTTGCGCTGAATCTTCCTGAGGAGCCGCACTGGATCGAGAAGACAGACAGCTTCTGGTACCGCAAAACCGTTGAGGGTGGACACGCCTTTGTCCTGGTGGATGCCAGTTCGCTGGCCAAACGACCGGCATTTGATCATGAAAAGCTGGCAGCGGCCCTCTCTTCGGCGAGCGGAGAAAAGTACTCAGCGGTTACGTTGCCGTTCTCGCGGTTTGAGTATGCCGAGAACCAGAGCGTCATCCGGTTCAGAATAGACCGCCAGCGTTGGCGTTGTGATGTGGTGAAGTATACGTGCGATAAGGCTGGACCGCCGGAACCGGAGGATGACGATGGCGGCTATGATGATACTCCTAAAGCCGTAAACAGCGAGACTGAAACTGTTCCATCACCCGATGGCAAGCTCGAAGCTTTTATCGAAAATTACAATGTCTATGTACGCCCGAAAGGCAAGTCGGAGAAAACCGCGCTGAGCTGGGACGGCTCTGAGGACAATTACTACGCACTCAGTACAGTGGTTTGGTCGCCGGACTCGCGGCATCTGGTGGCTTACCGTGTCCGTCCTGGATACAAGCGCGAGGTGCACTATATCGAATCATCACCCTCAGACCAGCTTCAGCCGAAGTATTCTTCCATGGTCTACCCTAAGGCCGGAGATGTGCTCGCTCTGCCCCAGCCGGTGCTCTTTGATGTGCAGCGGAAAGATGCGATTTCCATCGACAACGCGCTCTTTCCTAATCCTTACGAGTTGTCTCCGGCAGAATGGTGGAAGGACGGCCGCGGCTTTACTTTTGAGTATAACCAGCGCGGACATCAGGTATATCGCGTGATTGAAGTCAATGCTGCGACTGGCGCAGCGCGAACGCTGATTGAGGAAACCAGCAAGACGTTCATTGATTACCGGCCCCTGGTTCCCGACCAGTTTGACACGGGTAAGCGGGTCCGCATCGATATTCACGATGGAAAGGAAGTGCTCTGGGCATCGGAACGCGATGGATGGGAGCACCTTTACCTGTATGACGGGGTGACCGGCAAGGTAAAGAACCAGATTACAAGAGGAGACTGGGTTGTTCGCGCGATTGATGATGTAGACCCGGAAAAGCGCATGATCTGGTTTGAAGCCAGTGGCATGGAACCGGGCAAAGACCCTTATTATATGCACCCATACCGTATCAACTTTGATGGGACTGGCCTGACACCACTTTCAAAAGAAGACGCAGATCATCGCGTGGTCTTTTCACCGGACGGAAAATATTACGTCGTCACTTGGTCGCGGATTGATCTGGCTCCTGTGATGGAATTGCGGCGCACGGAAGACAATAAGACCCTGATGACGGTCGAGCAGGGCGATATTCATAAGCTGCTCGATGCCGGTTGGCACCCGCCGGAAGTCTTTACGGCAAAGGGGCGCGACGGCAAAACAGATATCTGGGGCGTGATTTACCGGCCTGCGAATTTTGATCCGCACAAGAAATATCCTGTGGTCGAGTCCATCTATGCCGGACCGCAAGGTTCCTTTGTGCCGAAATCATTCGGGCTATGGGCGCAGCCGTTAACGGAGCTTGGCTTCGTCGTCGTTCAGATTGACGGAATGGGAACGAACAACCGCTCAAAGGCATTTCACGATGTGGCGTGGCAGAATCTGAAGGATGCTGGCTTCGAGGACCGTATCCTGTGGCACAAAGCAGTGGCGGCCAGATACCCATGGTATGATATTTCGCGTGTGGGTATCTTCGGCACCTCCGCAGGCGGACAGAGTGCCCTGGGCGCGCTTCTTTTTCATCCTGAGTTTTACAAGGTAGCTGTCGCCAACAGTGGATGCTACGACAACCGCATGGACAAAATCTGGTGGAACGAGCAATGGATGGGCTGGCCGGTCGGACCGCAATATGCTGCATCATCGGATGTAGACAACGCTTGGCGGCTGAAGGGGAAACTCTTGCTAATTGTAGGGGAAATGGACAAGAACGTGGATCCCTCGTCTACATTCCAGGTGGTCAATGCGCTCATCAAAGCGAAGAAGACCTTCAGTCTGCTTGACGTTCCGGGAGGGGGCCACGGCGCAGGCGGCGAATACGGCCAGCGCGCGTTGGAAGACTTTTTTGTTCATAACTTGCTCGGACAGGAGCCTCCCGACTGGAATGCGATGGATGGTCATTAGTCTGGGCAGGCCAGACTTGGGCCTTAAAGATCTTGCGCCGTGCCGGTTCGCCAGCTTTGGTAGGCCATATCCAGCACACGTTGGTTATGGAGGCCGTCTTCTCCCGGCGCCAGATACTTGCCACGTCCTTCAATCGCGGCGGAAAAACTATCGATCATGCGGCTGTAGGCATCGGCGTTGGAGACACGCTGGTGGGCCGCAACTTTTCCGTTTCGATAAAGGACCACATCCACTGGATGGTCCACAGTCATGGCGTTTTCACAAACAATCACACCGGATTGGCCGGAAACTTCAATCAGGCTGCGATAAGCAGCCCGTGTGGTAACGGAAACCGATCCAATCGCCCCGTTCCCGAAGGAAACGGCCAAGACCGCGTGTGATTCAACCTCACCTGACCGGGCGTCTCTCCGTGCCAGCGTGCTCACGCGGGTGATATCGGTAGCCAGTAGAAACCGCAGGGCATCGAGGCAATGGATGGCAACGTCACCGATCGGGCCGCCTAGAGCCAGTTTCGGGTCATAAATCCAGGTCCGTGGGCTTCGCTCTGCTTCATAGCAGAATTGCGAATGTAACAGCGCGGGGGCGCCGATGCGTCCTTCAGCAATCCATTCACGGATAAGCTGAACACTGGCGTTGTAGCGCATGTTCTGCGCAACTCCAAAGACTACGCCTGCCGCCCGTGTGGCAAAGAGCATTTGCTCGGCTTCCGCAGCATTCATGGCCAGAGGTTTTTCGCAAAGAATATGTTTGCCATGCTGCGCAGCCAGCAGAACATGTGGCAAATGCAGTGCGTCCGGCGATGCGATAAAAACTGCATCGATCTCCGGCGAGGCGCAGAGGTCTTCCGGAGTACTGAAAACATGAGGAATGTGAAATTCGCGCGCGTTGGCGCTGGCCTTTGCCAAGTCACGCCGCCAGATTCCGGTGAGGTGCCTTCCTGCAAAAGCGGGAACCAGCCTTTTGACGGCGTGGTGTCCAAAGCCGAGGATCCCATAGCGGACCATAAGCGTCCTTAGTTTTCTTGCTGGCTACAACCCTTTCATGGCCAGGCTTCCGCGGCCTTCAGGAAGCAAATCCGAGGGCTGCGAGTCAATGGCTGCTGACCGAATCCGGGCGTCTACTGCGCACCATTTTTGAAGATTTCTTCGGCGAAGAAATTCTCCACCCTGGCCTGGTCGCGCAACATCTCCAGATACGCATTCCGCAACAACTGGGAACGGGCATCACGCAACTGGCTGCGGATACTCTGTTGCACCCGGGGATCATTCAGCTCTCGCTGGCCTGCTGCTTCTTTGTCCAGCAATTTGTAGATGGCATAGCCGACCACTTTATGTTGGGCGTCATACACGGGCAATACTTCAGTAATTTGCCCAGGTTTGATTTTTGCAATCGCAGCATATACTTCCGGGCTGCTGTGGAGTTGAGATTCAGAGACAAAACCCATGTCCCCGCCGTTGGATGCCGTATCCGGGCGTTCCGAGAAGTTCTGCGCTAGAAGCCCGAAGTCCTCGCCGCTTTCCAGGCGGTTGTGCAGCATCTCAATTTTTTTCCTGGCCTCAGCATCATTTGTGGCTTTGCTGTTTTGCAGGTTGGCCGTCTGCTGCTGTTGTGGAAGAGGTTGAGAGGTGACGATAATCTGCGCCAGATGGTACATCGGCTCAATCAGATTGAACTCTGACTTGTGCGCATTGTAGTAACTGGAGATATCAGCGTCTGTTATGTTGATTTTGGAATTGATTTCCTTGTTCAGAAGTTTGTCTTCGGTCTTCGAGCGGCGGATCTGGCGTTTCAGGTCCTCCAGCGTCAGGTGCTTTTCTGCCAGCCGGCGATTGAATTCTTCCTGGGTAAAGGGAGCTTTCAGCTCATTTAACTGATTGTCCACCTCTTCGTCGGTCGCCGTTAGGTTCAGCTTGGCCGCGCGCTGCATCAGGATTTCCTCGTCAATCAACTGACGGATAATGTTCAGGCGGACAATGTCAGCCTGTTCTTTTGACGGCTGCTGTTGGGAGTCGCCAAGGTTGTTCTGGTAGAGCTGTTCCACCTCAGCGCGCATGATGGGTTTGCCGTTCACAGTGGCAACCACGTCCGGTCCATGCGCGCGATGGCATCCCCATGCTGCGGCAATGGCCAGGGAAGCGATGCCGACCGCTGCCATCTGGTGCAGGCGAGGAATCAAAGCCGAGGACTTATGAGGAATGATCAATGCACGTAGCAACGCTTATCTCCCTGGGACAGTTCCGATGTAACCCACAAATTCTGAATGTATCATTCATTTCCCCTGGCCCTTATCGGCGGCGGGTACTTCTGGTTTTCCGGCCGGTGGCGGGGTCACTCCCTCCGCGGCCAGTGCCCGGTCAATCGCCATCCAGAGCTGCTCTTCGGGTAATGCACCGGAGAGCCGTTCACCGTTGATGAAGAGCGTGGGTGTGCCATCCACGCCCAGCGCGTCGCCTTCCTTCATGGAAGCGCGCACAACGGAATCATCTTGTTTGGCAAGGCACGCATCGAGTTTACCCGAATCCAGTTTGCTGCGCTGGCCTTCGTCCCGTGCCAGCTTGTCCAGTGTGGCAGCAGACTTGGCGGGATCGCGCTGGGGCCCGCTGATGTCTTCCCCATGGGTATGCAGATAATCCACATAGCTCCAGTACGCCGTGGGACTTTGCGCTGCCAGACAGTTCGCGTCCACCGCCGCATGGAGCGCCCAGGGATGGATCTCAACCAGAGGAAAGTCTTTATAGATGACGCGAACCAACCCCTTATAGTGGTCCATCGTGTCCGGAAAGAGCTGCGCGTGCATACGTGCACAGTAGGGGCATTCCAGATCGTCAAAGTTGATGATGGTCACCTTGGCGTCAGGGTTTCCACGCACAGGGCGGTTGGCGATAGAAATCAGATCGGCAGGGTTCTTGCTCAGGTCCCATTTGGAGAGTCGCGCCAGGGTATTGCCGTCTTTGGAAAGCAGAAAATTCAGGGTCTGCTGCTTTGACGGATCACTGGTAGAAGAAAAGGTAATGGGAATGGCATCGAAGCCCGGAATGTCACTCTTAGAACGTGGCCCCACGCTGACCTTCCAGTCCTGTGGAACATTCAACTGGGAACGCACCAGAATTTCAATACGGCGGTCCACTTTCGGATTGTTAGGGGTGTCCTGGGCCTTGCAGCCTGCTGCCAGAAGGAAAGCGAGGCAGCCAAAAAGGAAGCGGGTTCGAAGCAAGAAAACCACCTTTCCCAAAGGGGAGAAATCTGTTCTCTGATTATCTCATCCGCGGGGCAAATTGAAGGCGGCAATAAAGAAAGGGCTGCGGCTTTCCCAAAGGAGTTATATGGTTTTCCTCCACACTTTCCCTCAATTGGAAATCCTCACCTAGCTCCCGCATGAGCGTTTCAGCACTATAACGGAGGACCTCCAGTCCACTACATTTTTCCGGACCGTTGAAAGCAAAGGTGGCCAATATGATGTGACCACCAGGTCTCAGCGCTTCCTGTACTTGATGAAGATAGAGGCTCCGTTGTTTTGCTTTTGTCAAAAAATGGAAGACAGCGCGGTCGTGCCATAAGTCATACTTATGTTTGGGAAGGCTGATTGAGGTGATGTCAGCAGCAATCCAGTGAATCTGATCGGCACGGCTTTGTAATCGCTCCTTCGCAAGGGAGAGTGCGGTTTCTGAAATATCCAGGACGGAAATATTCTCGTAGCCGCGCGCCAATAAGTCATCAGCTAGCGTCGAGGCCCCTCCACCCACATCAAGGATGCAGGCGCTTCGTTTGAGCCCCGTGTTTTCAATCAGCTTAAGTGAAGTTTCAAGATGAGAACGGTACCAGCTGACCTCATCTGCCTTATGTGTGCCATAGATATATTCCCAATACGCTCTATCCATCGATCATGTGAACCGGCCCTTTGATATTTGCGCTGCAAGACTAAAAAATACGCACAGCTCTTCTTAAACTTCCCGCAGAACCCACCCCGGCCAGCGTAAAGCTGTAGAGATACTGTGTATCATCGCGTACTGCGCCGAGAGAGTATCGGCGGACTTCCAGACTCAGGCCACAGCAGTCCCAGTTCCAGGAGCTCTGGATTGCTCCATATTGCAACTGGTTCTGTACGAAATCATAGCCCAGCGTACCTCCAGCGCTCAGCCCTCCTTTTGTGGAAGAGCCATAGCTCGCCGTAAGGCGCAGCTGATTATAGTTAGAGATAATATTTGTGGCTTGCGTGCCCTGGCCTACAGTGGCGGGCGCTTCTGGGGCATTCAGATGAAATTCGCCCAGGTTGAAGCTGTAGTCTCCCACTTTGTAGCCCGCATACACATTGCTGGCGGTCATGCGGCCCAGCCGCGGATCGTAATCCATGTCCCATTCAAGGTCTGTAGCGGATGTTGTCCGCATCCTGAGCCGCGATATGATGGGCGAAAATGTGCGCGGTCCGGTGAGAAAGGCGATCCCGGTCAGATCGAGCGTGGGGGCCAGTACGTTCCTCGTTCCATTGGTGACTGCTCCGCCAAAAGTATTGTTCAGGAAATATTTCTGCGCCAGCTGCCAGGAGATCCAGTCTTCTGTTCCGCCTCCGCACAGTTCGTCAGGTCCGAGTGCTTCGTCACCCTTGCAGGGATGAGGCCGGAGATGGCGCAGGAAAAGCCGCTGGGTCAGCGAGTAATCAAGTTCATTCGTATCGCTGGCAATGTCCACATCATCAAAGCGCAGGATCGAATCAAAATTTCCAATGCCAGCAACATAGTGATACTGAAAATCCGGCTCAATGGAGTGACGCAGGCTGCCTCCAAAGAGGCGCACCAGCCATGGCGCTGTGAAATCGCGCTCCAGGGCGGGAGGATGAATGTCGATGCCTGCTTCCAGATCTTTTCGGTTCACACTAGCGTCGCGTAGTGAAGGGACAGTGCCCAGGGGGGCCGGCGTCTGGCTCTTTCCATAGAATGTCTCGCGGACAGCAGCTTCGGGCCGGAAAGTCCACTCGCCAAGCTGAAAGGGGAGAGCAATGTGTGGATAGAGGTCCACGCGGGGCACAAAATAGGCATGGAATGTGGCAGTGTTCAGACTATTGGAGGGTTCGGAGCGCGAAAGAGCAGCTACCGATGCGGTCCCTCCCCACATCAGCGCAGTATCGCCCAGATAATGGTCTTCAGCCTCCATTTGCAGTTCCGGAAGGTGCAGGATCCTGATTTCCGCATTCGTTGCGGTGTTCTGGAAGCTCTGATAGCGATCAAAACGCAGATTTTGTGAGAATCCCCCGAGGGAATGTACGCCAAAGATCTGTGATTTCACCTCTGAGTCAATCGCTGTAGCGTAGTTTTCCTCAAAGGCCTGTCGATAGATGTAGGAGCTGAGGTATTCAGCATCCACAATGCCTCGTGTATGACTTCCCCAGTCGCGACGTCCATCCACCATTAGGTCTGTGCCGCCCTGGTTGATGTTGTCTGGTGCGAGGCCACGGTCGAAGAGAGCATGAAAACGCACATTCAGAAAATTCTCACCGAATCCGCGATACCGAAAGAGCCCCATGGGTGAAAAGCCGCGTTTCGAAAAATATTCTGTGCCGATGGTGAGGTCCGAATTGCGGCTTAACGCAAAATAAATCTCTTCCCCAAAAATGAAGCCTTTTGTTGTGCTGTTGCCGGCGATGGGCAGGAGAATGCCCGTAGTGCGATCCTCTTCACTGACCGCATGGGTGGCATAAGGCAAATAAAGCAGAGGGACATGCCATAGCTGGAAAATCGTGTTTCGGGCCGCCGCCTGATTATCATTTACATTGATTTCTTTGGCCAGCAACCGCCAGTCCGGCTGCGGCAGGCGGCAGGAGGTCATAGTGCCGTCAATGAGTTTATAGTTTCCCTGGCCCAGCTGTATCAATTCCCGTCCTGTAACGGCAAAAGGATTGGGTGAAGTGAACACCTTCTTGTTGCGTTGCATCGTCCGGTTTGTACCGGTCCCGATGGTCCCGATTACGTCATAAAAACGCCCTGTGTCTTCATCCAGATTCATTTCACCGTGGGTGGCCGTAAGATGCAGGTCATCCCGACTGCTGTCCAGGGTCAGATGGCCATCTGCAACGACCTCTCCCGTGTCCCGGTTATAGATGATTTTGTCGGCCTGAATGACGTAGTCCCGATAATGGATGACCACATTGCCTTCGAGTGTGTAGATATTGTCCTTTTCCCGCTGCGAGACAGCGCGAATCTCTACAGGCACCCCACCCTGGGGCGCCGGAATGACCCGTGCCACCGGAACACTCGGAGCGTCCGGCAACTGAGATGCGGGGGGAAACTGCTTTGTCACTGTCTGCGGCCAAAGAGGCGGATGACAGAGAAACAGCAGCGTGATACACAAAAAGATGCGGGCTCTCATCACGAGGGGCGATCTGGAAATTTCAGCATAACAGGCTTCCGATCTGCTCTTCACAAGGAGAAGCGCGCTGCTCTGGCTTTCAACAACCCGATTTCGCCGCTCCAGCTTGTGTATAGCTGGAGACAGGTTGTGTGTCTCCGCGAGGCCTCCCGCTTTCCAACAGAAACGGTCATTCACTTTGAACGGGGAACTCCATTGAGCACTTCGACTTCTAGTCTTTCATCTGCCTCTGCCGCGAATTGGAAAGATGAGATCAATGCCCGTCTGGCTGCGCACCGAACGCGGCGCACCCGTGTACCGGAAACCCAGGCTTCCCTTCCCGGTCTGGATTTAACGCCTGAAGCCGCTGGCGGCCGGCGAAATGTCGCGGCGCGTGTGGCGGAGCGTTACGCGAAGGCCCCTTCGTATCAGGAGCTTCTGGCGGCGCAGGCTGCCGCCGCGCGTGCCGCTGAAGCGGCGGCTGAAGCTGCGGCCCAGGCCCATGCCGTCACCCAGGCAGCCCTGGCTGGCATGGAGGAGCGGGAGGAAGCTTCCGGACAGGACCACGTTGAAACAGCGGCGTCCCATCCGCAAATGGCACTCGCTGAGGTAACAGACCCGCTTGAGGAAGTCGCCATCACACCACCTCAGCCTTTGCCAGCCAAATTGATCGAATTTCCCCGGGAATTGATTGCTCCTCGAAAGGCGCGGCCCCGTCTCGCGGAAGGGCCCCTGCGTGAGGCGGACCCGAACCCGGAAGGGCCGCAACTGCGCATTTTTGAGGTGGAGCCAGAAAGTATCTCCAAAGAACCAGCCGTCGAACCAGTGCTTCCTGAATGGCACTCCATCCGCCTGGATCCAGAACCACAGGAGAACAGGCAAGCAAGCGAAACGGCTGCTCCGGTGAACTATGACCATCTTTTTGATCTGCCACTTCAAGTGGCATCCCTCGAAGACCGCCTGATGGCAGGAATTGTAGACTTGGCCCTGGTCATGGCAGCGTTCTTTGTCTTTGTGCTGGTTTTCGTGGCCTGTACTGCCCATCCACCAACGGGGAAGCCCGCAATCGCCGGAGCAGGTGTGGCTCTGGCGACGTTGTTTGTGCTGTATCAGTGGCTCTTTTTTGCTTATTCTGACGCCACGCCGGGAATGCGGTATGCAAAAATTGCTCTCTGCACCTTTGACGACGAGAATCCCACACGCAGAATGATGCGCAATCGCGTGGGGGCGCTTCTGCTCTCCGTTCTGCCGATGGGGTTGGGTTTCCTGTGGTGTTTTTTTGATGAGGACCGGCTGGGGTGGCACGACCGCATGACCAGGACCTACCAGAGAAGCTATCGGTAGGGCGTTTCTCTTTGCTGCTGTCGCCAATTTATGGTTTACCCTGATTTGGATGACGATGCGCATGGGCAGCGACCACTACGGTCCGATCCTGGTAACTGGCGGGGCAGGCTTTATTGGCTCCAATTTTGTGCTGGAATGGCTTCGGCACATTGGCACCCCGGTCCTCAATCTTGACGGCCTTACCTATGCAGGGAACCTCGAAAACCTCCGCTCTCTTGAAGGCGACGCGCGCCACATTTTTGTTCACGGAGACATCTCGGATGAAAAACTCGTGGCTGCACTTCTGCAAGAGTATCGGCCCCAGGCCATTGTTCATTTTGCAGCCGAAAGTCATGTAGACCGCTCGATCGTGTCTCCTGATGCGTTTATCCGGACCAATGTCTTCGGGACATTTGCTCTATTGCAGGCAGCGCGCTCCTATTTTTCAGCGCTGGGCGAAGAGCAAAAAAAGACCTTCCGTTTTCTGCATGTTTCCACGGACGAAGTGTATGGGTCCCTGACGCCCGAGGACCCAGCGTTTACGGAAGATACGCCTTATGCTCCCAATAGCCCTTATGCTGCGTCCAAGGCGGCCTCGGACCATCTGGTTCGCGCATATTTTCACACCTACGGGCTGCCTGTGCTTACCACGAACTGCTCGAACAACTATGGGCCATTCCAGTTTCCGGAAAAGCTGATCCCGCTGATGATTCTGAATGGACTGGAGGGCAAACCCTTGCCTGTTTACGGCGATGGCCGGAATGTACGGGACTGGCTCTTTGTCGAAGACCACTGCTCGGCCATCCGCGCGGTGCTCGAAGGCGGAAGGCCGGGAGAGACCTATAACATAGGCGGGTCGAGCGAGCGGACCAATCTTGAAGTCGTGGCTACAATCTGCGACCTGCTGGATGAACTGTCTCCAGACCAGAAGATTGGCAGCCGCCGGAATCTGATGACCTTTGTTCCGGACCGTCCCGGTCATGATCGCCGCTATGCCATCAATGCGGAGAAAATCAGACGCGAACTGGGCTGGTCGCCGGTGGAGAAATTTGAGACGGGGATCCGCAAGACCGTCCAGTGGTACCTGGAACACAGAGACTGGGTCGAGCATGTGCGTTCCGGCGCGTATTTGCAGTGGATTGAGACAAACTATGCGGGGCGAAACGCATGATGAAAGGGATTGTGCTGGCAGGAGGATCAGGAACGCGCCTGTATCCGGTAACGCATGTGGTTTCCAAGCAGCTGCTTCCGGTTTATGACAAGCCCATGATCTATTACCCGCTGAGCACGCTGATGCTGGCCGGAATCCGGAACATTCTCATTATTTCCACGCCGCAGGACACTGCGCGCTTTGCTGACCTTCTGGGATCGGGTGAACAGTGGGGAATGAGCTTTTCCTATGCCGTCCAGCCCAGCCCGGATGGTCTGGCGCAGGCTTTCCTCATTGGAAAGGACTTCATTGGCCAGGACCCTTGTGCTCTGGTTCTGGGGGACAACATCTTTTACGGACAGACTCTTTCCTCGCAGTTGCAACGCGCAGCGAAAAAGACCGTTGGGGCGACGGTCTTCGCTTACCCTGTCCATGACCCGGAGCGATACGGTGTGGTGGAATTTGATGCGAACGGACGGGCCATGAGCCTGGAGGAGAAGCCTGCAAAACCAAAGTCGCGTTATGCCGTGACCGGACTGTATTTTTATGACAATGATGTGGTCGGGCTGGCTTCTGGGTTGAAACCTTCCGCGCGAGGAGAGCTGGAAATCACGGACTTAAATCGCTGCTATCTGGAACGGGGCACTCTGGATGTGGAACGAATGGGCCGCGGCATGGCCTGGCTGGATACCGGGACCCATGATTCACTCTTTGAGGCTGGACTTTTTATTCAGACGATCGAGCGGCGACAGGGTCTTAAGGTGGCCTGTCCGGAAGAGATCGCCTATCGCTCGGGTTATATTACCTCCGAGCAATTGATGAAGCTGGCCGATCCGGTGCGTAAAAGCGGATATGGGCAGTATCTGATCTCGCTGTTGAATGAACCCTATTTTCCGGCCGGGGCATAAAAATCCATGAATGTGATAGAGACGGCATTGCCAGGGGTGCTGATTCTCGAACCGCGCATCTTCCGTGATGCCCGGGGATCTTTCTGCGAAATCTATAATGAGCGCACCATGGCGGCCCTGGGGCTGCCTACCAATTGGGTGCAGGACAATTTTTCTCTGTCAAAGCAATATGTGGTGCGCGGGATTCATTATCAAGTCCAGAACACGCAGGGAAAACTGGTGCGCGTCACCCATGGAGCAGTTTGGGACGTTGCTGTCGATCTCAGGCAGAAATCGCCCACCTTTGGGAGGCACATTGGGGTGGAGCTGTCCGGGGAAAACAACCGTATGCTCTGGATTCCGCAGGGTTTTGGCCACGGATTTGTGGTTTTGTCGGAGAGCGCAGGTTTCGCCTATAAGGTGACCGACTACTATTCGCCTGCCGGAGAGCGCACGCTGCTCTGGAATGATCCAGACCTGGCCATTCCCTGGCCAGTGACGGCCGAGCAGGCAATCGTATCAGAAAAAGACCGACAGGGCAGCTCCTTGCGTGAGGCGGAGTTGTTTCCATGACTGGACAGAAGGTCCTGCTGCTGGGAGCGGGCGGACAGGTAGGCACCGAGCTTCGCCGCAGTTTTTCCGGGGCGCCAGAGCTGCTGGCCTGCGGACGTCAGCAGGCAGATCTTTCACGGCCTGAGAAGCTGCGGGACCTGGTGCGGGAGTTCCGGCCCGATGTGATTCTGAACGCGGCCGCTTATACGGCTGTGGACCGGGCCGAATCCGAGCCAGACCTGGCCATGATGGTCAATGCGGCCGCACCGGGGGTTCTGGCCGAGGAAGCCGCAAGATTGGGGGCGCTGCTGGTCCACTATTCCACCGATTATGTTTTTGACGGCACAAAGAGCGGTCCATGGCTGGAATCGGACGCGACTGGCCCCTTGAATGTTTATGGCAGAAGTAAGCTGGCCGGCGAAGAAGCCATCCAGAGGGTCGGCGGGAGATATTTCATCTTCCGGACGAGCTGGGTCTATGGTCCGCATGGCAGCAATTTTCTGCTGACAATGCTGCGACTGGGCAGAGAGAGGCCCCAGTTGCGCATTGTCGATGACCAGACGGGCGCACCGACCTCTTCCATCGAGATTTCCCGGGCGACACTTGCGGCACTCAAGCGCGCGTCGGATGCGCCTTCGGGAATTTACCATATGAGCTGCGGCGGGTGGACCTCCTGGTATGGCTTTGCCTGTGCCATCTTCAGGCAGGCGGGCACCTCCGCGGAGCTGCTTCCGATTCCTTCGGAGCAATATCCGACCCCGGCCAGGCGTCCACGGAACTCGGTCCTCAGCAATGAAAAGCTGCGGGCCGTCTTTGGAGTGGAACTGGCGGGCTGGGAAGAGGCATTGCAGGAAGTTTTTCCAAGGCTTTGATGCCTGGGTGTCCTCCTCCATTCAAGTTTCTCCCGCAAGCGACGATAACCAGGACATGGGAACCGTTGGCCTCTCCTTTGGATCTCCTACGGGCGGAAGCGGGTTTGATGTCACGTCCACGGTCAACCAGATCGTGACGAACATGCAGGCGATTGAGACGCCGTGGAAGAACCAGCTGACTACGCTCCAGAATAAAGACACAGCGCTGACCACGATCGGGACCGATCTCAGCTCTCTGACGACTGCGCTCCAGTCGCTTACGGATTTTTCCGGGGTCCTTTCGCAGAAAGAGGGCTCCAGTTCGGACACCAGCGTATTGCAGCTGACCTCGGCAGCATCGAGTGCCGTGGCCGGCACCCACACGGTCACCGTGCAGTCGTTGGCCCAGACGGCCTCCTATGTCACAGGAACGATTGCGAACGCCAGTGATACCCTGAGCGGCAGCCTGAGCATCGGGGGACAGTCGATTGATGCAAGCGGTATGACGCTCTCTTCTCTGGCGGCCGCGATCAATGGCGGCGGCTACGGCGTCTCTGCCAACCTCATTACAGATTCTTCGGGCACGCGGATGGTGCTGGTCAGTCAGACAAGCGGCGCTGCCGGCAATCTTTCCATCTCCAGCAGTCTGCAGGATGGATCGACGGCCATCGGAATCACCCAGTCCCAGACCGGGCAGGACGCGCAGCTTACGGTGGATGGGGTCCAGATGACCAGCTCGTCGAACACCGTGACCAATGCCATCCAGGGGGTGAGTTTTCAGCTGCTTAGCGCAGCGGCCGGGGAGCAGGTGCAGGTCATCATCACCAACAACAACAGCGCGATTGAATCGGCCATGAGCACATTTGTGAGCGCCTACAACAAAGTGGTGGGCGACCTGAATACCCAGGAGGGGAAGGACTCATCAGGAAACGCCGAGCCGCTTTTTGGCAGCTCTGTGTTGGCCACGCTCCAGGAAAACCTGCAACAGGCACTGGTTTTTACCCAGGCGGCAGGAAATGGGGCGATTACCTCGATCACACAGCTTGGCATCAGCGTGAACAATGACGGCACACTGTCACTGAACACGGACACTCTTGATAGCGTGCTGAATACGAACTTCAATGATGTGGTGAGCTTTTTTGAACCAAGCGTCACCTATACCTCGTTCGGGGGCAATTTCAACAATGTGCTGAACAACCTTGGCAATCAGGCCCCGGATGGTCTGGTGTATCTGGCCCTGCAGGAGGATGCCAGTACGGAGAACGAGCTGAATACAAACATCAGCAATGAGGAGACTTTGATCAGCGCGCAGAAGACGCAACTGACCACAGAGCTGAACGAGGCCAACTATATTCTGACTTCCATCCCACAGGAGCTGGACCAGATCAACGAGATATACAGCGCCATTACCGGTTATAACCAGAAGGGCTAGGCCCCATGCAGAACAGACATTATCACCAGCAGTCGCTGGCAGGCAGTAATCCGGTGGAGCTGATTGTTGCTCTCTACGATGGCATGGCCCGTTTTTTGAACCGGGCCATCGCCGCGACAGAGGCCGGAGATGTTCAGGCCCGACGGGTCGCCGTCAAACGGGTGCTGGACATTCTCATGCATCTGCAATCGCGGCTGCGCATGGAAGTGGGCGGCCCGGCCAGGACGCTGGCGGAGTTCTATGCGGCCGTCTTTGCCTTATGTCTGGAGGGCTCGCGATTGTCCTCATCCGACCGCTTCCGCGAAGCGGTACGCTGTGTCCTGAATGTACGCGAGGCCTGGCAGCAGGTGGCCCGGGACCCGGAGGTATGTGCGATGTATGCTCCGCCCTCAGGGCCTGGGTCGGAAGCTACGTCGGTCTCCGGCTGGACGATTTAACCGGTGACGGCCAGCTCTTCTTCAAGCAACTGCTTCTGGAAGAGGCTGGCGTAGTGGCCGTTGCGGGCCAGAAGCTCCTCGTGGGTGCCCAGCTCGACAATGCGGCCGTGGACGAGCACGGCAATCTGGCTGGCATGGCGTACGGTGGAGATGCGGTGGGAGATGAGGACGGTGGTGCGGCCCTGCATCAGCTCGTGGAGCTCTTCGAGGATGCGCTCTTCCGTATACGTATCCACGCTGGCCAGGGCATCATCGAGGACCAGGATGGAAGGATTGCGCAGGATGGCTCGGGCCAGTGCCGTGCGCTGCTTTTGGCCGCCGGAGAGCGTGACGCCACGCTCGCCGACCATGGTCTGGAATCCGCGAGGAAATTCTTCAAACTCGCGGCGGATATGGGCGGCTTCCGCAGCGCGGAGGACCTGGTCGAGATCGGCCTGAGGCGCGCCGAAGGCGATGTTTTCCTGAATGGTTTCGCTGAAGAGAAAGGTCTCCTGAGGAACGAAGCCGATGCTGGCGCGCAGAACGTCGAGCGGATAGTCGCCGATGGGCCGACCGTCAATGAAGAGGGTCCCTGGGGGCGCATCATAGACGCGGGCGATGAGCTGGACCAGGGTCGTTTTTCCCGACCCGGTGGGGCCAACCAGTGCCAGGCTGGTGCCGGCCGGGACGCGGAGCGAGATGTTGTGCAGTACCTCAACGGGGCGGCCCTCTTGGTTGGAGTAGGAAAAGCTGAGGTCCCGGAACTCGATCTCACCGCGCAGCCTATGATTGGGCGGAACGGAGGGGTCGGCGGTGCGGTCGTCGATGGCGGGTTTGGCCTTCAGTAATGCATCAATACGGGCGACCGAAGCGGTACCGCGCTGGACCAGGTTGACGACCCATCCGAGGGCGATGATGGGCCAGGTGAGCATGAGCATATAGGTGTTGAAGGCGACGAAGTCGCCGACGCTGATGCGGTGGGAGAGGACTTCGTGTCCGCCGACGAGCAGAGTGATGGCCAGGGCGAGGCCGAGAATGAACTCCAGGGTAGGCCAGAGCATACCCATGAGCTGGACCAGGCGCAGGGCGCGACGGATGTATTCCTGGTTGGATTTTTCAAAGGCAGCGATCTGGGCCTCTTCCTGGGCAAAAGCGCGGACCAGGCGCGCGCCGGAGAAGTTTTCCTGGGCCTGGGCGGAGATGTCCGAATACATGGCCTGGATGCGCTCGAAGCGTTCGTGAATCCTGCGTCCCATGGTCTGCACCAGGACGCTGGCCAGGGGAAGGGGGACCAGGGCCACCAGGGTGAGGAAGGGGCTGATCTTGAGCAGGAAGTAGAGTGCCCCCAGGGAGAAGAGCAGTGTATTGGCGCTGTACATGATGGCCGGTCCTAAGAGCATACGGACGGCGTTCAGATCATTGGTCATGCGCGCCATGATGTCGCCGGTGCGGTGCTGCTGGTACCATGCGGCCGGCTGCTTTTCCAGCTGCAGGAAGAGGTCGTTGCGCAGGTCAAATTCGATGTCCCGCGAGAGGCCGATGATGATCCAGCGGGTGAGATACAGGAAGACCCCTTTGGCAAGGGAGACAGCGACGAGCAGGCCGGCGTAGAGCCAGATTTTTCTTTCCGTGACGCCCTGATTGAGGTCATCAATGGCGATACGGATGATCTGGGGGAAGAAGATCCAGATAAGGTTGCTGAGGACCACAGAGACCCCTCCCCAGAAGAAGCCTCTGCGGTAACGGCGGAGATAAGGGAAGAGGGGCCGGAGTTTCTGAAGCATGAGTTGATTTTATCCGGCCCTGCGAGCGCCTTAAAAAGTGAACTTCAATGACATTTCGGAAATACGCCGTCCAGTTCGGAGCGGAGCAGTTCCAAAGACCGCGGCATTTGTATTGGTTGCCGTTGCCAGGGCGGTGGGGAGCGGGACTGCAGAGGTTGTCGTATTTCCGTTGACAAGATTGCTGTAGTTCAGGGTGATATTGCTGGGTTCTACAGCGCTGGTAAAGGTCGTGTTGGCATGATTGAGAAAGTTAAATGCGGCGAAGCGGAATTGGAGGGCACGGCCTTCACCCAAATGGAAGGCTTTTTGCACAGTGAGATCGCTGTCTGTAAATGCAGGTCCATGAAGGTAAGGCATACGATAGGGCCCGTTGACACCTGTGGTTACTGGCAGAGCAAAACAATTCCCGTTTACATATTGATGTGGGCCACGTGTAACAGCCGGATTGCACAGCTGGCGCGGCATCAAATAAACGTCAGGGGTTCCAAGAAGCTGAGTATTGCTGACCGGGATCGTCAAAGACTCTCCATTGGGGCCAAGGACATACAATGAGCCGCCGATGGAGAAGTCAGGATTGTTCTGGGCAAAGATATTGCCACCGCTCTGCATGGTGGTAATCCCGGAGATCATCCAGCGATTGGCGAGTGCTGCCAGAAAGCGTTTGTGCACGACATCTCCGAGGGTGTAGGAATACGTTGCGTTGAAGATGTGCGTACGGTCGAAGGCTTCGGGACCGTAATCGTTGCGATAGTTGAAGGGATCGGCCGGGGTCCCGTTTCCATCTGCGCCCAGAACGCCCAGGGCCTTCGAAAAGGTGTAATCCACGCCATAGAGAAAGTGACCCTGCTGTTTGTTCCAAATGGCCTGGAGCGAATTGTAGTTTGTATTGATATTATGTCGCGCCACATAGAGGTGAGAGTATTGGGGATACGGGCGGAAGTCATTGACTTCCTGGGTTGTCAGTCCGCTTACTGTGGTAGTCCCCGGGGGGCCAATGATTGGGTAGGTAACACCTGTGATTGGATCGGGCCCAAAGAGTGCACCAACGTGGAGAGCATTGATGTCATCCAGCACGGTGGGCTGAGTAGAACCATTGTTTAACAAGTGACGGCTGACATTTCCGATGTAGGAGATCTGAAGCAGCGAGTTGAAGATGGTTTTCTGGTCGATTGCCAGGTTGTAAGTATAAACCTGGGGCTGGTGATCGTCATCGGGAAAGAAGCCGTAGCCGTTCTGGGTAGGAACAAAAGCATTGCCAGCAGTTGCCGATGGGCCCTGGGAGGGAACAGAAGACAGAAGGATGGGTCCTGTAATCTGCACGCTTCGCTCGCCGATGGAATAGCTGGCTGGGGTTTCAATGTCATTGGAGGAATCGTGGGCGGTATAAATGCCAAATCCGCCGCGGAGGACAGTATTCCCATTGCGATACACGTCCCAGGCGAAGCCGACACGTGGTTCAACAAATGCCCAGCGGGAAGGTAGACCCGAGGCGGGGACACTGCGATCCACCGAGTGCCAGAGGAAACCGGGAAGCAGGGGGTTCTGTTTGGTGGAGTAAGTGGATGGCATCCAGACTGGGATTCCAACACCGTGTGCATCGGTCCAGGGGGTAAAGTGATCGAGGCGGACACCATAGTCGATGGAGAACCAGGGTGTGATCCTGAAATGGTCTTGCGCGTAGCCAGCGATGTCCCAGAAGTAAACGTTGGGCGCAGGGGAAATATTCGTTTGCGAGTACTGGAACACACCCCCTTCCAGAAAGTCGGCAAGATAGTTGCCTCCATTTCCACTGCCGACTTTGCCGGTGTTATGGACTGTGCCTTGCACAGGATCGTTATAGGTTTCACCAAAGTAATAGAGGTCAAGCGCACCGTTTGTGGTGACGAAGGGAGTTACCTGGTGGTTGGTGTCCATCTGGGCGAAAAACCCGAGACGGAATGTATGGTGGCCCAATACCTTTGTTAGGTTGTCACCACCGGTGCGGACCCACTTCTTGGCGTAAATGCCGCCAAAGGTGGTATCTGGGTAGAGGTTTACGGGCAAGCCATCATAGCCATAGTCCTGGAATTCAGGAATGACTTTGGAGCCGTTATTAAAAAGGCCCTGATTTTTCCATGCACCATTGAGCGTTAGGGCGGAGAAATTTTTAGCGACGAAGGCATTATTAAACCAGGCACCGGAGAGGTAAAACTCATTGGTGAGCGTCGGGCTGAAGAGTGTGGTCCAGTTCAGTGAGCCAATCTGAGTATTCAGGTCGCTCAGAAGGCCGCCTCCGGGAGTATTGGTGCCTCCCATGCTTCCGCGCGGAGAGTAGTACTCGACCTGGGGTACGCCGGCCTTGCCCCGTTCGGTGCTGTACATGATGAACAACTTATTTTTGTCGCTGATGGCATCGTCGATGCGGCCTTGGGCCTGCCAAAGGTCATTGTTCACAAGATTGGTAATGATGTAGTTGTATCCCTGACTGGTGGTTGCAGTATTCGGCAAAGGCAGCGTGTTAAGGAGCAACTGGTTTACCGAATCGATATTGGATCCGAGTTGGCCATTGGTGAGAGGAGCACCATTTTTACCGGTGGCCGGCACCTGACTCAGATTGGCATATGTAGCACTATTGACCAAGGGCCCCAGATATTGGTTGATTTGTGTCTGACTGAAATCGCCATTGCGCATTCCTGCCGTTGGAACCAGGGCAGAGAGGATGGCGCTGCTTGAATTGCCATAAGCATATTCATTGCGTTGCGCGTAGTCTTCGGCACCAGCGAAGAAAGTAAGTCTGCGACTATGGTTGAAACCTGTCCCAGGAATGAGCACGGGACCACCTAAAGTAAATCCGGGATAGACTTCGCGGTCCGTTGGTTTGGGCTGGTTGGTGTAATTGGAGAGCCAGTCGGTTGAATCCAACTGATAGGTGCGGGCATAGGTATAGAGGGAGCCGTGAAATCGGGGACCTCCAGAGATGCCGACCGCATTAATCACAATGGGTCCGTGGGCTTGGTCGGCTGCAATGCTGGAGGTCTGTACTTTGACCTCGCTGACCTGGTCATAATTGATGTTCTGCAACATGCTGGCATAGGCACCCGGATCGGTCACGTCAACCCCGTTGTAGAGCAAGGCAACAGAGCTGCTGATGGTCCCTTCCCCGGAGTAGGAACCATAGGCCCCGGTGACTGTGACCTGTGAAGGGTCGTAGGTGGTATTTGTGATGTTGTTATTGCCGTTTGTAATGGCAAAACCGGGCAGTATCTTGAGCAGTTCGGTAACGTCGCGCCCTTCGACCGACAGGTTCTGAATGTCCTGTGCAGAGATTAAAGTGCTGGCTTCGCCGGAATCCAGTGTGATGGCCTCGGTAGCCTCTTTGACCTGAACTGTTTGAGTCGCCGCACCAGGCGTCAATTGAAGAGTGCGGAGGCTGCGCTGGTCGCCGGGATCGAGATGAATCCCGGCCTCTTTAAAATTCTGAAAGCCCTGGGCTGCGATATCAATTTCGTAATCGCCTACCGGTAGTGCGGAGAAGGTAAAGTCACCAGAGCCATTGCTCTGGCTTTGGCGAGTGTCATTCGTCGTCAGGTTTTTTAGTGTAACTATCGCATTTGGGATGACCGCGCCTGAGGGATCTACGACTGTACCGCTGAGACTGGCTGTTACGCCTGCCTGCGCATGAAGTCTGTTCGCAGCCGTAATTACCAGCAAAAGAACGACTGCGCATAGAGAAATACTGGAAATGAGCCTTTTCTGTGTTTTCACTGCCACCGCCTCCATGAAAGTTTGTAGGTAAGCTTTTTCGGGAATTACGATTTATGCACTCCCGGTGCACCCGATATTTCTCCATGGAGCAACAAGGACTGTCAACAGAAAAATCGTTTTTCTTTTTGACTATATCGATTTATTTCGATTGAAATTGTTTCTTTGCTAAGACCCGTTCCGGTGCAAATTGGAGGCAGCCCTTTTGAGGTGGTCGTGAGGGGTCATTTCGTGGATCAGGAGAAAGCGATTTCTGGATGGGGGTTTTCTCTCATGTTTCCAGCAGAAGCCCTGGATACCAGCCGCGGGCTGGGGTGCGCAAAAAATCTGTAAATTCTTGCAAGGACGTGGTTTGCAGAAAGATTCGGCCTTGACGGTGGGCAAGGTGCCGGGTTGGGGCGGGTCTGGTTCGAAGCCGAAGAAGCGGGCACCCCGCTCGCTGTTGCGGATCTTTTCCTCAAGTTCGGCCTTTTCGCGGCGTCTCCGCTCCCGGAAGAGCTCGGCTTCTTTCAGCAGAAGGCGGCCCAGGCTCCATTTGGATTCGGGGACGGGGATTTCTTCTGGATCAGGGCACTCTTTGGGCGGAGCAATCAGGGTGCCGTCGGCATGAGGGCAGGTTTCGCGAACGGTTTCTGGCTGATAGATTTTCGGCTCTTCTTCCTGCGGCTTGTTTTCGAGCTGTTGGCGGGCGGCCAGGGTATGACGGAAGTTCTGGCTGGCGATGCGAAGGACCATGGCCAGAGTGCGGGCGCGACGGACTTCCATCCTGCCGCTGGCGATGGCCTGGGCCAGTTGCGAGAGGGCGAGCTGGATGGCGTCGGGGTCTTCGAGCGGAGGCAGTTGCAGATCGGATGTGACTTCGGCATCCGGACGGACGCGGTGTACGGAGTGGAAATAGCAGAAGTCATGGTTCCGGAGCGCGGGGGACTGGCACCGCTTTCCATTGGGGAGAATATGCCTGCATTCGTGATACATCGGGCCGCCTTTCTGCGTGTTTGCGGAGGTAGAGCTGGCGGAGATGGTATATCGCCTTCCGCCGGGCACAAGCAAAAAGGCCAGACGGAGTGCGTCTGGCCTTTGAGAGGTGCTGTTTTGATTCCTTAATTTCAGGATAGCAAAAAAGGTGGAAATTCCCTGCCACTTCTTGCGGAAAATTTTTAAGGGGGCGGCAGGAATGCGTTTCGCGTTTCGGTGAGTTCAACGCAGATGCTGGTGGCCGGACGAGGAAACCGGTCTCAGGTATGGGTGCGCAGGAGCAGATAGCTGCCCGCCAGTCCGAAGAGGACATCTGGCGACCAGGCGGCGAGGAAGGCCGGCAGAAGGTTGACATTGCCCATGG
The DNA here is from genome assembly GCF_000688455.1 of Pseudacidobacterium ailaaui. Taxonomy (NCBI): domain Bacteria; kingdom Pseudomonadati; phylum Acidobacteriota; class Terriglobia; order Terriglobales; family Acidobacteriaceae; genus Pseudacidobacterium; species Pseudacidobacterium ailaaui. Next base: position 2,301,624 of record NZ_JIAL01000001.1, read on the forward strand.
CTTCAAAGGTCCCGTCAACGAACATGTAGGCGATGGCCATGCCGATGGCCACGGCGATTCCGGCAAGCGAACCCTTTCTTCCCATCGACAGGGCAAAGGGGATGGCGAGGATGGCCATGACAAGGGTGATGAGAGGATAGGCCACTTTGCGGTTGAGCTGGACGCGGAGGCGCATGGTGTCAAATCCGCTCTGGCGGAGGGCCTGAATGTAGCGGCGCAGCTCATTAAAGCTCATTTCCTGGGACGGGCGCAGCTCCTGCTTGAAGTACGAGGGCGGTTCGGTGACCTCAGGAAAGGTATTGACCTCGAAGGTTTTGTAGCCGGTAATTTCATCGCCATCAAAGCTGCGTTCCCAGCCATGCTCGAAGATCCAGCGGTTCCACTGCGGGTCCCAGTGGGCGCTGGCGGCGAAGATCCGGCGAGTGAGGGAAAAGGTGGCCGGGTCAAATTCAAAGACGGTGATATTGGCAAAGCGGTCGTTGTAGGCGTCGAAGAACTCGTAATAAAAGATGCGTCCGGGCTTGCCGCGCTGTTGATTGCCGAACATCCATTTGCGGTCGAGGCTCTGGTAGGTCTGGGCGGGCCTGCCTTTGATGATGTTGCGCAGCTCTTCTTGTTTGCGGTTCGCCGAGGGCAGATAGAGCTCATCGAAGATGAACAGGGAGAGGGCGAGCACAGAGGCAATGACCAGCACAGGCACGATCATGCGGTAAAGACTGATGCCGGTGGCCTTCATGGCGGTGATTTCGTTGGTGCGGTTGAGCAGTCCGAAGACGACCAGCACGGAAATCAGCACGCTGAGGGGCGTGAGGTTATAGACCATGTTCGGCGTGAGGTTGATGAGGTATTCGCCGACGATGATGAGGGGTGTCTGGTTGCGGATGATGTCGCCGAGCAGCTCGAAGAAGGTAAAGACCAGCATCAGCATGACGAAGGCGACGAGGACCATGAGAAATGTGCCGAGAAACTGGCGCAGGATGTATTCGTCGAGGATGAGGGGAAAGCGGCCGCGGATGTGGCGGCGCGAGACGGTCCTCTCCTGCGGTTGGGGCAGGTCGGCGGCGGCGGACTTCAGGGGCCGGGTCCTGAGGCTGATGGAGGCAACGGCAGCAACGGCGGCGCCCCCGGTAGACATCTGGCGAAGGAAGAAAATTCCGCAGACGCCGAAGAGGAGATTGGCGGCCCAGACGCCGAGGAAGATGGGCAGCTTGTGCTGGCGGGCTAGTGCGATTCCGGTAGAAGAGAGAAAGTAGTAGATGAAGACGAGAAGGATGGTGAGGACAAAGCCTGCACTTTTGCCGCCGCGTTTGGAGGAGATTCCGAGAGGGACGCCGACGAGCATGAGGACGAGGCAGGCAGCCGGGTAAGCGAAGCGCTTTTGCAATTCAATCTGGTACCAGTGGCCGCCTTTGCGGGCGCGTTCGAGCAGCTCACGGTTGGACATGGCCAGGACGGGGGCATCGCTGTGACCGAGATGGGGGTCCGAGGTGGACTCTGACTCAAAGTGCATGTCGGTCTGGTCGAAGGTGGAGACGGTGTATCCGTCGGGCTTGCCGGAGGAGATTTCGTGCTGCGCGCCGTTGCGCAGGCGCATGATCAGGCCCTGATTGTCACTGCTGACGACGGTGGCTTCTTCGGCGGTGGTCACTTTGGGGGCGGTGGGATCGGTGAGGTCGGCGAGAAAGACCTGGTGCCAGTTTGAGGCACCGGTGCCGGCCCGCACGTCCTCGACGTAAAGAACCGCGTTCTTCAGATCTTCATAAAAAACGCGTGGCTGGATTTCGTAGGTGGCCTGGGTGTTTTTCAGGTTGTCTTCCAGATGGAGCAGCCGGGCGGAGGCCTTCGGCGCCAGATACAGGCTGTTGGCCATGCCCAGGCACCAGGCGCAGACGGCCACTACGGCCACGATGCCGACAAAGCGCCAGACCCCAATGCCGGAGGCGCGCATGGCGGTGATTTCACTGTCTGCGGCAAGGCGGCTGAGGCCGAGGAGTATGCCCACCAGGACCGCCATGGGAATGGTGACGGTAAGCATGTTGGGCAGCATGAGAAGGAAGACTTCAAAGACCGTGCTGAGGGAGGTGGTGTTGCGCACGGCAAGCTCGACCAGCGGCCCCAGCTCCTTCATGAAGAGGACAAAGGTGAACAGCACACCCCCGATCAGGGCATGGGAAATGACCTCGCGCAGAACATAACGGGTGAGGATACGCACAGAGAAGCTTCCAGATTCCAGTTTACAGCGGTCGGGAGGAGGACGCGGATGCTTCCGTGCGCCGGCGGACACGGCCCGGATCAGCGGGAGTGCTTGTAGATGAGATCGAGGACCTCGTTGTACATCTGCTCGGCGCTTTCGGGGCCTTTTCGAATTGCATCTGTGGCGCAGTGCTTCAGGTGGTTGTACATCAGGTGACGGCTGGTCCCGCGCAAAGCTTCCTGTACAGAGGAGATCTGCACGAGGATGTCAGCGCAGTAGCGCTCCTCTTCGACCATCTTCTGGATGCCGCGGACCTGTCCGGCGATGCGTGCGAGGCGGCGCAGGGTGGCGGCTTTGATTTCGGGATCAACCTGAACGGCCTTGCGCTGGTCTCCGCAGGCGCAGTGGGCGTGGTCTGTTTTTTTGCTCATGGATGAAAACCTTTCAATCGCAGACTGTTGCTCAAGACGCTGACAGAACTGAGGGCCATGGCAGCGCTGGCGATGACCGGGCTGAGCAGGATGCCAAGTGCGGGATAGAGAAGGCCGGCGGCCAGGGGGAGCCCGATGAGGTTATAGGCCATGGCCCAGGCAAGGTTCTGGCGCATGACGCGCAGGGTCTGACGGGCGAGACGGATGGCTTCCACTACCTGGCGCGGATTGCCGTGCAGCAGCACGGCGTCGCCGGCTTCGCGGGCGAGGTCGGCACCCGTGCCGATGGCAAGGCCGGCGTCGGCCTGGGCGAGAGCGGCCGCATCGTTGATGCCGTCGCCCACCATGGCGATCTTGCGGCCCGCCTTTTGCATCTGGCGAATGGCGGAAAGTTTCTCCTCAGGAAGGAGCTCGGCGCGGAAATCGTCGATCCCGAGCTCGCGGGCCATGGCGGCGGCGGCCTGCTGATGGTCGCCGGTGAGCATGACGGTGCGGAGTCCCAGCGTGTGCAGCGAGGCCACGGCCTGCTGTGCGCCGGCACGCAGGGTGTCCTGCGCTTCCAGATGGCCGATGCAGGTCTGGTCCAGCGCGAGGTACAAAAGGGTGGCCACCGACGCCGAACCGGCAGGGACGGAGATGCCGAGGTCCCGCATGAGGGCGGCATTTCCTGCTGCGGCCCATTTGCCCTGGATGGTCCCGGTCAGGCCTTTTCCGGGGACGACATGGAGGTCAGCGGCAGGGGAGGGAGAGATGCCCTCGGTCCGGGCGCGCTCCATCACGGCGCGGGCCAGAGGGTGCTCGGAGTGCTGTTCGAGGGCCGCGGCGACGGAGAGAAGCTGTTGCGTGTCCCATCCGCTGGCCGGATGGATGGCAGTGATCCGGGGCCTGCCTTCGGTCAGGGTCCCGGTCTTGTCAAAGACGATGGTATCGACGCGGGCAAGTCGCTCGATGCTTTCGCCGCCTTTGAAGAGGATGCCAAGCTGGGCGGCGCGTCCGATGGCGACGGTGAGGGCAGCAGGAACGGCCAGCCCCATGGCGCAGGGACATGCGATGACCAGCACGGTGACGGCAGTGGCAAAGGCACGGCTGACTTCTCCGGAGGGGACCACCCACGCCCAGACGATGAAGGTGACCGCAGCCAAAGCAAGCACGACGGGAACAAAGACAGAGCTGACGCGGTCAGCAAGCTGCTGCATGGGTGCGCGCGAAGATTGGGCCTGCTCCATGAGGCGCAGCATCTGGCCGAGGACGCTTTCGGCCCCCAGCGAGGTGGCGCGGCCGGTGAGCACGCCATCAAAATTGACGGACCCGCCGATGATGCGGTCGCCGGTCTGGCGCGGGACCGGGACCGATTCGCCGGTGATGAGGGACTCGTCCACGCTACTGGCGCCGGCGGTCACGACGCCGTCTACGGGAATGCGTTCCCCAGGGCGGACGAGGAAGATGTCTCCGGGATGGACCTCAGCCAGCGGGACCTCGACTTCAAGGCCGTCACGGAGGAGGCGGACGGTCTGTGGCTGCATTCTGGCGAAGGCCTCCAGAGCATCCAGGGTGCGGCGCCGCGCCCGCGACTCCAGCCACTTGCCAAGCAGAAGAAAGCCAAGAATCAGAAGGACGGAGTCATAGTAGACATCGGGGTGGAGGCCATGCCGCAGGAAAAGCCGTGGTGCGAGGGTGGCCAGGGCTGAATCGAGAAATGCCGCGAGCGTGCCCAGAGAAACCAGCGTATTCATGTTGCTGGAGCCGTGGAGAGCGGCCCGCCAGGCCCCACGGTAGATCGGCAGCCCGGCCCAGAACATGCCGAGGAGGGTGATGCCCATCAGGGCATAGGCAAGCGCCGGGTGCGGAATGCGATCGAGCCAGGGAAAGATGCGCATCCAGGCTTCATGCGTATGCATGAGAGGCAGGGAGAGCACCATGGCGAGTGCCCCTGCGGCGAGGGTGGCGATGGCGCGCAGCTTCAGGGTGGCTTCGTTGCCGGCATCGTCATGGGCGTGCTGGTGTCCATGCGTCTGTCCATGCTCCTGGGGCACCACGGCGTCGTATCCGGCTTCACGGACGGCATGAACGAGGTGTTCGGGCTGCGCGACCTCGGGATCATAGGTGACGCGGGCGCGATGGTCCATTAGGTTCACCTGCGCATCGTTGACGCCCGGAGTCTGGCGAAGGGCCCTTTCGACGTGGACCTGACAGGCGGCGCAGCTCATGCCTGAGATGGGCAGTACAAGGGTTTTCGCAGGGGATTTCGCGGCGGTTTTCGCGGGCCCGGGCATGGCGCTACTCCAGATGGGCGGAATAGCCCGACTTGGCCAGGGCATCAAGGATGGTGGAAGGGGCCAGGGTGTCGGGCACAGAAAGACGCGCCCCGCCTACCCGCACTTCCAGCACCTGGGCATTGGGAATGTTGCTGAGGGCCTGGGTGACGCGGCGGACGCAGGCACCGCAGTGCATTCCATCAATGTGGAGCGTGAGATCTTTCATCGGTATACCCCCTATCCCTATTATGCACCCAGAGCGCCGGCCCGACAAGCGGGCGAGAGCAGGAGTGGAGGGGAAGTCATTCCCCATCGGGGGTGAAACGATATCCAACGCCGCGCACGGTCCGGAGAAAGATGGGGCTGGCGGGGTCCTCTTCGAGGTAGCGGCGGAGGCGCACGATGAAGTTATCAATGGCGCGGGTGTCGGTGTCTTCGCGCACGTGCCAGACCTGTTCGAGGATCTCCTTGCGGGAGACGATGCGTCCGGGATTCTGTGTGAGATAGCGGAGAAGGCCGGCCTCCATGACGGTGAGGCGCACCTGTTTGCCGGGAGCGGTGAGTTCGAGTGAGTCAAAGTCAATGCAGCGTCCTGCAAATTCAAATCGGGAGGGGGACGGCCCGGTCTGACCGGACGAGGGAAGGTGCCAGGCGACGCGACGCAGCAGGCCGTGAAGACGCGCAAGCAGGACGGAGAGGTCGAAGGGCTTGGGAAGATAGTCGTCGGCGCCGGCGGCAAAGCCGTTAAGGACATCTTCGGTACGGCCGCGCGCGGTGAGCATGAGGATGGGAACGTAGTTCTGCTGGCTGCGCAGGTGGCGGGCGACGGTAAAGCCGTCCTTGCCGGGGAGCATGACGTCGAGGATGATGGCGTCAAATGCGGGACTGGCGGCGATGGCAGAGAGCGCCGCTTCTCCGTCCGAGGCCAACTCGACTTCATAACCTTCCGCCTGAAGGTTAAAGAAGAGGCCCTGTGCGAGATGGGCTTCATCTTCGACGACAAGGATGCGTGCAGCGTTTGCAGGCATACATTCCACTGTATCGCGGGGGCCGGGTGCGGGGACTACTCCAATGGGGAAGGAGAGGCGTGTTCGAGCAGACGCGGCAGCAGCAGGCGGATGGTGGTGCCGCGGCCTTCACCTGCGCTCTCTGCCGTTACGTCCCCGCCGTGCTGACGTGCGATGGAGCGAACCAGGAAGAGCCCCAGCCCAGTCCCTTTGGTGCGGAGGACCTGACGGGCGGGCACACGATAGAAGCGCTTGAAGATCCGTTTGAGATGGGCCGGAGCGATCCCGATGCCTTCATCGGAGACGCTGAGCACGATCCAGGCATCGCCTTCCGGGGCCAGGCGGACACGCGCGCGGAGGCCATGGGGAGAGTACTTGACTGAGTTGTTGAGAATGTTCATGACCGCGGTCTGCAGCTCATCGGGATTGCCGCGCACCAGCAGAGGGGAGCCAGAGGCGGTGAAGGAGATGGTGTCTGCGGCGAGGTGGTGCTGGAGGAGAGTGGTTTCCACACAGTGACGCACGAGCTCGGCCATGTCCACTTCTACGCGGACCTGGTTGCGTGCGCGCTGGCCGACTTCACCGGCCTTGAGGACCTGCTCGACGGTGGCCAGGAGACGTTCGCTATCGGCCAGCATGATGCTGTAGAAGTGCTGCCGCTGCTCCTCACTGAGGACGCGGCGCTGGAGGGTCTCAAGATAGAGTCGGATGGAGGTGATGGGGGTCTTGAGTTCGTGGGTCACGGCGTTGAGGAAGCTATCATGCCGCTCGTTGCGGCGGACCTCACGGACGAGAAAGATGGTGTTCAGCACGACCCCCGCGATCAAAAGAAGAAAGAAAGGGATGCCCACCAGCATGGGCCAGTCGCGGCGCCAGTTGAGGATGATCCAGCCAATGTTGAGCGCAATGGCCACACCGACAAGACAGACACCCAGGGCGATGAAGAAGATGATGGCAGGGCGGCGTCGGGTGATGCGCATGGTTGTTGGTTAAGAGTGTAAGTCACGATGGGCAGCGGACGACCCTCAGCGTACAGGAGGGTCAGGCCGCGCCAGCGGGCCGGGGATCTTCAGGATCGTACTGGGCGATTTTGACGTCGTGCGCCAGACCCAGCTTTTTGAGCAGCCAGATGCCATAGTAGTTGGGGTCAAACTCATACCACTTGAGGCCGTGGCGGGCAGAGACGGGATGGGCGTGATGATTATTGTGCCAGCCCTCCCCACCGGTCAGCAGGGCGACCCACCAGTTGTTGCGTGAATCGTCGCGGGTCTGGAAGCGGCGCGAACCCCACATGTGGGTGGCGGAATTGACGAGCCAGGTGGCGTGCAGTCCGACAATGACACGGAAGAAGATGCCCCACAGGACCCAGCTCCAGCCGCCGATGGCGAGCAGGATGACGCCGAGGACGGTGAGGGGCACCCAGTGATATTCACTGAGCCATACGTAGAAGCGGTCCCGGGAGAGGTCCGGCGCATAGCGGGCATGGATGGCCGTCTGTGAGTGCATGGTTTCGCCGCTGAGGATCCAGCCGAGGTGTGCCCACCATCCGCCTTCATGCGGGGTGTGGGGGTCACCTTCGCGGTCAGAAAGCTGATGGTGCACGCGATGTGTGGCCACCCAGAAGATGGGACCGCCTTCAAGGGCGAGCGTGCCGCAGACGGCGATGCAATATTCAAGCCACTTGGGGACCTTATATCCGCGATGGGTCAGCAGACGGTGATAGCCCATGCCGATGCCGACATTGACAGCGACGGCGTAAAGCAGAATGGAGACGAGGATGGCGCTCCAGGAGAAGAAAAAAAGCGCTGCCAGGGCGCCGAGGTGGAAGGCGATCATAAAGGACGTGGTCAGCCAGTTGGTGCGTCCGCCCTGGGCTGCGCGCCCCAGCGTGGGGACTTCTGGCCGGGCAGCATAACGTTTCCGAGTGACTTCTGCTTCCGCAGCGACGGGTCTTTCGAGTAATTCAACAGGCATCTGGAGCAACATCCTTCAGGAAAAATCTTCCTGTTTCTACCGTATCAGCGAGGGGCTGGCGCGGATGTAAGACTTTTGTAATGTCACCGTGATAGCGTGCTAACGAGCCATGAAAAAGGACCTGCTGCTGCTTCTGTTGTGTGGCGCCTGTGCGGCGCAAACGATTCCTCTGCCCACCAGCAAGAAACTGATGGAACCTGTGCCGGGTTCGCCGCAACGGCTGAACAGTCTGCCGATGATGATGGCCTGGTCACCGGACCATCGCCATCTGGCCATGGTGAATGCAGGTTATGGGACGGTCGAGTCCAGCTATGCGCAGTCGATTGCAGTGCTCGACACGGAGACGCAGAAGCTGGCGGATTTTCCGCAGGAGCAGACGGCCCCCGGATCGGCGCAGACGCTTTACAACGGGCTGGCCTTTAGTCTGGACGGAAGCCATCTGTACGCGAGCCTGGACTCGCTGGCCCAACCGGAGAGCGGCAATGTGATTGCGGTCTACCGCTATGACGGAACAACGCTCCAGTTTGAGCGGAACATCACGGTGCCGCTGCAGAAGCTGGCCGCCGGCCACGTGCAAAATCCGCTGGGCGGGAACGTACCGGCTGGCATGGCGATCCCGGTGCCGACGGGGCTGGCGGTGGTGAAGGGGCAGTCCGGCGGGGAAGAGGTCCTTGTGGCCGATGAATTCTCCGATGATGTGCTGCTGATGGATGCGGCCTCAGGGAAGGTCCTGGAGCGGTTTGATTTTGCCGACCATGCGATGGTGCCCTCGGAGTATCCGATTACGGTGATTGCCAGTCGGGACAGCCGCCGGGCCTTTGTTGCGCTATGGAACGGATCAGCGGTAGCGGAGCTGGACCTGCATCAAGGAAAGATCGTGCAAAAGCTCGCGCTGCTGCCGCCAGACAAGGCGACGTCGCCGGGGTCGCATCCGGCTGCGCTGGTGCTCTCTCCGGATGAGAAGGTGCTGTATGTGGCGCTGGCCAATCGGGACGCGGTGGCCGCGGTCCGGCTCCATGGAGAGAAGATGCAGCTTGCCGGGATGTACAACACGCAACTGCCGGGGCAGCGGTATTTCGGGGCGATTCCGGAGGCGCTGGCGCTCTCAGAGGACGGCAGGACGCTGTATGTTGCGAATGGGGGTTCGGATGCGGTTGCAGTGTTTGCCACCAGCGAGCTGAAGCCGGGCGCGATGACGGAGGCCAAGGGCTTTCTGCCCACAGAGTGGTTCCCGACAGCACTGGCGGTGAAAGGCGGTCACCTCTATGTTGCCGCGGGAAAGGGACGGGGCACGGCTGCAAATGTTGCTCCGCAGCCTCTACCGGAGCGAACATGGGGGCAAACGCGGAGGGTGCGTCGTCCGCATACCTACATTGCGACGATGTTGCACGGGTCTCTGGCAGATGTGGACCTGGAGCAGGCACAAAGGGAGCTGCCCCGGCTCACGTCTGAGGTGCTGGCCAGCAACATGATGGAGGCAGCGTCGCAGCACCTGCAATTCGCCGGTGGAACCAACCCCATCCACCATGTGATTTACATCATCAAAGAAAACCGCACCTACGACCAGATTTTTGGCGATCTGGGGGTGGGAAACGGCGACCCTTCGCTGACGATGTATGGTAAGAGCATCACGCCCAATCTGCACAAGCTGGCGTTGCAGTTTGGTGTGCTGGACAACTTCTACGATTCGGGCGAGGTTTCCGGAGACGGCCACGTGTGGTCGAATGCGGCCATCAGCAGCGACTACACCGAAAAGACATGGCAACAGGCGTATCGCGGCAGTGCGCGAGTATACGACTTTGAGGGCATTGTCGAGAAAGGCAATCCGTACCGGGAAGGGATTCCGGACGTGAATGAGCCAGCCAGCAGCTACATCTGGACGGACCTGGCAAAACACGGCAAGACGCTCTACCACTTTGGGGAGTACATTGCGACGACCTTCTGCCAGGAGGAGACGGAGCAAGCCAGGGAGAAGTCTCCGCTGGCGGGAACGCCGGAGCCGGCACCGGAGCAGTGTGCTGCTCCCGTCATTCATCCGGGCCAGCCGATTCCGGCAAATTATGGCGGGGGAGTGAGCCGGTATCCATGGGACATTCCGCTGATTGCAAAAAATGTGGCCACCAAGCCGGAGCTGGAAGGGCATTTCGATCCGCAGTATCCGGACTTTGAGCTGGCCTTTCCGGACCAGCTTCGCGTTGAAGAGTTCCTGACGCACTTTCGCCGGTGGGTTGCAGAGCGCAAGCAGGGACAGGACACGATGCCGGACTTTGTGATGCTGCGGCTGCCCAATGACCACACGGCGGGGACGCGCCCGGGGATGCCGACTCCGCGGGCCTCGATTGCAGACAATGATCTGGCGGTGGGCCGGGCGGTGGAGGCGGTTTCGCACAGCCCCTACTGGGACGACACGGCGTTTTTCATCCTGGAGGACGATGCGCAGGACGGGGCCGACCATGTGGATGCGCACCGCAGTACGGCGCTGATTATCAGCAAATACGCACCGCGTCATGCGCAGCCCCTGGTGGACTCAAACTTCTACACGACGGTGAGCTTTCTGCGCACGATGGAGGACCTGCTGGGGATTCCGCCAATGAACAACAATGACGCGCTGGCGCCGCTCATCTCTTCTGTGTTTGCCGGAGCCGGGGACCAGCCGCCCTTTGACGCGGACTATTCGAACCGCGACAACGGGCTGATTTATACGGCCAACACGCCAAAGTCGCCGGGAGCAAAGGAATCAAGCCGGATGGACTTTACCCATGAAGACCGCGCCGATCCGGTGAAGCTGAATGTGATTCTCTGGCGGGACGCCATGGGCGACAGGCCGGTCCCCTGGATGGTGCTGCATCCGCACAACGGGCACAGAGACGATGATGATGGTGGGGAATGAGAGGACGACACGAGGCCGAGGGCTACATCCGGGGCGAGAACCGGCGGCAGGTTACACTGACTAGTCATGAAGCTATCTCGCCCCATACTGGCCGTTCTGTGTGTTGTTCTTTGCTGGAGCGCCGCAGGAAGCGCTCTTGATCGTTCCTCAGGTGCGGACTATCACGCGCGCCGTGCTGCTCTGGCAGGCAAACTGAATGGCGGAGTGGCCGTGCTGTTTGCCGGGGAAGAACCGCTGCTGGATTTCATGCCGTATCGGCAGGATTCGGACTTCTACTATCTGACCGGATGGAACGAGCCGGGCGCCGCACTGTTGATTGAGGCCCCGGCAGCGGCGCAGGGAACACGGCCTGCGCGTGCTTACCGCGAAGTGATGTTTTTGCCCACGCGCAATCTGCGCATGGAGCTGTTTACGGGCAGAAAGCTGGATGCGGCCTCTCCAGATGCTCCGCGGCTGACAGGGGTGGATGAGGTAAGGCCGATGAGCGACCTTGCGGTGATCCTGAACCAGATTGCGGCGGGGGACCGAACGATGATGTATCGCGTTTGGTCTGAGCCGGAGACGGAGCAGGCAAAATCGCTGCTGGCCTGGACGGCAGCCACGCTGGGGATGGAACATGCTCCTCCGATGAAGGACGTGCGCGGAGCGGTGGCGGAGCTGCGGGCGGTCAAAGATGCCGATGAGCTGATGCTGCTCCGGAAGGCCGCTGATGCTTCTGTACAGGCGCAGCTGGCGATGATGAAGGCCGTGCATCCGGGCCAGAGAGAACGTACCGTGGCCGGCATCATCCTCGAAAAGCTCATGGAGAACGGATGTGAACGGCCCTCCTATGCGCCGATTGTGGGATCAGGGGAGAAATCGACGGAGCTGCACTACGCTGAAAACAGCCAGACGATGCAGGCGGGTGATGTGGTGGTGGTGGATGCAGCCGGCGAGTATTCCATGTATGCCTCAGACATTACGCGCACGCTGCCAGTCAACGGACACTTCAGCGCGCGGCAGCGTGAGATTTACGACATTGTGCTGGGGGCGCAGAGGGCAGCGATGGAGGCCTTTGTGGCCGGGAAATCCCGCATCAATGATCCGCAGCACAAATATCCGGACTCACTCGATACGATTGCGTGGAACTACATGAATGCCCATGGCAAGGACCTGCACGGCGACCCGTTGGGCAAGTACTTTATCCACGGTATCGGACATTCGGTAGGGATTGACGTGCATGATCCCTATGACTACTCGCAGCCCATCCAGAAAGGGATGGTCTTTACCATCGAGCCGGGGATTTACATTCCAGAAGAAAAGCTGGGGGTGCGGATTGAAGATGTGTTCTATGTAAAGCAGGACGGCACGCTGGAGTGCCTGACCTGCGCGCTTCCTAAAGAGGCCGAGGCGGTAGAAAAGGAAATGCGCAGCCGATGAAGGAGATTGCGCAGTCTTTCTTTGTAATTTTGTCCGGTTTTGTGACCGTTGTGGGGCTTTCCGGAATTGTGGCGGCAGTGGTGAAGCGGACCTTTCCTGGGCTGGAGGAGAAGACGCCTGCCGACCCCTTTGCCATGGCCATGAACGTGGGCGTGGGTCTGGCCGCCTCGCTTACGGGCGGTTATGTGACCGCGCGGCTCTCGGCGGGCAATCCGATTGTTCATACGCTGATGCTGGCATTGGTGGTGCTGCTGTTCAGCGCCTTCTCTGCGGTGCAGATGAAGGACCGGCAGCCCATCCTCTATTTGCTGGTGCTGACGGTGGTTCCGCCGCTGGCGGTGCTTTGCGGAGGGTTGCTGCGGCTGAGGCAGCTGGGGATCGCTTGGTAAACAGCAAAGGGCGGAAACCAGGTCCGCCCTTTTTGATTTCGGAATCCGCCGGGATTACCAGCGCACGCCAAAGGTGACAGGAAGCGTTCCGAAGCTCCCGGTGCCCTGCTGGGTAGCAGAGGCAGAGGGCGAATCGACCCAGACATAGCGGACTTCTGCAAAGAGCTTGCCGTTGCTGTCCGGACCGAAGGCCTTCCATATGAAGCCTGTGCCGATGTTCATGCCGCCCTGATTGCTGGAGAAGTGCCCGATGGTGACATTGGCGACGCCTTCATAACAGAAGCCGAAATAATCGCAATAGAGCACGGCCTGGGGCGATGTAAATGTGGTGACCTTGCGGTAGAAGCCGCCTCCACCAGTAAAGTAGGCCCCGAAGCTCCCTTTGGAAGGCAGATAAACGATGGGGTCCACGGTGAAGGACCAGACATGCACATTGCCACCCGGGGCACCGACGGCGGCCAAAGTGCGGCCGGGGATTTTGTCATCCATGAACTGATATTCGACGAGGGTGCCCAGCCATTTATTGAAGTTCCAGCCTGCGCCCAGGGTGAGATTGCCGCCATAGGTGGCATAGTTGGTCGTGTGGCCGACCGGAGCATTGAACCCGCCGCCTGCTTCAAAGGCGATATGGCTCCAACGGCTCTGGTAAGAGGGGTAAGAGTTGCCTTGCCCGTACTGCGGCTTCGCCGAGGCGGAAGGAGCAGGATTCGGAGCAGCGGCAAGCGAGGCCCCATCAATATCTTCGGTCAGATAGGCCTTGTAGTCCGATGAGCTGGAGACCCCGGGACCGCTGGTCTGGGCCGAGGCTGAAGATGGAAATGCCGCCAGGGCCAAAGCAGAACATGCCATGGCAATTTTGAAAAGAAAAGAACGGGGAGTTGAACTGACCACCATAGAATTTCCCTCAGTGTTTTGGATTTGGGGCCTTCGTGGGCCGGGCCCCTGACAAACTGGTTAACACTATTCCGATGCTTTTGACTCGGTAAATGATGTTTCTGCGTGAAACACAGGGATTTTCCGGGGCCGCCGGCAGCCATCGGGACGACGCGGTTGCGCTACCATAAGAGAGAATGTCCGCTGCCCGTTCCAAAGCTGTCGTGAGCCTCTCCGGAGGCATGGATTCGTGTGTCTGCGCTGCTTTGGCCGCGCGAGATTTTGACGCTTATGCGATCCACTTCAGCTATGGACAGCGCACCGAAGCCAGGGAGCTCAAGGCGGCCCAAGCGGTGGCGGCGCAACTGGGGTTCCGGGATTTTCTGCATCTGAAGACAGACCTTTTCCGGAGGATTGGAGGATCGGCACTGACTGACGCCGGGATCGGGGTGCCGGAGGCCCCGGAAGATGGGCAGATTGGCGCGGAAATTCCGGTGACCTATGTGCCTTTCCGCAATGCGCATTTTCTTTCCGCGGCGGTGAGCTGGGCCGAAGTGCTGGGGGCGCAGAGGATCTATATTGGCGCCGTCGAGCAGGACAGCTCCGGGTATCCGGATTGCCGTCCGGCCTATTATGAGGCCTTTCAGCAACTTGTGCGCAGGGGGACCAAAGAGGGAGACATCGAAATTGTGACTCCGCTCATCCATCTCCGCAAGAAGGAGATTGTGCGGATCGGTCTTGAACTTGGTGCGCCGCTCCATTTAACGTGGTCATGCTATTCAGGCGAAGAGACCGCCTGCGGTGTATGTGAAAGCTGTGTGCTGCGGCTGCGCGCTTTTGAAGAGGCCGGAGCGCAGGACCGCATTCCCTACGCTGTGCGCCGGAGAGGGACAGGCAGGGAGTAGAGGGTTCAAAACATAAGCGCTTCCAGAGGAGGCGCAAGGAGAGGAACATGAGAAAGATGAAGCTCTGGCTGGCATTGGCCGTTGCCTTTTGCTTGCCGGTGTTTGCACAGGAGCAAACGGGAAAAATCCACGGCCATATTCAGGACCCGGCAGGGGTGGCGGTGACCGATGGGATTGTGACGCTTTCCACCGATGGAGGTAAGACGGCCAAATACACCTTCAAGGCCGACTCCAATGGCGATTACAAGGGCGACGGGATCGCCCCCGGCACGTACACGGTTTCTCTGCGGCGTCCAGACACTCCTGCCGACAAGGTCCTGGACCAATTTCTGAATGTAAAAATCACGGCCGGTGAGGACACGCAGCAGGACTTTGATATGACCCGCGCCGACTATATCTCCAAGCTGACGCCGGAACAGCGCAAGCAATTGGAGGAGCTGAAGCAGAAAAATGCCGAAGCGATGAAGGAAAACGCGGTCATCAAAAACCTGAACGCGGACCTGAAGCAGGCGCGCGATGACAATCACAACAAAAACTTTGCCGCCGCCGAGCAACTGATGCTGAAAGACACGCAGGCAAAGCCGGACGCCTCAGTACTGTGGCTGGAGCTGGGCGTGGCCCAGGCGGGCGAAAAGAAGTGGCCCGACGCTGAGACCTCTCTGAAGAAGGCCATTGATCTGGAAAGCCAGAGCAAGAAGCCGAATCCGGAGGTGCAGGCCGCGGCGAACAACTCGCTGGGCGAGGTGCTGGCCAACGAAGGCAAGATCCAGGACGCGCAGGCTGCCTATGAGGCGGCGGCGAAGGTGAATCCGACGCAGGCCGGCATGTACTACAGCAACGAGGCAATTGTGATGAGCCGCGCCGGGCAGACCGACGCCACGGTGGCAGCAGCCGACAAGGCCATTGCCGCCGACCCGAACAAGCCGATTCCGTACTATTTGAAGGGGCAGGCGCTCATCAGCAAGGCGACGGTAGACCCGAAGACGGGCAAGATTGTGGCTCCTCCGGGGACGACCGAAGCATACCAGAAGTATCTGGAGCTGGACCCGAACGGTCCGTTTGCGAATGAAGTGAAAGGCGTGCTGCAGGGCATGGGTGAGACCATCAAGAGCAGCTATAAGGCGCCGAAGAAGTAAGCAGGAGCGAGGAAGAAAAAAGAGGCAGGGAGCGTTCCCTGCCTCTTTTGTTTTTTGGGGGGGCTACTGGAGGAGTTTTTCAACCAGCTGCTGCGCGCTGTTGGCCTGGGCCAGGGCGCTGATGCCGGTCTGGCTCAGGATTTCGTATTTGGAGAGGTTGGAGGTAGCAGTGGCGTAGTCGGTAGCCATGACGTCATTTTCCGCCGAGAGTGTGTTGGTGGACTCGGTGCTCATGACGTTGGAAACCGCCTGTAGGGTGTTGATCTGTGCGCCGACGGTACCGCGGTCGGCGGCGATGGTGGAGATGGCGGAGGTGATCTTGGTCAGTTCCGCCTGGGCTGTGGCCTGGTCTGTGAAGCCGGCAAAGGTCAGTCCAAGTGTTGTGGAGTCGACCTGGGCCAGGGCCGTGGTATCGTTCTGCTGGCTGGTCGTGCCGTCGGAGGTGTAAATGGCGGCCGTGGTGCCGAAGGTCTTGATGCCGTTGTACTCGGTGTTGGTGTTGATGTTGTTGATCTCACCGATGATGTTGAGGTACTCGGAGTTGGCCGCTGAGATCTGGGTGGAGTTCAGCGTGCCGTTGGAGGCCTCCGTTGCCAGTGTTACTGCGCGGTTGAGCAGGCTGGTGATCTGAGACATGGCCCCGTCGGCCACTTGCAGGAAGTCGACGCCTTCGCTGGCGTTGCTGGCTGACTGCGAAAGGGCCGTGGAGGCCGCCTGCAGGCCATTGGCCAGAGAGAGACCGGCGGCGTCATCGGCGCCGGAGTTGATGCGTGAACCGGAGGAAAGCTGCTGGAGGGTCTTCTGCAGGTTGAGCTGCGTCTGGTTGAGGTTGTTTGCTGCATAGACAGCGGAGATATTATTCAGGACACCCAGTGACATAGATGCTGTGCTCCTCTTGATTTTGAATTTGGGGGGCCAGCATTTCCTGCGGCCCGGATTACCCACTGGCTTCATCGGCGCGGGCGACGGGGGCTTTATGGGGCGGGTCCGGTTTGGCACACTACGTGCGCCGGAGAAGGGTGAGAACGGGCGGTCCTCCCACATTTGAACCTTTTCCTCTCCTTGCCGATAAGCCCCTTATCACAGACAAGGACCCTCCACGCATGATTGAACTGACAAGATTGAACGGGCAGCCGATGGTTGTGAACAGCGACCTGATCAAATACGTCGAGTCGTCTCCGGACACGATGCTGACCCTGATCCACGGCGAAAAGATTGTCGTGGCCGAGCCGGGCGAGGAGGTGGTCCGGCGCGTGACCGAATACCGGACGCGGCTGCTGGCCGAAGTGATGAGACGGGTTGCCGGCGGCGATGCGGCGGCGATGGGTACGGCAGCGTCCGGCGCCGCGGGGCTACGGATTGTGGCCGCGCAGGCGGCGTTGGAAGATGCGCCCGGGGAAGAGGAAGCGCTGCTGCAGCGCAGACGCAGGGACAGATCCATCCAATTGTGAGACGCGACCATGGACAAAAGCAGCTTTACAGGATTGTTGCTGGCGCTGGCCGGAATTCTGGCCGGACTGCTCATCGAAGGCGGGCATATCGGGCAGATTCTGCAGCCGACGGCGGCCATGATTGTGCTGGGGGGCACCATCGGGGCGGTGATGCTTCAGTATCCTCTGGCCACAGTGGGAGCGGCCTTCGGGCGGCTGGCGCAGGTATTCTTCGCCAAAAACAAGGACGCGGAGGCGACGGTGAAGCTGCTGCTGGGCTTTGCCAACAAGGCGCGGCGCAGCGGCATTGTTTCCCTGGACCAGGACCTGGCCTCGATTGGCGATCCATTTCTGAAGCAGGCGCTGATGCTGGCCGTCGATGGTACCGAGCCGGCCGAGCTGCGCAAGATCATGGAGCTGCACCTGGAGAACCAGGCCGAATCCGAAGATGCCATACCGGCGGTTTTTGAGTCGGCGGGAGGATTTGCGCCGACGATTGGCATTATTGGCGCGGTGATGGGGCTGATCCAGGTGATGCAGCGGCTGGACCACATGGATGAAGTGGGCCGGGGCATCGCGGTGGCCTTTGTGGCGACCATTTACGGTGTGGGATGCGCGAACATCTTTTTTCTTCCGGCGGCGGGCAAGCTGCGTCACCGGATCAGCGAGGAGCGCCGGTTGAAGGAGATGGTGCTGGAAGGCGTGATCTCGATTCTGGAGGGCATGAACCCGCGCATGATTGAGATCAAGCTGCAGGGGTTTCATCCGACCACGGGCAGGAAAACGAAGAAAGAGAAAGGCGCGGTGGAGACGCAGGCGGCATGAAGCAGAAACACGAAAAGCATGCTCCGAACCACGAGCGGTGGCTGGTTTCCTATGCTGACTTCATCACGTTGATGTTTGCTTTTTTTGTCGTGATGTACGCCAGTTCCAAGGCAGACCTGAAGAAGCAGGCCGCCGTGGCCCAGGCGATCAATTCGGCATTCCAGTCCCTGGGGCTGTTTCAGTCCCCGGAGAAGGAACAGAACAAGGCGGCCGCAGCGCTGGCCACTTCGCAGGACGCGCCGGTTTCTCCGATGAATGTGGTGATGGGCGAGCAGATGATGGCATCGTCGGAGGTGCGGGAAGACCTGGAGCGCATCAAGAAGCACCTGGAGCGGCTGCTCTCCAACCAGATTGCGCGGCACGTGGTGGCGATCCGGATTGGACGGGACGGGCTGGTGATTTCTCTGCGCGAGGCCGGTTTTTATGAGAGCGGCTCGGCGGCGCCGCAACCGGAGTCGGTCAGGACGCTGGATGAAATTGCCGAGGCGCTGCGGACAACGCCATATGACATTCGCATTGAGGGGCACACGGACAATGTGCCGATCCACAACGGGCAGTTTGATTCGAACTGGGAGCTTTCGACGGCGCGGGCGACGCGGCTGGCCCGGATGTTTATTGTGGCCCACCACTATGCACCGGCGCGGCTTTCAGCCTCAGGCTATGCGGAGTTTCATCCGGTGGCGAGCAATGATTCGGCCGACGGGCGTTCGCAGAACCGGCGTGTGGACATCATTGTGCTGCCCAGCATGACGGCGCCCGCGCGCGCTCCGGCAGTTGTGGTGCGGGACCTGAAGCCGGAGGCGATCAATGCCGCGTTGGCCCGGCCACTCCCAGCAGCTTCACGATGACGCGTTTGCGGCGCTGGCCATCAAATTCGGCATAGAAGGCGCGCTGCCAGGTGCCGAGGTCCAGATGGCCGTCGGTGATGGGCAGAGTGACTTCATGGTGCAGCAGCAGGGACTTCAGGTGCGCGTCGGCGTTGTCCTCCCCGGTCTGATGATGGCGGTAATCGGGGCGTGCGGGGGCGAGCCGTTCCAGCCACTCTTCGATGTCGGCAATCAGGCCACTCTCATGATCGTTGACATAGACGGCGGCGGTGATGTGCATGGGAGAGACAAAGCAAAAGCCATCGCGGATGCCGCTGCGGGCAACGATTTCCTCAAGCTGCGGCGTGATGTGGACGATCTCCTGCCGCTTTCTGGTGTGGAAGACCAGATACTCCGTGTACGTCTTCAGCATTCCTGTGGCTTCCGGCATGCTTTTTATTTTGCCGCAAGCAGGAACAAAAGTGGGACGGGGTGAGGGAAATCTTCCGGCGGCCTACTTTTTGGACATGGAGCGCAGATAGATGACCAGGTTCCAGATTTCGTCCGGCTTGGCGCGCGGTCCTTCGCCGGGCATCTGGCCTTTGCCGTTTTCGATGATGTCGTAGAGCTGGCGGTCGGAGAAGTCCTTGAGCGCATCGGGTTTGGTGTAGTCGCGGAGGGTGAGCTTCATGTCGCTGGCGACATCGCCTTTGCCGTCGCCTTTCTCGCCGTGGCACATGGCGCAATCGTAGCTATAGATTTTTTTGGCGCGGGCCTGGGACTCGGGTGTGGGCCTGACGGGATTGCTCTGCGGCCCGGATGAGGACGGCGATGAAGGTTGTTGCGATGATGGCTGGTCCTGTGCGGCAGAAAAGAGAGCAACCAGCAGCAGCGCTGAAGAGACGAGCAAAGGCTTCAACACAGCGGCCTCCAGAGAGATGTAGGGTGGAACCGGGAAGAATGGTACACCCCTCGGGAGGGAAAGGGAAAGATGTTCCTTGATGGGATGGAAACTGCGATGCGGCGGCCCAGGTAGGGCGGGGTCATTGTTTCAGCTGCTGCCTGTACCACTCCACGGTGCGGCGAAGCCCCTCCTCGAAACTGATGGAAGGTTCATAACCAAAGGCCTCGCGGGCGGCGCTGATGTCGGCCAGCGAGTTCTGGATATCGCCGGTACGCGGCGGTCCGTAGACGGGGGGCTGATGGAAGCCGGTGAGTTCGGCGAGGACCTTGTAGGTCTGATTGAGGGTGTGCCGCTGGCCGCAGGCCACATTGAAGACACGTCCGGCCACCTTTTCCGCAGGTGCGGCGGCGGCGAGAAGATTGGCGGAAACGGCATTTTCCACATAGGTGAAATCACGGCCCTGTTCGCCGTCGCCGAAGATGGTGGGCTGCTGGCCGTGGAGCATCTGGAGGGCAAATTTCGCCATGACGCCGCTGTAAGGAGAGTTGGGGTCCTGGCGGGGACCGAAGATGTTGAAATAGCGCAGGCAGACGGTTTCAATACCATAGACCTGCCAATAGCTGCGCATGTAGAGCTCACCGGCCATTTTCTGGACGGGGTAAGGGGCAATGGGCATGGGCACCATGGTCTCTACACGCGGAAAGCCTGGCTGGTTTCCATAGGCAGAGGAGGAGGCAGCGTAGAGGATGCGTCTGACTCCAGCTGCGCGTGCGCCTTCGAGCACGTGGAAGGTGCCGTCGATGTTGGCGGTGTGGCTGGTGCGGGGGTCTTTGATGGAGCGGGGAACGGAGGGCAGCGCACCCTGGTGAAAGATGATCTCGACCCCCTGACAGGCCCGCGCGACGGCGGCCTGGTCGCGCAAATCGCCCTCAATGAATTCGATGCGGTCCAGAAATCCGGAGAGGTTTTCCCGGTGTCCGGTTTCAAAATTATCAAAGCCGCGGACGGTTTCTCCGCGTTCTACGAGTGCTTGCGTGATCCAGGAACCAATAAAACCAGCGCATCCGGTGACCAAATAACGTGCCATCTTTTTATGGTACCGGGAGAGAGAGGACTTGCAGAAATGAGAAGAAGGCCCACACATCGCGCGGAGGAGACGGGATGCGTGGGCCGGGAAGCCAGCTTCAGAAGGTAATTTTTCCGCCAAGCTGGAGAATGCGTCCAGGCCGGGCCGATGTGATTTTGCCGAAGTTGGTATTCGGGCTGGGGGGCTGGTCGTTGACGTTGCGGTCGACAGCGCCGGTGCCGGGTCCGCTTGCAGCCGCCGAGGGCGAGCTGGGATCGACGCCCCATTGGGTGTGGTTGAAGGTGTTGAAGGACTCAAGACGGAGCTGGAAGTTCACCCTTTCACCGAAGGAGAAGTTCTTGAGCAGGCCCATGTCCCAGTTATTGATGCCGGGGTCACGGAGGATATTGCGTCCGCTGTTGCCGAAGGCACCGGCCAAGGGCTGAGAGAAGGCCGCGGTATTGAACCACTGGTTGATGCTCTTATGGAAGCCCTTGTTGGGGTTGCCCACGACATTGGCCCGCTGGTTGTAGGCTTCCAGCAAGCCGAAGCTGTCATTGGCCATGACAGAGAAGGGGAAGCCGCGCTGGAAGGTGCCGATGCCGGTAAGCTGCCATCCGCCCAGAGCGAGGTCCGTCGCCTTGTTGGCGTTGGTCAGAAAGCGCTTGCCCTTTCCGATGGGCAGGTTGGCCACATAGCTGACGACAAAGCGATGGTCTACGTCGAAATCAGACCGGGCATAGTCGAGCTTGGGATTGTGGTCGTCCATGTGCCCGGCAAAGCCGTTGGTGGCCCCGATGCCGGCGGCGGCGGACTTGTCGTCCATGCTGCGCGCATAGGTGTAGACGGCAAGCAGGGCAAGGTCGTTGGTGCGACGCTCCAGCTTTACGTTGCCAGCGTTGTAGTTGGAGTAGCCGTCCCAGCGGCTGTCGAGGGTGCCGGTGGTGTTGGTGAAGTTGAGATAAGGCACACGGGCACGCGCCGGGCAATCCCCTGCGGTGGGGTTGGTCTGGCAAAGCGCAGGGTCCGAAGCGGGATAGGGTTGGTTGATGTTCGTGCGGTCCAGCAGGTGGGTCCCTTTGTTGCCGACGTAGTTGATTTCCAGAGTGGTGTTGGGGGCCAGTTCGCGCTCAACAGACAGAGACCACTGCTGCACGTAGGGATTGATGGGGTGTTCTGAGATGATGACGGCGATGAACTGGCTGCCCGCCGGATAGGTGGTCCCGTTATTGGAGCCGACGGCAACGGGCAGGAGCGTGCTGGTGACAGGGAAGAGGTTATTGGTGAGCTTGGGAACGTTGGGGTTTGTGGTGGGCGACAGACTGGTGCGAATGACAAAGGGATAGAGGTCACCAGAGTCGTCAATCTCGCGCGTTTCCGAGGAATCAAAGAAGATGCCATAGCCGCCGCGGACGACCATCTTGTTATCAATCGAAGGCCGATAGGCAAAGCCAATGCGCGGAGCAAAGGTGAGATACGACGGGTCGCGAGGATTGTTGCGTCCGCAGTAGCGATAAAAGCCGTTGCCGGCGGGCGCGATGCCATCGGTGAGCAGGGCCTGATTGGCAAAGCACAGACCGCCGCCGGTGTTCTGGGTGTCAATCCAGAACATCTTGTTGTCCTGCTCGAAGGGGATGGTGCGGAAGTCCCAGCGCAGGCCCAGATTGAGGGTCAGGTTGGGAGTGGCCTTCCAGTCGTCCTGAAAGTAAGGCCCGATGTATTTGAAGTGATAACGGTTGGTGTTTCCAGGATTGCCGGTGGTGGGGCTGAAGGGGCCGGGCTGGAAGGTGCTGGCGCCGCCATAATAGCCCAGCAGAAAGTCTGCCACAGCATTGCCGGTGCCACAGTAAGGGGTTGTGCAGTTGTTGGTGCCATTGTTGCCGTTCTGCAGGACCGTGGTGTTGTTGAAGGTGTAGCTGCCCAGGAAGTTGGTGGAAAGATCGCGCTTCTGCACCCATGTACGGAAGTCAAAGCCCATGCTGAAAGAGTGGCTGCCGTGAATCAGAGAGAACGAATCGGCGTATTCCCACATGGGGATGTCGCTGGTGGTGGGGTTGTTCCCGGGACTGCCGACACCGCCGCTCAGATTCTGGAGCGAGATGCCGGGATAGCCGCGAGCATAATTGGGCAGGTTGGTGAAGACGCCGGTGAGGCCAAGTGCATCCACGTCTGACTGCGGTGCGGGGCTGTCGCCCTGAATGACGGTGGCGCCGAGATATCCGACGCGGAAGTTATTGATGATGTTATGGCCAAGGGGGATGGTGTGAGAGATCTCCCAACTGGTGGAATCTTCGTTAAAGATGTTGAGGCCGGCGGGGATGGAAACGGTGCTGGCGGTTTCCAGCCCGTAGTTGGCTTTGGTGTAGCGGAAGAAGACAGAGCCGAGTTTTCCCAGGTTCTGGTCAAGGCGATAGGTCTGCTGGTCGGTGTCATTGGGCAGATTCACGTTCAGGTGATAGTTGCCCAGAGGGTTTGTGGAATTCGGGGCGGGAAAGAGTTTGGCCGTGACATTCGCCAGCCGGCTGAAGCGGCTGGAAGGGATGACGTTTCCAGGAAAGGGCTGGCCCGTAGTGGGGTCAATCGGCATACAGGCGTTGTTACTGTTCAAGGCAGCGGTGCAGGCCGGGGTGCCGAAGGCGGGCAGGCCTGAGGAGGCAAAGTTGCCGGCCACCTGCGCGGGGTCCGGAACATTGTAGTAATTACTGGTACCGTTGATGATGCGCCACCCCTCATAGTTGGCGAGAAAGAAGGTCCGGTTGCGCCCATCATAAAGCTTGGGGACCCAGACGGGGCCATCGAGCACATAACCGAACTGGTTCTGGCGCAGGCGCGGTTTTACGGGCTGAAAGTGCGTGCTGGCATCGAAGGCATCGTTGCGCGCGAATTCAAATACTGAACCGTGGAACTGATTGCCGCCGCTCTTGCTGACGATGTTGACCTGGTTGGCGCTGAAGCCGTATTCGGCAGAATACGTCTCGCTCTGAACTTTGAATTCCTGAATGGCGTCCTGGGAGAGAATGACGGCCGGAGTGTTCAGGGCGGTGTCCGTATTCACCATACCGTCGAGGGTGTAGTTGTTCGATTCTGGACGCGCGCCATTGATGCTGATGGCGTTGCCTTCACCCTGGCGCATCTGGCCTTGCTCGCCGACGGTCTGGACGGCGCCGGCGCCGATGAAGAGCAGGTTGAGGAAGTTACGGCCATTCAAGGGCAGCTGGTTGACCTGCTTCTGGCTGACGAGCTGGGAGACGGCCGAGGTGTCCGTGTCGAGCGCAACAGCACCGGCACTGACCTGAATGGTTTCTGCGGCGGCGCCAGGCTTGAGAGTAAAGTTCACGCGCGCCTGCTGCGCGACCACGAGGGTAATATTGCTGACCTGTTGGCTACCGAATCCGGTTGCGTTGACCGTCACCGAATAGGGGCCGGGCTGCAGGTCCGGAACCGAGTAGTCTCCTGATGCGGTGGTCTGGGTCTGATGGGAGATCCCTGTCGCTGTATTTGTAACAACGACGGTTGCATTGGGCAGGACGGCCCCGGTGGAGTCAGTGACTGTGCCGAGGATGGTCCCGGTTGCGGTTCCCTGACCATAGACTGTGCTGAGCATTCCTGGTCCGAAGAAGACGGAAAGGATGCAGAGCAGACAACTGATTTTGCGAATCATCGAGCGCCTCCCGAAATGGTTCTTTCTGCGGTAAGACCGAAAAAATGGCCTGGGCTGATGTGAGTTTTTCCAGGCAGGCGGCAAGGTAGTCTCTGGAAAGTTCGTCTGTCAAGAGAAAAATTTATTCTCAAATGAAACAAACATATACCGGGCTTCGGGAAGCGCCATCGCGCTGAAACGGGAGCAACGGGGCAGGGAACGTGCAAGATAGAGCAAGGCAGAGCGATTGTCTGCAGGTAAGGGGATTTTCTTAAGGAAAACACGAGGAATGAGGGGCGGGAACACGCCGCGTTTTTTGGCGCGAATCTCAAATGAGAAACATTTTCCTTCCACACCATTGAGTGCGCGTGCTATGCTTCAGGACGCTTCCGGGAAGATGTATTTCTGCTCTTCCCGCCAACTTCCCGAGCAGGAGTGAAAGGACCATTTGCATGAAAGCGTTGTTGGCAGCAGGTGTGTTGTTTGTGGGGTTCTCTGTGGCTGGAGCACAGAACAGTGTGGACCCGCTGAAGAAGGGTTTTGAAAATCCGCCGGAGAGTGCGCGGCCGCGTGTGTGGTGGCACTGGATGAACGGCAATATTTCGAAAGAGGGAATCAAGCTGGACCTGGAATGGATGCACCGTGTTGGGATTGCCGGGTTCCAGAATTTTGACGCGGCGCTGGCGACGCCGCAGGTGGTGCCGCACCGGCTGGCGTATATGACTCCGGAATGGAAGGACGCCTTCCGCTATGCAATTGGACTGGGCGACCAGCTTGGGATGGAGATGGCGATTGCGGGATCTCCGGGATGGAGCGAAACGGGTGGTCCGTGGGTGCCACCGTCGCAGGGCATGAAGAAGTATGTGTGGAGTGAGACGGTGGTGGAGGGAGGCAAACCATTTACCGGAACCCTGCCGCATCCACCATCGAACACGGGCGCGTTCCAGAACATTGGCGTGCGGGACATGCTGGAGGCTCCGGAGGGACACAAGACGCCACAGTTTTATGCAGACGCGGCGGTGGTTGCGTACCGTATGCCTGCGGAGGACGTTTCGATCGAAGACCTTCATGCCAGGATTACGGCGAGTGCGGGCGCTCCGGACACGGCCATGCTGCGCGATGGAGACCTGGAACACACGACGAAGCTGCCGATCCCGGCCGAGGGGCAGAGTGCGTGGATCCAGTATGAGTTTCCGCAGCCGGAGACGATGCGCTCGATCACGATTGTGACCAAGGGGGTGAACTGGATCACCGCCATGGTGGCAGGGATTGGAAATCCTGAGAAGTCGCTGGAGGCGAGCGATGACGGACAGAACTGGAGGGAGATTGTCAAGCTGCCAGATGGAGGCTCTCCGGAGCACACGGTTTCATTTCCTGCGGTAAAGGCGAAGTATTTCCGCGTCGTCTTCCGGCGCGTGCCGCCGCCGCCGCGGCCGGCCTGGGCCGAGGGCATTGATCCGAAATCGCTGGGTTTCCATCTGCCGCCTACGCCGACGGACTACGAAATTGCCGAACTGGTCCTGCATCCGGGTGCACGTGTGAACCACTTTGAAGACAAGGCGGCATTTGCGCCCGTGCCGGACCTCTATGAGTTTGCAACGCCGCCTGTGGATGCTGGCGAGGCGGTAGCAAAAAATGATGTGATTGACCTGACCGCAAAGATGAAGCCCGATGGCACGCTCGACTGGACACCACCGCCGGGCAGGTGGGTGGTACTGCGCATCGGGTATTCCCTGCTGGGGATCACAAACCATCCGGCGACGGCTGAGGCGACGGGGCTGGAAGTGGACAAGCTGAACCATGTGTACGTGAAGAACTACATGGACCATTACCTGGACAGCTATCAAGAGACCGTCGGCGCGGAGATGATGGGCAAGCGCGGCATTCAGTATGTGATTACCGATAGCTGGGAGGCGGGATCACAAAACTGGACCGATGACATGCTGGAACAGTTTCAAAAGCGGCGTGGATATGATCCAAGGCCGTGGCTGCCGGTCCTGGCCGGACACATTGTGGAAAGCTCCGAGGCCAGCGACCGCTTTTTGTGGGACTTCCGCAAGACGATTGCCGACCTGATTGCCGATGAGCACTATGGGCAGGTGCAGGCATCGCTCAAAGAGCGCGGCATCGGCCATTATGGCGAGTCGCATGAGAGCGGACGCGCCTTTGTGGCCGATGGCATGGAAGTGAAGAAGCTCGATGATGTTCCCATGAGTGCGATGTGGACACAGGTACCGGGTGTTTACAAGGAGCAGTACGGCTATGACGCAGATGATCGCGAGTCGGCATCGGTGGCGCACATTTATGGGCAGAACATTGCTGCGGCAGAATCGCTGACTGCGGCAGCGGCGCCGTGGGCGTGGTCTCCGGCGACGCTGAAACCGGTGGCGGACCAGGAGCTTCTGAACGGGATCAACCGTTTCGTGATTCACGAGTCTGCGCACCAGCCTCTGGTGGGCAAAGCGCCGGGGTTGACCCTTGGGCCTTTCGGACAATGGTTCAACCGCAATGAAACATGGGCGGAGGAAGCCGGGCCGTGGATGGATTATCTGGCACGCAGCAGCTACATGCTGCAGCAGGGGCATTTCGGCGCGGACCTGGTGTACTTCTACGGCGAAGACTCGAACCTGACGGCAATTTTCGCCAACAAGCCGCCGGAGGTCCCTGCGGGCCACGGCTTTGATTACATCAATGCTGATGGCCTGATCCATGAGCTGAGTGTTTCCGACGGGCGTATGACGACCAGGAGCGGCATGAGCTATCGCGTGCTGGGGCTGGACCCTTACAGCAGGCACATGTCCCTGCCCGTGCTGCAGGCCATTTACAAGCTGGTGGAAGAAGGCGCAGTGGTGGCCGGGCCGAAGCCGGTGGATGACCCGAGCCTGGCCGATGATCAGGCTGCATTCCGCAGGCTCAGCGACGAGCTCTTTGGCGATGGTAGCGGCGTGCATCATGTGGGCAAAGGCACGGTGTATGCAGGCGCAAACCTGAAGGAGGTCTTCGATGCTCTGAAGCTGGCGCCGGATTTTGACTGCACTGGGGCCGAAGGCGAGAACGCCATCCGGTTTGCGCACCGCAGGCTGGGCAACGGGGACATCTATTTCGTAGACAACCAGAGCGACCGTCCGCAGAAGATTGAGGCAACGTTCCGGGTGGCCGGATATGCGCCGGAGCTGTGGTATGCGGAGACCGGGAAAGCAAAACCGGTGTCCTACAGGACCGTGGACGGGCGCACGACGGTCCCACTGCAGATGGAGCCCTGGGGCACCGTGTTTGTGGTCTTCCGCAAGAAGGCAGCGGCCAGTTCGCGCACCCTGCCGGACCCGGTGGAGACACAAGTCGCGACGGTGGAGGGGCCGTGGACGGTCAGCTTCCAACCGGACCGCGGAGCACCGGCGAGCATTACGCTCGACCATTTGTCTTCCTGGAGCGAAAATGCGGACCCGGGGGTGAAGTATTTCTCCGGAACAGGGACCTATACGAAGACCATCCAGGCCCCGGCGAGCTGGTTCAAGAAGGGCGCATCTGTCTGGATTGATCTAGGCGATGTGAAGAACCTGGCTGAGGTAAGCGTCAACGGAAAGGACCTGGGCGTGGTCTGGCATGGTCCTTATCGCGTCGACGCCACCAGCGCCCTGAAGCCGGGCGCCAATCAGCTGACGATCAAGGTCACCAATTCCTGGGTCAACCGCCTGATTGGCGACCAGCAACCGGACGCAACCACCAAATACACATTCACGGACGTAAAGCCGTACAAGGCCGACTCTCCGCTGCTGCCTTCGGGCCTGCTGGGGCCGGTGCGGGTGTACGCGGTTTCTGAGTAAACGCATGGGCCTGCATTGTTGCCCTCAGGGGCAGATGCGGGCCTTGTCTGTTTCTGATTAGGGCAATTTACAGCAGTCGCCAGCGGAAGGCGGCTCGTCGCTGCTTGACTCCAGGGCGACTTTCCACGACCCGTCAGGCTGTCTTTTCCAGATGGTCAGGTATCGGCCTGATGTTGTTACCGGGTTGCCGTTGTGGTCTTTGGCCCGGCCCTCATAGTGTCCCCAGGTATAACCCATGTCGCCGGAGGGAGAGAGCTGGCCGCCCTGCGGTGTCCAGGTGAGCTGATAGTCCTTTGGGTCCCAGGTGGCCTGAGCGGCGATGGCGGCACGTCCACGGACGGGGGCCTTGCCATTGGCGAGCGTGACACCGTCGTCGGCAAACCAGGAGGCAAAGGCTTTGCCACCTCCCCGGGCGGTCTCCTGCGCGAACCTTGCTTCAAGCTGGTAAAGGAAAGCGACTCCGGGGGAGAGTGTCGGGTCCGTGAGAGCGGCGCTCATGTTGGAGGAGGGTGCCGGTTTGGCCAAAGGGTCCAGTTGAAGCTGCTGTGCCAGGAGCGGAACGCAAGCCATCAGGCAGAGAAAAGACCAACGCATTCTGAAAATCTGGACCTCCCACTGGCTTTATGCTACGCCGTTTTTTTCTGATACTGTGGTAGGTCTTCTGCATTCCATGAAAGAGAAAAGAGCCATAAAAACGGCGGCGGGTGGAATTTTGTGCGCCGGTCTGTATCTGGCGGGGCTGGCCCTGCATGGATGGCAGCCCTCGGTGCTCCTTCGCCTGCTGGCGCTGCTGGCTTTTTCTGCCATCGCTTTTCGCCGCAGGAGATTGACGGTGTGGATCGTCTGGGGAATGCTGGCGGGTCTGGAGCTGGGCACAGATGCTCCGCAGGCCGCCCTGCAGGCGAAGGTCTTCAGCGATATTTTTTTGCGGTTGATTCAGGTCATCGTTGCTCCGTTGATTCTGGGCACGCTGATTACCGGCATTGCAGGCCATGGGGAAATACGCAGTGTGGGACGGATGGGGCTGAAGTCGCTGGTTTATTTTGAAGTGTTGACGACGGTGGCGCTGGTCCTCGGGCTGCTGGCAATCAACCTATCGAAGGCCGGCGAAGGGCTTTCGTCGCTGCCGATGCCGCGGCAGATGGAGGGCCAGGTCCGCGTGGAGGTGCGTGCGGGGTTTTCGCAGACGGAGCCAGCGGCGCTTTCCTGGCAGCAATTTCTGCTGCGCGCCTTTCCTGAGAACATCGCCAAATCCATTGCCGAGGACCAGATCCTTCAGGTGGCGGTCTTTGCCCTGATGTTTGGGCTGGCGCTGGGACGTCTGAAAGAAGAGCAGCGCACTCCGCTGTTGCGGGTGGCTGAGTCGCTGACGCAGACGATGTTTGCTTTTACCAACCTGGTCATGTACTACGCGCCGATTGGTGTGGGGGCGGCGCTGGCCTACACAGTGGCCCACGCGGGGCTGGGGGTGATGGCGAACCTGGTGAAGCTGGTGGCCACACTGTACCTTGCGCTGGCTGCGTTTGTGTTGCTGGCGATGCTGCCTGCGGCCTTGCTGGCGCGCGTTCCTCTGCGGGAGTTTCTTGCCGCGGTGGCAGAGCCGGCGACCATTGCCTTTGCCACCAGCACCTCAGAGGCGGCGCTGCCCAGCGCGATGGAGGCGATGGAGGCCTTTGGAGTGCCTCGGCGGATGGTGGCCTTCGTGATTCCCACCGGCTACAGCTTCAATCTGGCCGGGTCAGCGCTGTATCTGGCAATCGCTGCGGTCTTTGTGGCGCAGGCCGGAGGCATGCATCTGGACTGGAAGCAACAGCTCTTTATGCTTGGAGTGCTGATGCTGATGAGCAAAGGGGTGGCCGGGGTACCGCGTGCCGTGCTGGTGGTGCTGCTGGCGACCTCCTCGGTCTTCCATCTTCCGCAGGAGCCGATCTTTCTGATCCTGGGAATTGACGCCATCATGGACATGGGACGGACGGCGGTCAATGTGGCGGGCAACTGTCTGGCGTCGGCGGTGGTGGCCAGGTGGGAAGGAGAGTTTCGCGCAGAAAGTGCGGAGGGCGAAGGACTTGCGGTCCAACCCGGCTGATGCTGCCCATTTCTTGATATACTTGGCATTCAGAGGATTTACCTTTTCCGTTTCGATGAAGGCCCGATGCAGCGGGTCTTTTTTGATAGGCAGAGGTGGCGCCTGAGACGAAGTTGGGACGGGCGTCCGGATCACTGAATGGGACATTTACTCGACACTATCCACTCGCCAGCCGACCTGAAAAAACTCTCTGTGGCCGAACTGGAACCACTGGCACAGGAAATTCGTGAGCGGCTCATCCGTACACTCTCCAAAACCGGCGGGCATCTGGGGCCGAACCTGGGTGTTGTAGAGCTGACGCTTGCGATGCACTACGTCTTTGAAACTCCGAAGGACAAATTTGTCTTTGATGTGAGCCATCAGGCCTATGTGCACAAGCTGCTGACGGGGCGCCGCGAGCAGTTTGAGACCATCCGGCAGCCAGGCGGCCTGAATGGATTTATGCTGCGTACGGAAAGCGAACACGACTGCTATGGTGCAGGCCATGCGGGCACAGCGCTTTCCGCGGCCCTGGGCATGGCGGTGGCGCGCGACCTGGCCGGAGGCAAAGAGCACGTTGTTGCGCTGGCCGGAGATGCGGCGTTCACCAATGGCATTTCCTTTGAGGCGCTGAACAACATTGCCGACCAGACAAAGCGCCTGATTGTTGTACTGAATGACAACGAGTGGTCCATTGACCGCAATGTGGGCGCAATCGCGCGCTATCTGCACAAGATTGTGACCAATGAGCGGCTGAACCATCTGCACGAGGGCGCTGCTCGTCTGCTGGAACGGCTGGGGGGCAAGACGGGCAAGACCGCCGTCAACGTGGTGCGCCGGGCCGAGGAAGCCGCCAAGGGGCTGCTGTGGCCTTCGGTGATCTTTGAAGAGTTCGGGCTCACGTATTACGGGCCGCTCGACGGGCACAACATCGGACTGCTGGTGGAGACCTTCCAGTTCCTGAAGACGCAGGAGCGTCCGGTGCTGCTGCACGCCATTACCCAGAAAGGGCGGGGCTTCCAGCCTGCTTTGGACAAGCAGAAGAAATTCCATGGACTGGGCCCGTATGATCCGGAGACAGGCGAGACAAAATCTGCCGGGCAGCCGACCTATTCAGAGGTCTTTGCCAACACTTTGGTCAAGCTGGCCAACGAGAACGACAAGCTGATTGCCATTACCGCGGCCATGCCCAACGGTACGGCGCTGGACCTGTTCCGGCCACACCATCCGAAGAAGTATTTTGACGTGGGCATTGCGGAAGAACATGCCGTCATCTTTGCGGCGGGAATGGCCACGCAGGGATACAGGCCCTTCTGCGCAATCTATTCGACCTTTTTGCAGAGGGCGTTTGATCCGATTGTGCATGACGTCTGTCTCCAGAACTTGCCGGTTGTGTTCTGCATGGACCGCGGCGGACTGAGCGGGGATGATGGGCCGACGCACCACGGGCTGTTTGACATCAGCTATCTGCGCGGCATTCCGAACATCGTCCATATGGTGCCTAAGGACGAGGACGAGCTGGCGGACATGCTCTACACCGCCATGCTGCACGATGGGCCGTCGGCGGTGCGGTATCCGCGCGGGACTGGGCCGGGCACGCCGGTAAAAGAGCATCCGGTGGCGATTCCGATCGGGACGGCCGAGGTGATCCAGGACGGCGAGGACGTTGCTCTCTTTGGCCTCGGCGCGCTGCTGCCGATGGCAAGGGAACTGGCGGCAAGGCTTGAAGAGCAGGGCCATTCGGCGGCGGTCATCAATCCGCGATTTGTAAAACCGTTGGACCGCGAGGTCCTGGCGCGCTATGCGCGACGCGTAGGCGTGATTGTGACCTTTGAAGACCATGTGCTGATGGGCGGCTTCGGCAGTGCTGTGATGGAGGCGCTTAACGAGATGCAGCTTTCTGCTCCGGTGGTGCGGATTGGCTGGCCAGACCGCTTTATTGAGCACGGCAAGGTGGAGCAACTCCGCGCGAAGTACGGCATCAGTGTGGAGGCTGCGCTGGAGAAGCTGGGGCCCTATCTGAAGCGCCTTTCCCGGGCAGGTGTGGGAGTGCGGTAAGGCGCACCTGGCTCGTTGCCCTTGTCCCCTCTCCCATACGCTCTCTTTGGATGAAAAGCTGGTGAAGGAAGTCCGCAAGATATCGGCAGAGAGGGACACTGTCCTGACTTGACGCCGCCTCCTGAAACATGGCCTCGGCGCCATCGACCTGGCGGGCGGGTGGGAGCCGATCCAGGCAGCATCTTTACCGCAGGGCGGATGTGGGCATGGGTCGGGGTGTTCAGGGTTGGATTTTCTGCTACTGATCCGCTGCGACAGGACAACAAAACGTATCATGGTGATCAGGGAGTGGTGATTGACAGGGCAGCATTCAGGTGCGCGGTTGAACCGCGGTATTGTTCTCATCGGTTTTTTCAAGCTGCTCAAAGGCGTTCTGTTTGTGCTGCTGGGCATTGGCGCTTTCCGGCTGATTCATCGCGATGTTCTGGACGTGGTGACCGGATGGCTCATCAATATGCACTTTGATCCAGAGAGCCGGCTGGTGAACCTGGTCCTGGACAAGGCCGCGCTGATCGATGCGCACCGGATGAAGCAGATCAGCATTGCCATCTTCTGCTACGCGGGGCTGGATTTTATCGAGGGTACGGGACTGGTCCTGGAAAAGAGCTGGGCCGAGTATCTGACGCTGGTTTTGACCGCTTCTTTTCTTCCCTGGGAATTCTTTGAGATTCTGCGGCACCCCACATGGCTCAAAGCCGTTCTGACACTGGTCAACCTGCTGGTCGTGGTCTATCTCCTCTTTTACGTGCAGTGGAGCCTGCGCCAGAAGAGGAAGAAGGCGACGCAGGAGGCGCAAGAGGGAGAAGGTTAGGCGAAACTGTCTTATCGTGAGTCAGAAAATCTGACAAGTAGGGAAAAGGGCGGTCGAACCAACTAAGTAAACACAATATATTGTGTTCCGACATCTCAAACACCCAGAGTAATTGGATTTTGCTCTCTCCGTGTCGTTCTTCGCGGGAGCAGGCTGGAAAAATCTGAATCTCCACAACAAAACAGGCTTTGAGTGCAGCATCTACTGGGTTACGATGTGAGTGGACCAAAGTGGTAAAAAATGGTCTGACGGGCACGAAATTTGGTCAGAATGATTCTGATTTTGATGCCTGCCGCCGATGAAGGCTTTAAGCATGTTTCGGGGTAACCATCCAGCCCGGGTTGATGAAAAAGGGAGGCTCAAGCTTCCGGCCGAATTCAAGCGCCGGATTGAAGAGGGCTACGGGAGCCAGTTTTACATCACCAGCAAGGACGGGAAGGTGGCCGAGATCTACCCCCTTCAGGAATGGGAAAAGATCGAGCAGAAGATCGCGGCGATTCCCAGCTTTAATCCTGCGAAGAAAAAGCTGCTGGACCGTGTGAACTATTACGGCCAGATGGCAGAGATGGACCAGCAGGGACGCGTATTGATTCCCCAGATTCTGCGTCAGACGGCGAAGGTGGAAGGCGACGTGGTGGTGTTCGGAATGCAGACCTATCTTGAGGTGACCAACCGCGAGGCATTCGAGCAGAAACTGGCGAGCGAGCCTTTGACCGAAGAGGACGCGCAGACGTTGGCAAGTTTTGGTTTGTAACCCCCAAGGGGGAGCACATGACGCAAAGTGAACGGCATGTGCCGGTTCTTTTAAAAGAAGCGATCCGATCCCTGAATGTGCGGCCGGGCGGTACCTATTGCGATGCAACGCTGGGGCTGGCCGGGCACGCAACGGCCATTGCGCGGCAGATTGGGCCGCGCGGCACGCTGATTGCGTTTGACCGCGACCCGGAGGCGATGGCGCTGGCACGCGGACGGCTGGATGCGCTCCGCGAGACGCTGGGGCCGGCGATGCCGAAGGTGGTGCTGCACGAAGCTGCTTTTTCTGAGATGGCGCATCGGCTTCCAGCCGGGAGTCTGGATGGGCTGCTGGCGGACTTCGGCGTGAGCTCGATGCAGCTGGACGAGGCGCACAGGGGATTCAGTTTTCGGGCGGAAGGACCTCTGGACATGCGGATGGACCCGCGCAGAGGGTTGACCGCCGAACAGGTGGTAAACCAGGCCAGCGAAAAAGAGCTTGCTGACCTGATTTACGAATTCGGAGAGGAAAGGAGGTCGCGGAGAATCGCCAGAGCCATTGTCAGGGCGCGGCCGGTGACGACGACGGCACAGCTTGCCAGCGTCGTAGCGGCCGCGGCCCCGGCGATGAAATCCGAGCGGATCCATCCGGCGACGCGGACCTTTCAGGCCCTCCGGATTTACGTCAATGCCGAGCTCAAGGAGATACAAGCCCTGCTTGAGGCGGCGCCGCAGCTGTTGCGAGCGGGAGGAAGACTGGTGGCGATCAGTTTTCACTCCCTGGAAGACCGGCTGGTAAAAGATGCGCTACGCGAAGGCGCCCGGCAGGGAATTTACGAAATACTGACGCGAAGGCCGGTTGTGGCAGAAGCGGAGGAGATGGATCGCAATCCGCGGGCGCGCAGCGCGAAGCTGCGGGCGGCGGAGAAGAAAGCAGTGTTTCGCGGCGAGCTGCCAAGGGTTGAGGCCCAAAGTGGGCAGTGAGCGGCGAAAAACGAAGAGCAGAACAGGATCGGGCCGGGGTCGTCCCACCGTAGTACAAGGCGAAAGTAAAGTAAGACGACTTCAGTTGTGTCCCTCCTCAGAAACAGCGGCCCTGGCCCGGTCGCTGGGGGGAGAAAAAGCGAAGCAGAAGAGGCAGGACCGTGCGTGCTGCCCACGCTTTGCTGGAGGACGATCAAGGGTTTTGTAGTTGGATTTGGAGAAGAACAATGGCGACACAGGTCATCGCAACACAGGCAGTCATCACAGGCGGGCGCAGGGGCATGGAGGCCGTGGCCGCCGAGCGGAACCTGTCCCTGATGGCGCAGCAGCAGCGGGCGCGCCGGGGGCCGACGCCGGAGGTCTTCTTTGTCAAGCGGTTTGACAATTCGCGGCTGGTGAAGGCCGCCGATCCGCAGCGCGTCAAGGAAATGCGCAGTTTTGCCTGCGCCATGGCGGCGCTGCTTCTGCTGGTCATGGTCTATGGCTGGCAGCATTTTTCCAGCATCGAATACGGTTATCGTGTTGAGGCGGAAAAGCAGCAGATGCAGCAGCTGGAGGAGCAGAACCGGCAGCTCCGCCTGACCGAGGCGCAGCTGGCTTCCCCTGAGCGGATTGACCGCATTGCACGGCAATATGGCTTGCAGGCTCCGGCCCCGGGACAGGTGGTGCGTCCGGATGCGAGCGTCGACCCGAATGCGCCGGTGATGGCGAAGATGACGCCGGTGGCGCCGGTACGCTAAGTTTGAGAGGGGACCTCCCCGGCGGCAGAGGCGGCAGGGGAAAGGTCCTGGTGCGGCCCCGGGCCGCGCCGTTGTCATTCTAAAGAGCCTTACAAGGCCCACGGTGAGGCCGGCGCATTGAAGCATTTCTCCTTTCAGTCCGGGAAAAAACCAGCAGTTTCAGCTTCCACGTCATTAGAGCCAGGGGTCATTACGCCGATCCGCAAGCTGCGTCTGGTGTATGCGCTGGCGATTTTTGTTGTGTGGGCGGGGTTAATCGGGCTACGGCTGGTGTGGCTGCAGGTCATCCGTCACCATGAATACGTGGAGCGTGCGGCGCGGCAGCAGCAGCGGACCTTTGAAGTGGCCCCGCGGCGGGGCGTGCTGTACGACCGCAATCTGCATGAGCTGGCGATGACGGTGCTGGCTGACTCGATCTACGCGGTGCCGTCGGAGATGGGCGACGCCAAGGCGGCGACGGCCGCGGCGCTGGCCAAAGTCGTCCATACAGATCCCTCCGATTCCTTTACCTCCGAACAGCAGATCCTGGCGCGGCTGAATACATCGAGGAATTTTGCCTGGGTGGCGCGCAAGCAGGACCCGGCCACCATTGCCAAAGTCAAGGCGCTGAACCTGAAGGGTGTGTATTTCCAGAAGGAATTCAAGCGGTTTTATCCGGACAACGAACTTGCGGCTCAGGTGCTGGGCTATGTGGGGCTGGACGACAATGGTCTGGGCGGACTGGAGCAGAATTTTGATGATGAACTGCACGGTACCCCGGGGCGTATGCTGACTGCCATTGACGCCCGCCGCCATGTGCTGGGCAGTGAGGAACGCGAGCCGCTGCCGGGCGACAACATTGTGCTGACGCTGGATGCCAACATCCAGTTCATGGCCGAGCAGGCGCTGGACCGCAATATGGAGCGGACCCACGCGGAGAATGGAACGATTGTTGTGCAGGACCCGCACACGGGGCAGATCCTGGCACTGGCCATCCGGCCAACGTTTAATCCGAATGATTTTCGCCATGCCACGACGGACCTGCTCAAGAACCATGCGGTGAGTGATGTCTATGAGCCGGGTTCGACCTTCAAGCCGGTGACCTATTCTGCGGCGCTGGAAGAGAAGCTGATTACGCCGGACACGATCCTGGACTGCGGTGGAGGCCAGATCAACATTGCAGGCCACACGATCCACGATGCTCCGGGGGAGCATTACGGGCAGGTCCCGGCATGGAAGGCGCTGGCGGTTTCAAGCAATGTATGTGCAATCCGTGTGGGACAGCGTCTGGGTGCGGAGCGGCTGTACAAATATATCCGGGCCTTTGGTTTTGGCGAGCGCAGCGGCATTGAGCTTCCTGCCGAGACGCGGGGGCTGCTGGAGCCGGTGAAGCGCTGGGGGCCGGCTTCCATGGGGGCGATCCCGATGGGGCAGGGGATCGCGGTGACGCCGATCCAGATTGTCAGCATGGTGTCCACGATTGCGAATGGAGGGGTCTATCTGCCACCGCACATTCTGTTAAAGAGCACGGAGCTGATGAAAGGAGACCCCCGGTTGCAGCCTGTGGCCTTTCATCCGGGAAGCAGTCTGCCAGACCCGTTACCGGAAGGTGCGCACCGCGTGATTTCCGAGATGACGGCGGCCGAGATGCGCAAGATGATGCAGGACGTGGTGCTGATGGGCACAGCACATGCAGCCGTCCATCTGAACGGATACAGCGCGGCGGGAAAAACGGGAACGGCGCAGAAGATTGATCCACGGACGCACACGTACTCCAAAACAAAGTTTGTGGCATCGTTTGTCGGCTTTGCACCGGTCAATAATCCTGCGATTGCGATTGCGATTGTGATGGATTCGCCGGACCACAGTATGCACTTTGGAGCGCAGGCCAGTGCGCCTGTTTTCCAGGACCTGGCGCAGCAGGTGCTGGAGTATCTGGGGGTGCCGCATGACCAGGAGATGACGTCTCCGGCGCTGATGGCAAAGACCCAGACGCCAGCGGTGGAGGAGGACGACCATCCGGAGGAAGGGGACGCGGAGCTGGACGCCCTTTTTGCCGCTGTGAATGACCTTCCTGCCGACGACCCGCTGCGAGCACCCCAGGCGGGGCAGGCAGTTGCTGCATCGGCAGCGAAGGACGCTGGTCTGGCGGCCGGAGCCACGATGGCGCCGCAGCCTGCCGCCATGGCAAGGGTAGAAGATGGGAGCGCTTTGACGGAGAAGCGGGCCTCTTCGGCGACCGCGGCAGCAGTCCGGGGCACGGAGACGATGCCGGCCCTGAAGATGGCACCCATCCAGGGGACACAGCAGGGTGCGGTGGTGGTCCAGGCCGGAAAGCGGGTGCAGGTGCCGTCCTTTACGGGGCAGTCTGTCAGGAGCGTGATCGAACACGCAGGAGAGGTTGGTCTGGGAGTGCAGGTGCTGGGTTCAGGGATTGCGCGCGAGCAGGTCCCCGCTGCCGGAACGACGGTGCCCGAGGGTACGGAAGTCGTAGTCCGGTTTACACGGTAAAAGCAGGCGCTCGATTTCCAGTTCATCGTTGACTTCGCTCCGGGGCGGTGGATCGAAGGGACGGAGGGCCCAGAGGAGGGCCGCGACCCAGCCTGCGATGGTCCAGCCAAGAAGAAGATTGAGCAGCAGGATGTGGCCGCGTCTGGGGTGGGCACGGAAGATGGCCGTCCAGGCCGGGACGAGGTAGAGTCCGATCAGCGCAAAGAGGGCCAGGTAGGACAATACGAAGAGAAGGGCTTCATGCAGGTCCATGGTTTTCCCGTTTTGGAACGCTGCCTTCCACATCGGTACGCCAGGAGAGAAGATTCACGGCTGTGCCAGAACAGAACAAAGCGGAGGGAAGTTTGTGGGTGGAGAGGCGGTCCTGATGGAGCGGACCGGGGGCGTGATTGGCTGCGGGCGAAGGAGTGGAGGGCGAGGCCCTAGAATCGAATCAGCTTTTATGCAAATGGATGAAGTATTGCGCGGGGCCGGGACGGTGCGGCGGGCTGGTCCCGCAGTGGAAGTGACAGGTGTGGAGTATGACTCGCGGCGGACCGGGCCGGGGTCCTTGTTCGTAGCCATGCGGGGCGGAACGACGGACGGTAACCGCTACGTGGATGCGGCCGTGGAGCGAGGAGCGAGCGCGGTGGTGACCGACAGTGCGGCATCGTTCGAGGCGGTGGCGAGGAAGTATCCGCGGCTTGCGCTGGCGGAGGTGGAGCATGGGAGGCGCGCCCTGGCAGTGCTGGCGGGGAACTTCTTCGGACATCCGGAGAGGAAGCTGGCTGTGAGCGGTGTGACCGGCACCAACGGGAAGACGACGACGGCCTTTCTGCTGGACGCGATGCTGAACAGCGCAGGGCGCAGCACGGTCCTGGCGGGGACGATTGAGTATCGTGTGGCTGGAAAGGTGGTGGAATCTCCACATACGACGCCGGAGTCCAGAGACCTGCTGGCTTTGTTTGCCGATGGGGTGAGGGCAGGGGCGGGCGAGGCGGTGATCGAGGTCTCATCGCATGCACTGGAGCAGGGCAGGGTATGGTCACTGCCATTTGATGTGGCAATGTTTACCAACCTGACGCGGGACCATCTGGATTATCACGGCACGATGGAGAACTATTTTTCCGCCAAGGCCATGCTGTTTGACGGCAGGAACGGGGCGGTGCCGCGTGTGGCGGTCATCAATGTGGAGGACGCCTATGGCGCCGAGCTGGCGCTGCGGGCCAGAGAGGCGGGAGCAGAGATTTTCTCCTATGGCCTGGAGGTGGGTGAGTTCCGGGCAGAGCATGTGCGCATGGGGGCGGGAGGCATGAGCTTTCAGCTGGCAACGCCTGCGGGGACGGAGCTGGTGGAGAGCCGGCTGACGGGCCGTGTGAATGTCTATAACCTGCTGGCGGCAGCAGCGGCGGCCTATGCGCGAGGGCTGACGCTCGGGCAGATTGTGCAAGGGGCGGCATCGCTGGCCTGCGTTCCGGGCCGGTTCCAGACGGTGGGGTCGGGACAACCTTTTACGGTCGTGGTGGACTATGCGCACACGGACGATGCGCTGCGGAACCTGATTGCGCTGGCCCGGGAGTTTGTAAAGCCGGGCGGCGGGCGGGTGATTACGCTGTTTGGCTGCGGTGGGGACCGCGACCGGACCAAGCGTCCGATGATGGGGCGGGCAGCGGGCGAGGGGAGCGACTTTGTCGTGCTGACTTCAGACAATCCGCGCAGCGAAGATCCGGAAGCGATCCTGCGCGATGTTTTGCCGGGCCTGGAACAGACAGGAGTCAGGTTTGTGGTGGAAGTGGACCGCGAGAAGGCCATTCAGCGGGCCGTGGAGGCAGCGCAGCCGGGAGACATTGTTCTGCTGGCGGGCAAGGGACATGAAAAGACGCAGACCCTGCGGGACCGCGTCATTCCATTCGATGACGCGAAAGTTGCGGCGCAGGCGCTGTCCCGGCTGAGAGGAGAGAAGGCATGAAGCTGGACCTGGAACAGGTGGCGCGATGGACGGGAGGGACACTGCACGGACATGGCGCGGAGCTGGCGAAGCGGCAGGCCAGGGGCTATTCGATTGATTCCCGTACGCTGCAGCAGGGAGACCTGTTTTTTGCCGTTCGCGGAGAGCGGTTTGATGCGCACGATTTTGTTTTGATGGCGCTGGAGCGTGGGGCCTGTGCCGCGGTGGTGGCAAAAAATAAAGTGCTGGAACTGCCGGAGGCGGCGCGGCAGCAGGGTCTGGTGATTGTAGAAGACCCATTGACCGCCCTGCAGACCCTGGCAGCGGCCGTGCGGCGGCACTGGGGCAGACGCGTGGTGGGAGTGACGGGCAGTGCAGGCAAGACGACGACCAAAGAGGCGATTGCCGCGGTGCTGGGAATGAAGTATGTCGTGCTGAAATCGCAGGGCAATCTGAACAACGGATACGGACTGCCGCTCCAGTTGCTGCGT
Organism: Pseudacidobacterium ailaaui; assembly: GCF_000688455.1. Taxonomy (NCBI): domain Bacteria; kingdom Pseudomonadati; phylum Acidobacteriota; class Terriglobia; order Terriglobales; family Acidobacteriaceae; genus Pseudacidobacterium; species Pseudacidobacterium ailaaui. The sequence continues at coordinate 2,341,890 of NZ_JIAL01000001.1, forward strand.
CTGGAAACCGAGCATGAAATTGCGGTGATCGAGATGGGCATGTCCCATTCCGGAGAGATCACGGCTCTGGCGCGCATCGCGGCCCCCAACTGGGGAGTGGTCACCAATGTGGGCAATGCCCATGCTGAGAATTTCTCGGACGGGACCGCCGGCGTGGCCCGTGCGAAATATGAGCTGATTGCCAGCCTGCCCGCAGAAGGGGTGGCATTTCTGAACTGTGATGATGCGTATGTTTCGCAGTTCGGGCGCGATTTCCGGGGCAAGACGGTGTACTTTGGCAGAGGTCCGTGTGCGGACCCGCGCGCCGAATCGGTGGAGGAGATGGGAACGGAGGGCCTGCGCATCCGGGTGCGCGCCGGGCAGCAGGAGGTGGAAGCAAGGCTGCAACTGCTGGGACAGCACAATGCGGCCAATGCAATGGCGGCCATCGCGGTCGGGCTGGAGGCCGGTGTACCACTGGCGGACTGCACGGCCGCTCTGGCCATGCTCCGGCCGGGGGACAAGCGCGGGGAGGCGATCCGGGTGCGGGGCGCGACGCTCATCAATGATTGCTATAACTCGAACCCGGAAGCGCTGAAGGCCATGGTCGGTGCGCTGATGGCGGTACCCGGGCAGAGGCACATTCTGATTGCGGGCGAGATGCTGGAGCTGGGGCAGGAGAGCGCGGCGCTGCATGAAAGCTGCGGCGAAGCAGCGGCAGCGGCGGGTGTGGACCTGGTGGTGGGAGTGCGGGGACAGGCCGCCCTGATTGCAGAAGGGGCAAAGAAGGCCGGGGCGGAGGCCATCTTTGTTGAATCGCCGGAGCTGGCCGGGGCCTGGCTCAACCGCAACCTGCGTGATGGAGATGCGGTACTGCTGAAGGCGTCCAGAGGGGTACGCCTGGAGAAGGCGCTGGAATCCTTGAGGCCGGAATAGGCCCTGCAGGCAGTATCCGGGGAGGGACGCGCCGCAGGGCAGCGGGCTGAAGATGCTTCAGAAACGCACCAACTCGGTAATAGCCTGATAGATCCGCTCCGGCTGGGGCAGGATCACATCTTCAAGCAGGGGCTGATACGCGACGAAGGTGTCCATGGCTGCGACCCGCTTGACGGGAGCATCGAGGTCTTCAAAAAGCTCGTCGGCGATGCGGGCGGCAATTTCAGCGCCGTAGCCCCAGCTCAGCATGTCCTCGTGGGCAACGATGACGCGGCTGGTTTTCTTCACGGATGTGGCAATGGCCTCCCAGTCATAGGGGCTGAGAGTGCGCAGATCGAGGACCTCCGTCTCGATTCCATGTTCGCGCTGGGCCTTCTGTGCGGCCTGCAGGGCGCGCGGCACAACCGCACCGTAGGTCACAAGGGTGAGATGTGTGCCTTCGCGCACGATTTTTGCCTTGCCGAAGGGAACCATATAGTCCGGGCCGGGGTAGGGCGCGCGGCCGAAGGTTTCCCGGTAAAGGCGCTTGTGCTCCAGGAAGAGCACCGGGTCATCGCAGCGGATGGCGGTGCGCAGCAGGCCATTGGCGTCCAGAGCGTTCGAAGGAAAGACGACGCGAATGCCGGGCGTATGGGTGAAGATGCTCTCTCCGCACTGGGAGTGATAAATGGCGCCACCGGTCAGGTATCCACCAATGGCGACGCGGACCACGGCCGGGGCGGAGAAGGTGTTGTTGGAGCGCCAGCGCAGGACACTGAGTTCGTTGCGCATCTGGTGGGTGGCGGGCCAGATGTAGTCAAAAAACTGGATTTCCACCACAGGTTTTAGGCCGCGTACGGCCTGGCCCAGGGCGCGTCCGACGATATTGGCTTCGGCCAGCGGGGAATTGAAGACGCGGTCGCTGCCAAATTCAGACTGAAGGCCGGCCGTGAGCTTGAAGACCCCGCCCTTGCCCTTGACCAGTCCGTCCTTGAGGTATTCTTCCCGGCTGCAGTCGGCCACGTCTTCTCCAAAGATGACGATGCGTGGATCGCGGCGCATTTCATCGCGGAGGCAGGCATTGATGAGGTCGGCCATGGTGCGTTCCTGCGATTCGGCAGTCTGCGCCGGCCGGGTTTGCAGCTCGGGACGAGTGGGATCGTAGTTTTCCGAGTAGACGTAAAGGGGAATGGAAGATGGCCCAGGGAAGGGCGCGCGCAAGGCGCGTTCGGCGGCGAGGCGCACCTCTTCGTCCACCTGCTTTTCGAGCCGATTGATGGCTTCCGCGTCGAGGATGCCTTCGCGCAGAAGATACATCTGCAATTTGTGGATGGGGTCACGCAGCGCATCGGCGTCTAACTCGCTTTTGGGGCGGTAGAGGCGGTCGTCATCAGAAAGAGAGTGGGAGTAGGGGCGGATGACGTGTCCGTGCACAAAGGCCGGGCCGGCCCCGGAGCGGCAGTGGGCCACGGCCTTTTCAAAGGCGAGGTAGCTTTCGACCGGGTCAGTGCCATCGACCTCGGCGAAGTAAAAATTCGGGAAATTTGCTACCAGCTTTGAGATGTTTCCGCCGGGCGTATTGACTTCAACCGGGACAGAGATGGCATAGCCGTTGTCTTCGACGACAAAGAGAACGGGCAGCTTTTGGTTGGAGGCGGTATTGAGCGCCTCCCAGAATTCGCCCTGACTGGTGGAGCCTTCTCCGAGCGAGGTATAGACGACTTCATCGCCATGGAAGGAGACATCTTTCCAGGCGCGATAGTCGTCTTGGTGCTTTTCGGCGGCCTCGGGATGGCGAGAGAAGTAGCGGCCGGCCTCGGCACAGCCGACGGCATGGAGGACCTGGGTTGCCGTGGCAGAGGATTGCGAGACGATGTTGAGCTTTTTGCTGCCCCAGTGCGAGGGCATCTGGCGTCCGCCGCTGGAAGGATCGGCGGCCGCACCGACGGCCTGAAGGAGCATGTCTTCCACGCTGACGCCGAGGGTGAGGCAGAGGGCGCGGTCACGGTAATACGGAAAGAACCAGTCGTAACCGGGACGGAGGGCCATTCCAGCGGCCACCAGGAGGGCCTCATGGCCAGCACCTGAGATCTGGAAAAAGATCTTCTGCTGCCGCTTGAGCATGATTTCGCGGTCGTCGGTGCGCCGCGAAAGATACATCAGGCGGTACATCTCGATGAGGCGCTCAGGGGCCAGGGCCGAAGGCACCCGTTCTATTGTGGACACTGCCGTTTTGGCCATTCGTTCAACCTCTTGCCGTCACTACTGGCCGCCTGGATTCTGCCAGGCGACAGGTGATTGTACAACTTTGCCGCGCGGCTGTCTTTTTGTCAGGGACCGCCTGCCTGGATGTGACCTTCCTTGCGGCGCAGGGAAGGAACTTCCTTCTCTATTGTAAAAGTGGGAAAGGGTGGACCGGGCGGGGTGGTTTTTGCATCCCAGAGATTTTGCCTCCGCTGTTTTCTGGCGGCGAAACGCATGGCAGGAAAAGGCGCTGAGCGAGGGCGGAGGGCTGACGACAATTGACTATCGTTTTCTCCGCGTGTTTGAATGCAGAGTTTTGTGGGCATGTTTCCGGATGTTTTCCCAAGGGCTGGCCTGCGTTGACGGAATTCGTCATTTCTCAGGAGCAACAGGGTTGACCACGGACCCCAAAAGCTGGTTGCTTATTTTTCTGGAGGACATGGAATGCCGTTTTCCTTAGCTGTGGCTGCATCTTTTTTGCAGACCAATGCCGTTTCTTCTTCAAACCCGGAGAGTGTTTATTTGTGGGCGGCACTGGCGGCCGGGGTGGTGGGGCTGCTGGCCGCGCTTGCCTTTGCACGCTCGGTCCTGGGCTCAGACTCCGGCTCGCCGGAGATGCAGCGTATTTCAAATGCGATCCGTCAGGGGGCAGAGGCCTTTATGCGGAGGCAGTACGGCACGATTGCGATCATTGCGGTTGTCCTCGCCATCATTCTTTTTCTTGGATATCGCCTGTCGCCGTTGACTGCTCCTTACGCAAACAAGGTCGTCATCAGCTTTCTGATCGGGGCCGCATGCTCGGCGATTGCCGGACAGACGGGGATGTGGGTCTCCATCCGCTCTAATATCCGCACGGCGGCGGCGGCGCGGACCAGCTTCAGCCGGGCATTGCAGATAGCCCTGCGCGGCGGCGCGGTGACGGGGCTGATTGTTGTGGCGCTCTCGCTGCTGGGCATCGGGGTGCTCTTTGTGCTGTTCGGGGGGCTGCGGAACCCGCAGCAGGCCCCTTACCAGCTTGTGGGTTTTGGGTTTGGGGCGTCGCTGGTGGCGCTGTTCGCGCAGCTGGGCGGAGGCATCTATACCAAAGCGGCGGACGTGGGCGCGGACCTGGTGGGAAAGGTCGAGGCCGGTATTCCGGAAGATGATCCGCGAAATCCGGCGGTGATTGCTGATCTGGTGGGGGACAATGTGGGCGACTGCGCCGGACGCGGCGCGGACATCTTCGAGTCCACTGCGGCGGAGAACGTGGGCGCGATGATTCTGGGCGCGGCGCTCTATCCGGTCTTCGGGATGAAAGGCATCCTCTTTCCCCTGATTGTGCAGGCCATCAACCTGGTGGCGAGCATTGCCGGCGTGGCTGTGGTGCGCAGCAAGGAAGACGAAGATCCGATGCACGCGCTGAACCGCGGCTATTACGTCACAACGCTGCTGGCGCTGGCAGGCTTTGCCGGGGCCGTCTACTTTATGCTGCAAGGACGGTGGTGGCTGCTGGGCTGCGGGGTCTGCGGCATCATCACGTCATTCCTGTTTGTGCGCATTACCGAATACTACACGGAGACGCGCTTCCGCCCGGTGCGGTCGATTGCGCTGGCTTCGACGACCGGCCCGGCGACGAACATCATCAGCGGGCTGGCTGTAGGCATGGAGACACCGGCGGTCCCGGTAATCGTCATCAGCGCGGCACTGCTGCTGAGCTACTATTTCGGCACGCTGGGACTAGCAGATGTGACGGCCATTTCCTCCTATGCCAAAGGCATCTACGGAACGGCCATTGCAACCATGGGGATGCTGTCCTCGGCGGCCTACATTCTGGCCATGGACACCTTCGGCCCGATTACCGACAATGCGGGCGGCATTGTGGAGATGAGCAACCAGCCGGACTCTGTCCGCGAAAAGACGGACAAGCTGGATGCGGCGGGAAATACGACCAAGGCGCTGACCAAGGGCTATGCTATCGGCTCAGCGTCACTGGCGGCGTTTCTGCTGTTCTCGGCCTATCTTGAGAGCGTGCATGACATTGTGAGCCAGCGAGCCGCAGCAGGAGGCGATGCACTGCCTTCGACATGGAGCTTCTCGAATGTGAACCTGGCATCCGTGCCCGTGTTTGTGGGCGCACTGCTGGGGGCGATGCTGGTCTATCTGTTCTCGTCACTGGCCATCAAGGCGGTGGGACGTGCGGCGCAGGCCGTGATCCAGGACGTGCATGAGCAGTTCCGGGAAAACCCGGGCATCATGGAAGGCACCTCGCAGCCGGACTATGGGCGGTGTGTAGGGATTGTGACCAAGTCTGCGCTGAAAGAGATGGTGCTGCCGGGGGCGCTCGCGGTGCTGATGCCGCTGGCGGTGGGGGTGATTTTCCGCCATTTCAGCACAAGCTTCCGTCTGAATGAGGCCATGAGCGCGCCGATGGTCAATGGGCATGTGATCAATCTCGGCGGCGCCGAGGCGGTGGCTGCGCTGCTGATGGTGGGTACCATCTCCGGCATTCTGATGGCCATGCTGATGAACAACGGCGGTGGGGCCTGGGACAATGCCAAAAAGTACATTGAAACCGGACAGTATGGCGGCAAGCGCTCCGAAGCGCACAAGGCCGCGGTGGTAGGCGACACGGTCGGGGACCCATTCAAAGACACTGCCGGGCCTTCGCTGCATGTGCTCATCAAGCTGCTGGCCACGGTGACGCTGGTGCTGGCCCCGCTTTTTGTCTGAACCTGAGGGTAAGAGCCACCCGTATCCGTGGCCGGTGCGGGTGGCTTTTTTCTGGCGCAGAATTCCGGGAAATCTTTCTTTTTTTCATCGGGGGTCTGCTATTGTTCTGGCAATGAGCGAAGGCAAGCAAGTTTTCTGGTATCGGCGCGAACCCGAGGAGCTCCGCTACTACCGGACGGTGCCCTTCAGCCGCTTGTGGCCGTTGTTTGGTGCGGTTTTCTGCCTGTTTGCGGTGATCGGCGCTTTCAACGACCTGATGGAGCTGGGGCGCCTGCCCAATCTGATCCTTGCTGCGAACATGGCCGCCGGCGGGGCCATTGCGATCACATATCTCTACGTTTCAGTCCGTCTGCGCAAATATTTTTATGTCATCATTTCGCTTTTGCAGATCCCATTCTGGATTGTGTTCAGCAAGAGCGCAACGATTGCCATCCGAAGATTCGGGCTGGCTGAGAACACACCGGAGCGGGGCATCCGGATCGCCGCTTTCGCGGTCTTTTTTCTCATCATCGCATCGTATGTCCTCTTCATCGTGTTTCTGCGGGGAGAAGGGCGTGAGTCGGTCCGCATCCGCAATGAGCTGCAGCTGGCGCACGGGATCCAGAAGACGCTGGTCCCGCCGGTTTATCTGCACGAAGGACGGTTCGAGCTGTATGGGCGCTCCATACCGAGCGACAAGGTCGGCGGAGACCTGGTGGATGCGATTTCTTTGCGCGGCGGCGGAACGGTGGCTTATCTGGCCGATATTGCCGGCCATGGCCTCCAGGCGGGCATTCTGATGGGGATGCTGAAGACGGCCGCGCGCACGGTCCTGCTGGATGCAAAAGGCGAGGACGCGGTGGAAGTGCTTCCGTCGTTGATGCGGCGGCTGAACTGTGTGCTGCCCAGCGTGAAGGAACCCCAGATGTATGCCACATTTGCCGGATTTTTTCTGGGAGAAGACGGCAGTATGCGATATGCGCTGGCAGGGCACCCACCGGTACTGCTTTTCCGCGGAGGGGCCGGTTTCGAGCGGATCCAATACGAGCAGTTTCCGCTGGGGCTGCTTTCGGTGGAGGGCTTTTCTTCTGCATCGGCTGTGATGCAATCCGGAGACCTGCTGGTCGCGGTCACCGATGGCATTCTGGAGGCCACCAACAAGGCGGGAGAAGAGCTGGGCACAGAACGACTCCAGCAGATCATTGCTGCACACGCGGCAGAACCGCTTCCGCTGCTGGCCGATTCCATTCTGGATGCCGTGGGGGTCTTTGGAAAACAGACGGATGACCGGACGCTGCTGCTTGTCCGGAAACATTAGACCGGCATCAGGCCGCCGTATTGAGTGCGGCGCGGATGGCAGAGAGCGCCATGAGTCGTGTGATGCCGCTTATCAGCAGGTTGACGCCCACAATGGTTGCGATGGCCCAGGCTGAGCTGGAGGGCCAGTGGGCAAGAATCAGAAAAGCCAGGACCAGGGTAACGATGCCATCGACGAGAAGCCAGGCGGCGCCTCCGGTGCTGCGTATCTGAAAGAACCCGATGATGTAGAAAATGCCTTCCAGTAGAAAGATGAAGCCCAGCACCAGAGTAAAGGAGACCAGCCCAAGGACAGGGTGCATAAAGAGCCAGATGCCCCCGATGATGTAAACGATGCCGACCAGCGTGCGCCAGAGATAGCCTCCGAAACCACCGGCGACCGGAGCGGTGGTCAGGTGAATGACGCCGGAAACCAGGACCAGAACGGAAAGAGCAATGGCCGTGCTGATGCCCGCCACCACGGGCAGGGCCAGCGAGATGATGCCGCACAGAATGAGAATCGCGGCCCAGACCATACCGAGGGTAGTGCCATGCTTTAAGGCGGTGGTGAGGGGATCGGCTGACATGCTGCTTTTTCCTCCTGTGAGCGAAGGTGGCCCATCACTGCTACAGTCAGGTTTGGATGCTGTGCAGGTGGAATCAGCTTCCTTTCATTTTTTCCTTGACTGATTTGGCCAGCTTTTCGATCTCTTCAGCTTTTTTGATGACAGAAAGCGAAAGCTGGTCCTGATTGGTTTTATCAACCTCGGCCTTGAGCTGCTGGGCGAGCTGAAGCAGTTTGTTTGTATCGTTTACGATGTCCTGCTGGCGCTGCTGGTTGCGTTTCTTTGCCTGTTCCAGCATGATCCGACGGGCCAAAGGGTCGGGGCCGGAGTCGTCACCAGCCATGCCGGGCTGGCCGGGCGATGTGGGGCGCGAGGCGGGGGCAGGAATCTGGGGAAGCTGCTGTTGCTGCTGTGCAGGCGAGGCCACCGGGCCGCCGGCGAGAAGGACCAGCGAAAGCAGCAGCGCCTGCCAACGGAAATTGGCATCCAAGTACTGCATCCGGTCATTATAGGAATGTTGCCTATGCTTTTAACAGATGCAAATTCCCTGTTCTCTTTTGCCATCCAGAACGGCGGGCACCTGGCAAAGCTGAACACAGAGTTAATTGACGACCTGATGGACTTTGCCTACAAGGCATTGCCGAAGATCGTGGTCACCATCATTGCGGCCTGGATCTTTGTGCGTATGCTGAAGGCCTTTACGCGGCACATTGTGCGGATTACGGAACGCCATGCGGCCAGCGCTTCCCGGATTGGGCAGGTGAAGACCCTGGCCTCGGTGATGCATGCCAGCGGGATTGGCTTTATTGTCTTTGTCGCTGCGCTGGAGGTGCTGCCGCTGTTTGGCTTTAAGCTGGAGCCGCTGCTGGCCAGCGCGGGAATTGCCGGCGTTGCCATCGGCCTGGCGGCGCAGACCATCGTCAAGGACTGTTTGAACGGCATTCTGATTCTGGTAGAAGACCAGTACAACGTGGGAGACAAGGTCCGCGTGGCCGGGGTGACGGGGATTGTGGAGTCGCTTTCCCTGCGCAAAACCATGGTACGGGACGGAGACGGTACGCTTTACTTCATCCCGAACTCGCAGATTACGACGGTGGCGAACCTGACCCGGGACTACTCGGTAGCGACGATCAACGTATCTGTGGACTTTTCCGCCGACCCGGACAAGGTGATGAAACTGTTGATGGAAGTGGCGATGAGCGTGCGCAATGATCCGGAATACAGGGACGTCTTTCTGGCCGACCCCACGCTTCTGGGTGTGGACACGATCAAGGGCTCGCAGGTGATCTATCCGGTGCAGTTGAAGACCAAGGCAGACAAGCACTGGGGGGCCATGCGTGAGACCCAGCGCCGCATCCGCATTGCTCTGGAAAAGAACGGGCTGTTACCGGGAGACCCGCTGCGTGTTTACGGGAGCGGGGTGGCCGGGCAGCTCCAGCACAGGCCTGAGGCTGCGGTTGCGGTGGCCGACCCCACGACGGCAAAGGCGAATGAGGTGAATCCGTTTACCGGGGAAGGAATGTAGGTCTGTCGAGAAGGAGCGGGGCTGCGCCGATGTCAGTGGCCGTTGGGGACGCGGGCCTTGAGCCGTTCGATGACGAATTGAGGGACCAGTCCCTCGATGGACCCGCCGAGGGTAAAGACCTCCTTGACTAGGCGGGAGCTGACGAAGGAGTACTTGCCATCGGGCATGAGAAAGACCGTTTCAAGGTCGGGGGCGAGACGGCGGTTCATGAGGGCCATCTGTAGCTCGTATTCGTAATCGCTGATGGCGCGAATGCCGCGCATGACGGCCTGAGCATGTTGTTCGCGGACGAAGTCTACCAGCAGACCGTCGAAGGTCGCAACGGAGACATTTTGAAAGCCGGAAAGCGCCTGCGAGAGCATCTCGACGCGCTCTTCGACAGAAAACAGGGGATTTTTTCCGGAGTTGCGAAGGATCGCGACGACCAGATGGTCAAAGATTTTGGTCCCTCGCGCAATCAGGTCGAGGTGGCCGTTGGTCACTGGATCAAAGCTGCCCGGATAGATGGCCTTTACAGTATTCACGCCAAAGGCATTGTATCGCGTGAAGAGGACCAGGAGCAGGGCCCAGCGGAAGAGGAGCGGCCGAAGCAGGTTAAAATAAGTTGCAGTGGCCCCGTAGCTCAGGTGGATAGAGCAGCAGTTTCCTAAACTGCGTGTCGGAAGTTCGAATCTTCCCGGGGTCACCAGCTCTACAGTTAAGGCGCAGGCGTCTTGAGAGCATGAGGACTGATGGCCAGCGCTTTCTTCTCTGTCTGCTGTGCGGCGATCCCATTTCCCGTAAGTTTCTGCGCCACTGCCAGCGATACGAGCGCCCTGGGATTGGCCAGCGGCATCTGCGATACCCGCGCGGCCACTTCCTCAAGCTCAAGTTTTGCCGCGACATCCGAGGGATTGCTTTGCACGGTGTGCGCCAGTTGCTGCATTTGTGTGACGGCGTCGATTTTGCTCTTGAGAGCCAGGGCCGCGGGCTGGCGGGGATCCATCTGTAACGCCCGGGCGAGGTTCTGCTGTGCAGGCCCTTCCTGGCCGAGGGCATACTGGGCGCTGGCCACAGCCGTCAGGGTTGCCGCATTGCCAGGCCGAGAGGCCAGCTGGGCGGTGATCTGCGCGAGGCGGCTGCGTGCGGCCTGGTCGGCAGGGTTGGCGGCGACCTGCTGGAGCTGGTTGTTCAGTGTGACGGTCAGATGGTTGTACTGGATGGACTGGACGCTGGGCCATCCAATCATGGCGAGCGAGAGGATGAAGAGCGGGACCAGAATGGCGGAAATCTTACCGCGCACGAGTCCGGCAACCAGTCCGATCAGCAGGACCAGGAACAGAAGAATGCCGCCAACGAGCAGCACAACCTCAAACGGATACAAACCTTGGGTGAAGGCGGCGAAGCTGGTCATGCATGGATGGTGCGCGAGACCAAGAGTGCGTTACGCGCACAAAGCGGTGGTTTTTGACATTGCTTTCCGTGTCACGAATAATCATAGTTTCCGGCACAGGAAGGAACGGAAGCAGACAGGGACGGACGTCCGTGTCTTTGCTGTCTCTGTGACGGAAGAAACGCATGAGGTGTTCGGGAAGGCGGTGAGAATCCGCCACTGCCCCGCAACTGTAAGCGCGTAGCGCAAGCTGGCGCCATGCCTTCAGCCACTGGTTTGGCCGGGAAGGCGGCATGGCAGGACGCGCAGAGTCAGGAGACCGGCCTCAGGCGCACAAAACCCAGTTCCGAGGGGAACGGAGGAAAGATGCGAGAACTTCTGCGGCGCCGCCGCTTTGTTTTTCTATGGATTTGTATTTTGCTTGCCGTATCTCCCATACGCGCCGTGGTGGTGCATGGGCGTGTGACAGACCCGTTGGGCGCCGGGATTGCCAATGCCGACGTTGCCCTGGTCTATAACGGCAAGGTCATTGTAGCGGGCAAGACCGAAAGCGACGGCAGCTATTCTCTTTCCACATCATCGAGCGGCAGGTTTTATGTGCTGGCCAGCGGGAGCTCGTTTCGTCAGCTTGCCACGCAGAGCTTTTACGGTGGTGCTCTGGATGTAGTGGATCAGGAGATTGTGCTTGAGCCGGAGTGGGTGCGCCAGTCTGTGGTGGTCACGGCCACGGGAACACCGCTGCCGCAGGCGCAGGTGAGTGCATCGGTCACCGGGCTGAGCAAGACCGAATTTCTGAATCGGGCAGACATGGTGGATGTGCTGCGCCAGGTGGCCGGGATCAACGTTGTGCAGCAGGGGCAGCGCGGCGGGCTGACAAGCATCTTTATCCGAGGCGGAAATTCGGACGCCAACAAGGTGTTGCTGGACGGCGCCCCGATGGAAGACATTGGCGGACGCTTTGATTTTTCCACGCTCTCATCAACGGGAGTGGAGAAGGCGGAGGCATACCGTGGACCGAACAGCGTGCTGTATGGTTCCGACGCTGCAGCCGGTGTGGTTGCATTTACAACGCCGCGCGGCTCAACGCCATTCCCCTCGCTGATGTATGAGGGAGATGCGGGGAACTTCGGGACCTACCGCAATGAGGTCCAGCTGGGCGGCACGCACGGCGCGCTGGATTACTATGGCGGATTCAGCGACCTGCAGACGAAAAATGCGATTCCGCAGGACGAGTATCACAATCTTGTGGAGACGGCGAACCTGGGATGGGCCTGGTCTTCAGCCACGACGGTGCGCGGGACATTCCGCAACGCGGACATTGCGACGGGGCTGCCGGGGGCCTATGAGTTTTATCGGATTGCCAATGATGGAAAGCAATCGGACCAGGACATTTATGCGACGGGGAGCATCGACCATACATTTTCTGACCGTCTGCATGGGCTGGTGCGATATGGCCTGGCGCGCAAGCGGGAAGAGGACACGCAATGGTCTCCGACCGGGATCTATGAGCCGGACATGGGGGTGTATCTGGGGCTGCCGGTGACCATCCGGGGGCCAACGGATATACGGTGAGTGGACAGGCAATTCTGAATTATGCCGGCACGTATCCGGTGACTTCAGAGCTGGTGTCCAACCGGGACAATCTGTATGCACAGGCGGACTATCAGTTTACGCCGCACCTTCTGGCGGTGGCAGGGTTCCGCTTTGAAGATGAGCGCGGCAAAGACTATTACCCCGGGTATGTGAATGACACTCTGGAGCGGGCCAACTATGACTTCATGCTCCAGATTGCCGGCGACTTTCGCAACCGGTTGTTTTATTCGCTGGGTGGAGGCATTGAGAAAAACCAGCTTTACGGAACGGAAGGCACGCCGCGGGTGGGAGTGTCTTACTATCTGGTGCGTCCGGGAGCGGGCAGTTTTCACGGGACCAAGCTGAACTTTAATTTTGCCAAGGGCGTAAAAGAGCCGACACTGACCGACCAGTTTGACTCACTGTATCAGGTGCTGAACACTTACGGCGGAGCGGGTGCGGCAGCGCAGTTTGGCATCCGCCCGATTGGCGCGGAGCGGTCGCGCAGTTATGACGGTGGAGTGGAGCAAAGTCTGTTCAGCGAGCGGGTGCTGGTGCGCGCAACTTACTTCCATAATGAATTTGGCGACCAGATTGAGAGCGTGCCGGCAACCGCGCTGTATGAGCTTCTGCCGCAACTGCCGCCCAATGAGGTAGAGCAGATCATCGCTGTGCTCAATACGGCGTTTGTGTCGCCCACGCTCAACTCGCAGGCCTTCCGGGCCCAGGGGTTTGAGACCGAGGTGCAGTACGGCATCGGCAAGGACCTCTTCCTGCGCGGCGGGTACACCTATCTGGACGCGGTGGTACAGCGTTCGTTCAGCTCGGATGCACTCCAGCCCACCTACAACACCGCATCCTCGTTTGCGGATCTTCCCATTGGCGTGTATTCGCCGCTGCGGGGAGCGCGGCCCTTCCGGCGGCCGCCGCATACGGGTTTTGTGTCGGCCACGTATACGGGCAAGCACTTTACGCTGATCGGGGACGGGGCCTTTGCCAGCCGGAGCGATGATTCGACATTTCTGGGTTACAGCGACGCCTCCTTCGGCAATTCTTTGCTGCTGCCAAACCGCAATCTCGATTCCGGATACGCAAAGCTCGACTTTGGCGGCGTTTATCAGGTGACACACTGGGTGGGAGTGTATGCCCAACTGGACAACATCCTGAGCAGCCAGCACATCGGGCCGATCGGCTATCCATCGCTGCCGTTGAACTTCCGCACCGGACTGAGGTTTGCGCTGGGCAAGGCAAAGAAATAAAGGGCCGGGGCCTGGGCTGTGCCCGCTGCCTGCAGGCCGGCGCAGCAGAGGCCCTGCGTCCTGCGCGTTGGTACACTAAACCTGTGAAGGTAGCGCTAGCCCAGATCAATCCCACCATCGGTGACTTCACCGGAAACATCGTCAAAATCCTTGATTTTACGCGGCAGGCCGCTGCGGGCGGGGCGCACCTGGTGCTCTTTCCGGAGCTGGCGGTCTGCGGTTATCCGCCGGCGGATTTTCTGGACAAGCCTTCCTTTGTGGCGAGGTCAGAGGAGGCGGTGCGGGAGATTGCCGAGGCCACAGCCGATCTGGAGATTGCCAGCATCGTCGGTTATGTGACGCATGCGCCTGCCGGGACAGGCAAGAAGGTGATGAACTCTGCCGCGCTGCTGCAGAGAGGAGAAATCGCCTTTGTGCAGTCGAAGATGCTGCTGCCGTTTTATGACGTCTTTGACGACCAGCGTTATTTTGCTGCGGCGGAGAAGCAGCATCTGGTGCACTTTTGCGGAAAGCGCGTCGCCCTGACCATCTGCGAAGATGCATGGAACGATAAGAACTTCTGGCACAAGCGGCTTCATGCGGTGGACCCGGTGGAGGAACTGATGCGCGAAGGCGGCAATCTGATCCTGAACATCTCGGCCTCCCCCTACTGGCGCGGAAAGCGCAGGACGCGGCGAGAGATGCTGGCCGCGATCGCCCGGCACCACTGTGCTCCGGTGGTGATGGTGAACCAGGTGGGCGGGATGGACAGCCTGATCTTTGACGGATCGAGCCTGGTGCTCTCGCGCGACGGCGAGGTAGTCGCGCAGGGCAAGTCGTTTGAAGAAGATTTGGTCTTCGCCGATCTTGAGACTGGCAAGGGCGATGTTCATGACCAGACCGAAGACATCGACGAGGCGGTTTACAGCGCTCTGGTGCTGGGCACGCGGGATTATGTGCGCAAGTGCGGCTTTTCCAAAGCGATTGTTGCACTGAGCGGCGGGATTGATTCTGCGCTGGTGGCGACGATTGCCGCCGATGCCCTGGGACCGGAAAATGTGCTGGGAGTGGGGATGCCCAGCCCGTATTCATCCCAGGGGTCGATTGATGACAGCTACCGGCTGGCGGAGAACCTGGGCATCCGGTTTGAAATCATTCGCATTGACGACCTCTTTGCAGGCTACAACAAGGCGCTCGCGCCCTTGTTTGCGGGGACGAAGCCGGACATTACCGAGGAAAATCTCCAGTCGCGCATTCGCGGGACATTGCTGATGGCGCTCTCGAACAAATTCAACTCCCTGGTGCTGACGACAGGAAACAAGTCGGAGATGGCGACCGGTTATTGCACGCTGTATGGCGACATGGTGGGCGCACTGGCCGTGATTGGCGACCTGATGAAGACGCGGGTCTATGACCTGTGCCGTTTCCTTAACCGGGCCGGGGAACGGATCCCGCAGGCGATCCTGGACAAGCCTCCTTCAGCCGAGCTGCGGCCGGGCCAAAAGGACACCGATTCGCTGCCTCCCTATGAGGTGCTGGACCCGATCCTGGAAGCCTATGTGGAGAACTACGAGACACCGGAAGAGATCGCTGCCAAGCAGAGGGTCGACATCGAACTGGTGCGGCGTGTCGTCAAACTGGTGGAGCGGAGCGAGTACAAACGGCAGCAGGCGGCCCCGGTGTTAAAAGTCACAAAGAAGGCCTTCGGGCCGGGGCGGCGTTTTCCGATTGCGGTGAAAGTGCAGGTTTAGAGACAGACCCTCCGCAGCTGCGAAGGCCGCAGGGGGTGTTGAGCGCAACCATGAGCCATGGGAGATGCGGCAGCAGAGACAGGTTTTACGATTTAGACTTTGTTTAGTGTTCCGGAAAGGACTTCGATGCATCTTTTGACCCCCGCCCGCAGCGTTTTGCTTGCGATGACCCTTACTGCGGTTGTGCCTGTCATGGCGCAACAGAGCCAGCAACAGCAGCGGACCGCACCGACGGCCTCCACCGAAGAGGTGCCGACGGCCCCGAGCGCGCCTGCTCCGACGGCGGGAGCGCCGAATTTTCCTCCTGTTGATCCTGGGAATTTTACCGCCGCTTCCCCGAGCAAAGAGACAGTGAATGCGTTTCTCCAGCAGCTGTGGGGATACGATCCGGACCGGGTGTGGCAGGTGCAGGCCATCCAGAAGACTGCCGCGCCGGGGGTGAGCAAGGTGACCGTGCTGGCAGCGCAGAAGACGAACCCGCAGCAGATTGGTTCGCTGCAGTTTTTCGTCACGCCGGATGGCCAGCACCTGATCTCCAACGAGGTGATGCCTTTCGGAGCGCGTCCTTTTGATGCGGCACGCAAGGTGCTTCAGGCCAGCGCCAATGGCCCGTCGCGGGGGGCGGCATCGAAGGAGCTTCTTCTGGTGGAGTTTGCGGACTTTCAGTGTCCGCACTGCAAGGAGGCACAGCCCACCGTACAGCGGCTGCTGGCCGACTTTCCGAATGCGCATTTTGTTTTTGAGAACCTGCCTCTGACGTCCATCCATCCGGAGGCGTACAAGGCTGCAGCCTACGGGGTATGTGTGGCCAAGCTGGGCGGCAATGATGCGTTTTTCCAGTATGCGGAGACGGTCTTTACGAACCAGGCCAGTCTGACGCCGGAAGCGGCCGCCACGACGCTGAACGATGCGGCCACCAAGGCGGGTGTGGATGCGGCCAAAGCAGCGGCCTGCGCGGACTCACCAGAGGCCAGGGGCGCCGTGGATGCGTCGCTGCATCTGGCCCAGGAGCTGAACGTGAATGAAACTCCCTGGCTGTTTATTAACGGACGCGGCCTGCCGCTGAACTCGGTGCCTTATGAAACGTTGAAAAAAATTGTGGAATTCCAGGCTCAGAGCGACAAGTAAAGACCATTACAATAACAGAAGCACCATGCCTGCTGGCCGCTTGGAACCAGCAGGCATTTTCCTGTTCCCCGGCAATACAGGCCATCCCATCAGCGCCCCAGGTTCCGGAAATAAAAGAAATTTTTATGCTCTTTTCACCCTACGGGTGTGGACTGAAAAGAGCAGGTCATGAGGTTGAAGGAATGGAACAAGGCCGCTGGGTCCTGCTGATTGCAAGCGAAGCAGGCGGGACGGATTCTGTAGCAGACCAGGCCATGGAGCGCCTGGTGCAGGCAATCCAGGAAGAAGGTTACCGTGTCGTGCGCACCTCAACGCCGGAGGACGGTCTGGCGCTGGTGACGTCCGACCCGTCGTACAGCGCCATTTTGCTGGACTGGGACCTGCCGGAGAACAACCAGTTTGATGAGCGCGCTGCGCTGCGGATTGTCCGTGCGGTGCGGCGCCGGAACAAGAAACTGCCCATCTTCCTGATTGCAGACCGCACACTGGTCAGCGAGCTGCCGCTGGAAGTGGTCAAGCAGGTCCACGAGTATATCCATCTTTTCGGGGACACGCCTGCTTTCATTGCGAACCGCGTGGATTTCGCAGTGGAGCGCTACCACGAGCAGCTGCTGCCGCCCTATTTCCGGGAGCTGGTGAAATACACCGACCAGGGAGCATATTCGTGGGACGCTCCGGGACACATGGGAGGGGTGGCATACCTGAAGCATCCGGTGGGCATGGCCTTCCACAAATTTTTTGGCGAGAACCTGCTGCGCTCTGACCTGGGTATCTCTACGTCGCAGCTGGGGTCATGGCTGGACCATATCGGTCCTCCGGCCGAATCGGAGCGGAATGCGGCGCGCATCTTTGGCGCGGACTGGACCTTTTACGTTCTGGGGGGATCGTCTACTTCAAACCAGATTGTGGGACACGGCGTGATTGCGCAGGATGAGATGGTGCTGGCAGACCTGAACTGCCACAAATCCATCTGTCACTCGCTGACGGTCACCGGGGCGCGGCCCGTGTATTTTAAGCCGACGCGCAACGGCTTTGGCATGATCGGGCTGGTCCCTCTGGCGCGTTTCCGTCCGGAGAACATCCAGGAGCAGATCAGCAAAAGTCCGTTTCTGGCCGGGGCCGTTTCAAAGAACCCCAGCTATGCGGTCGTCACCAATTCGACCTATGACGGATTTTGTTATGACGTCAACGCAGTGGTAGAAGAGCTGAAGAAAAGCGTGCCGCGGGTGCATTTTGATGAGGCCTGGTATGCTTATGCGAAATTCCATTCGCTTTATCGTGGACGTTTTGCCATGGACGTACCGGATGAAATGCCGGACCGTCCGCTGCTGTTTGCAGTGCAGTCCACGCACAAGATGCTGCCGGCCTTTTCGATGGCCTCGATGATCCATGTGAAGCTAAGCCCGCGCGCGCCGCTGGAGTTTGACCAGTTCAATGAATCATTCATGATGCGGGGCACTACGTCGCCCTTTTATCCCATGATTGCCTCGATTGACGTGGCCACGGCGATGATGGATGAACCGGCCGGGTCCACTCTGATGATGGAGACCATTGAGGACGCCATCAGCTTTCGCAAGGCGATGGCGTCGGTGGCGCACCGTCTGAAGGCCGAGGAAGGCGGAGGCTGGTTTTTCGGGATGTTCCAGCCGGACACGGTGACGGACCCGGAGACGGGAGAGGTCTATCGCTTTGAGGACGCACCGGATGATCTGCTTTCGGAATCACCCCAATGCTGGACCCTGAAGCAGGGTGAAAGCTGGCACGGCTTTCGGGACGAAGACATCGCCAACGATTATGTCCTGCTCGACCCGACGAAGGTCACGATCCTGACCCCGGGAATTGATGCGCAGGGAAGAATGGCGGATTGGGGCATTCCGGCGGCGATCCTGACGGCGTTTCTGGATGCGCGCCGGGTAGAAATTGCCCGCACGGGCGATTACACGATCCTGACGCTGTTTTCTGTGGGCACCAGCAAGGGGAAGTGGGGCAGTTTGCTGGAGACGCTCTTTGAGTTTCGCAGACTTTACGATACCGAGGCCCCGCTCAATGAGGCCCTGCCGCAGCTTGTGGCCAAGTATCCGGAGCGCTACGGCATGATGGACCTGAAGCAGCTCAGCGACGAGATGCACGCCGCCATGAAGGAGCTGAACCTGCCTGGGCTGCTACAGGAGGCCTTCGACATTGATCTGCCCCAGGTAATGACGCCCTCGCAGGCCTATCAGAAGCTGATCCGCGAAGGTACGGAGAAGGTGCGGCTTACCGAGATGCCCGGACGCATCTCCGCCGTCATGCTGGTGCCGTATCCGCCGGGGATTCCGATGTGTATGCCGGGTGAGCGGCTGGGAGATGCCAATAGCCCGACCATCCGGTTTCTGCTGGCGCTGGAGGAATTCGGCCGGCGCTTCCCGGGCTTTGAACGCGAGGTGCACGGCATCGAGGTGGACAGCGAGGGCAATTTCTGGATGCGCGGGATCATTGAAACTCCGGGAAAGAAGACCAACGGAAGAAGCAAGCCGAGGACGCATCCATCCTCCCGGGTTGCAAAGTAAAGCCTACAGAGAGAAAAAGCCGAAGTCACCTTCGGCTTTTTGGTTTTCCGGCAAGGGGTTCAGGCGGCCTTGCCGTGGGTACGGGTGCGGTTTTGCAGGCCGCGGGCCTGGGCCAGGGCCATGCTGGTGAGATACACCGGGGCCGGGGTGACAATGGCGACCAGGATCCAGGCCAGGATGGAAACAAGCAGGCCAAAAACGGCCGCAGCCTGGAGCGTGAGGACCACCTCCATCTGGCGCAGGTGCAGATTCACGACCGCCCAGTTGCGCAAAGGCTCGACCCGGTGAATCACGGCCAGCGCGAGAAGGAATGCAAGCATGGAAAAAGTGGCCACGCCGATGAGCACGACATCCACGGTGCGGTGGATGCGCTGGCGGGAACGGCAATGCTGGCATTCTTCGAGGTGATGTTCGTAGTCGGTGCGCATCTCAGGCGAGATGCCGGAAATGTCATATCTCCAACTGGACAATATGTCGCCAACCACTGGATCCGTGCAGGATGTCATAAGTATTTACTCCGCTTTCATTGATCTGCTGGCGATCCCGGCCCATCGGTGCTGCTGAAAGCAGCCGATTGTATGTCCGAAAGATCTGGGCCGTGGGTAACTTCCTTTAGTATAAACGACTTTCAGGCTAGAGCAGAATCGGTCCTATTGCCGTATTTTGTTCGGCCAGGACCAACTTGTTTCCCAGCAACGTCATACGCTCCCGTAAGGCGCGCTCTGCGGCCAGCCTTGCCAGCTCCGGCAAATTATTGCTTTCCGACAAATGGGCCAGCACTATATAAGACGCCTGGCCGTCGTAATGCGATTCCAGAAAACTGGCGGCGGCGTCATTTGACAGGTGACCGACACGGGACATGACGCGCTGTTTGACAGACCAGGGATACGGGCCGTCGCGCAGCATTTCCAGGTCATGGTTGGATTCCAGCATGAGGACATCACAGCCGCGCAGTTGCAGGCTGACGTTGGGGGGCATGTAGCCGAGGTCCGTGGCGATGCCGATGCGTATCCCTTCTGCCTGAAAGACAAATCCTACAGGATCGATGGCGTCATGCGGGATGGTGAAGGCATTGACGGTGATGTCGCCAATGGAAAACTGGCTGCCGGCGCGGAAATACTCGACGGCAGGAAGGGCGCAGGGGTCGGCGGTCTGCTGCTTTTCTCCTGTGCTGAGCTCCTCTTCCTCGGCGGCACATTCGGCCAGTTCCCGTTCACGATAGAAGGGGTTGGCGGAGTCTGCATCTGGTTCCAGGCCGCGGGCCTCTGCTTCTGCCTTCTTTTTTTTGGCTTCTTGTTTGCGCTCTTCAAGCCAGGCGGCATAGGTGAGACGCTTGCGGGGCGTCATCCAACGCATCCATGCGCGATGGGTGGCCTCTGTGAAATAGACCGGAATGCCCAGCTTGCGCGCGGTGACAGAAAGTCCCTGAACGTGGTCCTGGTGTTCGTGGGTAATCAGGATGGCGTCCAGCGCTTCGGGGTCTTCGTTGACGGAGCGCATCCGCTTGAAAAGCTCGCGGCAGGAAAGTCCGGCGTCCACGAGGATGCGTGTCCGGGAGGTGGCGACAATGGCGCTGTTACCTTTGGAACCACTGGCGAGCACCGTCATCCGGACCATGTTGTTCAGGATACTGCCAATCGGTGTGGAAGAGAGGGAGAATTGCCGGGGAGGAACCTGTTTGGGCATCGCTTCCAGCGCAGAGATTCTGGCCGGATTCCGAAGGAACGAGGAAAGGGTAGAGACTGTCCAGTAAGACTGTTCCCAGGAAGGAGGAAGCATCCTGAGGGAGGATTTTGCATCGAAACTATCTCAGGTGCTTTGTGTATCAAGCATAGAAAGGCCTTTGCGGGGGTTTGCAACATTTGAGCAGACACCGTATCGTGTTTACTTAACAGAAAGAAGCATTTGCCTCGCGGCATTTGGCATAAATTTTTAACGCAGTACGATTCAGCAAATTCCATATAGGAACAGGAGATCGGCACAATGGACAACAAGCCGGCACAAAATATTCAGGACACATTTCTCAATACGGTCCGGAAAGACAAAACCCCCATCACGATCTATCTGGTAAGCGGAGTAAAACTTACTGGCCGGATCCGTTCTTTTGACAAGTATTCCGTGCTGCTGGAGAACAATAACCAGGAACAGCTCATCTTCAAACATGCGATTTCCACTGTGGTGAGCACGCGGGCCGTGCTGCATACGGAGCACAAAGGCCCGGCGACGCACACCGCGACGCAGCCCGCCGCTGCCAACAGTGTTCCCACGGCGGAACAGCAGAGCGCCTGAGCCGGAAGTATTCGTTCGTGGAGGAGCTTCATCGCGCAAAAGACCGCGTTCTTTTGGTAGCGGTGGAGTTCTCCGCGCGCCGTGCGGCCCTGCTGCCTTCAGCGCTGCTTGCGCGTGAGGTCCGAAAGCTGGCCGAGCCCGCACCAGCGACCCAGGCCCGGGAGGTCCCGGCCGCCGGCGAGCTCCTGATGGAATTCCGCGAACTGGTGCTCAGCGCTGGAGCGGAAATCGCGGGCGAATTTGTCCAGAGGCGGCCGAAGCCGGATCCTGCCACGCTGATTGGCAGTGGCAAGGTAAGAGAACTGGCCGGTGTGGTTGCCGCGACAGGGGCCAATGCGGCCCTATTTGATCACGATCTGACGCCAACCCAGCTGCGGAACCTGGAAGCAGCACTCCCCTGCCGTGTTCTTGACCGGACGCAGTTGATCCTTGACATTTTTGCCCGCCATGCGCGCACGCGCGAAGGGCAGCTGCAGGTGGAACTGGCGCAGCTGGAATACCTGCTGCCGCGACTGGCCGGGCGGGGAAAAGCGATGTCGCAGCTTGGCGGCGGCATCGGTACCCGCGGGCCGGGGGAAACGCAGCTGGAAACGGACCGGCGCAAACTTCAGCGGCGCATCGTGCAATTGAAACATGACCTGGAAGCGGTGCGGCGTGTACGCGGCCAACAGCGGCAGCGGCGTGAGGCGGTCCCGGTGCCGACTGTGGCGCTGGTGGGATATACCAATGCGGGCAAGAGCACGCTTTTAATGCGCTGACCCAGGCAGGCGTGGTGGAGTCGTCGCGCATGTTTGCCACGCTGGACCCCAAGCTCAAGGCCGTGGTCCTGCCTTCGCGGAGGAAGGTCCTGCTGTCAGATACGGTGGGTTTTATTCGGAACCTGCCGCATACTCTGGTCAGCTCCTTCCGCGCGACGCTGGAAGAGGTGCAGAAGGCTGAAGTGCTGCTGCATGTGCGGGACGCCTCCAGTCCGGCGCGCGATGAGCACAAGGCGGAGGTAGAAAAAGTGCTGGCGGAGCTGGAGGCTGTGAACAAGCCCTGCATTGAGGTCATGAACAAAGTGGACCTGCTTTCTGCTGAGGAGCGCGAGACGGCAGCATCCGGCGGCGGGGTCCTAGTCTCAGCCAGAATGCGGGAGGGCCTGGATGCTCTGCTGGCCCGGCTAGATGAGGCCCTGGTGGGGGACCCGGTGATGGAGCAGACCATGATCGTGCCGCAGTCGCGCGGGGACGTTCTGGCGGCGCTTGAAGCGGGCGCGGTCATTCGGGAGCGGGAGTTTCGCGACAATGCGGTGCGGATGCAGTTGGCCGGGCCGGCGTCGCTTCTGGGCCGTTATCGGGAATTCCGGGAAAAAGCAAAAACGGACCGAGCATCCGGGAGCGGTGGAGATTCCCAGATGCCCGGTCCGTCGGACCCTGAACCGGGTCATAGGTGGTAAGTCCAGTCTACGCCTGTGGAAAGGTCCGTCAAGAGCTTTTTTTGCCAGGTTGCTCGGGAAACGGGCCGGATTTTCAGGGGAAGAACCTGTAAGATGAACCCAGAACTCCATTGCCCGCCGGAGGAAGTTTGCTCTACTGGCTTCTTTATCAGAAACTTTTCCCTTACTTCAGACCCTTTCGCATCTTCCGGTATCTGACCTTCCGCACCGCCTTTGCATCTCTGACGGCGCTGTTGATTGCGCTCATCATCGGCCCGTATGTCATTGAAAAACTGCGGGAGTTTCAGATTGGACAGTATATCCGTGAGGAGGGGCCGAAGGAGCACCAGAAGAAGGCGGGAACGCCCACGATGGGTGGTGTGCTCATCTGCATTGCGATTCTGCTGCCGACGCTGCTCTGGGCCGATCTGTCGAACCCGTTTGTCTGGTTGGTGATCGGCTCCACGGTGGCCTTTGGCGCCATTGGTTTTGCCGATGACTACATCAAAGTGGTCAAGCGGCGGAACCTGGGACTGACGGCGCGGGCCAAGATGGGGTATCAGGTCCTGGCCAGCCTGGCGATCGCCATTTCTCTGGTTTTCATGCAAATGCAGGGCATCTACTCCACCAAGCTGATGGTGCCTTTTGTGAAGTGGCTGAAGCCGGACTTTGCAATTGAGGCGCTGCGGCATGTTCCGCATTTTGGGCTGGTGGCGTTTCTGCCCTTCATTGTGTTTACGGTGCTGGTGATTGTGTTTTCCAGCAATGCTGTGAACCTTACGGACGGGCTGGACGGGCTGGCCATCGGCTGTACGATTATTGCCGCCGGTGCGCTGACCGTGCTGACGTATGTCAGCGGGCATGTGGTGTTTGCCGATTATCTGGAGTTGCAGCGGATGCCCATGGTAGGCGAGCTCTCCATCTTCTGCGGCTCGATGGTGGGGGCGAGTATTGGCTTTCTGTGGTACAACGCACATCCGGCCGAGGTGTTTATGGGCGACGTGGGATCGCTGGCGCTGGGCGGGGCCATCGGGACGGTCGCTGTTGCCATCAAGCAGGAGCTGCTGCTGCCCTTCATCGGCGGAATCTTCGTTCTGGAGGCGCTCTCGGTAATTCTGCAGGTGGGCAGCTACAAGCTGCGCAAGAAGCGCATTTTCAAGATGGCCCCGCTGCATCATCACTTTGAGCTGATGGGCTGGTCAGAATCAAAAGTAATTGCACGCTTCTGGATCGGGGCGCTGGTGTTTGCACTCTTGGCGCTCACCACATTAAAGCTGCGCTGAAGTGTATTCCACATGACACAATGGCCAGTCAGGCCGGAGAATCGTAGGCATGGAGTTCAAAGGCAAAAAAGTTCTGGTTGTGGGGCTGGGCAAGTCAGGCCTGGCCGCCGCCCTTTTTCTGCGTCGTCGAGGCGCGCAGGTGACAGTTTCTGACATTCGGAGCGCCGAGGAGCTGGGCAAGGACATTCCCGCACTGCTCGAAGAAGGGATTCCTGTAGAAGCAGGCGGTCACGGCCTGCTCACCTTTCGCCGTCAGGACCTGATTGTCGTGAGCCCCGGTGTTCCGCTCAATACGCCGGAACTGGTGCAGGTGAAGACCTTCGGCCTGCCCATTCTCGGAGAGCTGGAGCTGGCTTCGCGCTTCCTCAAAGGGAAAGCGCTTGCCATCACCGGATCGAATGGAAAGACCACGACGACTGCGCTTACCGGAGAGATCCTGAAGGCCGGGGGAATGAAGACGCAGGTGGGAGGAAACATCGGCGTGCCGGTGATTGCGCTGGTGGATGAAAGCCGTGAAGACGGCTGGTCCGTGCTGGAGGTATCGAGCTTTCAGCTGGAGACGACCGAAAGGTTCCGGCCCGACATTGCCGTGGTGCTGAATGTGACACCCGATCATCTGGACCGTCACGGGAGCTTTGAAAATTATGTCGCGGCCAAGGAGCGTATCTTCGCCAATCAGACGGCAGAAGACGCCCTGGTCCTGAATGCGGATGACGATGTGACCTCGCGGATGGCGGCGCGTGCTGTGTCCCGTATCTTCTGGTTCAGTGCGAAGCGTGTGGTGCGCCAGGGGGCGTTCGTGCATGAGGGCGCGATTGTCTTCCGCATGTCAGAGCTGGCCGCGCCCGAGTTCATTCTGAAAGTGGAAGAGATTCCGCTCAAGGGCCATCACAATGTTGAGAATGTGCTGGCGGCGGTTTGCGCCGCACGCCTTGCCGGAGTCGCGCCGGAGGCCATCCGCAGCGCAGTGGGGTCGTTCCGGGCGGTGGAGCACCGGCTGGAATATGTTGCCACTATCCAGGGCGTGGACTACTACAACGATTCCAAAGCGACCAATGTGGATGCGGCGGCCAAGGCCATTGAGGCCTTCCCGGGAGGCATTCATCTGATTTTGGGCGGAAAAGACAAGAACTCGGACTACCGCCAGCTTCGTCCGTTACTGGAGAAGCGCGTCAGGGCGGTTTATACCATCGGCGCAGCGGCAGAGAAGATCGAAACGCATCTTTATGGTGCGGTCCCGGTCGTGCGCGCCGGGACGATGGAGAATGCCGTGGCGAAGGCCGCCGAAGCGGCACAGCCGGGAGAGATTGTGCTGCTGGCCCCGGCCTGTTCCAGCTTTGACCAGTTCCAGAATTATGAGCATCGCGGCCAGGTCTTTAAAGACCTGGTGCTGGCGCGGCAGGGTGTATGGCAAAACGCGTAGGCGTGGACAAATGGCTTTACTGCACCACGCTGATTTTGGTGGTCATCGGGCTGGCCATGGTTTTCAGCGCTTCGGCGGTGATGGCCAAGGCACGCTTTGGATCGCCCTACTATTTCGTCGTGCGGCAGGCGGTCTGGGCCGCTGCCGGACTGGCGGCCATGACCCTGCTGATGCGCGTGGATTATCGCAAGTACAACCGGCCCAACGTGGTTTTTCCCGCTGTTGCGATCACGGTCATCTTCCTGATGGCCGCTTTTCTGATGCGCGACTCGCACAATACTCATCGCTGGATCCGCTTCGGTCTTTTGTCCTTCCAGCCTTCGGAGCTGGCCAAGCCCGCCCTGGTGCTCTTTCTGGCATGGTTTCTGCAGAACCGGATGCAGACCATTGATGACTGGCGCGGGACCGTGCTGCCGGCCGCGCTGCCCAGTCTTGTTTTTATTGTGCTGATTCTCAAGGAACCTGACCTTGGAACGGCGCTGGTCTGCGCAGGAGTGACCGCGCTGATGCTTTATCTTGCCGGAATGGAGATGAAATATCTGGGCTATGCCGCGCTGGCGTCGCTGCCGGTCCTCTATCTCATGCTCTTCCGGGTGAAATGGCGGCGGGACAGACTGCTGGCGTTTGTGAATCCAGAGGCAGACCCTCTGGGCAAAGGCTTCCACATTATTCAATCGCTGATTGCGGTGGGCACAGGAGGACTGCACGGGCTGGGTTACATGGAAGGGCGCCAGAAGCTGTTCTACCTGCCGGAGCCGCATACGGACTATATCTTTGCCAATGTTGCGGAAGAGCTGGGACTGATTGGGGCCGTCATTGTGGTGGGGCTATTCATTGTGCTTGGCTACCGCGGAATGCGCGCCGCCATCCTCTCAAAGGACCCGTTTGCGCGCTTTCTGGCCTTTGGACTGACGGCGACGATCCTGATCCAGGCCTTCTTTAACATCAGCGTGGTGCTGGCGCTGGTCCCGACTAAGGGCATCACGCTGCCGTTTATCTCCTACGGTGGGACGTCGCTGTTTATTATGCTGGCCTGCATCGGTGTGCTGCTGAACATTACGCGGGAGATTGAATAACTCGGGCCGCAGGGGGAACTGGCAGATGTCCTGTTCCTGACTGCATCGACACGGCACCATAGCAGGAGACCAAGGACCGGAAAGTAGGATGATGCGCGTTCTGATTGCCGGCGGCGGCACCGGGGGACACATTATGCCCGCTCTCGCCATTGCCGAAGCCCTGAAGCAGGAACATCAAGCGGAGCTCCTTTTTGTAGGGACGCCCCGGGGGCTGGAGTTACGGCTGGTCCCGCAGGCAGGCCACAGGCTGGAACTGATCCAGGTAGGCCAGTTCAACAACGTAAGCCTGGCCACACGTCTGCGGACTCTGGCGGACCTTCCGGCAAGCCTGCTGCACTGCCGCAGGCTGCTCAAGCAGTACCGGCCAGATGTGGTCATCAGTGTAGGCGGATATGCTTCGGGTCCAGCAACGATGGCGGCGATCCTGGCGGGGATTCCTACTTTAGCGGTAGAGCCGAATGCTTATCCGGGAATGGCGAACCGGCTGGTGGGCAAGCATGTTTCAGCCGCAGCCGTAAATTTTGCGCCGGCGATGAAGTACTTCCGCAACGCGCAGGTCACGGGCATTCCGGTGCGCGCAGAATTCTTCCGTTTGCAGACGCGTCGGGATGATGCGCCGCCCCATCTACTGGTTTTTGGCGGAAGCCAGGGGGCGCGGGCGCTGAACCGGACCATGCCTCAAATTGCAGCCCGGCTGCTGGATGCTGTTCCGGGGCTGACGATCCTGCATCAGGCCGGGGCCCGTCACGCTGAGGAGACCCAGGCCGCTTATGCCGCAGGTGGGGCCGATCCGGCGCGGTGGCAGGTCCATGCATTTCTGGACGACATGCCGCGGCGGTTTGAGGCCGCGGACCTGATCCTTTCCCGCAGCGGGGCCAGTACGGTTGCCGAAGAGATGGCGGCCGGCAAGCCTGCGCTGCTGGTGCCATTTCCGGGGGCGGCCGATGATCATCAGCGCAAAAATGCTGAGGTGATGGTCGCTGCCAATGCTGCTCGGCTGCTGGTCGAATCGGAGATGACCCCGGAGAGGCTGCTGGAAACCCTGACCGCCCTTTTGCCGGACCGTCAGGCCCTCCGCCGGATGGGGGAGAATGCGCGAAAGCTGGCGCATCCGGATGCGGCGGCAAGGATTGCGCGAATGGTAGCGGATCTGGCTGCCAGCACATGATGGGCACAAAGCCGAGGCCGGCAGGACATGAGGGGGTTCAGGCCATTTTCCCGGGGAGTTCCGCCGAGGGACGAATCAGGCAGGAATATTTTTTTTTCTGCGGCTGAGGACGAAATCATTGTCGCGCTTGCGGCGGACGGCAGTGGCACGGTCAATCTTGCGCCAGAAGGCCCAGAAATAATCAATGGCAGAGATGGTTGAGACCAGCACCATGAAATAGATGGCGGTAATCGCCACCGGGCGAACGGGCATCAGAAACCAGCCGAAGTGCCAATAGTCCCAGCGGTGCGCGAGGACAGTTGCCACGACGGAGACGATCTGGATGACGGTCTTGAGTTTCCCCAAGTCACTGGCTTCGATGGTAAAGCCTTCGGTGCTGGCAATACTGCGCAGGCCGCTGACCAGAAATTCACGGCCGATGACCAGTACGGCAATCCAGGGCTTCATGATGTCCGGCGTGTACTGCACCAGACAGATAAAGGCCGCAGTAATCAGCAGCTTGTCCGCCAGCGGATCGAGCAGCATTCCGATGGTCGTAATCTGGCCACGCCGACGGGCCAGATAGCCGTCGACGCCGTCGGAAATGGAAACCAGGATAAAAAAGAGCGATGTGAAAAGTTCCTGCTCCCCGCCTGGTCCGCGCAGAGGGAAATGCGGCGAAAGCATCCAGAGAAGAAGCGGCACGCACAGAATGCGGCCCATCGTAATGGAGTTGGGAAGATTCACAACACGCCCGGGCGAGAAGTGCGCTCTCCTTCAATTATGCACCAGAGAGGGGGAAACGGAGGCTGCAAGGAGGGAAGAGGAGGCACATTTTTGATGCACCTCCAAGCCGGTGCAGCGAAGCCTGATATGGTTGCCGGAAAGGACGGCGGGAAGGCCGTCCTTTCGTTTCTTATGCGTAGATGCCGCGCTGTTTGATGGTGAAGGCGACACGATCAATGGCGAGCATATAGGCAGCGATGCGGTTGTTGACGCCGTGGGCCTCCGAGTAGCGGACCACATCATCGAAGCTGGTGGCAAGGATGTGCTCCAGCTGCTCATTGACGAAGGACTCCTTCCAGAAGTAGCCCTGGCGGTCCTGCACCCATTCAAAGTACGAAGCGGTGACCCCGCCGGAGTTGGCCAGGATGTCCGGAATAATGAAGACTTTCTTGTCGGCCAGAATTTCGTCAGCGACCGCTGTGGTGGGGCCGTTTGCGCCTTCGCAGATAATGCGGGCCTTGATCTTTTCGGCATTGCGGCTGGTGATGACGTTTTCCGTGGCGGCGGGGATAAGGATTTCGCACTCGGTGGTCAGTAGTTCGTGCGAGTCGAATGGCTCTGCGCCCTTGAAGCCGAGCACCGTGCCGTTGCGCTGGCGGTATTCGAGCAGCGAGCAGATATCGATGCCATTCGGGTTGTAGAGGCCGCCGTCATATTCGGCGATGCCGATGATTTTGTAGCCTTTTTCGCGCAGAAGATTGGCAGCATTGGAGCCGACGTTGCCGAAACCCTGGATGATGACGCGGCAGCCTTCAATGGGAAGGTTGAGATACCTGAGGGCCTCATCGCACATAACGGAGATGCCACGCCCTGTGGCCTCGCGCCGGCCGCGCGATCCGCCAATATTGATGGGTTTCCCGGTCACTACGCTGGTGACGGTCTGACGCATGTGCATGGAGTAGGTATCCATGATCCAGGCCATCGTCTGCTCGTTGGTATTCATGTCCGGGGCGGGAACGTCTTTTTCCGGGCCGATAAATTCGATGATTTCAGCGGTGTAGCGGCGTGTCATGCGCTCCAGCTCGCCGATGGACATTTTTTTCGGGTCACAGATGACGCCGCCCTTGGCGCCTCCGAAAGGGATATTCACGACGGCGCACTTCCAGGTCATCCAGCTGGCAAGAGCGCGTACCTCGTCGAGGGAAACATCGGGAGCATAGCGGATGCCGCCTTTACCCGGCCCGCGCGCCTGGGAGTGCAGCACACGGAATCCAGTAAACATTTCAATCCGGCCATCGTCCATCTGCACCGGAAAATGTACGATGATTTCGCGCGAGGGGTGCCGCAGCACGCGCCACAACCCCTCGTCGAGGTTCAGCTTGCGTGCCGCAAAGTCGAATCGAGCAGCTTGTGCTTCCCAGGGGTTGATCTCCTGCTCGAGCGTAATGGTAGCCATAGGAAGATTCTCTCCAAATTGTCCTCAGACCGATTGAAACGCCGCAGCCATGCGGCAAGAGGTGACCCGGAACGGTCGCATCCGGGGCACCTGCCAGTCAAAACGAGTCTGGCCCGCTGCGCAATCGATGCGGCTTGTGGCCAAACCTTCCGAGTATAGGCCCGTCCTGCCAGGTCGGGCAAGCACAAAGACCAGGCAGGGGTAGAAATCGCTGTGCCTCTCCCCAACAGTTAGACGCATGGATGAGCAGACGGAGGTCTCCTGTTTCCATTACGGTCTCCGGCAGGGAGGCGGAAGACCCCGCCGCACATCGCATTGGCAGGCTGCGGCGGCCCCCACAAGCGGCAAATTTCTCCGCATCCTGCCAGCCCCTATACTGGAACCACATGCCACAACAAGAAACATCGCTTCCCAGCCGTGCTGAATTTCTGAAACTGGCACAGGCGCATACGCTGGTGCCGGTCTACCGTACCTTGACGGCGGACCTGGAGACGCCGGTGACGGCCTTTCTGCGCCTTGCTGCCGACGAGCCGGAATGCTTTCTGCTTGAGTCCGTGGAGCAGGGCGAAAAAATCGGCCGCTATACCTTTATCGGCATCCGGCCGTTCCGGAAGATTGTGTCCTGGGGACGGGAAATCGAGATTACAGAGAACGGCAAGAAGCGGCGCATGGAAGGCGACATTTTCCTGCTGATGAAAGAGCTTCTGAGCAGCCACAGACCGGCGCGGATTGCCGGCCTGCCGCCATTTACGGCTGGGGCCGTTGGATTTTTTGCCTACGATGTGGTGCGGCAGATTGAGCGGCTTCCGGTAAAGGCAAAGGACGACCTAGAAGTGCCGGACGCCTGCCTGATGTTTTTCCATGAAGTGCTGGCGTTTGACCATGTGCGGAAGGAGATGCTGCTCATGGTCACCGCCGATGTGAAAGAGCAGAAGCCACAGCAGGCATATGCAGAGGCACTCCGGCGCCTGGACCGCTTTGAGAAGCGCCTGGCTGCTCCGCTGCCCCGCATCCGGCGGAGGCCTGCGGGCGGCAAGCTGAAACTGGAACCCCGCACGCGCAAGAGAAACTTTCTCAAGGCGGTGGAGAAGGCCAAAGAGTACATTGCCGCAGGGGACATCTTTCAGGTCGTGCTGTCGCAGCGGTTTGACGTAGAAACAGGCGTGGACCCGTTCTCGGTTTACCGTGCCCTGCGCATCGTGAATCCGTCTCCGTATTTGTACTTTCTGCGCACGGGAGTAAAAAAGCCAGGGGACACGCAGATCGCCGGCTCTTCACCGGAACTGCTGGTGAGGGTGCAACAGGGAAGGATCCAGTATCGTCCGATTGCGGGCACCAAGCCGCGCGGCGAGAGCGAAGAGGACGACCAGCGCATTGCTGAAGAGATGCTGCGGGACGAAAAAGAACGTGCCGAGCACGTGATGCTGGTGGACCTGGGCCGGAATGATGTGGGACGGGTGAGCGAATACGGTTCCGTGCAGGTGAAGGAACTCATGGTCGTCGAGCGCTATTCGCACGTCATGCATATTGTCAGCGGAATTGAAGGCAGGCTGCGTCCGGAACTCCATGCAGTGGATGCTCTGCGCGCCTGTTTTCCGGCCGGGACCCTGAGCGGGGCGCCCAAGGTGCGGGCCATGGAGATCATCGAAGAACTGGAGCCGACACGGCGCGGCATTTATGGAGGCAGCGTGCTCTATGCGGACTACTCTGGAAATTTGGACTCGTGCATTGCCATCCGGACGCTTCTGCAGCGCGGCCGCCGGGGACATATTCAGGCCGGTGCGGGAATCGTGGCAGATTCGGTGCCGGAAAAGGAATACGAAGAGTCCATCAACAAGGCGCGGGCCGTGGTCCGGGCGATTGAAAAAGCAAGAGGGCAGTGATTGGTCAGCAGAGATGCGGAGATGGGCACGCGGTCCTTCGCATTTCGCCACGCGTGTTCCGGGAGACGCCCCGAGTAACGGGCCCGGCGGTGAGAACAGAGAGCCAGGGCGAACGGCGGCGGCCGCCATGGCCATCAGGTACCGGAGCTGACGGACGCTGTGCCGCCAGCTGACATTTTCAGTCTTTATGGAATCCCGAGCTTGTTCCAGATCGCATCCACGCGCGCCTTGGTTGCCGCATCCATCTCAATCATTGGAGGCCAGGGGCGGGTAAATCCTTCCGCTGCCCATTTGCGGGTGGCGTCAATACCCATCTTGCTGCCGTAGTTGGGCAGGCGGGAGGCATGGTCCAGCGAGTCGACCGGGCCCAGTGTGAACTGGATGTCGCGCTCCGGGTCAATGTTGTTCGCCACGCGGAGGGTGACTTCGCGCAGGTCCTGCACATCGCAGTCTTCATCGACCACGATGATGCACTTGGTAAACATGGCCTGGCCCATCGCCCAGATGCCGTTCATCACTTTGCGCGCCTGGCCGGCATAGCTTTTGCGAATGGAGACAATCATCAGGTTATGAAAGACGGCCTCGACAGGAAGGTTGACATCTACAATTTCCGGCAGCGTAAGCCGCATCAGCGGTAAAAAGATACGTTCGACGGCCTTGCCCATCCAGGCGTCTTCCATGGGCGGTTTGCCTACAATCGTTGAGGCGTAAATGGGGTCCCGACGATGGGTCATGCAGGTGATGTGAAAGACAGGATACTCCTCTTCCATGGTGTAAAAGCCGGTGTGGTCGCCAAAGGGACCTTCGGTGCGCAGCTCATCGAGCTTTACATAGCCTTCAAGAACGATCTCGGCGTGGGCCGGGACCTCAAGGTCCACGGTTTCGCATTTCACCAGATCGACCGGTTTCTGGCGGAGGAAGCCCGCAATCATAAACTCTTCCACCTCGGGCGGAGCAGGTACGATGGCGGCAAACGTCATCGCAGGATCGGTCCCGATGGCGACGGCCACCTCAAGGCGGTCGTCTTTCTGGTTTGTCCATGTGATGTTTGTCGTGCCGCCTGCAGTTTCCGCCATTACGTTGACGTGGGACGAGGGCGAGTCTCCGGCGGCAGCGCGCAGGCGCTCGCGGAGGTGTTCGGCGGCGTTTTTCTGGCGCTGCCAGTGCATCCCGGTGGTCTGGCCGTCGTAGACCTGCATCCGATACATGCCCACGTTGCGTTTGCGGGTCTTTGGGTCGCGGGTCATGACGCAGGGCAGGGTGATAAAGCGGCCCCCGTCGAGGGGCCAGCATTGCAGGACCGGGAAGTCAAGGACGCTGAAGTTCTCGCGCTTGATGACTTCCTTACAGGGAGCATCTTTGGCCGAAACGGTCTTGGGAAAGAACTTGCCAATGTCGGCCAGCATGGGAAGCATCTTCAATTTTTCCAGAAGGCCTTCGGGCGACTTTACATCGAGCAGTGCACGAATGCGTCCCGCAACTTCGTCCAGAGAATCCACCTCAAGGGCCAGCTTCATGCGGCGCTCACTGCCAAACTGGTTCATCAGAACGGGAATGCCGGGATGTCCCTTCACGTTTTCAAAGAGCAGGGCGGGGCCGCCATTTGCAGATTTCGAGGCGCGGTCGGTAATCTCCGTAATTTCCAGAATGGGATCCACTTCCTGGCGAATGCGCTTCAGCTCGCCTGATTTTTCCAATGTTTTGATCCAGTCGCGTAGGTCCGCGTAAGGCACTGTGCCCTCCCGAAGTCCATGTTACCTGATGGAAAAATGATGGAATTTTCACTTGACGCATAATTACGACTAAATTAGTCTGCAAATAAATAAGACCAATCAAGTCTTAATTAGCGAATGGGCTGGATTTCATTCGTATCTTGTTCATTTTTGAGGCTTTCATTGCATCCATTGGTTTCCATTTTTCTTCGGAAGTTCCTTATGCTCTTTGCGCTTGGCGCGGGGCTGGTGTTGGCCGTCCCCGGGGCGGACGCCCAGGAGCCACCTTACTTTGTGACCTATTCTCATGCACTCGAAGAGCCGGACAATCTGGAAATTGCCTTTAAGGGCACGCAGGGAGCGCCCAAGTACGGCAATTCCTTTGCCGGGGGCACGGTGGAGATTGAGTATGGCGCACGGGCCTGGTGGACGACGGAGGTGTATCTGTCCGGGCAGTCCACGGCCAACGACAGCACGGTCTTCACCGGGTTTCGCTGGGAGAACCGCTTCCGTCCGCTGCTGGAGGAGCACTGGATCAATCCTGTTTTTTACGTTGAGTACGAGGACCACAACACCGCGGACCGTAGTCTGCTGGAAGTTGTGGGGCATGACAGCGTATCGGACATGCTCATCAGCAATGCTGCGGCCCGCAAGGACGTTGAGCATGAGATGGAGCTGAAGCTGATCCTTTCGAGCAACGCGAAAGGCTGGAATTTTGCAGAGAACTTTATCTCGGAGAAGAACCTGACCCAGCCTGAGCCGTGGTCGTTTGGATATGCGCTGGGGGCCAGCCGGCCGCTTTCGCTGCGGGCAACGGCGCGAAAGTGCGTTTTCTGCATGGAAAACTTCGCCGCAGGGGCTGAACTTTATGGCGGACTGGGAGACGCCGATGGCTTCGGCCTGAAACAGACGTCGCACTACTTTGGGCCGAATCTTCAGTGGAACCTTCCGAATGGGCCTGCGATTTCGTTTTCCCCCAACTTTGGCCTGAACGACAACAGTCTGGGCGTGCTGTATCGCGTAGGGGTCTCCTATGAAGTGCAGCAGTTGCTGGGACGTTTCCATCGCGGGCAGCGAGGTGTGCAATGAGCCGGTCTGCTGGTGGCATCCTTCTGGCCCTCTGCGTGGGCCTTTGTGCGGCTGGGGCATGGGCCGCGGGCGAAAAGGAATGGCCGCAGCGTGTTCCGGAAAAGGACCGCCAGCGGGTGAATCCTTTGCGCGGCCAGGCGGACGCCGCGGTTGCAGGGGCCAAGCTCTATGCGCAGCACTGCGCGAAGTGCCACGGCGAGAATCTGGAGGGCAACGGAAGCAGGCCCAGCCTGCGCAGCGAGACGGTGCAGCAGGCGACGGACGGAGAGCTGTTCTGGATGCTGAAAAATGGCGACCTGCTGCACGGGATGCCCTCCTGGAGCAGCCTTCCGGAACCAGCGCGATGGCAGATTATCGCGTTCCTGAAGGATGCGAATTCATCGGGGAAGACGAAATAGAAGCAGTCTCCCCTTCGTTTGCCATGGCAGAACGCCATGCAAAGCCAGAGTTTTTGTTCAGAGGACCAGGTCAGTGAAAAGTACGTGTAAGAAGTGGTTGGTTTGTCTGGCAGCGGGCAGCATCCTGAGCGCAAGTTTCGTGTTGGGATGCGGCAGCGGCCTTGCCCCGAATTTCCCCTCAGAAAACGATGCGACGCCGGCGGCCGATTCGATTGGCGAGGCGCTTTTTCTGGATACCCGCTTCTCTGAATTTTTTGCCACGCACATGACGGGCGTCAATGATCCGCTGGCAGCGGGCGATCCCGTTGTGGAGCAGGTACAGACGATCAACGGCACACTGCCGGGGCCGTTCGCCGGGCAGTCGATCAACTGCCGGTCCTGCCACTTTGTGACCGAATTTGAAGGCGTTGCGGGTGCTGGAAACCGGACATATGCCGATTTCACGACGCGCAGTCCGATTCCGCGGCCTCTGAATGGTTTTGACCACACGCAGCGGAATGCTATGCAGATGGTTGGTTCGCTGCAAACGCACAGCGGCCCGACGTTTCTGCACTTTGATGGAGAGTTTTCCTCTCCGGAGGACCTGGTCGAAGCGACCATCACCGGGCGCAATTTCGGATGGGGCCCGACGGAGTATCAGCAGGCAGTGGCCCACATTGCACGTGTCATCCGCGAAGATGACGGATCGGGCAAACTGGCAGCAGACCGGTTGAATGGGCTTTCCTATTCGGTGATCTTCAAGGGTACGGACCCGCGCATCCCGAGTGACCTGCGGCTGCCAGAATCGCAGCGCCTGGATGTGCAGATGGCGACGGACCAGCAGATTCTGGATGAAATTGCACTTTGCATTTCGACCTATATGCAGGACCTGCTATTCAAGCAGGACGAGTTCGGGCGCTACATCGCTTCGCCCTA
This sequence comes from Pseudacidobacterium ailaaui, assembly GCF_000688455.1. Classification (NCBI taxonomy): domain Bacteria; kingdom Pseudomonadati; phylum Acidobacteriota; class Terriglobia; order Terriglobales; family Acidobacteriaceae; genus Pseudacidobacterium; species Pseudacidobacterium ailaaui. Next base: position 2,377,527 of record NZ_JIAL01000001.1, read on the forward strand.
TGACGTATTTCTGCGGATCAACCATCTTCCTGTTCAGCCGCGCGTGGGGCAGAGTCCGGCTGCCTATGCGCAGGAACTTTTACAGGCGCTGGATTCGCTGAGCAGCCCGCTGTGGGTGGATTCCACTTACGGGTCCTTTTTGTACCATAATCAGAAATTTCAGTTCGGGCCGCAGGAGCTGGCCGGATTGAAGATCTTTCTGCGCAGTGCGACCCATGCTGTAGACGGCTCGCAACATGCGGGCAATTGTGCTGCGTGCCATCTGCCTCCGGATTTTACCGACTTTCAGTTCCACAACACGGGCGTGACGCAGGAAGAGTACGACGCCGTGCATGGCAGCGGGGCTTTTCTGCAGCTGTATGTTCCTCCGCTTTCTGTGCGGAACCAGAATTACGACCAGTGGCTGCCGGTGACCACGAACCATCCGAATGCACTGGAGCCTTTTCGGCGCGCGGCATCGGCCGAGCAGGCAGCCTATGCAGATCTCGGCCTGTGGAACATCTATCTCAATCCGGACCGGCCAAAGCCGCAGGCAGCACTCAAGAGCATCGTTTGCGCAAATGGTGCGGACTGCTCTGTTGACCAGGGACTGGCAAATACGATCGCTGAATTCAAGACGCCTACGCTGCGTGACCTGGAAGATTCGGCCCCGTATTTTCACAACGGAAGCGCGCTGACGTTTAACGATGTCGTGGAGTTCTATATCCGTAGCTCGGCCCTGGCGCGGCAGGGATTGCTCCGGAACGCTCCAGCGCAATTTGCAAATATGTCCTTGTCCGAGGAGGATGTGGCCGCGCTGGTGGCGTTTCTGCAATCGCTCACGGAAGACTACGACGACAGCTAGCTGTTGGCCTGGCAGCGCGCCGCCATGGCCAAGGGAACACTGCCCGGGCCATGGCAGGCCAGTGATCAAGCAGCCAGACCGGTCAATCCTGTACCACGTTCACCTGACCAATGCCGACAGTCGCCTGGAGTCTGTAGAGGCCCTGGACTGAAGTGCGATGGGTCTTCGGGAAGAACCCTTCGGAATGCTGGTGTGAGGTATTGTCCTCGGCCTCACCGAGTTTTGAGCTGGTCTGGATCTCGTGGTAGCTGGATCCGTCTCCGGCGCCGACGGTCAGTTCTCCAATTCCTACATGCAGGTCTTTGTTGCCTTCCACTTCTTTGACCGTCAGCTCGCCAACGCCCACTTCCACCTTCAGATCGGTCTGTGCGGGGACAGCGACTGTAATTTCCGGGCCGGAGTGGTGGCCGTCTCCGTGACTTGGCAGTTTCAGGTCAATGAAGGCGCGTCCTCCAGCCACATCAAACCGACGCACCCATGACCTGACGGTTGCCTCATCATAAAAGACCTTTGGATCGATCGTAAGCTGGATGGTCTTGTCCTCTTTGCTGCGCACGATGCGCAGCTCACCTACATTGACCTCCATGACCAGCGTGCCTTTGTCCGGGAGCGTTTTGGTGAGGACGGATGGAGCAGGTTTGGGAAGGTCCAGCTTCTGGCGTGCGGTATTGTCCTGCGCAGGAAGAAGAGCGCTGCTGAGGCAAAGCATACAAACAGTGAGCGTGGTTTTTGTCATTGCGGCGGTCCTATTCCTGAGTGATGTCCAGACTGCCCATCCCAACATTGACTTCCATGGGGCCATTGCCGGTGCCGCTATCGTTACGGCTGACGACGATATGCCCATTGCGGCCGCCGGGGCGGCGGTCGTGGAGCGAACCCATTCCGATGTTGACTTCCAGGCCGGAGTAGTCCTTGTCTCCATTTAAAAGCAGCTTCATGTCGCCCATGCCAACGTTGATTTCGCGCTGACCCGCAGTGCCAATGGCATCAAAGACAAGGTTTCCCCGGCCAAGGTTGAATTCATTTCTGGAATTGGCCTCCATCGGAACGATCAAGGTGACAGTGGCATGGGCTGACTTGGGAAATTTGAGATGAATGGTTCCGTGTGCGGGCGTGACGTCAAAAAGATGAACATAATCCACAGCATCGTGGCCGTCCGGCCGGGACTGCATCTCCACCTGCAACTTCAGTTGTTTTGCCTGTTTGTCGGGACGTATGTGCAGATCCGCATCGCAGACGCTTACCTCAAGTCCGCCGGTGCCTGTATAGGGCCGGACCAGCTCCAGATGCTGCGGCTGCACGAGGTCTCCGGCTTGTGGCTGAAAGGGACGGTCTGCGACAGGCTGCCCGTTGCAGTTCATATTGTCGGCGCGCGCCAGGATGCCGCAGGAAAAGACCAGCAACAGCAAGGAAAATCGGAGCCAGAGGCTGCCTATTTGTTTTTTGTCCTTCATGGGAAACCATACGCAAAAGGCCGATCTGTTGTTCCCTTGAGATTTGCCCTCAAAACTCAATCTCTCTACAATCAAAAGAACCACTTTGAGTGATCAACGGCTGTATTGACAGCGGTCCTACAACCCGCGAAGCCCTCTTCGCACCTGAAGAACAACATGATTGAGCACCCAGTCCCTGAAGCGCTTACTTTTGACGATGTATTACTGGTCCCGGCCTACAGTGAAGTTGTTCCGGCCCTGGTCAGCACGCAAACCAGGCTTACCAACCGTATCCGGCTGAATACGCCGCTGTTGAGCGCGGCCATGGACACGGTGACCGAATCGCGCCTGGCCATCGCGATGGCCCAGCAGGGAGGCATCGGGATTGTCCATCGCAACCTGACCATCGAGCAGCAGGCGGCAGAGATTGACAAGGTGAAGCGTTCAGAAAGCGGCATGATTGTGGACCCGGTCACCATCAGTCCGGAACAGCACATCTCGGATGCGCTGGAAGTCATGCGCAAATACAAAATTTCCGGCGTACCGGTGACCAAGGGCAAGAAGCTGGTCGGTATCCTGACCAACCGCGACCTGCGCTTTGAGACGCGCACCGACATTCCCATTGGCGACGTGATGACAAAGGAAAACCTCATCACCGTGCCCGTAGGGACAACGCTCGAAGAGGCCGAGCGGATTTTGCACCAGCACCGCGTGGAAAAGCTGCTGGTTGTCAACGAGCAGTACGAACTGAAGGGCCTGATCACGGTCAAAGACATCCAGAAAAAACTGAAATATCCCAACGCCGCAAAGGACGAGCAGGGCCGTCTGCGGGTAGGCGCGGCCATTGGTGCCACGGGTGATTTTCTGGAACGCGCCGCTGAGATGGTCCGCTACCGGGTGGATGTTCTTGCCATTGATTCAGCGCACGGACACTCATCGCGCGTGCTGGAGGCGGTGCGCGAAGTGAAACGGCGTTTCCCTGATGTAGACCTGCTGGCCGGAAACGTTGCTACTTATGAAGGTGCAAGGGCGCTGATGCAGGCGGGGGCCGATGCGGTGAAGGTCGGCATCGGACCCGGCTCCATCTGCACCACACGCATGGTGACTGGGGCCGGAATGCCGCAGATTACGGCCATCAGCGAGGCCTACCGCGCAGGGCGCGAGTTCAACATTCCGATCATCGCCGACGGGGGCATCAAGTATTCCGGTGACATTGCCAAAGCGATTGCTGCCGGGGCCAGCAGTGTGATGATCGGGTCACTGTTTGCCGGTGTGGATGAAAGCCCGGGAGAAACGATCCTTTACCAGGGCCGTTCGTTCAAGGCCTACCGCGGCATGGGTTCGCTTTCAGCCATGGCCCAGGGTTCCGGCGAGCGGTACTTCCAGAGCAGCCGAGACATTGAACAGGCCGCCGAACGCTCGACAGGGGTGGTTTCGCGGGAAGGCAATGGACAGAACCGTCTGGCCAAATTTGTTCCCGAGGGGATTGAGGGCCGCGTACCCCATCGCGGGCCGCTGGAAGCAATGGTCTACCAGCTGGTCGGGGGCCTACGTTCAGGCATGGGTTACCTCGGTTGCGCCACGATCGAAGAGCTCCAGACCAAATCGCGTTTCGTGCGCATTACCAATGCCGGGCTGCGGGAAAGCCATGTGCATGACGTCATCATTACGCGCGAGGCCCCAAACTATCACGTGGAGTAGAGCTACTCAATCTGCTGGGGCGTAATCTCAGTGCTGGAGGGGTGCGAGGCCGAGGCCTGGTTTTTCAGCCTGGCGAACTCCTCAAGCGCGTGCTTCTGCTCTTCCGGGTGTCCGAGCGCCCGTTCTGCCTGTGCCAGCCGATACCACGCTACCGGGTCTTTGGGGTCCAGTGCCAGGGCCTGGTGCAGCTGCTGTTCGGCCAGATCGGGACGGCTCTGCATGACTGCGGCGGCAAGCCCAACGTGCGCCTCTTCAAATTCGGGCCAGTGGGAGAGGGCCTGTTCAAAGTATTTTGCGGCTTCTGATTCCTGCCCCTGCTGGCGATAGATTTCCGCCAGCTCATAGGCTGCATTGGCGTTGGAGGGGTCGATGGCGAGCTCCTGCTGAAATTCTGAGGCGGCCTCGGCTGCGTTTTTGGGACCCTCTTTGAGGAGCGCGCGACCGATGCGGAAGTGGATATTTGGTTTTTCCGGGTCAAGTCTGAGGACTTCGCGGTAATCGCGGATGGCTTCTTCTGTCTGGCCCTGGCTTTCCTGCGCCTCTCCGGCGGCCATCAGCCCCCAGACCGAATGGGGCGCACTTTGGAAGAGCTTTTGTGCAGCAAGAAAGGCCTCATTGCCGAAGATCTTGCTGGCGTAATAGAGGATTTCCGGGTCCTCGGGGTAGGCCTTTTGCAGGGCAAGCGCCGTTTCAACGGCCTGGGTGTCATCGTGCAGGGAGATGTATGCGCGTTCCAGACGCAGGCCGCACATCCTCTTCAGTTCGGTCCCGGAAGCCCGGAAGCACTTTTCCAGACCGGGCAGCGCCTGTTGAAACTGGCCTTGTTCTGAAAGAGACATGGCCAACAGTGCGTCTACCTGAGGAAGAGAAGGCTTCATCTGGCGGGCGCGACGCAATTCAGCTGCCGCAAGGTCGAATTTGCCTTCCTTGAAATAGACCACGCCCAGCGCGGCGTGGATTTCAGGGGTTTCCGGCTGTAACCTGACAAGCCGCTGATAGGCCTGCTCGGCGGTGGCGTATTGTCCTTGTTCAAGCGCTTTCTGGCCTTGCTGCAAGAGGGACTGCGCATCGTCCTGTGCGCGGCCTGCCGTGGGGCAGCACAACAGAAGACAGAGGGCCGCAACGGTGGTCCAGTTCTGCATAGATGGGAGTCTATCTCTAAAGCGCGGAGAGAGGCCACAGCAACGATGTGTGATGCCGGGAGAGCGTCGTTTCAGGCATACTGAAAGTACATGCAAGCCTTACACCCATTCAGACTTGCTCCTTATTTTCGGACCCGCATCTGGGGGTTCCACGACCTTTCACCCTGGTTTGATTACAAAACCGAAGGCGAGCCGATTGGCGAAGTCTGGCTGACCGGCGAGATGTGCACGGCCGACACCGGCCCCTTCAAAGGCCAGCCCCTTAAGGAAATTACCGCAGCAAATGGCGAAGCGCTGCTGGGCGAAGGGCGCGCGGGAGAGGAATTTCCTCTGCTGATTAAGGTCTTGTTTCCAAAGGAAAAGCTCAGCGTGCAGGTGCATCCGGACGATGCGATGGCGCAGCGTTATGGCGAGCCGCGCGGCAAGACCGAATGCTGGTATGCGCTCGACGCTGGGCCAGGAGCGGAGGTCGCCCTGGGGATCAAGCCGGGAACCAGTCCGGAGCAGGTGCGTGCTGCGATTGAGGAGTCCCGGCTGGAAGATTTGCTGACGATTATCCCGGTCCACAAAGGGGACATGATTTTTGTGGACGCCGGGACCGTCCATGCAATCTGGCCCGGTGCGGTATTGCTGGAAACGCAGCAGACCAGCGATCTGACATATCGGATGTATGATTACGGACGCCCGCGTGAGCTGCATCTGGACAAATCGATGGAAGCGATGCGCTTGACGACTGGAGCAGGTAAAGTGGCCCCGAGGAATGTGAACGGGCATTCGGTCCTGATTGACCAGAAATATTTCCGGGTGGAGAAATGGAACGGCACGCTTCCGTCGGCCCAAAACGCTTCTGCCAATGTGGTGCAGATGCTGTTTGTGGCGGAAGGGAAGCTGACCCTCGAAGGGGAGGGACTAGAGCCGTTTTCCCTGGACCGCTGCCAACTTGCGGTCATCCCGGCCAGCGCAAAGGACTGGACACTCAAATCAGATGGCGCTGCTGAAGTGATGCGTATTCTTCCACAATCTGCCTGAAAACTCACGGATGGAGGCACATGCCCAAGGCAATTGATTTTCGGCCCGTCATTCTGGCTGGGGGAAGCGGTACGCGCTTCTGGCCGCGAAGCCGTAAAGCGCGCGCCAAACAGGTGCTGGCGCTCGATGGCGAACGTACGATGATCCAGCGCACGGTGGACCGCCTGCTTCCGCTGGCAAAACGAGAGGACTTCTGGGTCATCACCAATGATCTGCTTTCCCCCACGATTTGCGAGCAGCTGGATATTGTTCCGCAGCAGCAGGTGGTCTGCGAACCTGCGGCGCGCAACACTGCTCCGGCAGCCGGACTGGCTGCGTTTCTGGTGGAGAAGCAAAACCCCGATGCTGTGCTGGGCATCTTTCCAGCCGACCACGTAATCGGCGATGAAGCGGCCTTCCTCTCCGTGCTGGAGCACGCTGTAAAGATTGCGGCCGCTGGCGAGAACATGGTGGTGCTGGGAGTAACACCCACACGCCCGGAGACCGGCTACGGCTATATCGAAACCGGAGAAGCGCTCGCTGACGGCTCACTGCGCGTGCGCCGCTTTACCGAAAAGCCGAACCAGGAAAAGGCAGAAGAGTTTGTCGCCGCGGGCAATTACCACTGGAACAGCGGCATCTTTATCTGGAGTGCCCGCACGCTGGCCAACGCGGTCCGCGAGCACCTTCCGGAGACGGCGCCGTATCTGGAGGAGATTGCCGCAGCCTATGGTTCGCCTGGTTTTCGTAAGGTGTTCGAGGAACTGTATCCCAAATGCGAGAACATCAGCGTGGATTACGCAGTCCTGGAGCCGCGTTCGGCCAAAGGGGAGCACTATTCGGACCTATATTGTCTGCCGGCAAATTTTGGCTGGAATGACCTTGGCTCCTGGGCCGCGCTTTATGAGCACCAGCTGTCTCAGGCACAATTCGTGGACAAGCACGGCAATGTGACCGAAAGTGCAGGCAGCCTGCCCGTGGATGCGCATGGGAATTACGTCTTCAGCCCGAAGAAATTTGTGGCGCTGGTGGGGGTCAAAGACCTGGTCGTGGTTGAGACCGAGGATGCCATTCTGATTGCGGGCCGGGACCACTCGCAGGATGTAGGAAAAGTGGTAAAGCAGCTTGCTGCCGAGGGCCGGAAAGAGTTGATTTAGCGAACCTGACAAATTCATTGCTGCGATTGGGGCATGGCAAATGCCGCGGTGCCCCTGAGCGGTCCTGGTTGGAATGCCAACCTGAATGAATTCGCACAGGACGACAATTGGTTTAGGGGAAACATGGGGAATTCAAGCGTCATCAAGTTCGGCACCGACGGCTGGCGAGGAGTCATCGCCGATGATTTTACCTTTGACAATGTCCGTCTCGCGGCGGCGGCAATCGGACATTACATCCTGTCCAGAAAGGACCCGGGCGAAGGCGTTTGCATCGGATACGACACGCGCTTCGGGTCCCAGGCCTTTGCTCAGACCGTAGCTGAAGTCCTTGCCTTCGCAGGCATACCTGTCAAACTGGCGGACCGCATCACGCCGACGCCGGCGCTTTCCTATGGTGTGCGCGCGCACTGTGCGGCAGGCGGAGTGATGATTACGTCGAGCCACAATCCTTACCAATGGAACGGTGTGAAATACAAGGCCTACTATGGCGGGTCTGGCAGGCCCACGATCATTTCGGAAATCGAAAGCTATCTGGGCAAGCCACTACCGAAGGCCGCATCTTCGGCAAAGATTGAGATGGTGGATTTCCAGACGCCCTATGTGGAAGCCATCTCAAAATTCGCCGATCTCGACCTCATCCGCAAATCCGGCCTGAAGTTTGCTGTGGACTGCATGTATGGTGCGGGCCGCGGCGTTCTTGCCGACATCTTTACCCAAATTGGTGTGGAGTTCGTTGAGATCCGTGCGCAGCATGATCCGCTCTTTCCGGGAATCAATCCGGAGCCGATCGAGCCGCACATCCGCGCCTTACAGGAAGCTACAGTGCAGCACGGCTGCCACGCCGGATTTGCCACCGATGGCGATGCCGACCGCATTGGTGCCGTCGATGAGCACGGGAACTTTGTGGACCCGCACAAGATTTTCTCTGTCTTGCTGCAATGGCTGCTGGAACGCAAGAAATGGCCCGGCGATGTGACCCGCGCCTTCAACACAACAAAGATGCTGGACCGCATCTGCGCACGTTATGGGCGCACACTGCACGAGCACGGCATTGGCTTCAAATACGTCTGTGACCTGATGCTGGAAAAGGACATTCTCATCGGCGGCGAGGAATCCGGAGGCATTGGCATCAAGCGGCACCTGCCGGAGCGTGATGGTCTGCTGAACGCCCTGCTTTTGGCCAACGTCATGGCGGAAGAGGGCCGCACGCTGGGGCAACTGGTCGCACGACTACAGGAAGAATATGGCGAGCACCAGTACGGCCGCCTGGACCTGCACATCCAGGACGATCTGAAAAACGCGACCATTGCAAAAGCGCGCGCCGGCGTAAAAGAATTTGCCGGAATGCCCGTGGAGCACGTGGAAACGCTGGACGGCATCAAATTCTTTTTGAAGAACCCGGAAGCGGCATCCAAACCCAAGGCTGCGGAAACCTGGCTGCTGCTGCGCGCCTCAGGGACAGAGCCGCTGCTGCGGATCTATTCTGAGTCCTGCTCGAAGGAGTCTGTAAACAAACTGCTGGAAGCAGCACGTGAATTTGCGATGAACAGCCTAGGGTAAAAAAACAGACGTTTGCAAAAGGAATGGGGGACCAGCTTTACAGCATCCCTGCGATCTCTGAAGACCCAGCCGTCGAAAGAAAGGAAGCCATATGGCCACTCAAGTCCCGTCCGCTCCGCTGACGCAGCTTACTGCGTGGAAGGCACTGGAATCACACTATCAGCAGGTCAAAGACCTTTCTCTGCGCACCCTGTTTGCCGAGGACCCCAAACGCGGCGAGCGCTTTTCTTTAGAAGCCGTCGGCATTTACCTGGATTACTCGAAAAACCGCATCACGGAAGAAACGCTGCGCCTGCTGCTGCAACTGGCTGAAGAGAGCGGCCTGCGCCAGCACATCGATGCCATGTTCCGCGGAGACAAGATCAATGTGACAGAAAACCGCGCTGTGCTGCACACTGCGCTGCGCGCGCCCCGAGGGGCCGACATCCAGGTTGATGGAAGGAACGTGGTTCCTGAAGTGCATGAGGTACTTGACCGCATGGCGGCGTTTTCTGATCGTGTACGCAGCGGCGAATGGAAGGGCTTTACGGGCAAGCGCATCCGTAATGTTGTCAATATCGGGATCGGCGGTTCGGACCTTGGTCCGGTGATGGCCTATGAGGCGCTGCGTCATTACAGCCGCCGCGACATGGTCTTTCGCTTTGTCTCCAATGTGGACGGAACGGATTTTGCGGAAGCCACGATCGACCTGGACCCGGAAGAGACGCTTTTCATTATCTCTTCGAAGACCTTCACCACGCTAGAAACCATGACCAACGCGCAGACGGCCCGCGAGTGGAGCCTGAAGAAGCTGGGCGATCCCAAGGCGGTGGCCAAGCACTTTGTTGCGGTTTCCACCAATGCCGCCGAAGTGTCAAAGTTTGGCATTGATACGGCCAACATGTTCGGCTTCTGGGACTGGGTCGGCGGGCGTTATTCGATGGATTCGGCCATTGGACTTTCGACGATGCTGGCCATCGGTCCGGACAACTTCAGGAAGATGCTGGCCGGATTCCGTGAGATGGACGAGCACTTCCGCACTGCTCCTTTTGAGAAGAACCTGCCGGTGCTGATGGGCCTGCTGACGGTGTGGTATGCAGACTTCTTCGGTGCAGAAACAGTGGCCGTGCTGCCCTATGATCAATATCTGAAGCGATTTCCCGCCTACCTGCAGCAGCTCACCATGGAGAGCAACGGAAAATCGGTGACACTGGGCGGCGCGCGCGTGGACTACCAGACGGGGGCCATCTTCTGGGGTGAGCCGGGGACCAATGGACAGCATTCGTTCTACCAGCTCATCCATCAGGGAACCCATCTGATTCCGTGTGATTTTCTTGGTTTTGCCAAAACGCTGAATCCGCTGGGCAACCACCATGACCTTCTGATGGCCAATGTCTTTGCGCAAGGTGAGGCGCTGGCCTTTGGCAAGACGCCGGAACAGGTGAAGGCCGAGGGTACTCCGGACTGGCTGGTCCCGCACCGCGTCTTTGAGGGCAACCGTCCGTCGAACACGCTTCTGCTGGAAAAGCTTACGCCGGAAGCATTGGGCAAACTTGTGGCCCTCTATGAGCACAGTGTCTTTACTCAGGGTGTTATCTGGCAGATCAATTCCTTTGACCAGTGGGGTGTGGAACTGGGCAAGGTGCTGGCTAAAAACATCATCTCTGAGCTAGAGGGCAAGGGAGAGGGCAAGCACGACAGCTCAACCAGTGCGCTGATTGCGCGCTACCAAAAACTGAAGGGATAAATCGCGCATGGGAAAGGGGAAGGCAGGCTTTCACCTTCCCCTGCATTGGATTTGGGCCGCTGCGCCGTCCCTGCCGTAACTTTTTCCTGGCAAATGTGTTTTTACAAGTGACGCGGAAATAAAGCCAACGTCTATCCAGAAGAAAGTGGCCACGTTCCGCGCTGCTTTCGAGGTTGTTGCGATGAAGAAGTTGCAGATTTTGGCCGTTTCCCTGATGTTTGCTTTTGGTGCGGCAGGCTTGTCTGTTTCTGCCCCGGCAGCCCTGGCACAGTCGGTCCGTACAGATGCGGACATTCAATCCGACGTTAGCAATGCGCTGACCAGTGCGCCCCAGCTTCAGGGGCAGAGCATTACGGCTGCAACCATCAATGGAGATGTTACGCTCTCCGGAACGGTGCGGGACAACGCTTCCAGGCAGTTGGCCGAAGACCTGGCCTCCCGGGTCACCGGCGTCCGGTCCGTCACAAACAACCTTACCGTAAGCAGCACACCCGCACCGCAGACACAGGCCCCGGCACAGCCGAGCCAGGAGGACCAGGTGCCTCCGCCTCCGCCATACAACCAGGGCGTTTCCCAGCCTGATCAGGCCCAGGACAATCAGAACGGTCTGTCTGCCGAACAGGCCATGGCACCGGTGACGATTCCTGCCGGGACGCTGCTGACCGTGCGTACCAGCGAGCCGCTGGACGCGCGCCAGCTGCAGATTGGCTCCATGTTCCAGGCGACGGTGGCCAATGATATTTATTCAGGCAATGTGCTGGCGATCCCGCGGGGAGCGGTAGTGACTGGGCAGGTCGTGAACGTGCAAAAGTCGGGCGACCTTGCGGGCAAGTCGGGACTTCAGTTGCAGATTACGCAGCTTCAGCTTGGCGGGCAGACGTATCCCCTGATGACGGACGCATGGAAGGGCGAGGCCCCCAGCAAAGCCGGTTATTCAGCTGGCAATACTGCTGGCGGAGCGGCCCTGGGCGCCATTATCGGCGCCATTGCAGGCGGCGGTCCGGGCGCTGCCATCGGTGCTGTAGCGGGTGGTGCTACCGGGATGGCGGCCTCGGCTGCAACGAAAGGCCCGCAAGTGGTGATTCCGCCCGAGGCCTTATTGGACTTCCATCTGGCCAGCCCGGTGACAGTCACACCTGTGTCACAACAGGAAGCCCAGCGTCTTGCTGCCTCGGCAGCCGGGCCCCGGCAGCCGAGGCTGGTGCGCCGCCCAGTCTATGTGGCAGCGCCCTATCCTTATCCCTACTACTACCCGTATCCCTATTATTACGGGCCGGGGTTCTACTATTATCACTACTGGCGATAATGGCCACGGGGCTGGCTGCATCATCCGATGGCCGGCGATCATACGCGAAAGTGGAGAACGGGGGGCATGACGAGGGACGCCATGCCCTTTGCTTAAGCTTTCCCTGTTTTTGCGGCTTCTTCTGAACGCTGCCGCAAGGCGTGGACAACCACCCGGAACATTTCTTCTTCCGGGGCCGGTTTTCCGGTCCAGATTTCAAACTGGCGGGCGCCCTGGTGGACGAACATCTCGACTCCGGTCACAACAGGGACGCCTTTTTCGCGGGCCATGCGTAGCAGCGGCGTTTCGATGGGGTTGTATACCATATCGAAGACCAGGCGGGCGTTGATTTCCTTTGGTTCCAGAATGTGGTTTGGCTTTACCCCCTGCATCCCTACAGGAGTTGCATTGATGATGACGTCAAACTGCGTTTTGGCCAGCTGGTCCCGGCGGAAGGTACGGGCCTTGGCCTGACGGGCAAGCTTCTGGCCGTCAGCTGCGGTGCGGTTCAGGATGAAGACCTCGGCCCCTTTTTCTTTCAGGCCGAAGACGGCGGCGCGGGCAGCTCCACCAGCGCCCAGCACCAGGACCTTGGCCCCATTGAGCTGCAGGCGGCGTTCCAGGGGGCGGACGACTGCGGCAACGTCTGTATTGAAGCCGTAGAGTTTGCCGTCCTGAGCACGAACTACGGTGTTGCAGGCGCCAATTTTCTCTGAAATCGCGTCGGTCTTTTCCAGATACTCCAGAATTTCCTCTTTCAGAGGCATGGTGACGGCCAGCCCGTGGATGGGGACTTCACGTACCAGCGTAAGCAGGTCTTTGAGTTTTGTAGCCTGAAGGGCGAGGAAGACGGCGTTGACGGTCTCGCGGCGGAAGGCCGTGTTGAGCATCAACGGTGAAAGCGAGTGCTTGATGGGGTTTCCCGCCACGCCATAGACCCGGGTTGCAGCGTCAATCTGGTCAATTCGGTAGGTTTCCCGCAGGGTGCGGGCGGCAATCTGGCCGGGACCGGTTTCTTCTCCGGGGGTGGCGGCAGCAAAAGTGAAGACGCTGCCCGCGCGGATGGCGAGGACACGGCTGATGATGCCCTGGTCGCCCATACAGATGCCAATCATGTTGGCCATGTCGCGGGTGCGTTCGAGGAAGTGCATCATTGTGACGTTGTCAGAAAGGTTTTTGGCCGTGGAAACGATTTTGACAAAGTCCGGATCAAAGGGACGGATGCGCTCGAAGATGCCATCGAGGTCTTTGGTAGCGGTAAAGTCGTGCCATGAGATGATGATGGCGGCCCCGCGCGCGCGCAGCTTTTCCAGCTCAGCCTCTTTGACGTTCTCTGCGGTCTGTAATTCCACATCCACCAGATGGAAGCCAGCTGCCGCGGCCTTGTTCAGGACCTCAAGCTCCTCGGCAATTTTGCCCTTGAACTTGCCGCCGGCGGCCGCACGGCGACAGGTGGCGATGGCCGTAACGTCGGCACGGTCGGCCAGAAACTGCCTGAGTTTTGGAATGGCAGCCAGTGGTTTGTCCAGGTAATCCAGGCGGAACTCAAGAAAGGTGTTCTCACGAATGGTTTCCTGTGCCTTTTCAAGCATTTCGGCTGGGGTAGATCCGATGATGGCCACACACACCTTTCCGATGCGTGACCGGATAAACTGGGGCGAAACTACTGGAATGGTCTGGTTCATTGGAAATCAGTGCAAATCTTGCCGACCCGTAAGGGAAAACGCGCCTGTGGCGCATTCTAACCTTATATGCCAACCTGGAATTTCTTTCCAGACACTCCGCGCCATACGCGCGAAGTCAAAAGCTAGGCTAACCTGAATCTAAGGATTTGAGGAAAATTTTTGTGTCTGAATCTGTATCTATGTGGGAAACAAACATGACCCGTCCCTGGGAGGGCGCGGCGGATGAGTCGGGTCTGGAGAGCTGGGTTGAGGCGGCGCTCGAAAGACACCACCATGCTTTGCAGCAGTTGACGGCCGTTTCCGGCCCGCGGACGGTGGAAAATACTCTGGTTTTTTATGATAACGCCGTTGCCGAACTGAGCACGGCGCGCTCCCTGACGGCACTGCTGAACAGCGTGCATCCGGAGAAGAAGGTCCGGGACAAGGCACAGGAGCTTCTTGAGAAACTGGCTGAGGCGGCCACGCTTTTGGCCTTGAACCAGGATGTTTATCGCGCCCTGCGCGGGCTGGACCTCTCCGGCATGGACGGGGGTACCCGGCATTATGTGGAGCGGACGCTGCTCCAATACCGCCTGGCCGGAGTGGACAAGGACGAGGCAACCCGATCCAGACTAAAGGACCTGCACGAGAAAGCCACACGGCTGTCGCTGGCCTTTCGCCGCAATGTGCAGGAAAACGTCAATAAAGTTGTCGTCGAGGACAGGTCTGAACTGGAAGGTCTGCCGGAGGACTTTCTTGCCAGCCATCCTGCAGACGAACACGGCCAGATTACGCTGACGACGGATTTTCCCGATTATCTTCCGGTGATGACTTTTGCCAGCAATCCGAAACTGCGTCTACGCATGTTTCTGGCCTACAATACCCGGGCGTATCCGGCAAACGAAGGCGTCCTGCTGGACCTGCTGAAGACGCGGCGGGAAATTGCCAATCTGCTGGGATTTGAGACCTGGGCCGATCTGGCGACTGCCGACCAGATGATGGAATCGGCACAGAATCTGCGGGCGTTCCTCGATGATCTGGACAAGGCGACCAAACCCGGGGCGGAGCGGGAGTATGCAGCGGTCCTTGCGTTTGCGCGGCAGCGCGAACCCAGGCTGGTAGCCATCGATGCCGATAGTCGCTCGTATTGGTATGAGCAATATCGTCGTGCGGCCTATGACTTCGATTCGCAGACGGTGAGGCCCTACTTCCCCTATGAACGAGTGGAAAAGGGGGTCCTCGAAACGGCGCAGAAGCTCTTCCGGGTCAGCTTTCGTCCGGCCGAGGATGTCGAAGTCTGGCACCCCTCGGTGGGAGCATGGGAGGTCTTTGACGGGGAGCAGCGCATCGGGCGGTTTTACCTTGACATGCATCCGCGCGAGGGCAAGGACAAGTGGTTCAGCGCCCATCCGCTGATACCCGGCATCGCAGGCAGACAGTTGCCCGAAGCAGCGCTGGTGTGCAATTTCCCTGAGCCGAAGCAAGGGAATCCGGCGCTGTTGCAGTACTCCGACGTGGTGACTTTCTTTCATGAATTCGGCCATCTGATGCACGCCTTACTGGGCGGACAGCAGAAGTGGGCGGGCATCAGCGGCATTGCTACCGAGGACGATTTTGTGGAAGTGCCTTCGCAGATGCTGGAGGAATTTTTCCGTGACGCAAAATTGCTGGCGACTTTTGCCAGGCATTTTCAGACCGACGAGGCGATTCCGGCAGAGCTGGTCGCCAAAATGAACCGCGCCGGGGCCTTTGGACGCGCAGACTGGGTGCGCACCCAGCTCTTCTACACCACATATTCGTTTGACACGCACTACGATGATCCTGCGACGTTGAATCTGGATGTGCTTTTGCAGGCCGATTACACGAAGTTTCTTCCCTATACGTGGATTGATGGAAACCGGATGTATGCCAGCTTCACCCACCTTACGGGGTATTCCTCGAACTACTACACCTACCTGTATGACAAGGTGATTGCACTGGATTTCTTCAGCCAGTTTGACCGCAGCCATCTGCTGGAAGATCCGGCGGCCATGCGTTATCGCAAAACGGTTCTGGAGCCAGGCGGGTCGGTCCCTGGGAAAGAAATTGTCCGGCAATTTCTGGGCAGAGAGCAGAGCCTGGATGCATTTACGCGGTGGATCGGGGAAGAGTTTGAGCCGGCCCCTGTGCTGCAAACCTAGCTGCGCTTTCGATCGGCGAGGGACTGGACGCCTGGGAAACCGCAAACCATGAGGATCGTGGAAGAAACGTAGATGCAGAACGAAAAGAGGCTTCGTGGCGTATGCCAGGGCAAATGGGCGCTGGTGACCGGCGCCAGCGCTGGAATCGGGCTGGCGCTTGCGAAGCAGCTGGCAGAGGCGGGAGCAAACCTGGTACTGACGGCCCGGCGTAGAGACCGCCTGGAAGCGTTGGCCTTAGGTCTGGAAAAGGATCATGGTGTTCAAACGCTTACCATACCTGCGGACCTGGCCGAGCCGGCTGCCCCTGAGGAGCTGTTGGCTGCTACTGAGGGGGCGGGGCTTCCGGTGGAAATCCTCGTGAACAATGCCGGGTTTGGGTACTACGGCGAATTTGTAAAAGGCGATGCCGCCTGGCAGCGGACCATGGTAGAAGTCAACTGTACGGCGGTGGTCCATCTGACGCGGCTGTTTCTGCCCAGGATGATGGAGCGTCGACGAGGGTATATCATGATCGTCTCGTCCACGGCTTCTTACCAGCCAGTTCCGTATATGAGCACCTATGCGGCAACAAAGGTCTTTGATCGCTTTCTGGCTGAAGCGCTGGCGTATGAGGCCTGCGAATATGGAGTCAAGGTCAGCGCACTCTGCCCCGGCCCAACGGAATCGGAATTCCATGAGATTGCAGGAACACGCAATCAGTTTGGACGCGGGCGCCAGTCCGCCGAAGAGGTGGCCCGGATGGGGTTGGAGGGGCTCATCGACGGAAAACACTGGGTGATTCCTTATCGCGCCGGAAGGGCCATGGTTGTTATGGAGCGTTTTTTGCCGAGAAGGTGGATTTCGGCGCTGGCGGCACGGGCCTTCCGGCCTGAAAAATCTAGCTGATGATCCCCTGCTGCTGCGGAACGGGGCCATCCCGTTCTGCCGGGTGGATTTGCTGTAAGGGATAACCCAGGCGCTTCCATTCATCGAAGCCCCCACGCAGAGGGCGCACCCGATAGATTCCTGCTTTGCGCAAGGTGAGTGCCATTCTGGCCGCAGTTGCTTCGCTGGGGCAGGTGCAGAACAAAACCACATCGCGATCCCGCGGGATGTCGGCGGTTTTTTGCACCAGCTTGTCGGGCGTCAGCATGACGGCGCCTGGAATCGTGCGCGGGTCCGGCAGGTAATCCAGTGGGTGCCGCAGGTCCACGACATACACTTGCTGGTTTTGCTCCAGCATTTCTTTCAGTTCAGCAGGATCTACCCGTGCGGCCCTCATTTCCTTGAGGAAAGCGCGCTGCCGGAAGAACCTATAGATCAGAAACCCGACCAGCAGCAGGACAAAAAGCACGCCTGCCGTGTGGCTCACGCTGGGGAAAACGCTGGAGTGGTGCTTCAGAAAGTCCCCGAAAAAGCGCCCCCCAAGAATGAAGGTGAGTGCCCATAAAAGCGAGCCTGCTGCGTCATACAGAAGGAAAGAACGCATGGCCATGCCTGTCTGACCGGCAATGGGGGCCGCTACGGTGCTGAGACCAGGAACGAATTTGGCCAGAAGAAGCGCCCGAGCGCCATTGCGCGAGAAATAGCTTTCGGTCTTTTTCACACAGGTATTGCTCTCCATGGACAGACGGCACAGCAGTCGCACGACCGCCCCCCCAAACCGCTTGCCCATGGAATACCAGAGGACATCGCTGAAGAGGCAGGCAGCGACAACCACTCCCAGAGAGAGTACAAGGTGCAGGCGATGCGTTGCCGTCAGGGTGCCTGTCGTAATCAGAAGAGGCGCGCTGGGAACAGGAACGCCGAGCTGCTCTGCCAGCACCCACAAGAACAGGATGAGGTAGCCGTATTTGACAAAGAAATCAAGGGCGACTGGCATGGTTAACAGGATGTCATTTAGATGCGCCAATGGCAACGAAGGGAGCAGAACGCTTGCGCGCCGGCGCGGCATCTGAAAAACTGGCATCGGTCTCATCAAAATCGCGTATGGTCCGTCATTACCTCGTCAAAGGCCGGGTACAGGGAGTAGGGTTTCGCTGGTATGTGCATCGCGAAGCTGCCTCGCTAGACCTGCGAGGGTGGGTGCGCAACACCGAAGATGGCCACGTCGAGGTGGTTGCCGCAGGCGCAGCAGAAGATCTGGCCGTGCTGCGCGATGCCCTTCAGAAAGGCTCGCGCGGCAGCCGGGTGGACGCCGTGATCGAACATGAACTCGACGAATCAGAAGCCGAAGGACTGGGACCATTTCAGATTGAAGGAGCCTGGTAAAACCAGCATGAGCCATACTCTTGATTGTGAGCCGTTGAAGGCCCTCGTTCGCACTGTGCCCGACTTCCCCAAGCCGGGGATCCTCTTCTATGACATTACGACGCTGCTGAAAGACAAGATCGGGTTTGCACAGCTGATTGATGCGCTGGCTGCGCACTATATCGGCAAAGAAGTGGACCTGGTCCTGGGAATTGAGGCCCGCGGCTTCATCTTTGGGCCCGCGCTGGCCTATCGGCTGAATGCGGGATTCGTTCCCGTCCGTAAACCGAAAAAGCTCCCCGCGCAGGTGGCCCGCGTTACCTATGATCTTGAATATGGCAGCGACTCGCTGGAAATCCACCTTGATGCCATTGAGCCGGGCCAGAATGTTGTGATTGTAGATGACCTGCTGGCAACCGGCGGGACCATGGAAGCCACAGTCAAGCTGGTGCAACAGATCGGTGGCCACATTGCTGGACTGGGTTTTGCCGTGGAGCTCGATTTTCTGAAGGGCCGAGAGAAGTTCAAAGACTACGATGTCTTTAGCCTGCTGCACTACAGCGAGTAGGACGCCTCTCTGCCAGGAACTGGCGTCACGCCTTTGCGAAGAATGAGATTGCCATAAGCGCGAAGTTCGCCCGTCATCAGAACAGCGTATGCGGACTTCGCGCGCTCATAAAACTCCTTTCGCGCCAGCCGCATGGGCCGAGAAATTTCCGGCGAGTACCTGCGTACCTCAGCCAGATAGTCAGACTCCACGGTCGCGTCCGGTGAATCGCCTGTATCCGGCTCCATCATGATGAGCGCGGTGCTGCTGCGGTCGAGTTCAAACAGGGGAAGGATCGCTGCCAGTATTTGACAGATGTTCAGGCCATCGGCGCGCAGGACGCGCATTCCCAAACTGTGACCCGGAAAGTGCGCATCGGCAAGCAGCAGTTCATCGCCATGCCCCATTTCGCATAGTGTTTTCAGCAATTCCGGACCGAGAAAAGGCGAAATACCTTTCAACATGCATCAACTCCAGGAGTGGACCGGCCCAACTCGGTAGCCGTGTGATTGCAGTTCTTTGCCCGATACGGTGTGCGCTGGACGACCGTTCCAGGAAATGCTGTATTGCCGAGCCGGGTCTACCCCTGCAAAGTGGACAAGGAAGGTCCGCAGCTGCGCGGACGATTCAAGGTCGAATGCAATCGTTCCATTGGAGACACGGACATTGCGGACCGTACATTCATCAAAACCGACACCTCTGCTGCTTTTCAGATCAATGTATGCGTCGCCTAGGAGAGGGGCCATGATCTCAATCGAAGTCATCGCGCTGCCTGTCCCCCAGTGGAACCCTGTCAGCGCCCCCGGTTCGTCCTTATATCCGGTATGCGCCCAGTTCTCCCACGGAGCGACGGCAAAGGACGCCCGCGCCGCGGCCACAGCGCGCTCCAGGTATTCAAAGTCACCGGTTGCGCGGTAGTAATCAAACAGGACCACGGCGGCATAGCCCTGGCGGGCATCACTCCACTCGGCGTCTGTATTCTGAGTGGTAAAACCCCCCAGCAGCTTCGGAGAAAACAGAGGATTGCTCCAGACCTGCTGCGTCAGCAGCAGATAATCCAGGGCCTTCACGCCATTGTCCAGATCTTCGCGCCGGTTAGTGGCGTGATATAGGGCCAGCCATGCCTCAGGCGCCTGAATTTCCGCGAGGTTGTTTTGCGGAAACTGCGCTGTCCAGGGGTCATAAAAGTCGTAGTTTTTTCTTGCGCAGGAAAGAAATGTTTCAAAATCGTACCATCTTTGCCGCGGGACCACCCGTTCTGTGATGAAATCCATCGCGCGTTCTGCCGCAGAAATGTATTTGCGCTCTCCGGTGACGGCCCCAAACGAGGCCAGAAACAGCGCGGACACCACGGTCTCTGCATTGAAGTCGCGGAACTCTGGACGCGGCCGGAGGGAAGACAGTTCATACCATGAAGGGACCACGCCGCTGGGCAACTGCTGGCGCAGTAGAAAATCAGCATAGGGCCTTAAAAAACGGAATATCTCAGGCTTTCGCCGCGGGACCAGGTCTTCGGCCCAGCGCAGTATCCAGTATGCCGTCCAGGACATGCAGAAGGCATGGTAATCATTCTGATATCCGGCCCATCCGTCATCGGCAATCCATGTATGGCTTTTGACCAGATAGATGGTCGGGAAGGCCCCGTCTTTCTGGGGGGCGGAGAGGGCGAGGGTCAAGATGCTCTCGGCTTTTGACAGGACCGCTCTGTCCTGGGCTTCTTTGCCATAGATGTACCATCCATAGGCAGTGCGAAGCGTCTGGAACCAGGCATTGAACCATGCATCGGGTTCTGAATGGGCCCAGTCTCCAGAATCGTTCCGGTTGCTTTTGAGCGTTCCGCAGACCTTCCCGTCGCAATCAAAACTGGAATAGATTTGATTCGCATCCTGCACCCACGCTTCTTGCTGCCACGAACGAAAGGAAGCCAGCTCAGGACGGATGACATTCTGCTGCATGTCTGGCGAATCCAGCAGAGCGGGATGGCCATATTGCCTCCATAGCCAGCGGACCACGCGCCGGTAACCCAGTCTCTCTGGTTGCCTTGATGCCAGGATCGCATAGGAGTACTCCACGAAACCGGCCAGCTCTGCCGGGCCGCCTTCCGGTGCCCTTCGGAAATAGCTATGGCCATGTGGCTGGGCGGGGATGGCCCCATAGGCAATCCAGGGCCGCGTATCGGAGGTCACATCCAGATCGAGTGCCAGAGGTCCAGTTTTTCGGCTGCTTAGGTCGGGCAGCAGTGCGACGAACACTTCGCCCTGTTGCAGCATGACGGCGGGAGATTTAAAACCATACGTCGGGATGAAGTCATCGGCCTCGCTTTTGATATTTTGTGACCAGACGAAATCCAGGGGCCCTTTCTGTGCGGTCTGATCAGAATGACGCTCTGGCACGAAGCGATAGCGGTCTTCAACGGAACGGAGGCTGGCGCCAGGACCCAAGGCAATCCTGCTCGATATGGCGAGGGTGTCTTCATCCGGAGTGAGCATGATGTGCTGCTCGAAGCCACTGAGACCGCAGTTCCCGGTCACGAGAAGCCCGTTCTCTACTGGCAAAACAGTCTTGATGGCACATCTCTGTGCGCCGGCCTGTGCATGTATCAGCATCGAGGAGCCTGTCACCGACAGGGCCGGCGTCCAGCCATGGCCGGTTTTTATGGAAATGGTTTCCTCTGCATCCGGTCCCGTGCCTTGTATCTCAACGCGCAGCGTATGCTGGTGGTTTTCAAGCAAAGCCGCGGCGGCATTCGAGAGAGGTAATAGGAGGCAGAGCAGCGTCGCTGTTTGAAAAAGCATGGGTTTGCCGTTTGTCCCGGGGAAGGTCCCTCCTGATGATTTAATCGTTTCAATCCTAAACATGCAAGATATAATCTCAAGGAAATCAACCCTGTGGTCTTCCATCCTCTTTTGAGAAAACGATGTCCACCATTATTGAAGTAGCAAAACGGGCAAATGTTTCAATCGCGACAGTTTCCAATGTCATCCGCGGGACCCGGCGGGTCAGCGACAAGTTGACTGCGCGTGTCCAGGCAGCCATCCGTGAGTTGAACTATTCGCCGAATGAAATTGCCCGCAGCCTGAAAGTCCGCCAGACGCGGATGCTGGGCATGGTCCTGCCGGACATCACCAATCCGTTTTTTCCGGAGATCATTCGAGGTGCGGAAGACACTGCATTTGAGCGCGGATATTTTCTGGTGACAGCAAATACCGACGAGCAGATCGGCAGGGAAAAGAGGATTGTTGCTGCCCTGCGCGCCTACCGCGTGGATGGCATTCTTCTGGCGTCTGCCAGCGGCAAGGACATCTCTCATCTGAAAAGTACTCTGGATGCTGGCATGGCTGTGGTTTGTCTCGACCGGACTGTTCCGGGAATGAAGACCGATGCGGTCCTGCTGGACAATGTGCGTGGTGCGCGGGAATGCGTCCGCCACCTCATCCAGAAAGGGCATAAGCGGATTGCCATCATTACCGGAGCATTAGACTTGCAGACAGGCCGGGAGCGTCTGCGCGGTTATGAAGAGGCATTGGAGGAGGCCGGAATTGCGATTGATCCTCGCCTGATCTACCGGGGCGATTTTCGTTATGAATCGGGCTACAGGCTCGGCGAGCAGATCGTAAAGCAGGCCCGGCGCCCCTCGGCAATCTTTGTGTGCAATGGAGTCATGGCCATTGGCGTCCTGAAGGCATTTGAAGAATCAGAAATCGAGTGCCCGCAGGACATGGCCCTGGCCACGTTTGATGACATCAAGCTGGACAGTCCCTTCCACCCGCGGCTCACCACCGTGGTGCAACCCAGCTATGAGATGGGGGCGCGCGCCGCCACCATTCTGATGGACCGCATTGAAGGAAAGCTCAAGAAAGAGGCTGTACTGGTGCGCGTTTCTCCCACGCTCGTTCTTCGTGAATCGACTGAAAATTACATGCTTCCTTCTGGCAGGGGAAAGGGCCGCCGTTCCAGGAGGTAAATCGGGCGCTTGACATGGTCTGACAGGGTATGGTCTGATAGCCGAGAAATTTAAAGGTTTAAAAATCTCGATCTCTGTATTGCGAGCCGATCCATGAAAGAAGCGTTGCTGATTACAAGCGGAGACCTTCGCGAGTCCGCCAACAAGACCTGCTGGCCGGCCCAGGAAGAGCTTGAGCTTCGGCTGACCGAATGCTTTCAGAAAGAAGGCGTGGCGCTGCGACGCGCTTTTCCTGTAGACAAGGAGCGCGGACACGGGTTTCTTTCCAGCCAGCGTATGGGGATGGATGTCTTCGCAAAGATCCCGGCGGATGCAAACCTCGTCTTTGCAACAGCGGCATGGCAGTACACGCACCACGTTCTGCCGGGAATGCGCAGCCACCAGGGGCCGATTCTTACTGTGGCAAATTGGTCAGGCCAGTGGCCTGGTCTGGTGGGACTGCTCAATCTGAATGGCTCACTCGTCAAGGCGGGCAAGCCATTCAGCACATTGTGGAGCGAGCGGTTTGAGGACCCGTGGTTTCTGAACAAGCTGCATGAGTGGATTACAACCGGCCGGGTGACACACGATCTGTCACATGTGCGGTCTCTGGATGTGGAGAAGCTGCCTGCTGGTCCTGCAGCCTTGGGGCGGAAGCTCGCAGAGGAACTGCTGAAAAGGAAAGTCATTCTGGGGGTCTTTGATGAAGGCTGCATGGGCATGTATAACGCCATCATTGATGACGAGCTGCTGAACCCCTGCGGCTTTTTCAAAGAGCGTCTGAGCCAGTCAGCGCTGGTAGCGAAGATGCGTACCATTGGCGACAACGAGGCATCTGCCGTCCGCAAGTGGCTGGATGACCGAGGCGTTACGTTTGAAACCGGAAAAGACCCGCTCACAGAATTGACGGACGAACAAATCCATGAGCAATGCAAGATGTACATTGCTGCTACGCGTATGGCGCATGAATTTGGCTGCGATGCGATTGGCATTCAGTATCAGCAGGGGCTCAAGGACATGGTCGCGGCCTCTGATTTAGCAGAAGGGCTTCTGAATAATGCAGACCGGCCGCCGGTCTTTGATGAATCCGGACGCGAGCTGTATGCCGGTGGTCCTCTGCCGCACTTTAATGAAGTGGATGAAGGCGCAGGAGTAGACGCGGTTGTAACCAGCCGCTGCTGGAGGGCGCTTGGTCTTGATCCCTCCACAACCCTGCACGATGTCCGCTGGGGAGAGCCGTATCTGCTCCATGGCAAAGAGGAATTTGTCTGGGTGTTGCAGATTTCCGGCGCTGCTCCGGCCAACCACTTTGTCCATGGATATGCAGGGGCGGTCAGCAGCCGTCAGCCAGCGATGTATTTTCCACTAGGCGGGGGGACGCTGAAGGGAATCGGCAGGCCGGGAAGAATTGTCTGGAGCCGTGTTTTTGTAGAAGGTGGCGCGCTGCACGTGGACATGGGGCTAGGCTCGGTGGTCCTGCTTCCAGAAGAGGAGACGAGACGCCGCTGGGAGCAGACCACCCCTCAATGGCCGCTGGTGAATGCCATTTTTGATGGCGTGTCCAGAGATGCACTTATGGCCAGGCACCGCGCGAACCATGTCAACCTTGTGTATGCTCCCAGCGCAGAAGATGCCGCCAGGGCACTCGCCGTGAAAGCGGCCATGATGGATGCTTTGGGAATCCGCGTGCATTTGTGCGGAGAGGTACAGGTTGGCTGAAAAGGCCAGGAAGAATTCGTTCGCAGGCAGGTTATTTGCATGAGCTTATCGCGGCACGTCATCAAAAGCACAGTGGTGGGGGCGCTGGGCGGCCTGCTTTTTGGCTTTGATACGGCTGTCATCTCCGGGACCACGCAGGCACTGACGGCACAGTTCCATCTTTCTCCGGGAATGCTTGGCTTTACGGTGGCCAGCGCTCTGTGGGGTACGGTACTTGGGGCCATCACTGCTGGGATTCCCGGGCAGAAATACGGACGCAGGGACAGCCTTCGCGTCATGGCGCTCTTTTATGTCATTTCAGCCCTGGGATGCGCGCTGGCGTGGAACATTGAGTCGCTGATTGTCTTCCGCTTCCTGTGCGGTCTGGCCATCGGAGGCTCGTCCGTATTGGGGCCGATGTATATTGCCGAACTGTCTCCGCCAAAGTGGAGAGGCAGGCTGGTCGGCTTCTTTCAAGTCAATATTGTGGTCGGCATCCTGCTTGCCTACATGTCCAACTACGCCATTGCAGCCCTGCAGTTGGGAAGCACGGAGTGGCGCTGGCAGCTTGGTGTTTCCGGGCTTCCGGCAATGTTGTTTCTCATCATGCTGTTCCTGATCCCACGCAGTCCGCGCTGGCTGACAACACAGTCGCGGCTGGACGAAGCATACAGCGTGCTGCTGCTGACCGGTGTAGAGGACCCGCAGAAAGAGCTGGAGGAAATCCGCAACTCGCTGCATGGTGCATTGCAGGACGGAGAAGATTCGCTGTGGTCGCGGAAGTACCGCCTGCCGGTCTTTCTTGCGCTGAGCGTGGGTGCCTTCAGCCAGCTTACCGGAATCAACGCGGTCCTCTATTACCTGAATGACATTTTTGCTCTGGCCGGGGCGAGCAAGATTTCCGGCAGCTTGCAGGCCGTCGCAGTAGGGGCGATGAACCTTGCCGCTACGCTGATTGCAATGTCTGTGATCGATAAGTTCGGGCGCAAGAAGCTGCTGTTGAGCGGAACGGTCGGACTTGCCATCTGTTTGACTGCGATCGGCGTCTTGTTTTTAACCCACAGCCATCTGCATCTCCTGGTCTGGCTACTGATGATCTATATTGCGCTCTTTGCTGTCTCTCATGGCGCGGTGGTGTGGGTCTACATCAGCGAGGTGTTTCCGAACCGTGTTCGGGCCAAGGGGCAAAGCCTGGGCAGCTCGGCGCACTGGGTATCGAATGCGATCATTTCGCTGGTTTTTCCCATCTTTGCCAAGGCATCAGGAGCGGTACCATTCATCTTTTTTGCCGCCATGATGGTGTTGGATTTTTTCCTTGTGCTGTTTCTATATCCCGAGACGGCAGGCGTCTCTCTTGAGAGGATGCAGGAGCGTCTCGAATCTACTCCCGTAGCGAGGTAAGAGAACAATGCGTTTCATCACTGGGTTTCTTCTTGGGGCGATGGCCATTTCCGCATCAGCACAGATGCAGTCCTGGCAGCCGGACCTGACACGGCAGCAGACCTACACGCTGCATCGCGAATCGAGCACCGACCCCACCGGAGCCAATGCGGACTTTCGCGTTGTGGCGCCAGGTGCAACGCAAACGGTACTCGACGTGGATGGCCCCGGAGTCATTTCCCATATCTGGTTTACGATTGCTGATCCTGAGCCTTACCATCTGAAGCGCATTGTGCTGCGCATGTACTGGGACAATGAGGCCAGTCCAAGCGTGGAGGCCCCCATTGGAGATTTCTTCGGGCTGGGGCTCGGCACGTATCACAACTGGGAATCGAAGATGCTGTCTGTGGGCAGTGAGAATGCGCTGAACTGCTTTTTTCCCATGCCCTTTGAACGGCACGCGCGCATTACCGTGACCAATGAAGGTGCGCAGCCCATTCATGCGCTCTACTACAACATTGATTATCGGAAGCTCTCCGTCAGCCTGCCGGCTGATACGCTTTATTTTCATGCGCAATACCGGCAGGCCCAGCCCAACCACGGCACCGTTTCCGGATGGCGGGACAATGGAGACCCTAAGGTGAATGACCGGAAGAACCTTGACGGTGCAGACAACTATGTGTGGATGGAGGCAAAGGGGCACGGGCAATATGTAGGCGTGACCATGTCTGTGCTGCAAAACCAGGATGGATGGTGGGGCGAAGGCGACGACATGTTTTTTATTGATGGTGAGCAGAAGCCCTCCATCGTCGGCACAGGTTCAGAAGATTATTTCCTGGGCGCGTGGGACTTTGGCGGACACGCATTTTCTTATCAGTTCTATGGAGCGCCGGTGGTCGGTCAGGAACTGGCCGGTGGCCGTTCCAGCGTGTACCGCTTTCATTTGGATTCCCCCATTCCGTTTACGAAGTCTTTCAAAGCAACGATTGAGCATGGGCATGCGAACGCACGCTCGGACAACTATTACTCTGTCGCCTACTGGTATCAGGCCGAGCCGCATGAAGCGTTTCCGCCACTGCCTCCAATGGCGCAGCGGATTCCGGCTCTCCAATTGGTGGGCGGCCCCGGGAATGACGCAGCCCGGTAAAAGTTCCGGTCGGGCAACGGTTCCGGCTTTCCCATTCGTTTGCGTGTTGCCGGCCAAAGGGTGGGAAAGCAGCTTATGGAATGCTGCTGGCAAGCCGGTCGAGAAAAACGACCTGTCCTTTTAAGATGCGCTTGCGGGCCTCCTCGATAGGGAACCACTCCCAGCGGTCCACTTCTGGGAACTCAGCCATTTTTCCCGAACGCGGCGGCCACTCGATCTGGAACGTGTTGCTTCTCAGGCCGGAAGGGTCGCAATCGCCTTCCACCGCCCAGACACTGATCGTTTTGCCGCTTGCCATTTTCTCCTCACCCAGCGGCAGAAAATTGCCCTGGACGACGATGCCGGTCTCTTCCTCAAACTCGCGCCGCGCAGCAGCCAGAGGCGGCTCGCCGGGCATACATTCGCCCTTTGGTATCGACCACGCACCCGCATCTTTTCTGGACCAAAAGGGGCCACCGGGATGGGCGAGAAGGACCTCGATGTGACCGCCGTGAGTGCGATACATCAGGACCCCGGCACTCAGTCTGGGCATAGGTCAGTCGCTCCAATACTCCAGCCGTTTCAGGCGGGGGAAATAGAGGCCAAAGCGCAGGCGGAGCGCGTTGCCGTGAATTTTTTGCAATGCATGGCCATAAGCGGCCAGCTGCGGTGCATATTGTTTCCGCTGTGCGGCGAGAAACTGGTCCACATCCTTGCCGGCATAGGAAGTTGTTTTATAGTCCACGACCCAGAGAAATTCTTTTCCCGTGGACAACGGGAGGCTGCCGGCACGGAATACCCTGTCGGCGCGGACTGTACGCAGCATTCCATCCAGCCATCCTGTCCAGGACGCCTCCGATTGTGCATCAGGATGCGGAAAGAGCAGCCATCTTCCCTGCGGGTCCTCAAGGACGGCCTGTAAGGACGCTACGATCTCGTGATACGCGCGTGTCGCCAATTCTTCAGGAAGCGCCGCGGTCCGCAGAAGGGCTGACGTATGGCGCTCCATCCATGAAGATGCTTCCTCGGCGGAAATCTGCATCTGGGAAAGTCTTTCCAGTAAGACATGAAGCATGCTCCCAATCAGGCGCTGCGCGCGTCCGCCCTCGGGGCGGGCAAAGAGCTCTCCTGTGTCAAATGCAGAAACGGTCCCGGGTGTCTGTACATTGGTGCCGGCCACCGGTGGAGACACGTCCCCGGGCAACCGTCGCAGCACCAGAGGTGGGTGTAGTGGTGCTGCGGCGGCAGCAATGGCTACGGTGCCCGATTGAGGGACGGAAAAATGCAGGATTTTCTGCTGTTGCTGCCGCTGATAAGCAGTCAAGAATTCCTCTTCCAGTGCCGGCCATGCAGCGCAGAGTAGAGTATCCGTTTTGGACCCGGGTTGAAGTTTTCCCTCTTTTGTAACTGTGGCAGTGCCAAATAGGTGGAGACACTCTCGGGCACGTGTGCAGGCAACATAGAAAACACGTTTTCGTTCTTCCTCTTCCCGGATTTCACGCTGTTTTCGCACCCACCGATAGAGTGGATGCGTATTCCCGCCGCGGCTGTCGATCGGAGCCACCAGCAGTTCATCTGCATTCTGGGTCGCGCTGGCCCTTTGCAGCATGATGATCAGCGGTTTGTCGTCGCGCCGCGCCTTGTGTTCCAGTCCCGGAACAAGCACGACGTTAAAGCCAAGGCCTTTGGCTTTATGAATGGTCATTAACTGCACTCCGGCGCGTTCACTTACCCGCGGATCAGGCTGTGCAAAAAGCCGTTCCAGTTGACGGTCCAGTGCCTCGCCCAGGCAGGCAATGCCATCGGATGAAAAGCCATCCAGCATGGAGAAAAAAACGCGTGCATTTTCCTTCTGCTCCTGATCAAGACAAAGAGGGCCGCCAAGCGTGTTCCAGGTGCGCTCGATCCAGGTGGAAAGAGACTGCCCCTCCTGATAGCGGTCCTGCTGCGCCTTTCTGAGCACCGGCAAGACGCGCCCAATCCGCTGTTGTCCATCGCTGCTGAGGAGTGCAAGCCGCTCTTCCATCAGATGCTCAAGCGGCACACGAGCCAAGCGCCGGTCGTCCTCGCCGCAAAGCGTGTGGAGGTCCTGAAGCGTAAGTCCGCACCAGGGCGCACGGAGAACCGACAGCCAGGCAATACGGTCCATGGGGTGCAGCAGCGCGCGGGTGAGAGACATCAGGTCCCGAACCTCCTGACATTGACCAAGCGACTCAATCTCGACAGAACGGTAGGGAATGCCATTCTCGCGCAGCTTCTGTGCAATCAGAGCCAGATGCTGACGGGCCCGGGCGAGCACTGCGACAGTAAAGGAATCTTCCGGATCTTCTTCTGCTCTTTGAATGCGCTCCCTGTAGCTGTGAATGATTTGCACAATCTCTTCAGCCTCGTGCTGTGCAGCAGCTGCGACTTCCTGCGGATTCCTGCTGGAGATAAATTGCGGGTGCAGCACTACGGATTCAACAGGGGGCGCGGGTTGAACAGCAATTGAAGGTGAAAAAGATACAGCAGCGGCATTGTCGGAAGCCTGGTCATGAAAAATTGGCTGAAACCACTGGTTCAACCGCTCCGTCAGTCCGCGATGAGAGCGGAAATTTGCGGACAAGCGGATGGGTTGAAAAGCATGGTGTTCGATTCCGCGTTCGAGGACCTGCCCGAACAGTTCCACTTCGGCCTGCCGGAACATGTAGATGGATTGCATCGGGTCGCCGACCAGAAAGCAGGTCTGCTTGCCGCCGGGTTCCCACACGCGGAGCAGCATCTCCAGAAGGCGAAGCTGGCGGCGTGAGGTGTCCTGAAATTCATCCACCAAAAGGTGCCGGACCTGCTCGCCCAGGCGCAAGACATTGTCGGTCGGATCTTCGAGCACCTGCAATGCGGCGATGCCGAGCTCAATAAAATCAATTGCATTGCGCTCTGCAAACAAGACCCGCAGTTCGGCAACGGCATAGCGCAGGACGACAAAAAGCTGACGAAGGGTGTGCCACTGCTCTTCGTTGTAGTGGAGCGGAGGCAGGTCTGCGATTTCATTGAGTGTCGCGAGCAGGCCGGGGATGGTACGAAGACCCTGCTGGACCAGGGCCTTGATTCGCCGGCTGGGCCTTTGTCCTTCCGGCAGGTGCTTTTCTTCATCTGCGGGAAAGCCTTGCGTCTTTGAATATTGTCTGCGCCAGTCTTTGTCTCTCGTCAGAAACCTTACGAGACATTTCCAGTGGTCTACCAGCCCGGTGTTGGGAAGTTCCCGTAATTCTGCAAGAAGCGCAAACTCTCCGCAATACTGGCTGGCATACCGTCCAAGCTCCAGAAGCTCGCTGACAAGCAGTTGGGAGCGGGAGAGAAGAGAGTGGGCCTGTTCCAGCACACGTTTTACAGCATGTTGAAAGGGTGCTTCCAGTTTGCGCCGGCCCTTCGTCCATTGCTCTTCGCTTATCTGGTTGCTGAGGGGGAAGACATGCAGCCACTGGTCGCGCTTTGCCAGCATCTCTGCAATCAGGCGCTGCACATCGCCCAGATGATTGTCCCGCATGGCCAGCACGTGCATCAGTGCAGCATGAATCTCATGTCTGGGACTGCCCAGATATGCAAGGGTGCGGCGGGCCGCCTCCTCATAGAGAAGGGAGGCATCATCCTGCGGTTGCAGATGACCGCCCATGCGCGCCAGCAGTGGCTGCTCATGGGCCAGGCGCATGCACAGAGAGTCGATGGTTTGAATGTTGAGCCGATGCGGCTGTTCGAGCAGCTTCCAGCCGCGTGCTTCGGCATGGGCCAGCGCCCGTCTGGCCATTTCCAGGGCGGGACCGCGGGGCCCGGATCGTGCTTTTTCCAGCTGCTGCAAAACGCGAAACCGCATTTCAGCCGTAGCTGCACGGGTGAAAGTAATGGCCAGAATCTGCTCAGGCTCATCCACTTCAGACAACAATTTGACAAAGCGCTGGGTCAGCAGCTCAGTCTTCCCAGACCCGGCAGGGGCCTGCACAATGCAGGAAATGGCCGTATTCAGGGCTTCATCGCGCTGCGCCTGGTCTGGCGCCTGAGCATCCAGCCTATTCATCCTGAGGGTCCTCCGGCTGGGTGGTGGTCTGTGTTTCCGCAACGCGGCACAAGCCTGGCAACGGGCAGTACCGGCAGGTCTTTGCACCTTGTTTCGGGTCCACAGAGGCTTCGCCGCGCAGGAACTCTTCGGCAAGGCCCAGCAGGGACTGCTGCCAGTTTTGTTTCATGCTGCTGTTATAGGGCTGCTGCATCAGCGCGCTCTTGGCGTCCAGGTCGCTCTGCAGCTGCTGCTGGGGATCGGCCACATGTCCGACAAAGCCGATACGGCCTGCGCGGATCCGTGCGAAAAGCAGACCGCTTACGTTCTCTACATTTCCATAGACGGCATAAAGCGGGAGCTGCGGTTCGTTCATCCGCTCGCCCTTCCAGTCGGCGGTAGAGACGTCCCCTGTTTTGTAATCAATCAGAAGACGGTTGTCATCCGGCAACAGGTCAATTCGGTCTGCACGCAAATTGAGTTTGAGTCCACCTACGCAAACGTCTCGCAATCTTTCTTCGCGGCACTCCACCGTAAAAGGCTGCCGGCGCGCCTCACACTCCAGCCATTCTTTTAACGAGCGTTGCATGCGGTCCTGCTCTGAGACCAGATAGGCGGTCATCCAGGGGTCGGCGGCACTTTCCGTCATCAATTCGGAAAAGGCAGCGTTGATGTGATAACGCAACACTTCATCCAGGCGGCCTGCGCCGTGAAGGCGCTGCAGATCATTCCACCCGGTCATCCGAAACGGCTCTGGCGTCTCCGGTGACCAGAGGTCCTCCAAGATGGCATGGACCAGATTGCCGCGCTGCATTGCATTCAACCCCCATGCCGCGCGGTCCAGAGGTAGCGCTCCCAGGCGGCGGGTGGCAAATGCCTGAAAAGGACATGCAGCCTGCTCTTTAAGAATGCCGGCGCCGCCAGCCACGCGTTCTCGCGGCCAGGGAACGGCCTCTGAGGACTGGATCCACATCTCCAGCTCCTGCCGAGAGGCAGTTGCCGACCCCATCTGCAATTCGGCCCGCAATGCATGAGTGGAGATTGGCGTGTGGTTGATTCCCAGAACGTAAGCGGGCAAAGAAGAAGGTCGTAAGGCCCCTTCCTTATTGGAACGTGCGTAGCTGAAGACAAACTCCGGGGCCGAGTTCGCAATTCGCTGTGTGACCGAAAGTGCCAGTGCCGTGTCTACGGCGGCGCAGCAGTGCGGCATCTGTGCCTGGAGTTGCTCCCTGAGCGGAAGCAGCGGATGCGGTCTTCCCGCGACGGGCCATTGCGAGTCGTCCGCGCCCAGAAACCAGACCGCATCGAACGCCTGGCCGGAGGACTCAAAAGCGCCCATGATCTGGACCGGAGCATGGCGTGATTCTGGCGTGAAGAGGGTGTTTGAAGCATGCAGCTCCAGTGCTTGAACGAAATCTTTGAATACCGCGCGGTGTCCGGAAAAGTCGAGGAGGGCCATTTCATCCAGGAGTTTTTGCCAGCGCGTCCGCGCCTGATATTGCACGCTGTCCAGGTGGTGAAATCCGGGCCATCGGGCTGCGCGCAGCAGGGCCTCTGCCATTTCACAGTGCCCTGCATAGGTCAAGGGCGTCTTCCGGGCGTCATCTTTTTCCAGCATCCGCTGGATGCGGAGCAGGCGAGTGCGGAAGGCACCGGGGCCTGTTTTTTTGAGAAAGCCGTCCAGCGAAATCTCCGGTGAGAGCAGTCCGGAACGGCGCAGTCCAAGGTCGACCCATGCGAGCTTGCCGACCTCCGCCGGATGTTTACAGAAAAAGCCCGACAGTGTGAGCCAGGTGACCTCTTCCAGTTGCAGCGGCCGAGTAGTCCACCGCAGCATCAATAAGGCGGCGCGGATTACGGGAACATCCGCGAGGGGCAGGCCGAGTGAGAATTCATAGGCCGGCGTGCCCGCTCCCTTTGTAATATCCAGTGACTCGGGCATCAGTACGGCGCGGAACACGCGGTCAGCTTCTGCCCGGATGCTATGGAGGTCCGGAGCGATGACCCCAATTCGTTTGGCCCCCTTCTTCTCCAGCTGATGTCGGCACCACTGGGCGCAGGCGAGAAGCTCGTCGCGTAAGTCATCGGCAGCGACCTGCCTGCCGGTACAGTCCTGGTAAGGTCCCGGTCCGGGGCTTTCTACTCTGGAGCCAGTTTCGCGAAGTACGGCAATCAAGCGCTCTTGCTTGGGCGTCAGCCGGTCAAACCCGACCAGAAAAAGATTTTCCGATACTCGGAGGACCCCGGAGCGCACCGCATCGGCCAGCAGTTCTTCTGCCTTGCTCCGGCTTGCCCAGTTACGGCTGCGGCAAAGATCGTCAAAATCAGCGGCCCATTTGCGGAAGCGCTCTGCATCTGGTCCGTCCCAGGGAAATCTTCGCGCATCGTGCTTCCGGTAGGCGCTCAGCAGCGCGTATGCATCCTGGGCAAGGGAGGCCATCCCGTCAGGAGAAACAACCAGACCTGCGTCCTCCCGCTGCACTTGCTTCCATAAAAACCGCTCTTGAATCGGGCCCAGAAGCAGCGGTGGTTCCGGCGCAACAAATGTCAGCTCCTGCCACAGTTCCGTGATCCAGCTTTCCCAATCGGAGATCCGGGGAGAGGCCCACATCTCCAGCCCGCTGGCGCGCTGCTGCTCAGCATAGGCCTGCCGCAAAAACCGCGCCGCGCGTGCGCTTGCCGCAACAACCCTGGAGCCATCCCTCAGAGCATGGCTGACTTTTTCCACCAGGGTCTGCGGTTCGGGCGAATCAAAGAGTGGGAGCACACAAAAAGTGTAAACTGGGCTGTGGCTTTTTCTTCACGCCGGTTGTGTGTCGTAGCTTTCACCTGTTTTCTGCTGGCTGGCGGATGCCGTAGGACGGC
Organism: Pseudacidobacterium ailaaui; assembly: GCF_000688455.1. Classification (NCBI taxonomy): domain Bacteria; kingdom Pseudomonadati; phylum Acidobacteriota; class Terriglobia; order Terriglobales; family Acidobacteriaceae; genus Pseudacidobacterium; species Pseudacidobacterium ailaaui. The sequence continues at coordinate 2,411,045 of NZ_JIAL01000001.1, forward strand.
GCCGGAAGCCGGCCAGTCCGCTTCTGAAGCGGGTGCTAAGCACTATCCTGTGCGCGGCAAAATCGTCACGGTGGACCCGCAGCATGGCGAAATTGTCCTGGATGCGGCGGCCATTCCCGGCTATATGGAAGCCATGACGATGCCCTACAAGCTGAAGAATCCCAGCATTCTCGGTGAATTGCATCCGGGCGACAGCATTACGGCAACGCTGATTGCAACCGAGGACTCTGACCTTCTGGACCAGATCGTCATCATTGCGCAGGCCAAGCCGGACTACAAACCCAGCTTCTTTTACCACCCCATCCAGCCCGGAGACAAGGTGCCGGACTTCAAGCTGCTGAACCAGAATGGGAAACAAATCCATCTTGCGCAGTTTCACGGCAAGGTCCTGCTGGTGACCTTTATCTACACGCGCTGCCCTCTGGCTGATTACTGTCCACGCATGAGCCGCAATTTTGCTGAGATCGACAAAGCGCTCGCCAAGGCCCCGGAGCTTTACAGCAAAACGCACTTGTTGAGCGTGAGCTTTGATCCTGATTACGACACACCGAAGGTGCTGCGCAGCTATGGCAGCGCCTATACCGGAAACTATACAAAAGAAACCTTTGCGCACTGGGACTTCGCCGCACCGAGCCGCAACGACCTGCCGGCCGTGCTGCGTTATTTTGACGTAGGCGCTACGCCGGAAAAAGACCGCACGATTACACATTCGCTTTCGACGTTGGTGATCGGGCCGGACGGCAGGGTGTTCAAGTGGTATCCCACCAACGACTGGACGCCGGACCAGATTCTCAGCGACGTGAAACAATTAGTGGCAAAGCAGGGGAAAGCATGATCGTGATTGTGATGGGCGTCAGTGGTTCAGGAAAGACCACAACCGCCTTGGCATTGCAAAAGCTTACCGGATGGCAGTTTGCCGAGGGCGATGATTACCACTCGGAAGCAAACCGGCAGAAGATGGCCTCAGGCATCCCGCTGACGGACGAGGACCGCACTCCATGGCTTGCCGCTTTGCATGATCTGGTCCGCGGCTGGTATGAGCGCGGGGAAAACGGCATCCTCACCTGTTCAGCACTCAAGCAGGCCTACCGGGACATGCTGGTGGCCGGGCTTCCGCATGATGCCTATCGCTTTGCTCTGATGGATGCGCCAAAAGGTGTGATTGCAGAGCGCATGCGCCAGAGGCAGCACTTTATGCCCCCGGCGCTGCTGGAAAGCCAGCTTGCTACTTTGCAGCCCCCGGAAGATGCGCTGCATATTTCCGCGCTTCAGCCGCCGGAAGATGCTGCCCGGGAAATTCTGGACGCGCTGAGGATTGTTCCGGCAGCACAATAAATAGAGTCGCCATTCCTCTGTCCGCGTCTTATGAAGCAGGTGCAGTCTGCCGCATATACACTGAATCCAGAGCGGAGGCCATTCCCGAATATGGCGAGAACTACAGTCGTCTTTGGTGTCATTCTGATCCTCCTTGGCATCTTTGGTTTTGTTGCCACAGGCAGCCACGCACCCACCGCACTGATTCCTGCATATGTAGGGATCGTGCTGGGCATTCTGGGCCTTCTTTCCATGACGGAGGACGCCGGCAAGCGCAAGCTCTACATGCATCTTGCCGTGACCATTGGCCTGCTGGGTTTTCTGGGCACAGCCAAGAGTATTTACGACTATATTCGACTCGTACAGGGACAGCAGTACGCCCATCCGGCGGCGGTCGAGGCCAAAGCGGCCATGGCCGGTATCCTGCTGGTCTTCGTCATTCTTTGCGTGCGTTCCTTCATCGCGGCCCGGCGAGCAAGGGCCTAGGTTGCCTGAAATGCGGCCCGGCTCCATGACGACGATGCGCGCAGAGCGCAGTGGCGGGTCCCGCGCCCATCTCCGCACTGCCGAAGACCCGGCCAAAAAGAAGCCGGATTTCAGGAAGGTGCTTCCTGAAATCTGGAAACTCATCCGTCCCCGCCGCTGGGTCCTGCTCCTGGGCCTGCTGCTGATGGCCATCAACCGGGTTGCCGGGCTGGTGCTGCCCGCATCCACGAAATTTTTTATTGATACGGTCTTGCGGCAGCATCACGAAGACAAGCTGCTGCCCCTGGTCAGTGTGGTCTTTGCAGCCACTGCCATCCAGGCCGTCACCTCCTTTTCGCTCACCCAGTTACTTTCCAAGGCGGCCCAGCGCATGATTGCCGACCTGCGTAAGCAGGTGCAGCAGCACATCGGTTTGCTCCCGGTCAGTTTTTATGACAGCAACCGCACCGGCACTCTGGTTTCGCGCATCATGACGGACGTCGAAGGTGTCCGCAATCTGATTGGCACAGGGCTGGTTGAATTTCTGGGCGGGATCATGACCGCCATCATGGCCTTTGCCGTGCTCATGCATACCAGCCGCAAGATTACGTTGATTGTCTTTGCTGTCATTGCCGCCTTTGTGCTGGTCCTTCAAAGGGCCTTCAAGACCATTCGCCCTATCTTTCGGGAGCGGGGAAGGATCAACGCCGAGGTCACCGGGCGGCTTACGGAATCGCTTGGCGGCGTGCGCGTCGTCAAAGGCTATCACGCGGAATCGCGCGAGGCCGGCGTTTTTGCGCAGGGCGTGCAGCGCCTGCTGGACAACGTGATGCGCTCACTGACGGCCACCAGTGCGCTTTCCTTTGCAGCGACGACGGTGCTCGGCATTGTGGGCGGTCTGGTCATGCTTCTGGGCGGCCGCGATTATTTTGCCCACCGGCTCACTCTGGGCGATTATTTCCAATACAACATGTTTCTCGCGTTCATGATTGCTCCTGTCTTCCAGGTCGTGAATATCGGCACGCAGCTGACGGAAGCGGTGGCTGGACTCGACCGCACGATCGAGATCATGAGCGAGATGGACGAATTCAGCGACCCTCAGAGGACGGTCGCCATTGGAGAAATCCGCGGAGAGGTGGAGTTTCAGGATGTTCGCTTCAGCTATGAGCCGGACAAGCCCGTGCTGCATGGAATTTCATTCCGCGCGCAGCCAGGAACCGTCACGGCGCTGGTCGGCTCTTCCGGATCCGGCAAATCCACCATCATCAGCCTGGTCTGCGGCTTTCATAAGCCGGACTCCGGCCGCGTGCTGGTAGATGGCATCGACCTTGCCACGGTCCGGCTGGACAGCTACCGCAGTCAGCTTGGTGTGGTCCTGCAGGAATCGTTTTTGTTCGATGGCACCATCCGCGAAAACGTGTTGTTTTCCTATCCCGATGCCACCGAAGAGCAGTTTCTGGAAGCATGCCGCATCGCCCGCGTGGACGAGTTTGCGGAGCGGTTTCCTGAACGATATGACACGATTGTGGGCGAACGCGGCGTCAAACTCTCCGGAGGCCAGCGCCAGAGGCTTTCGATCGCCCGCGCCATCCTGGCCGATCCGCGCATTCTGATCCTGGACGAAGCGACGTCTTCGCTCGATTCCGAATCCGAACAGATGATTCAGCATGGTCTGAGCTACCTGATGCAGGGCCGCACAACCTTTGTGATTGCCCATCGCCTCTCGACCATCCGACGCGCGGACCAGATCCTGGTCGTCGAGGGAGGCTGGATTGTGGAGCGAGGAACGCATGAGAGCCTCTACGCGCTGGGAGGCCGGTATTACGATCTCTACACGCGCCAGCATGGGCTGGAAACCAATCTTTTTCTGGCGCCTGGCGAAGGCGATACAGTGGAGGAGCGGGCCTAGGAGGGTCTCAGGAGGTTTCCGGAAAACTTCCCTCGTTGACCGGAGAAAAAAGGCGCTGGGGGACGGGATTCTGCCGGGAATTAGGGCAGACTTCCGGTGGGAAGGCCACCGCCGACGAAATGGACGATCTCCAGCTTGTCGCCTGATTGGACCGGTGCGGAGTCCCAGCAGGAACGAGGGATGATTTCTCCGTTCTGCTCAATGGCGACGCGGTCGCTTTTCAGCCCCAGATGCGCGACCAGTTCTGACACGGTTGCATTGCCAGAGAGAGAAGGGAATTCTTTGACCTGGCCATTAATCACAAGCTGCATAATTCTGAGGGTAGCAGAGACAGTCGAGGGACTGCGTGGCCTCATCGTCTTTTCTGTTCAGGCTAGCGCAGCCACCGCCAGGCACTCCAGAGAGCCAAGCCCAGCACTACAAGGCCTGCATTGAACAGAAGCACAAAAGCAAGCGCCCGCATGGCCCCCAGGCCATCCTTTGCCGGCGGGGCAGAGGTCGCCGAGTCCTGGGCAGCAGCGGAGAGATTGTCCAGACCCGGAAGGGAATGACCGAGTGTACCCACAGAGTTTTCTCCTTAGAGCAATCTATCGGCTGTGGAAGCGGGCAGCTTGAGAAAACTCTTCATACGGGCCTTTCATTGTCCCGCTTTAGGACAGCGGTTGCAGTTTGGGAATGCAGAAGGGAGGCTAGGGCTGTGTTTCTTGACTTTGCGACGTGGAATCCTTGCCTGGCGGGGACCATGGGGGCCGGGTGTGAAGAGTGAAAAAATTCCAGTCTTCATGCAGGAATTACGCTACCTTCCTTGACGGCCTCACCATTCAGAAACTACTCTCAAGAGAGAGGCTTTGGGCCAGGAGACAGAATGCAGGACGCACACTACTACTGGAACTATTTGCCGCTTTTGCTTCAGATTCTTGCCGCTGTGGCTTTGGCCGGGGGCATGGTTGCGGCATCCTGGCTGATTGGCCGTCGTCGCAACACCAGGGCCAAGCTGGATGCGTATGAATGCGGCATTCCGGTCGAAGGGGACACCCGCGGGCGCTTCTCCGTTGGCTTCTACATGGTGGCGATGCTTTTCATCCTGTTTGACGTGGAAGCAGTCTTCATGCTGCCGTGGGCGGTGATTTACCGCGAACTGCCAAAAATTGCCGGTTCGCGCCTCTTTGGTTTCTGGGAGATGCTGGTTTATCTCGGATTTGTTGCCGTGGGCATCTTCTACGTCTGGAAAAAGGGCATTCTCGACTGGTCGCAGGACAAGGGCGACCTGTAAGTTTCAACTTCTCAGGGGGACATCCTGCCGGGGTGCAGGACTGGACCTCGTCAGAGCATTGCGGCCGCCACCGGCTGAGATGAATTCGTAAAGGATGCAATGGACCCAGCAGTTCTAGGAAAAGACGCCGTGCTTGCGGCCTTGCCGGAAAACCGGGCGCTTTCTTCTCTTCTGGCGTGGAATGCTGATGCTGTTCTGGATGCCATCTATGACCGCAGGGAGCTGACCGTTACCATCGCCAGCAGCCAGATCCGCGGCGCGTGCCAGACGCTGAAAGGCGCAGGCTACAACTTTCTGGAAGATGTGACCTGTGTGGACTGGTATCCTTCAGAGCCGCGCTTTCAGGTGACGTACCATATTCTTTCGCATCTGCTGAAGGAGCGCGTCCGGGTCCTCTGTCCGGTCGAGAGCCTTGATCCGGGCATTGACAGCATCACTTCCATCTGGCCCTCGGCAAATTACTATGAGCGCGAGGTCTGGGACCTGTTTGGGGTACGCTTTCATGGCCACCCTGACCTGCGTCGTATCATGATGCCGGAAGAGTGGGAGGGCCATCCTCTGCGCAAAGACTATCCTGTGGAGGGCTACCGCTGATGCCGAAGGCCCCGGAGCTTGCACATTTCGTTGAGACCTCTACGCTGTTGAAGCCGCGTCCGGAAGAGGGGGCCAAAGACCGCACCATGGTCCTCAATATGGGCCCGCAGCACCCTTCTACTCACGGGGTGCTCCGTCTGGTCATTGAGATTGACGGCGAGACGGTCCTGAAGGTCGTTCCCGACATCGGTTACCTGCATACGGGCATTGAGAAGACCTGCGAGGCGAAGTTCTATCAGCAGGTCGTTCCCATGACCGACCGCATTGATTATTTGTGCCCGATGACCAACAACCTGGCCTACTGCCTGGCGGTCGAAAAGCTGCTCCAGCTGGAGATTCCGGACCGCGCGCAGTGGATGCGCGTGCTTCTGAACGAGCTGACACGCCTGAATTCGCACCTGGTGTGGCTGGGTACGCATGCCATGGACATTGGTGCGCTGACGGTCTTTCTGTATTGCTTCCGCGAGCGGGAAGAGATCCTGCGCATCTTTGAGCATGTCTCTGGCCAGCGCATGATGACCTCTTACTTCCGCATTGGAGGACTCGCGCTGGAGCCTCCGGTGGACTTTTTTGACCGTGTGCGGAAGTTCATCAAAATCATGCCGGAGAAGATTGACGAATATGAGAATCTTCTTACCGGAAACCCCATCTTCATGAACCGCCTCAAAGGCGTGGGCTATCTTAGCGCTGAAGACGCGATTTCCCTTGGTGTGACCGGGCCCCCACTGCGTGCCAGCGGTGTGGACTGGGACCTGCGGCGCGACATGCCCTATTCGAGCTACGATAAGTTCCAGTTCAAGGTGCCTGTTTCTACCGATGGCGATGTATGGGCGCGTTATCTGGTCCGCATTCAGGAGATGCGGGAATCGGTCAAGATCGTTGAACAGGCGCTTGAGGGAATGCCGGAAGGACGCATTACCGCCGATGCGCCGAAGGTCGTTCTGCCCGACCGCGAGAAGATGAAGACCCAGATGGAGTCGCTCATCTATCACTTCAAGATTGTGACCGAGGGCTTTACGGTCCCGGCGGGGCAGGTGTACCAGGCGGTCGAGTCGCCGCGTGGGGAGATGGGTTATTACGTGGTCAGCGATGGAACAGCGAAGCCCTATCGCGTGCATATGCGGAACCCGTCGTTTGCGACGTTGCAGGCCCTGCAAACGATGTGCGCCGGACGCCTGATCGCCGATGTGGTCGCGGTGATCGGTTCGATTGACATCGTGCTGGGAGAGATTGACCGGTGATCAAGGCTGCGCCCGACCCACGGCTTTTTACCGAGCTATGGGTTTCGTTTGCGGCGCTCATTCGGTCGTATGTGGCGGCGCACGATCTGGGCAGGCCGACAGGCCACGCCTCCATAGATGACGGAGCAGAAGGCCGTTTGAGCATTCGTGCCGAGAAGAAGGTCCTGGCGATTGATTTCGACGGAAGTTCCGGCAAGGGGGAGTGGACGTTATACGAGAATGTTCCAGGCCCGGAACGGGTACTGGCCACAGGCAGGTTCGAGTTCAGTGCCGACAGTACGGTGAAGTTCAGCGACCGTCGCGGCAGTGTTGAGCTCGAAATTGCGGCAGAGGCTTTTACGGCCAGGGTTTTTGATGAGAATTAGAAGCTTGTAGCAGCCGGGGGAGCGAACGCTTTTGGGGGAATTTCGCTCTCTTTGGACGCTTCGCTCAGGATGACAAAAGGAAATTTAGGATGAGCACTCCTGCAACCACAATTTTTTCACCGGAACTGGCGGCGCGCTTTGACCGCCTGGTGACGCTCTATCCGGTGCGGCGTTCGGCGCTGATTCCTATGCTGCTTTATGCGCAGGATGAGGTTGGCTATATCTCGGATGAAGTTGTAAGGGAAGTGGCAGAGCGGATTGGCATTACTGAGCTTGACGTGCGCAATGTGCTCAGCTACTACTCCATGCTGCGCACAAGGCCGGCGGGAAAATACAATTTTCAGGTCTGTACCAATATCTCCTGTATGCTGCGCGGGGGGTACGAAATTCTTGAGCACTGCAAGAAGCGGCTGGGCATTGGGCACAAGGAAGTCACGCCTGACGGGCAGTTTTCGCTGGAAGAGGTAGAGTGTATTGGTGCCTGCTGCTGGGCGCCTGCCATGCAGGTCAATTATGATTTCTACGATGAGCTGACGCCGCAGAAGGTAGACCAGATCATCGAGGACTACAAGGCCGGACGTGGAAAGGAGACCAGGTAAGATGCCACGGCTCGTCTCCCATCCCGAAGAAGTGAAGATCATCTCCCGCCGCTTTGGTCTCGGCGCTGAGAACATTGACAAATATCTCGAACTGGATGGCTACAAGGCCACACAGATGGCCATCGAAAAAGGTCCCGACTGGATCATCAGCGAAATGAAGGCCAGCGGCCTGCGCGGGCGCGGCGGTGCCGGCTTCCCCACTGGAATGAAGTGGTCGTTTGTGCCCAAGCAGTCGGAGCGGCCCAAATACGTCCTGGTCAACGGTGACGAGAGTGAACCGGGGACCTGCAAAGACCACCTGATCTTTCTGCATGATCCCCATGCAGTCATTGAAGGCACCATCATTGCCGGAATCGCCATCGGCGCCAAGATGGGCTTCATTTACTTGCGTGGTGAGTACCGTTATCTGCTCAAGATCATGGAGAAGGCCGTGGCCGACGCTTATGCGCGCGGCTTTCTGGGCAAGAACATCTTTGGGTCCGGCGTGGACTTTGACATCGTGACCCAGACCGGCGCAGGCGCTTACGAGGTCGGCGAAGAGTCGGCGCTGATGGAATCGCTCGAAGGCAAGCGCGGTGTGCCGCGCATCAAGCCGCCCTTCCCCGCCGTGGTCGGACTCTATGGCGGACCGACGGTCATCAACAATGCCGAGACGATTGCCACCGTCCCGCATGTCCTGCTGATGGGCGGCGAGCCATACGCCAAGGTCGGCTCCGAGCGTAATGGAGGAACTCGTCTTTTCGGCATCAGTGGGCACGTGGAGCGCCCGGGGGTTTACGAGCTGCCCATGGGCTACAACCTGAAGAAAGCCATTTATGAGGTGGCGGGCGGAGTGCGCGGCGGACGCAAGCTCAAGGCCGTGGTCCCCGGAGGCTCTTCGACCCCTGTGCTAACCGCCGATGAAATTGATGTGGGGCTGGATTTTGACCAGATGGGCAAGGCAGGAACGATGCTGGGCTCCGGAGGGATTGTCGTCATTGACGACCAGACCTGCATCGTTGAATTTGCGCTGCGCACCATTGCCTTCTATCAGCATGAAAGCTGCGGATGGTGTATTCCGTGCCGTGAAGGAACGGACTGGCTGAAGAAGACGATTGGACGGGTCCATGCCGGCGGCGGAGTGGACAAGGACCTCGACAATATCCGTTATCTGGCGGAAAACATGCTGGGCCGTACCTTCTGCCCGCTGGGCGATGCGGCGGCCATGCCGACGATTGGATTTATCAAGAAGTTCCGGAAAGAGTTTGAAGACCACTTGAACGGGAAGCCCTGCCCTTATGCCAGGCACGAAGAGCTGGTAGGCGCATGAAGGCGCGGGGAGAGGGGCAAGATGATTGAGGCCAAGGGCCGGGGGTTTCTTGGTAAACGGAGCAGCCACCGGCAACAGCTTCGTCCTGTGAAGAAGGGCTGCGCGACTGTTTCTGGTGCATGGAACAGGCTTTCGGCATAAAGGAATTTGAATGGCTGACGTAACTTTTACCGTTGATGGCAAGAAGCTGACCGCACCTGCCGGGACGCTGCTGATTGATGCCTGCAAGGCCGCAGGCATCGAAATCCCCGCTTTTTGCTACTATCCCGGACTCTCTCTGCAGGCGGCCTGCCGCATGTGTGTGGTGCGCATCGAGAAGATGCCGAAGCTGCAGACGGCCTGCACGACTCCTGTGGCTGAAGGCATGGTCGTCCAGACCGAGACGGACGAGATCAAGCAGGCGCGCAAGGCCACCATTGAACTGCTGCTCGGCAATCACCCGCTGGATTGTCCCGTCTGCGATGCGGGCGGCGAGTGCGAGCTGCAGGACATGACATTCAAATACGGTGCGGCGGAATCAAAGTACGTCGAAATCAAGCAACACCGCGAAGAGCAGCAGTGGTCGCCGGTGGTCTACTTTGACCGCCCTCGCTGCATTCTTTGCTATCGCTGTGTCCGCGTCTGCGGCGAGGGTATGGACGTCTGGGCGCTGGGGATCCAGAACCGCGGCGTCAGTGCCGTCATCGCCCCCAATGGTCAGGACCACCTCGAATGCGAAGAGTGCGGCATGTGCATTGACATCTGCCCGGTCGGCGCTCTTACCTCCGGTACCTATCGTTATAAAACGCGCCCCTGGGAGATGACCCATGTGGCCACCATCTGCACGCATTGCGGCGACGGCTGCAAGACCACTCTGGGCACGCGCCGTTCCAATGATGGGATGGAGATTGTGCGCGGCGACAACCGTGACAAGAGCGGCATCAACGGCGACTTCCTCTGCATCAAAGGGCGCTACGCCTTCGATTTTGCGAACCGCACCGAGCGCCTGACAAAACCGCTTGTCCGCCAGTCTGACGGCCAGTTGAAGGAAGTGGCCTGGGACGAGGCCCTGGATTTTGCAGCAAAGAAACTGCGCGAAATTCGGGACGCCCGTGGCGGACAGTCCATCGGCGTCATTGGCTCCAATCGCACCACGAACGAAGAAAACTATCTCCTGCAGAAGTTTGCGCGTACGGTGCTGGGTACGAACAATGTGGATCATCATCGTACGGCGGACTATGTATCCTTTGCCGCGGCGCTGGCCGGAAAGGCAGACCGCACGGCCTCTCTGCGCGATACGGCATCGGCCCCGGCCGTCCTGCTTCTGGGCAATGATCCAACGGAGCAACATCCGGCCCTGGCCTGGAACCTTCGCAGCAATGTCCGTTTGAACCGTGCGCGGCTTTACATTGCCAACCATGCGGAGATCAAGCTGCGCCGTCAGGCAAAGCAGTTTGTGCAGGTCCCGCAGGATGGCTACGCGGCCCTGGTGCAGTATCTGGCCGGAAACAACTCGGCCATTGCCGCCAATGAACAGACGGCGGCCTTCCGCGATGCCATCCGCAAAGAAGAGTCGCTGCTGATTGTTTTCGGTTCTGAATTCCGTGGACGCGACATCCAATCGCTGGTAGATTTTGGGCTTTCTCTGCCGAACACCAAATTTGCCCTGCTGGGCGATTACGTCAACTCGCGCGGCGCAGCCGACATGGGGCTGCTGCCGGACTATCTGCCCGGCTACCGCCCGGTTTCCGATGCCGGCCATTTTGCGGAAGAGTACGGCGCCACCTTGCCGACGACACCTGGGCTGGACCTTCTGCAGATGTTTGACGCAGCGCAAAACGGCAGCCTGGCGGCGCTTTATGTCGTCGGAGCAAACCCCATTGCGCGGTACAACGTAGATCCGGCCGCGTTGAAGAACACATTTGTGGTGGTGCAGGACATGTTCCTGACCGAGACGGCCCAGCTTGCCGACGTAGTCTTCCCCGCAGCGAATCTTTACGAGAAGGCCGGGACCGTCACCAACACGTATGGCGACATTCAGCTGGTCAAAAAGGCCGCTGACAAGGCCGGTACACGTGCAGACTTTGAGTTGATCGTCCGCCTGGCAGACCGTATGGCCGCCAATCCGAAGAAGCTGGTCCCCTTCGGCCGTGGCGTTCACGCCGATATGGGGCAGACGCGTGGTGCTCAGTCCGGGGAGGCCGACCGTCACAGCGTTTGGCTTGCGGCCCATAACCTGGAGCCGAAGCTCAGTCCGTTTGACCCGTTCGCTACGCTCGATGAGATCCAGCGGCTGGTGCCGAGCTACAGCTTTTCGCGTCTGGAACTGCTGGCTGGAAGCGACCAGCATTCGAATCCAGGACTGGTGCAGATCACTTCAGCTGCGGCGCGTCGCGATCTGGTGCTGCCGGCCGAAGACGGCCTCTTTACCTCAGGAACTTTGGGGCGTTACAGCGACAAGCTCAAGGAAGTACTGGAGTCACATACGACGCCCAAGCCGGTTGAGGCTGCGGCAGACTGAAGTTCTCAGGATTCAGGCGAAGGCATGAGGCCTTTGCCCGGGAAACACGAGCGTGCAGCAAAGGGGCCCCGGCCCCGGCCAAATTTTTTTGGAAGGCCTGATGGAAGCAAGTATCTGGATTTTTCTGCTGTTGAGTGTGCTGAAGGTCGCCGTCGTCACGGTGGTCCTGCTGACAGCGGTGGCGTATACGGTCCTTCTGGAGCGGAAAGTCGTTGGACGCATCCAGAACCGCTGGGGACCCAGCCGTGTCGGCCCCTTCGGGCTGTTGCAGCCCCTGGCCGATGGCATCAAGCTCTTCCTGAAGGAAGACCTGTTGCCAACCCATGTGTACAAGCCGCTCTACATTCTTGCACCGGTGATTGCGCTGACCTGCGCGCTGATCTCGATCGCCGTGGTCCCCTTCGGCAGAGAGATTTCCGTCAAAGGCGTCGATCTCTTTCAGATCTCCGACCTGAACATCGGCCTGCTGGTCATTCTTGGCGTTACCTCGGTGGGCGTGTACGGCATCGCCCTTTCCGGATGGTCTTCCAACAGTAAGTACTCGCTGCTGGGTGCGCTGCGTTCGAGTGCCCAGCTTGTGAGCTATGAGCTTGCTCTGGGGCTTTCCCTGGTCGGAGTGGTGTTGCGCGCCGGGTCCTTCCGCCTGCGCGATATCGTGGACATCCAGGCAACGCACGGGCTTCTTTCCTGGAACGTCTTTGGCGGACTCCAATTCGTGGCCTTCTTCATTTATCTGACTGCGGCCTATGCGGAAACCAACCGCGCTCCCTTTGATCTTCCGGAGGCGGAAAGCGAACTCACCGCTGGATACCATACCGAATACAGCTCGATGAAGTTTGCTATGTTCTTTATGGCTGAATACGCCAACATGATTACCGTAAGCTGCGTGGCCACCCTGCTGTTCCTAGGTGGATGGTCCAGCCCGTTTGGAAATCTTCTTTCGGCCTGGGGAGGGCCGGTGGTCCAGGCGCTGCTTCCGGTCTTCTGGTTTGTCGTCAAGGTATTTTTCTTCTTGTTTCTCTATATTTGGGTACGCGGAACACTGCCGCGTTTCCGTTACGACCAACTGATGGGCTTTGGCTGGAAGTTTCTGCTGCCCGTTGCAATTCTCAACATTATTGCGACAAGCCTCTGGCTGGCTTATCGCGCCTGAGTAGAGTTAGAGCGCCGGGCCCGGCCCGGAACAGATAGAAGTTCACGGACATGCACTTAGCTTTGTTCTTTATCTTCGGAGGGTTGTGCGTTGCAGGGGCCCTGAATCTGCTGTTGCAACGCCATCCTATCAACAGCGCGCTGTCGCTGATTGTGGTGATGACCTCACTCGCTGTGCTGTATCTGCTGCTCGGAGCGGAATTTCTCGCCGCTGCGCAGGTCATCGTCTACTCCGGCGCAATCATGGTGCTGTTTACCTTTGTCATCATGCTGCTGAATGCCGGACGCGAAGAGAAGACCCACGGCAGCAAGGCCGCCTACATCGCCGGTATCCCGGGGGCGGCGGCGATCCTGGGGGTGCTGGCCTACATCTTTCTCAAGCAGGGCGATGCGCTCGGGTCGGCGAAGCTGGGCGAATCTCTGGTCACCACGCAGGACCTCAGCCGCGTGCTCTTTCGAGATCTTCTGCTGCCCTTCGAGGTCACCTCTGTACTGATCCTGGTTGCCATTCTGGGTGCTGTGGCGCTGGCAAGAAAGGGGCACGAATAGCATGGTCCCCATCTCCTATTATCTGGTCCTGAGCGCGGTCCTGTTCTCGATTGGGGTCGGGGCGTTTCTCATCAAGCGCAACATTATTACCGTCTTCATGTCCATTGAGCTGATGCTGAACGCGGTCAACCTGACCTTTGTTGCCTTCGCGCACCAGTGGCGGCACGTCAGCGGACAGATCTTTGTCTTCTTCGTCATGGTCGTGGCCGCAGCTGAAGCCGCAGTCGGGTTGGCGATCATCATCGCCATCTTCCGCACCCGCAATACCCTCAACGTTGACCAAGTGGATTTGATGAAACTATGACCAGTTCCCTCCATCTCTGGCTGATTCCGATCGTCCCCTTCGCCGGATTTCTGGTGAACGGTCTGCTGGGCCGCCGCTTTCCCAAGGCCCTGGTGACGGCCGTGGCCTGGATTGCCACGCTCGTCCCTTTCCTTCAGGTGCTGACCATCGCGGCGCGCTTCCATGGCCTGACGCTGCCTTATACCGAAAACCTCGGTTCCTGGATTGCCGCCGGCAATTTCCACGCCGACTTTGCCTTTGCGCTCGACCAGCTTACGCTCATCATGCTGATGGTGGTCTCCGGCGTGGGCTTTGTCATCCATGTCTACTCGGCCGGATACATGGCCGAAGAGGACGGATACTGGCGCTTCTTCGCCTATCTGAACCTCTTCATGTTCTTCATGCTGACGCTGGTGCTGGCGGAAAACTTTCTGCTCATGTTCGTGGGCTGGGAAGGCGTGGGTCTGGCTTCATACCTGCTGATTGGCTATTACTTCACGCGCGACTCTGCCGCCAATGCGGGCAAAAAGGCCTTCGTCGTCAACCGTGTGGGTGACTTTGGTTTTCTGATTGCGCTCTTTCTGCTGATCGCACATTTCGGCACCCTGAGCTTCCACGGCATCTTTGCGCAGATTGCGCAGCATCCGGAATGGCAGGGGGGCTTCCTCACCGCGATTGCGCTCTTTCTCGTTCTCGGTGCAACGGGAAAGTCCGCCCAGATTCCGCTCTACGTCTGGCTGCCGGACGCGATGGAAGGACCGACGCCCGTCTCTGCGCTGATTCACGCAGCCACCATGGTCACAGCAGGCGTCTATATGGTCGCACGCTCGCACGCCATCTTTGACCGCTCGCCTTTCGCCCTGACGACGGTTGCCATCATCGGCGCCGCAACGGCGCTTTTTGCAGCGACCATCGGACTGGTCCAGACGGACATCAAGCGTGTGCTGGCCTACTCCACGGTCTCGCAGCTGGGCTACATGTTTCTGGCCTGTGGTGTGGCCGCATACTCGTCGGGCATCTTCCATCTGCTGACCCACGCTTTCTTCAAGGCCCTGCTCTTTCTGGCCGCAGGTTCCGTCATCCATGCCTTGAGCGGCGAGCAGGATATGCGCCTGATGGGCGGCCTGCGCAAAAAAATCCCCGTCACCTTCTGGACGATGACGGCCGCCGTCTTCGCGATTGCTGGCTTTCCGCCCTTTGCCGGCTTCTTCAGCAAAGACGAGATTCTTTATCAGGCATTTATCTCGCCCAACAGCATCGGCAAAATTCTTTGGTTCATTGGTCTACTCACCGCCGGGCTGACCTCCTTCTATATGTTCCGCCTCTGGTATCTCACCTTCTTCGGCGAGGGCCGCATGAAGGAAACACCTGCAGAGGGCCATGGACACGGACACGGACATGGACACGGCGTGCATGAAAGCCCGGCGGTCATGACGATTCCGCTCATGATCCTCGCCATTCTCTCCGTTATCGGTGGATGGGTCGGGGTTCCTGCGGCGCTCGGCGGACACAACGAAATCGAGCACTTCCTGTCTCCGGTCATGCATACTGAGCCGCTCTCTTTTGAGCAGGTGAGCGTGGCCATGAACACACAGCCGCAGACGGTGGTCCATCCCGCGCCCCAGGAGGCACCGGAAGGCAGCAAATCGCTGGAGCTGGTGCTCGCAGCTGTCTCTGTCGCAGTTGCCGGCATCGGATGGTTCTTTGCCCATCTTTTCTACTTCATGAAGCCGGAGCTGCCTGCGCAGCTTGCGGCAAAGCTGCGCGGTGTCTACACACTGCTGCTAAACAAATACTGGGTGGACGAGCTTTACGGGGCCGTCCTTGTTACTCCGCTGCTGCTGATTTCGCGCTACGTGCTTAAAGGGCTGCTCGACACGGGTGTGCTCACCGGCGGAAGCCTTGCGGTGGCCTATTCCACGCAGGGCATCGGTTCCATTGTGCAGCGGTGGCAGTCGGGGAACATTCGCTCGTATGCCGGATGGCTTGCCATCGGCGCAGCAGCGTTATTGCTGCTGACTTATTTTGGATTTGGCGCGCACTTCTCCTTTCGGTAAGTGCGCAAATGGTCCGTCATTTCTGAAGGTAGAGAGTGGCGAAGAACCTCAACAGAGGATGCAGTGCGAGGGTTCTTCCTGGTCCTGGCCGCGAGAATGACGACCGAAAAGTCATAGAAGGAACGTATTCGTGTTGAACGATTCCATCCTGTCGCTGATTACGTTTGTGCCCACCGCAGGCGCATTCGTCGTCGCCTTTCTGCCGAGGCGGGGAAAGACGATCCAGTGGTTTACGCTGCTGGTCACGCTTGCCACCTTCGTGCTCACACTCCATCTGCCCGCACATTTCCACTATGGGCAGACAGGATTTCAGTTTGAGCAGGACCGCTCCTGGATCACCAGCCCCAACATCCGCTACCACGTTGGGGTGGACGGCATCTCGACCTGGCTGGTCGTGCTGGTCGGATTTCTGGGGCCGCTGGCCGTGCTCGCATCCTGGAATGCCATCTCCACGCGGACCAAGGAATTCTACTTTCTCTTCCTCATCCAGCAGACGGCCATGCTTGGCGTCTTTGTCGCGCTCGACATGTTCCTCTACTATGCCTTCTGGGAGCTGTCGCTGGTCCCCATGGCCATTCTCATCGCCATGTTCGGACGCAATCGCGGCCCGCAGGCTGCCATCAAGTTCTTCCTCTACACCTTCATCCCGTCGGCGCTGCTGCTGGTTGCACTGCTCTGGCTCTACGCAAAGACAGGTACCTTCGACTTTGTCGAGACACAGAAGTTTCTTCTCCGCAACGGTGCGTTGCTTTCGCCGCAGTCTCTCTGGTGGGTGTCGCTGGCCTTCCTGGTGGCCTTCGCAGTCAAAGTCCCCGTCTTCCCGCTCCATGGATGGCTTGCGGATGTCTTTTCAGAAGCGCCGACCGCCATGGCAATGGTCGTGGCCGGAAAGCTCGGCCTCTATTCCATCATTCGCTTCAACCTCGGGCTGTTCCCTGAACAGTCGCGGCAGATTGCGCCCCTCATGGTCGCGCTTGCTGTCATCGGCATCATCTACGGGGCCCTGGTCGCCCTCGTGCAGGAGGACATGAAGCGCCTCATCGCCTTCTCCACTGTCGGCCACCTCAGCTTCGTGACCCTCGCCATCTTCTGCTTTACGGTGGTGGGGCTGAACGGGGCGGTCTTTCAGATCATCAACCATGAACTCTCCGGCGCTGCCTTTCTCATCCTGCTCGGCATCCTGTATGAGCGTTACGGTACCTATGAAATGTCCCAGTACGGCGGCCTGGCATCAAAGTTGCCGCGCATGGCGACCCTCTATATCATCACCGCGCTCTCGCTTGTTGGCCTGCCCATCCTCAACGGTTTCGTTGGCGAGTTCCTGATTCTCAGCTCCAGCTACGGCGTGCATCCCGGCTGGACCATCGCCGCTACCACAGGGGTCATTCTCAGCGCAGCTTACATGCTGGGCCTCATCCAGAGGGTCTTTTACGGGCAGGAATCCGCGCTCGTAGCCAGCAGGCCGGCTTCTGATGTGGTCGCGCGGGAAGGCTTTGCGCTCGTGCCCGCTGCTGTGCTGATGCTGGTTCTTGGCGTTGCCTCGCCTTACTGGATCCGCGCCATCCATACCGCGGTCAGCGGACTGGCGCAGAGCGTGGCGCACGTCACCTCGACCCTTACCACCAACGTGGCGGAGAAGCGATAAATGAACATGCAATTGGCCCGTATTCTCCCCGAAGTCGTCCTTACCATCACCGGCGTCCTCATTATGCTCGCCGAGCCCATGCTGGCCAGGAATGCAAGCCGCAGGCCGCTCGGCTGGTTTGCCATTCTTGGTACGCTTGCCGCACTTTTCGCAAGCCTCTGGCAACTGCATCTCCCGGACGGGACCGCCTACTACGGAACGGTGCAAACCGATGTCTACAGCGTCTTTTTCCACGTGCTGATTGCCGGAATCGTGCTGGCAACATTGCTCGTTGCCCTGGACTCGATGGACCGCGAAGCTGAAAGCGTCGGCGAATTTTTCGCCCTCATCTGCTTTGGCGCCACCGGTATGATGCTCATGACATCCGCCGTCGAGCTGCTCCTGGTCTTTATTGGTCTTGAAATCTCTTCCATCTCGACCTACATCATGGCCTGCTTCCGCCGCCGGAGCGCCAAGGGGCCTGAATCAGCCATCAAGTATTTCCTCCTTGGCTCATTTGCCACAGCATTCTTCCTCTACGGTATTGCGCTCGTCTTCGGCGCTACCGGCACCACTGCCATTGCGGCCATTGCCGGGCTACTCACTGTCAGCCAGACGCCGGTTCTTGCCGTCATTGGACTGGCGATGATTCTCATCGGCATCGGCTTCAAGGTCTCCGCCGCGCCATTCCAGGTCTGGACGCCCGATGTTTACGAAGGTGCTCCTTCGCCGGTCGTCGGACTGATGTCCACTGCACCTAAGGCCGCGGCCTTTGCCGTTCTGCTCCGTATCCTCTACGTTGCCTTCCCGCTGCTGCATCATCACTGGCAGCCCCTGGTCTGGTGGATGGCCGTGCTCTCCATGTGCGTGGGGAACCTCGGCGCTTTGCGGCAGCAAAACGTCAAGCGGATGCTGGCCTACTCCTCCATTGCGCACGCAGGATACCTATTGGCCGCCTTCACCGCGCTCTCACAGGAAGGCATTGCCGCCGCCAGTTTTTACGCCATGACCTATGCAGCCATGAATGTGGGCATCTTTGCTGTCATCAGCCATGCCGGAGGTTTCAGCGACCGCCTCACCCTCATTCAGGACTACCGGGGCCTTGCCTACCGCTCGCCTTTGCTCGGCGGCGCCATGGCCTTCTTTCTGATTTCGCTCATTGGCATCCCGTTTACGGGCGGTTTCTTCGGCAAGTTTTATGTCTTTGCCGCGGCACTCCACTCGGGCATGGTCTGGCTCACCATCATTGGACTAATCAACAGCGGTATCGCCGCCTACTACTACCTGAAGCTGCTGGCATCGGTTTACTCTAAGCCTGTCCACACGGACTTGCTGGATGGTATTCCGCGTCCCACAGTTCCTCTGCTGCTTGCGCTGGTCTTGACGGTTGCCGCCACCTTGATTCTGGGCATTGTGCCGGGGCAGGCACTTTCGCTAGCCAGAGCAGGGGCCAACACACTGGCCCCCTTCGTGACCACGGCCATGAAGTAGTTCCAGAGCAGGGCCTGTCTGTTTTTCAGTACAGGCCCTTGCTCTCGTCGTCGCGTATAGAAAGCTTCCCGGTTTCATTCGCTTCCATTGCCTGGAGGCGTAAATTCCACTCCAGCCTGCTGGTTGACCCGGAGCGTGGCCGCAAGGTCAATGCTGCTCAGTGGGATCTCCGGTCTGCGTCCCGTAGAGGCCGCATCGTCGAGCACATACAGGGTCGTGCCGGTCATCGCATAGTTGCGGACCTGCTGGGTGTGGCCGTCTTTGAAGACCAGAGTGACAGCGGCAAGAGTCAGCGGCGGAGACGCGGCCGTCGGTGGCGGCGGATATTCTTGGTTCGATGCTGCACGCTGCTGTGTTCCTTGCTCTGGCTGTGGCTCCGGGTCTGCAGAGCGCTGCATCGCATTCTCCGGGGGGAGCTCCATGCCAGAGTCAGTCGCGTCTACGCTGTATGGTCCGTCCCACCAGGCGTTCAGCAGGCCCGGAACCAGATAGGTGGAGTTGGCATAAAAGTAGGGAACGTAGGTCCTGCGGTCGTGGTCGCCTCGGCCTCGATAAGGCGGCCTGTGCCCGCCGCGATACCAGTTTGCATTCCGTCCAAAACCATAGGGAAGGCGATATGGCGCCGCTGCTGGAAAGCGGGAAGAGAAATGCAACCGGTATGGCGAAGGAAAGGGGGCACTGCGTGGAGCGAAAGCAAAAGCAGGAGAGGATGCAGAACGGAACCCGCCCACAGGATGAGGCGCAGAGAAGCCGCCTCCCATGTGCGCCACGCGCTGCGCTTCCAGAGGCACGCAGATCAGTCCGGCAAGCAACGGGAGTGTCAGAAGGCCACGCATCCTCGGGGACCTTTCTTCTTCCTTATCTCATTAGACGCCTGTTTCTGGCCGGATGTTCGGAGAATTTTCAGCAGACGGAAAGCATCTGGCTCAATGCACAGGCAACATGACCATCTGGCCCGCGGGATGAGGATGGCTGAGGCGGACAATATAAGGGGTAATCAGAACGACCATTTTCGATGTGGTCACATCGGTATTCTGGTTTGCCGTGGCCTGTAAGAATCCCGGCAGTTCGCTCAGCCCGGGGAGGCCGCTGACCGCCAGGCTTTGCTGCTTCGTCAGGTTACTGACCACCAGGGCGCTTTCCCCTTTGGCCAGCGTCACAAAGCCCGTATACTGCCGGTTGCTGAGGATTGGGTTGCCATCCAAAGTTTGTCCGGTAAGCGAGGTAATTTTCAGGTCCAGCTTCAAGGAGACGTCGCGGCCCTGCTGGATCCGCGGCGTGGCGGTCAGAGTCAACCCCAGGTCCTGGTACTGCACCTGAGGAATCGTGGCGTTCAGGCTGCTCTCCAATGCAGCGGCGCTGATGCCCAGGTTCTGCAAGTAGCTGGAAAGTCCGGCCTGGGAGATGCCGTTAATGCTGAGCGACGTTCCGGCAAGATTGGAGTAAGTGGAGGTAATGATCGGATAGCGAGTGCCGCTGCGGAAGGTGGCCTCGTCCTGGTCCTGCACCCGGAGCTGCACGTGGTCAATTTCCCGCGTCTCCGACGAGTTGAGGCTGAGGTTCAGGGTTGCACCTTGGTCCAGTGTGATGCCGCTCTCCGTGATTCCCCCGCCAAAGAGTGCAAAGGGCTGGTTAAAGACCGTTCCTGTTACCGCGCCGGAGGCAATCAGAATGGCGACGATCGCCAGATTATCGCCAGCATTGGCCAGACCCGAGGCGATGATCTGCTGGACCGCGCTCTGATTGTTCTGGAGGATCTGGTTGACTTCTGACGGGACGTTGAAAACGGTGGTCTGTTGCGGTAACTGTGCGCCCAGGTTGACCAGGCGCGACTGGTCAATCTCATAAAGCCGCAGGTCCAGCAGGACCTGACTGCGGCCTTCCAACAGTCCGGCCAGGGTGCGGTTCAGTGCGGCCACGCGCTCTTGCGGTCCGCGTACCGTCAGCGTGTGCTGCTGCTGTTCGACGGTTGCCTGCTGGATTTCAAAGACCTGGCGGACGGCATTGCCAATCTCCGTGGCTTCCTCCTGCGTCAGACCCGGCAGGTAGACCGTTTCTGTCACCTGCCGCTCATATTTCGCGCGGTTCTCTTTGGTGTCGGCGGCAACCAGGACCCGTTTTTCGTCCAGTGGAACAAAAAATGTCCCGGTGGCCAGCTTCAGCAATTGCGCAGCCTGGGCAAAATCCACATTGTCTGCATCAAAGCGGACACTCTGGCTGGGGACCGAGGAATCCAGTGTGGGCTGGATGCCGTATGCATCCAATACCTGCCGGACCACGTCTGTTCCCGGACCCTGCAGGTGAAAGCTGGCCACCGCTGTGTCTGGAGCAAGCTGCACGGCTGGAGACGGCTGCTCTGCGGCAGGCATCACCAGAGCGCGGCGGGGTACAACGTCTTCCGTCAGCTCATCCAGATGCTGTGCGACGATCGGATTCTGCGGGTCCAGCCTGTATGCTTCCGTCAGAGAAGCGCGTGCCTTTGCCTCGTCACCAAGCAGGCGGGCCTTGCTTGCCTCCTGGACAAGCTGCGTCACCAGGTGCTCTTTGGCAATGGTGAGGGAAGCCGCATAGTCGCGATGGCTGGGGTCCAGCTCCGTAGCACGCTCAAAGTCCCGGATGGCCCCGCGCAGGTCGTCCTTTTCCATCGCCTTGGCGCCTTCCACAAAGGCCCGGGTCGCCGCTGCAGGGTCATGCTTGCGAGGAGGATTCTGCGCGTAAGCTGCAATGCCCGTAAGCATCAGCGTCACCATGCAGGTCCGGCAAGGGAAGCGGCGCAGCATCATGATGGCGTACTCAGAAGATCGGCCAGGGTAGAGACGCAGGCCTCAGGCTGGTGTTGCATCAGTTCGTCGAAGCTGTAGTGGCCTGTCGCCACGGCGATGGTGGGCAGGCCGTTGTCCCGTGCCGCTGCGATGTCGAAGGGTGTGTCGCCGATGACACATACGCTGGCCTCCGGCCCGGCCAGGGAGCGCGCCAGCGAAAGCGCATGAGCAATCATGTCTTTGCGGGCCACGAAATGGTCGCTGAAGCCCCCGAAACGGAACCAGTGGCGGATCCCGAGCACCTCCAGCTTGAGCCAGCCGATGGCCTCCAGGTTGCCTGTACCCACTCCCAGGACTGCGCCTCTTTGGTGCAGGAAGGAGAGCACCTCATCCACCCCGGGCATCTTCACCAGGTCCATCTGCGATTTCTGCTCTGCAACCAGCGAACACATGCAGTCAAAGACCGCCTTCAGATGCGGCTCCCAGTGTTCCGGGTCCAGCTCCGCAAGGCGAAAGGCATCGTACAGAATTCCGGGGTCCGTGTTGCCGCTCAGGGTCACGCCATCCAGCACCAGCTCCCGGCCCAGGACCTGGCGCACGCTTTCAGCAAAAGAATTGTAGTGAATGCGGTCGCGACTGCGCAGCAGGGTGCCGTCAATGTCAAACAGATAAGCGTTCTGTTTGTCCCAGCAAAACCCAGGCCGGAAAAAAACGCGCTGCTGTGTCGGCGCAGAAGTCGGTGCGGAATGGCTCAAGGAAAACAGGGTCCTTTTCGAAGTATCTGTCTTCAGGGTAAAGCACGGCACGCTTCAGCGCGAGAGTTACTGCTTTAGGAAGAAACGCCGAATCGCGTGGTCCCTGGCCTTACTTCAAATACAGGACGCTCGCTACGCGGCGGACGCTTGAGCCCGAGGCGGACCTGCGTAGGGTCAATTTCCAGCTCTGCCAGGGTGCGGCTGAGCGTGTTGCGGTGCATGCCGAGCTCTTTTGCTGCCTTGCACTGGTTTCCCCTGTGGTGCGCCAGCACGGTCATCAGATAACGGCGCTTGAATTCACGCACAGCCTCAGCGTAAGTAATGCCACCCGCGTGCATTGCGGCCACAAGATTTTCCAGTTCGCGTTTCACAAGTACCTCGTTTCTCTTTTTTCCGGCTTTTCTCCGGTCAGCATTCAGGCCTGCGGTCTCAGCCAGTCCGGCTGCGCATTGCGGATCATTTTTACTCCCATCCGAATGCGCTGGCCCAGGTCAGACGGCGTCACCATCGCTGCCTCATGTGCAGCAGAAAGAAAATATGGCGCCAGTCTGGACCTTTCCATCCATCCTGGATGAGGCAGAAAAGCTGCTACGGCCATGACGCCGAGCGTAACCAGCACACATCCCTTGACCAGACCAAAGGCCGCGCCCATAAGGCGATCGGCCCAGCCCAGCCCGATCGACCGGACCGACCATCGGATGAACCGCCCGGTCAGACCGGCTGCAATCATGACGGCTACGGCAATTGCCACAAAGGCAATGGCCTCTGCAACTCCGGGGGGATGAATCCATCGCTCCGTCCAGGGGAGGAGCTTCTGGTAGTTCCAGCTGGCCAGGAGCAGTCCTGCAAAAACTCCGGCAAGCGAGAAGGCCTCTACAAAAAAGCCATGCTTTGCCGCGCTTAAAACAGACACAATCAGGATGATGACAATCGCCCAATCCAAAAGTGTCATGCGCGGTCTGTTTCCTCTATGGCCCGCCCGGGCCTTCAGGACCGTGGAGCGGACCCTATACTGGTTTTATTGTTTCAGAGCGCCAACGTTTTTCCCGTGAGCAGCTCATAAGCCTGCAAATATTTTTCCTGCGTCTTTTTCACGACTTCCTCTGGCAAGCCGGGCGCAGGGGCCTGCTTGTTCCAGCGGATACTTTCCAGATAATCACGCACATACTGCTTATCAAAAGAGGGCTGTGCCCCGCCTGGCGCGTATCCATCACGCGGCCAGAAACGCGAGGAGTCCGGCGTAAGCACCTCATCGGCCAGAATGATGCCCTCAGCAGTCGTACCGAATTCAAACTTCGTGTCTGCAAGAACCAGCCCACGGCCCTCCGCGTGGTCAGATGCTTTGCGGTAGATGGCGAGACTGAGATCGCGCAGCCGTTCCGCAGTGCGCGCGCCCACCAGGGCCACCATCTCATCAAACGAGATGTTCTCGTCGTGTTTGCCATGCAGGCTCTTTGTGGCCGGCGTAAAAATCGGCTCAGGCAGTTTGTCCGATTCGCGCAGCCCCGACGGCAACCGGATGCCGCATACTGCGCCCGTGGCCTGATAGTCCTTCCAGCCCGATCCGGAAAGATATCCGCGTACTACGCACTCTACAGGAAACATCTGCGCACGCTTGACCAGCATCGAGCGGCCCCGCAGTTCTTCTTTGTATCCTGCCAGCTCGCGCGGATATTCATCCACGTCCGCCGTGATGAGATGGTTGGGAACGATGTCCTTTAGAAAATCAAACCAGAAGAGGGAAATCTGCGTGAGCACTTTGCCCTTGCCCGGAATCCCGGTGGCCAGCACGTGATCAAATGCCGAGATGCGGTCGGTCGCCACCAGCAGCAGATACTCACCCACCGAGTACAAATCACGCACTTTTCCGCGGGCGTGTAAGACAAGATCACTGAACTCGGTTTCAAGAAGCGCTGGCAATGGGGAAATACCTTTCACAGAGAGGCTGAAAGTTGATTCTGCTTCTGCCAGAAAAGTTTGTCAACGCATTGCAGATGTGGATTTCATGCGGGGAGCGCGCATCCAGCCACTAGTGAGGGACGGCTGTCAAGGGGAAAACAAAGGTAACCGGACAAGGTCCCGGACGTGACGTCCTGTTCCTTGTCCGAGGGAAGATTTATGCAGTGGCACGCTGCTTTTCCAATCCTCCCAGACGAACGCTCACAACCTTGGAGACGCCTGGCTCTTGCATGGTAACGCCGTAGATGAGGTCTGCGGCCTGCATCATACGCTTGGAGTGTGTGACCATCACGAACTGTGTATCTGCGGACATGCTGCGCAGCATCTCCGCCAGACGGCCTACGTTGGTTTCATCCAGCGGCGCGTCCACTTCGTCCAGTACGCAGAAGGGGCTGGGCTGGTATTGGAAGATGCCCATGAGCAGAGAAAGCGCAGTGAGGGCCTTTTCTCCACCGGAGAGCAAAAAGACATTTTGCAGCTTCTTGCCCGGCGGCTGTGCCACAATGTCCACGCCGCTTTCGGCCGCGTTCTCCTCATCGGTGAGGCGCATGAAGGCCTGTCCGCCGCCAAAGAGTCTGGAGAAGACAGCGCTGAAATTCTGATTAATGAGGGCAAAGGCCTCGTCGAATTTTGTGCGCGAAATCTCATCGATCTCTTTAATGGTGGCCTGTGTATTGTCAATCGACTCAAGCAGGTCTTTCCGCTGGGTTTCAAGGAACTGATGGCGCTGCTCCGTCTCCTTGTATTCCTCCAGCGCCATCATATTCACCGGCCCCATATTCTCCAGCTTCTGGCGTAAGGCGCGGCAGGCCTCATCTTCGGCCGTCAGCGCGTCTCCCTCAATGCGCGCGATTTCGGTATCTTCGCGCAGGGCCGCTGCCTCAAGATTCAAATCGCTGATGCAGCTTTCCTCCAGATGCTTCAGCTCAGCGGCCAGCGTTGCGGCAGTGGTGCTCAATTGGCTGCGCTGTTCGCGCAGGGCATCGGTTTCTGCGCGCAGGACCTTCAGCTTCTGTTCGGTCTCTGCCAGGCTGGCGCGCAGCGTCTTCGCCTCTTCCGTCAGGGTGGCCACTTCTTCGAGTGCCTGCTGGCGGACCTGCGTCCACTCCTGCTGCTGGACGGCGAGCTGCTCATTTTCCCGGGTGCGCTGCTGCTGCTCGGCCGCAGCCGAGGCAATCTGCTGCTCCAGCTGGGCAACGCGGCGCTCCATGTCAGCATGGAGACTGGTGATGCGCGAGAAGGCGGCCTCTGCCCCGCGGCGACGCTCTTCGAGTCCCGCCAGTTCGGCGGACATCTGCGCGGCCTCCTGCTGCGCGGTCTCGCGCAAACGGCGCAGCTCCTCCACCTGCTGCTGTAGCTCTACCAGCGACTGTTCCTGGGCGGCGTGCTGCGTTTCAAGCCGAGCAATCTCTTCGCGCTTTTGTTCAATTAAAGTCTGCTTGGCATGGCGCGCGTCCTTGTTTCGCTCGCTTTGCAGGCTCCATTCCTGCAAACGGCGCTCCAGGCGCTGGACCTCGGAGTCCATCTGGCGCAACGCGGCACTTTGGTTGGCGCTTTCCCGTTCTGCCATGCGGCGCTCTTCGCCTTTTGCATCGAGTTGCCTGGTCAGATCAGCCAGTTCCCGGGCAAGGGCCGCCGCTTTCAGGTCGGCCTGCCCCAGTTCCTTTTCAACGGCCTCAAGTTTCTGTTGCACCTCACGCAGGTCCCGTTTCAAAGCCAGGGGGCCGGCCGCGCTGGGTTTCCCGCCCGTCACCGTCACGTTGTGGAAGCATTCGCCGGAGGGTGCAAGGAAAAACGCGTTCGGATTTTCCAGCGCCAGAGAGCGCGCCGTCTCCGGATCTGGAGTTACATAGCCATCGCGCAGCTTAGGCAGAATCACTTCCAGCGATTTGCCAAAGCCATCCAGCACACGGATGCAGTTCTTGAGCGGCACTACTCCGTGCTGTTGTTCATAATGGTTTCCGCTGCTGCCCTCTGCTGCAAAAGAGAACTTTGCCTGGGAATCCTCCGGATGCACGAGAAATGTTGCGCGGCCGTCCACATCGGATTTCAGCAGACGCATCCCTTCATGTGCCGCATCCCAGCTTTTTACAACGATATAATTCAGCTCGTCGCGCAGGAACTCATCTACCACATGCTCGTGCTGTCCGGTGACCTCCAGGAAATCGGCCAGGGTGCCTACCGGGGCCAGTCCGCCGCCGAGAGAGTTGGCGCGCAGCAGTTTTCGCACCGTGTCCGTGGAGTAGCTGTGCTCGCGAATGAGGGCTTCGAGGGAGTTACGGCGTCCGGTAAGCGTAGCATGTTCGGCGCGAAGCTGGTCGCCCCGCTTCCTGGCTTCGATTTCTTCGGTGCGTTTGGCAGAAATTTCGGAGCGAAGCTGGGCAATTTCTGCTTCCAGCCTCTTCAGGGTCTCGGTGGCCGACTCGAACCTGAGCGAGACCTGCCCGCGCTCTGCCCCCAGCGCTTCCAGGTCGCGCCTGACAGACTCCATCTCGGTGGTGAGGCGCTGCGCATCCCGCTCCAATGAGGCCAGCGACTCCTCGGCCTGCGCCATGTGGTTGCGTGCCTGCCCCACCTGTTGCAGAAGCTGCATTGCCTGGCGGCGGGCGGCCTCTGCGCGCTGTTCGGCCGCAGATACGGCCTGCACTGCCTCCCTTGCCTGTTGCTGTCTGGCCTGCGCCTGCTGGCGAAAGCTTTCTGCCTCGGCTGCTGCGGTCTGCAAGAAGACGCGGTTCTGTTCGCGTTCGTTCTTCAGATTCTCAAGCTGCTGTTTTGCCTGCTCCAGCTCTGCGCCGCCGGAAGCAGTGCGTTTGCCCAGCTCGGCGATTCGTTCCTGGTTGGCATTCTGCCTGGAGCTGGCCCGCTCCAGTTCCACGGCGCTCTGGTTGGCGCGGGTGGAAGCATCCTTTGCTGCGGCGTCAAGTTCGTAACCACGCTGCATTCCAGCGGTGTGCTCGGCATCGAGCGCTTCCATCTCAGCGCTGTGGTCATCGATCTTTTGTGTCAGTGCGGCAATCTCCGCCTCCAGACGGGCCTGCTCAGAGTCCATCTGCGCAATTTTGCTGGCCAGCACGACACGCAGGCGGGAACGCATCTCGTCGCGCAGGGCAGCATAGCGCTCGGCCTTGGCTGCCTGGCGCTTTAAAGATGCCATCTGACGCGTGACCTCTTCAAAGATGTCATTCACGCGGGCCAGGTTCTGCTTGGCCTGTTCCAGGCGCAGCTCGGCAAGCCGCTTCTTTGTCTTAAAGCGTGTGATTCCTGCGGCCTCTTCGATAATGGCGCGGCGGTCATGCGGCTTTGAGCTCAGAAGCTGGCCGATGCGCTCCTGCCCGATGATGGCGTAGGACTCCGGCCCCAGGCCCGTTCCCATGAAGATGTCCTGGATGTCGCGGAGACGGCAGAGCTTGCCATTTAACAGATATTCGCTTTCGCCGGTGCGGAAGAGGCGCCGCGTCACCACGATTTCACCCTGCTGCGGGGTCCTCTGAAACTTGCGGCGGCGGATTTTCAGCACCACCTGGGTGCCGTTGCCTTCCGCCTCGGCTTGCGCAGGCGCTTCGGCCTCTACAACCTGCCCGGGCTGCGATTCTG
Organism: Pseudacidobacterium ailaaui; assembly: GCF_000688455.1. NCBI lineage: Bacteria > Pseudomonadati > Acidobacteriota > Terriglobia > Terriglobales > Acidobacteriaceae > Pseudacidobacterium > Pseudacidobacterium ailaaui. The sequence goes on from NZ_JIAL01000001.1 coordinate 2,438,840, forward strand.
CGATGATCTCTTCGACTTCCGCCATGCGCTCGGCCCGGAGCTTCTCTTCGTCCCAGTCCGGGTCCATCTCGTTCTCAATGACGATTTCCGGCTCCTGCAATAGAGGGCCGCCGGTATAGGCCTCTGGATCAATGAGGGTTATGGAGACCTCCGCCATGCCCAGAGGTTTGCGGTCGCGCGTTCCAGCAAAGATGACGTCCTCCATCTTGCCGCCGCGCAGACTCTTGGCGCTCTGCTCTCCAAGGACCCAGCTCACCCCGTCCAGAATGTTGGACTTCCCGCATCCATTGGGACCCACCACAACTGCGATGCCTTGCCCAGGCAGGGCCACCTCGGTGCGGTCGCAAAAGGACTTAAAGCCCAGGATCTGGATTTTTTTCAGCTTCAGCATAAGGATGTGCTCCTTTACAAGGCCGGAGAGGTGCTTTCAGAGAAAACTGTAGCGTCCGGAAAGAGCAGAATCAACACCTGCACCCCAACATCTTGTGGATAAGGCGTCCCAAACTCCACAAATAGGACATCTTGCCCAAAAAATGTTCCACGTGGAACATTTTCCGGATAGCGGGGACGCGGGAGAGGCCAGATATCGTGAGATTAGTCCGATGAACAGGGCAAAACAAGCAAAAAGCGCGTGAAAAGGTGCTGGTCTTGGTGCGCTTTTCCCTGAAAGTTCTATTCGGAGATGGGAGGATGGGTCTGATGGATTGACGGTGTGGGGTCCAGGGACCTTCGCTGTCCGTATCGAGTAAAAAAGATTGGTGGAGGCGGCGGGAGTCGAACCCGCGTCCGAAATTGCAGTCAGCAGAGAGACTCCATGCTCAGTCGCGTTCCGGAAAGTTTCGCTTTGTGCACTCAGAACGGACAAGATGTGCGCATCGCTAGTCCGTAGATCTTGTCTCTACGGCCCAGACCCAGCCGCAAAGACCAGCCTGCTGTGCGACGTCCTTCCCCGGCCCGCAGGCCAAGCCGTGGAGGACGGCTACTTAGTCAATTAAGCAGCGTATGCCAGTTGATGATCGGCAATTATCATTTTCCAGGCGATTACGGGTGCCCAGCCCCCGGCATGCCTCTTTGCCGCAAACAATTCCGTCGAAACCGTGACGCCCCCAATGTGGAGCCGCTTCGAGGAAGTTTGAAGCGATGAGAAAGAACTAAAGCCTATTCTACGCTCTTTGGATGCGGAAAAGGGCCGGGTGGCTTCTGCTATTGCGATTGCTGCTCGGCGATCTTTTCCTCGATGCGATGCGCGCCGGTGGTCTGCTGCAGGGCGCGCAGCTGCTCAAACTGCTGCAGGGCCTCCCGTGCCTTGTCTGGCTGGCCCTCTTTGCGGTAGAGCCGCACAAGATGATAGTAGGCAGAGCGCCGGGTGTCGGTATCTTCGGGATTGGCGGTTGCAGCAATTTCAAACTCCTCGATGGCCTTCCGGGTCTCGTCCGCGGATTCAGCCGCCCTGCCCAGCCAGAAATGTGCCTGATAGAGACCGGGGTTTCTTTTCAGGGCCTCCTGTAACAAAGGAAGTCCCTCGCTGGGTTGTTCCCGCACGATGTAAAGAGCGCCCAGTTTATAAAGGACCGAAGTGCTGTAGGGGTCGATTTGTCTCTCGGCCTCATAGGCGGCCTTGGCCGCGTCCAGGTCATTGATCATCCATTCAATGTCGCCGAGAGATTCGTGCAGGCCGGGTTCCTGAGGGGCAAGAGCAATGGCCCTCTGGTATTCCCTTGCCGCCTCCTCGGTCTTGTCCTGCTCCTCAAAAGACTGCGCCAGGACCTGATGAATACGCCAGGACTTCGGATACTTTTCGTACATCTGCGAATAGATTTGTTTGGAGACAAGCATGTGTGCTCGGCCACGGTGATACATGATGTCCACGTCGTCCGGGTCCAGGGCGGCGGCCTTGTCCAGGGAGCGGGCGGCATCGTCGTACTTGCCGTCAGCCAACTGGGCGACACCGAGCCACATCCAGACCTTCGCATCTGAGGGGAAGTGAAGGGCAGCGGACCGGAGTACGCGAATGGCCTCGGCGCCATTACCTGTTTTGTAGTAAGCGATGCCCAGAAACAGCTCCGCTCCGCGAAGCTTCGGGTCCAGGGCCACGGCATGTTTCAGTGCCGAGATGGCTTCGTCGGGCTTTTGTGCGCCCTGCAGGGCCAGTCCCAGGTCCAGATAGGCCGGAGCAAAGGTCGGGTTTTGTTGCACCACGGCCCGGAAGTCTGCCGCGGCTTCATCAAAGCGGCCCTGCTGCGCGGCCTGCGTGCCCTGCTGAAAGGCCTGCTGCCAACTGGCAGACTGGCTGCTGGCGGTCCCCAACAGGAGGCAGGCGAGGAGGGAAGAGAGTACGGTCCTGTCCATTTTTATGACCAAAATCCTATCTCATCCTTGAGCAAAATGGGCCGCCGAAGGTGGGCGGCCCGGAAAGTCCTGATGCGGTCCAGGATCAAAATTCGATTTTCATCAGGAACTGTACGTTGCGCGGTCCGTTGACCATCGAGGTCGGACTGACGAAGCCGAAGGTGTAGTAATCGTTGGGCCCGTCGGTGTTGGGCCGGTTAAAGATATGACGATTGAACGCGTCAATCATATCGGCCTCAAATCGGAAGGTGAGTCCCTCTGTGATGGGGATACGTTTAATGATGCTGAAGTCCTCATCGAGGTAACGGAAACTGCGTATCTCGCTTGTGGTGCGGGGCATGTCGCCGAATACATATCCCCGCGAGTTGACCAGACTGGCGCTGTTGGGATCATACATAGCACCGTAATTAAAGTAGCGATATGGGTTGGGGTTGGTCGCCGGATTGTAAACATCATTGCTAAAAATGGCCTGTTTTGCCACGTCAAAGTGTCCGTTACGGACCCAGTTGCTGGCCAGAGGCTGTCCCTGGACGCGGCTATACCGGATGCAGTTATCAAAGCCGGGAATGCCCGTGGCGCAGTAGAAGGAGATGGGCTGGCCGGACTGATAACGCTGTACACCCCCGATCTGCCATCCGCCGACAACCTTGTCCACGACACCGCCTTTCGACAGGAACTTCTTTCCCTTGCCGAAGGGCAGTTCATACAGGTAGCTCAGCACGAAGGTCTGCGGGGTGTCCTGGTTGCTGATGGCCTTCTCGGTCTTTTTGTTGAAGGGGTTCTGGATGACGCCGCCGCCGTGCAGGTTGGAGAAATAGGGCAGGGCATCGTCAGCGTCGGTAAGTGTCTTGGACCAAGTGTAGGACGCCAGCAGATTCAGTCCATCATGGAAGCGCCGCTGGAGAGAGGTTTCCAGCGCATGATAGCTGGATTGACCGAGGTTTTCCAGGCAGCAGTCGGTATTGAAGCCAAAGTACTGCGGATACGGGCGCAGGGCCTGGGCCACGGTCTGCGAAGTAGGAAATGTGCTGTAGGGCAAATGGACTCCGGCCTGCTGCGCGGCTGCGGAAGTTATGGGTGCGCTCAAGGTATTTCCCAGAGCAAAGTATTTTTCCGGCAGGCAGTTCCAGCAATCAAACGTAGAACGCAGGTGGGTGGAGTGCTGGCCGACGTAGGTCATGTCCCAGATCAGGTCGGTTGCTAACTGGTGTTGTACACCAAGGCTCCAGTTTTCCACCATGCCGGGCCGGTTGAAGTTGGGAGAGATGTAGGTCGGCCCGTTGAAATTCAACTGCGTGCCGTCGAGGTTCGGTGGTTTGGTATAGGCCGGGAATCCCGGAGAAGCATCGAGGGTGAAGGACGGGTCGAATCCATTGGGGCTGAAGAAGCCGGGGTTTGCCTGAAAGCCGGTGCGCAGGTCTGTGCCGAAGTCGGCGTAAATCATAGCAGCGTAGATGATGCCTGCCCCGCCGCGGACGACCATTTTGTTGTCCATGGCCTTGGGCGACCAGGCGAAACCGACGCGCGGGCCAAAATCTTTGTGCCAGGGCTTGACCCAGGTCTCTCCGGTGACGCCGGTGCGGCCCTGGCCCTTTCCGGCGAAGACCAGGACGCCGGGAAGGTTGCCGGCGGCAGGGTTCGGAGCAGAAAGATCAATATTGGATGTGTTATCGTCCCGTTCGCGACGCGGAACGTCAACGTCCCAGCGCAGGCCGTAGTTCAGGGTAAGGGTAGGTGTGATCTTAAAGTTGTCCTGAATAAACAACGCATAATAGTGGGCCAGCCATTTGGGTTGGTTGGCATAGGACGTCAGCGTGGCGTAGCCGACCTGTCCTGTCAGCAGGCTGGCCAGACCGTTGCCGGTAGTCGCGACGGTACCATTTGTGGCCGAGGTGGTATAGGAGTCAAAGTCGAGTTCTCCGCTTTCTCCGGCGTGGCTGAGTGGGAAGTAAATCTGATAGCGGTAGTCCAGGCCGAACTTGATTTCGTGTCTGCCGTGGATCCAGGTATAGGTGTCGTTCAGACGATATCCATTGTCAATGGTGTCTCCGTCCACGTTGTCGCCGAAGCCGGTATAGCCGCCGACTACGATGGCAGGGAAAGTGCGGCCGCCGCCATTGCTAATGCCGAGCTTGGAATCCCAGTTGCCGCCATAGCGAATTCCGGCGCCATAATTGCCGCTGTTGGTGCGGTTATAGCCCAGATTGAAGTGATTGAGCTGAGTGGCAGTAAAGGCATAGTCGTAGCCGAAGCGCAGATAGTGAGTGAAGAAGTCCTGGTTACGACCTGCCCCAGCCACGGAGGGGAGCCAGGGATTGGTGGAGAGGCGGGTGTTGTCGCGCGAGTTGTAGGTAAAGTACATCTTCTGCTTCGGGGTAAGGTTCTGGTCCACGCGCACGGTCATGGAGGTGTCCAGAATGGGGAAGGTCCAGCGATAGACGTAGTTGTTGGTGAGGGAGCTGGTCTGCGGAGCGGGATAGTAGCTCTTGAGGTTGTTGATGATGCTCTGGGCCGCAGAACTGAGGGCATAATTGGTGATCTTGTTCCCAGGGAAGGCGGTGCGGCAGTAATTGGAGCCGACGAGTCGGGTGGTGCGGGGATCAAAGATCTGTCCCTGGTAGATGGTCGACCCATCGCATGGATTCGTGCCTACGGGAGTCGTTGTGAGATATGCACTGAAGTCTCCATTGAGCATGGCTGGAGTCGGGATGGTATCGGTGCTGATGCCGCCGGTGGTCTGCCGGTACTGCTCCCAGGAGAAGAAGAAGAAGGTCTTGTCGCGGCCGTTATAGAGTTTCGGGATCCAGACCGGGCCGCCGAGAGTACCGCCGTAGTCGTTCTTTTTGTCCAGAGGGCGCTGGTAGTTCGCGCGCTGTGCGGGGTCGTCCTTGTAGTAAGAGAGGTAAAGGTTATTTCCCCAGTTGTTGGCGTCCAGTGCCTCGTTTTTGAACAGGTCGTAGACTTTTCCGTGAAACTTGTTGGTGCCGGCCGTGGTGCTGAAACTTTCAATGCCGCCGGTGGTCCGTCCCAGCTCAGCCGGCATGGTGGACAGCTCCACTTTATAGGTTGAGATGGCTTCGACCGAGGGAGCGGTCTCATCGAAAGAGGAGCCGTTTTCCGAGCGGTAGATGCTGGCCCCATCGAGAAGGACCTCAGTGGAATAGGCCTGGCCGCCCGAGATTTTGGATTCAAAGGTGCCGCCGTTTCCATTTGCTGTGCCCGGACCGGCAGTGCCGGGCATGAGGAAGACAAACGCCTCAGGCGAACGCATGGCGCTGACCACGCTTCCATTCAGATTCAGAGGAAGATCAAGGGCCTGTTTGGAGGTAATGACGCCGAAGACGTCCGAGGTTTCGGTCTGAATCGTCGGGGCGTCTCCCTGGACGGTGACGGTCTCCTGCGCAGCCCCGACCTGAAGAGTGACATTGACGGCACTGGTGGACCCGACCTGTACCACGACGCCGTGCACGGTCTCAGTTTTGAATCCCGTAGCGGTGACGGTAATGTCATAGGTGCCAATATTGACATTTGGGAACCGGTAGGCACCTGCCCCTGTCGAAACGGTTTCGTAGGTGGTATGCCGGTTTTCTTCAACGGCAGTGAGTCTGGCCCCTCCGATGACGCTTCCGGTCACATCCTGCACATTGCCTGCGATGGCGCCCTGGTTGGTCTGGGCGAACACGGGAAGAGAGCAAAGAGCAAGGGACGTGAGCGCAAAGCAGGAAAGCGAAGGAAACGAGGGCACTTTGCGGAAACGTATTCCCGCAAAACCAAAAAATTTCATACAGCGCCTCCTGGATAACACCTGGTGTTTTTCTTAAAAGAATTTAGAAATCGTTTTCCGAACTGTCCGCAAAAGTACAACAAGAAAATTTCAAGTGCAGAGGATAGTGTCGAAAAAAATCGTTGTCAAGAATTTTTTTGAGCCAGATTTTATGATGATTCCCTAGTAAACAGGCCAAGCACCAGTGGGACCAGAGAAGGTTTTTGGGGCGACTGTGTAAACGATTACTTCAATGTCTGCACGGAGGGGACAAGCAAGACACGGGTCCAGGACCGAGGACGCCTGCCAAAAGAAAAGGCTGCGAGGCAGGGCCCCGCAGCCGGCAAGTCCTTCAGGAGCTTCTAATAATGAATACGCAGTACGACCTGCATGTTTCGCGGTCCGAGGACGAGCTGACCGGTGTTGAACTGGTTCAGGATCTGCCCAAAGGACGGGTCGTATGGGTTGGTATCAGGCTTGGCAAAGACATGGCGGTTGAAGACGTTAAAGGCTTCCAGGCGCAGATCAATGCCCACCTGCTCGTGCACCTGCCATGTCTTGTTGAGGTTCATGTCCTCGTCTGCATAGTTGAAGGTGCGGATGTCGGCGGAGTTTCGCGGCATGGTGCCGAAGTGGTACGGACCGCCGTTGCGGTTTGCATTCGGGTCGGCGAAGGCCGCGCAGTTGAAATAGCCGGTACCATTGCAGGGGCCGGTGTAGTTAAAGGGATTAAATTTATGGTTCCGGGCCACATCGCTATAGACTGAGACCCCGGGGACCCGGTTGAAGCGGATTCCATTGTCAAAGCCGGGAATGCCAATGGCGCCATAAAAGCTCATGGGCTGTCCGGTGACATAGCGCTGGATGCCGCCAATGCGCCAACCACCAAGGATCTGGTTGACGACCGGGTGGGCGTTGGCAAGAAATTTGCGGCCTTTGCCGAAGGGCAAGTCGTAGAGGTAACTGACGACGAAATTATTAGGAACGTCCTGCGCGCTGACGGCCTTTTCTGCCTTCAGATTGTAGGGGTTTTGGGTGCCGCCCTGGCTGAGCAGGGTGTTCCAGTAGGGCTGGATGCTGTCGGCATCGGTGATGGTTTTCGAGAAAGTATAGGAGGCCAGCAAAGTCAGGCCCTGACTGAAACGCCGCTGGAGCTTCGCTTCCAAAGCATTGTAGGTGGCCTGGCCGGTGTTTTGCAGGTAGCTGTCTCCATTGATATAGCCATACTGCGGGAAGGGGCGTAGTGCCTGCTGGACGGTCACATCCGGCCCCCAGGTGTTGGTGAAGTTGGGGTAGGGCGCGCTGATGCCTGCAGCGATGGCCTGCGGAGAATTGATGGTTGCGTTCAGGGTGTCGCCAAGCTGGAGGTATTTTTCCGGCATGTCATTGAGGTAAATGAGCAGCGCGTGCAGGCGAGTCGAGTGCTGCCCCAGATATCCGATGGTGCCGACGAGGTCTTTGGCAATTTCCTGTTGGACCTCAAGGGACCAGGACTGGACCATCGCCGGGCGGCCATAGGATTTGCCGACATAGTCTATGGCCTGACCATTCAGTTGGGTGGGGTCAAGATTGATGCCGCTGGGAGGAGTGGGGAAGCCGTTGTCCAGTGGCCCCCAGGGCAGGAAGCCGTTTGCATTGAAATAGTTGGGGTTGGCGGTAAAGCCCTGGGTCAGGCCCTGTCCATAATCCGCATAGATGAGCGGGCCGTAGTAAATACTGTAATTGCCGCGAAGTACAGACAGGCCCTGAAGGAAGCCCGGAGACCAGGCAAAACCGATGCGCGGAGAAAAGTCTTTGCGGTAGACGTCCGCCCAGGTTTCCTGCATATTGCCATTGCGTCCTGCACCTTTGCCGGCAAATTCCAGTACGCCAGGAATGCCATTGGCACCGGGGTTGGGCGCGGTCGGATTGAGAGCAGAGCTGTTGCCTTCAGCTTCCCAGCGCGGTGTATCCACATCCCAGCGGAAACCGAGATTGAAGGTGAGGTTGGGACGGAACTTCCAGTCATCCTGAAGAAAAGCGCCATAGTAGTGGGAAATCCAGCGGGGGTGATGGTAGAAGATCTGGCGGTTTTCATCCCCCGGGACCCCGAGCAGGAAGGCCGCAACGCTGTTCCCTGTGGGACCGATCTCATTGTTTGTCCCAGCGGTCTGGTTGCGGAAGAAGTTAAAGGAACCGGCCTGCCCGCCATTGTTGATGTAAGAGAACTGCTGCCAGCGGAAGGTCCCGCCGAAGCGGATGCTATGGGCACCCTTCTGCCAGTTGACGTAATCATAAGCAGCGATGGCGTTGTCTACGTTGTCATCGGCATTGGCCTGACCGATGGTGGGGCCATCCTGGCCAAGACTGAATACGGGAAATGTTGGCCCATAGCCATTCTGGATGCCGAGCATCTGGTCCCAGTCTTTGCCGGAGAGTGCAGCGCGAGATGAGTTGTAGCTGTTGATGCGGTTACTGCCGATGACGAACTCGTTCAGGATGCTGGGTGAAAGAATGTAGTCCCATCCGCCGCGGAAGTACTTGGCGTAAAAGTCCTGCACCTGCGGACCGGTATCAATCGGGAAGGGGAAGTTTGGATTTCCCGGCGTGTAGTTTTCGCGTGAGTTCCAGAAGCCGAAGAGGCGATGTCTTGTGCCGATGTTCTGGTCAATCCGGATGCCGTAAACCGATTGGGTATTGGTGCTGGTGGTGAAGTAGGCAAAGTTGTTGATCTGTCCGGGGAGATTGGGTGGAGGAATGTAGGCCAGGATTTTCTGTGCCAACTGGCTGCGGTTGGTGGGGACCTGGTTGTTTTGAAATTCGGTGCGGCACATCACTCCATTTACGGTCTGGGTCGTGTTGGGGTCGAAGATCTGGCCAGTGAGCAGGACCCGGCCGGTGCATGGGTTGACGGGGTTCCCGGCCACAGGGCCGCCCAAGGTAGCAGAAAAATCTCCATTCCGCTCTGCGGCCGTGGGAACGGTGCTGAGGGCCGTACCGCCGTTGTTATAGCGCAGCTCCTCAAAAGAGAAGAAGAAGAAAGTCTTGTCGCGGCCGTCGTACAGATGGGGGATGCGTACCGGACCACCCATGGTGATGCCATAGTCGTTCTTGGTGTCTGGAGGGCGTTTGAACTGGCTTTGTACGGAGGGGTTTCCCGCGTTCAGGGCAAGGTATCCGTTGTTAAACCAACTGTTGGCGTCCAGAGCGGCATTTTTGTAGAAATCATAGATGACGCCGTGGTAGCTGTTGGTGCCGCTGCGGGTCTTGAAGTTGGCCAACCCGCCGGTAGTGCGGCCGAACTCAGCAGGCAGGGAGGTAGTTTCGACGCGGAACTCCTGTACGGACTCGACCGAAGGCGTGGTCTGGTCAAAGAGGCCGGACCCATTTTCCGAGCGCTGTGTGCTGATGCCATCGAGCAGATAGTCGCTGCCCAAGGTCTGGCCGCCATCAATCTTGGCGTAAGTCGTACCACCGGAGGTGCCGGGTCCGACAGCGCCTGGGGTGAGAAATTCGAGCGTCTGAAGCGAGCGAAGCGCACCGGAGACCGCCAGCGGGAGTTCCTCAACCTGCTCGGAAGTGATGACAGTACCGATGTCGGAGGTGGAGGTTTCCAGGCCGGGGCCATTCGCCGTGACCTGCACGGTTTCAGTGGCTGCGCCGGCCTGCATGGTCACATTTTGCGAGAAGCGTGTACCGATATAGACCCGGATGCCGGATTTCTGAAAGTCACGAAAGCCACTATAAGCGACCGTGAGGGTGTAGGTGCCGGGGCGGACGGACGGAAAGACATAGTATCCGGTGGAGGAGGTCCTGCCCTGATATTTGGTGCCGGCATTTTGTTCGGTCAGGGTGACGGCGGCATTCGCAATGACGCTGCCGCTCGAGTCTGTGACGGTGCCATCGAGAGAGCCGGTGTCCAGCTGGGCGAAGGCGGGGTAAAGCGGGGTGAGAAGCAGTGGTATCAAAAGGATAAAGGCGAACTTGTGGAAACGTATTCCTGGAATCACTGGGATTGCCTCCTTGTAAACGGGGCCGCTTGGTCCGTTCGAATATTTCTTGAGTAATCGTTTTCTAAACTAGGTAAGACCTTTAGCAACTTCAACGAGGAGATTAGTGGAAGAAAAAATACACTGTCAAGGATTTTTGTATCTGCGCCGACGGAAAACAGCCGGCGAAGGCCTGCGGGATAACGTTAGGGCCGCCCTCTGCGTCCTACAATGAAACCATGCGTGCGCGAGCCTTTTTTTTTCTTCTTGTGCTGCTGATGACCGCGGCTTATGGATGGTCTGCATCGACGGCGAGCGCGCCGCATCTGAGCGTGCAACTGGTTGTACCCCCAGCGGAGATTTATCCCGGGCAGAGTTTTACGGCGGGGCTGTATTTCAGGCTGGAGCCGGGATGGCATGTGTACTGGATCAATGCCGGGGACTCCGGTGAACCGCCGCATTTGCGCTGGACGCTGCCGAAGCAGATAAGCGCTGGGCCGATGCAGTTTCCAGTACCGAAGCGGCTTCCCCTAGGGCCGCTGATGGACTTCGGATATGAAAATGAAGTGCTTTTTCCGGTCCCCATGCACGTCGGGCGGGACTTCCGACCGCCTGCAGACGGCAAGCTCGTGCTGGGTGCGAAGGCAGACTGGCTGGTCTGCCGCGAGGTCTGCATTCCTGGCAAGGCGCAACTGGATGTGGAAAGGAAGGCGCTTGCGGCGCAGCCGGACGCTCCTGGTCTGATCGACAGCGACGAGCAACTCATGGCCCGGATGGCAGGAACACTGCCAAAGCCGCTGCCGGCGGGAATGCAGGCGAGGTTCCTTCCGACGGCGACCGGATTCTCTCTGACCGTCCTGACGGGAGAACGCGAGACCGCAGCCGAGTTCTTTCCCTTTGAGCAAAATCAGATGGCCAATGCCGCGCCGCAAAAAGTAACTCCGCTGAAGAATGGAGTGCGGATTGACATCAAGAAAGATGAAAACCTGCAAAAGCTGCCCGATGTTCTGCATGGGTTGGTGGTGCTTGCCGGCGGGCGTGCCTTTGATGTGAATGCTGTCCAGGGGACGCTGGGGGCACAAGCGGACGCTGCGGGCAGCGCGGGGATGCTTGCTCGGGTGTTGTGGCTGGCTTTTCTGGGAGGCATCGTTCTGAACCTGATGCCGTGTGTGTTTCCGGTGCTTTTTATCAAGGGGTTGTCGCTACTGCACTCCTCAGCGCAGGAACGGCGGAAACTCCGTGTACATGGGCTGGTGTACACGCTTGGCATCCTGGTTTCGTTCTGGTTTATCGTCGCGCTGCTTCTGCTGCTGCGTGCTGGCGGGCGGCAACTGGGATGGGGTTTTCAGTTCCAGTCGTCGGGATTTGTTGCGATGATGGCGCTGCTGCTGTTTTTTCTTGGGCTTTCGCTCGCCGGGATGTTCGAGATCGGACTTTCGTTGACGAGCGTGGGTTCCGGCCTGGCGGCAAAAGAGGGCAACAGCGGCAGCTTTTTTACGGGCGTACTGGCGGTCATTGTGGCCACGCCGTGCACGGCCCCGTTCATGGGGGCAGCCATCGGATATGCTTTGGCGCATTCGGCGCTGGTGAGTTTTCTGGTTTTTACGGCGCTGGCGGTGGGCCTGGCTGCCCCTTACCTGCTGTTGACGTTTCAACCCGCATGGACGAGGGTCCTGCCGCGACCGGGAGTTTGGATGGAGCTCCTCAAACAGGCCACAGCCATTCCTGTTTTTGGAACGGTGATCTGGCTGGTGTGGCTGTTTACGCAGACCGCGGGGGCGAATGCACTGACTGGTCTGCTGAGCGGGTTTGTTCTGCTTGCGGTTGCCGGGTGGATCCTGGGCCGCTGGCCGGCCCGGAGAACGGCAACGATAGCGGCGGTGCTGGTGGCACTGGGTGCGGCGGCAGTGTCGCTTGTTTCTGCGAGCCGCCTGGCAGAAGTCCCGGTCCGGGCGCGCGCGGCAGCAACCTCAGAATGGCAGCCGTTTTCTCCGGGGATCGTCGCGCGATTCCGCCAGGAAGGACGGCCAGTCTTTGTGGATTTCACGGCCAAATGGTGCCTCAGCTGTCAGGTGAATGAGCGTGTCATTTTGCAACGCGCCGATGTGCAGCAGAAGTTTCGGCAGGGAAATTTTGCGTTGGTGCGCGCAGACTGGACCAACAGCGATGAGGCCATCACGCAGGCGTTGAATGCATTGGGTCGCAGCGGGGTGCCGACCTATGCAGTTTATGCCGCTTCGTCGCAGGACCCTCCGCAGGTGCTTCCCGAGGTGCTGACTCCGGGGATTGTATTGCATGCTCTGGATGAGGCCCAGGGAAGACACTGAGGAATCACCGGTCTCTGGCTCAGGATGGTTGTGTGATGGCGTTTTCCGTTCCGGCGGGCGTCGCCGCACTTTGCTGCCAGAGTTCACTCATCAGCAGGCCCCGCAGGTACTCGCAGCGCTGGACGCGCCGCCATCCCGCAGATTGAAGTGCTGAGGCATGGTCGGGCAGTTGCTGCGGACCGAGCGCGGTGAGCAGGCGAAACACTCGGTAGAGGACAAAGACCACGGCTGCGGCAACAGGACGCATCCAGCCGCCTGAGGGAACAGCAAATTCTGAGATGGTCCAGAATGCGCCTGGGCCGGAGAGAGCAGAGACACGTTGCGCCAGCCGTGCGACCTCAGCAGTTGTGAGGCAGTCCAGAAAGAAGTGGGTCGCGATGAGATCGAAGGGAGGGTTCAGGGATGCGGAGCGTGGGACGTTCCACTCGCGCAGGTCCGCCTGTTCCAGGGTCAACCGGTCCGTGGCGTTCACCTTTTTCGCCCGACGGTAAAGCGCCGCCAACATCCCGGCACTGCAATCGACGGCATGGACCCTGGAGTCCGGTGACTGCGCCAGCAGTTGCGCTGTGAAGCGTCCATCACCATCGCCCAGCACCAGCGCGCGTTTCTGTCCAGCCATCGTATGCAGAAATGTAAAGCGGCAGCGTTCCAGTGCATGTCCGAAGCTCAGGTATTCCAGCCAGCGGTATGGTCGTGCGAGCAAACAAAAATGCGGAATCGAGCCGGGCCGAGGATGCTGCCTGCGGGTGCTCATGATCTCGAATGCAGAAGTCCCAGCAAGGGGGTCAGCAGGACCAGGTCGGCGGCGGCGCGCAGATGGAGGGCCTTCAGATGGGTCCGGTTTCGGTCCAGCCAGGCCAGTAAGAGAGCACTGGCAGCAAGCTCAAGAAGAAAGGCCCCGGCGGCACTGGCATGAAGAAGCAAATCGGCGGTGCCGAGGAGCAGCATCCCCAGGGCAAAAGCGATCTGGCGCGATGTGCCTCCGCTGTGTCCGGCCTCCCATTGTTCAATCAGCCAGCAGTTCATCCATGCCAGAAGGAAGCAGGCCGAGACTGGCAGAAACAGGTCAGCAAACCGGCCGGCGGGGCATGCGGCAGCAGGTGCTGCGCAGACCAGCGCGAAAATCAGCCCGACGATGGCCTCTTTGGAGAACCAATGGCGAAGTATCGCAGCCGGACTGCCGGTTGCCGGAGCGGTGGACCGTTCATGAGGATGGAGATTTTGCGTCCCGCGGTTATGAACGGTCACGAAATACACTGTTGCGGCCAGTGCCAACAATGAGTCATGTTCGCGAATGACCGCGGGCATTTGCCAGACAACGAGGGCCAGAGCCACCAGAAGGTTGATGACGGCCAGAGGCAAAAACAGAAGGCGATGCCGCCAGTGGAACCAGTGCCGCGTGCGCAGGGGAACCATGGCACGTCTGGCGTCCAGGAGTCGATCACCCAGGTAGACAGACCAAGTGCCGAGTCCCAGAGCGGCGGGCTCCCAGAGAGGCAGATGGGTGTGAGTCACACGGGCCAAAGCGAGACACCAGCAGACCGCAACCGTCGGTGCATCCAGGCTGGTGAGGTGCCAGATGCTCAGCAGCCGGGCGAGTCGATGGAAAACTGTGGGGCCAAGGCGCTTTCCCAAGATGCGAGAGACAGAGATTTGGGGGGCAAGCTCCACAGCATTGATTTTACGGCGCGCCCTGGAGAGCAAGGCGGGATGGTGTCACACTCCAGGGGAGGCGGGAAAGGTCAGGTCCAGGACTCGGGGTATCGGGATTTGGGGTATTTTGAAAGCGCCCCTGCGAGGCCGCAGGGAGAAGGATCCAATGGTCGGGACGGGCAGATTTGAACTGCCGACCCCTCGCACCCCAAGCGAGTGCTCTACCAGGCTGAGCCACGTCCCGACAACAGAGGTCTTTTTCAGTGTACACGGTTTTTGATGGTCTGTTTACCTGTGGAAGACCTGGCGGCCGAGAGGAGTGCGGCCGGATCCGATGAGGAGGCCAGCAGGGCCGTGGCCCTTCTCAGGGGCGGCGTCTGTTCCTTACAATCAAAGGCATGGTTTCAGCAGTGCTCCGGAAAATCACAGTTTTAGGCATGTGTCTGCCGCTGGTGCTGGCGGCACAACAGATGAAGCGCGGACGCAAGTACACACCGCCGCCGCCCACATGCAAGATCACGGTCACAGTCACGAAGGCGACCAATGGCAAACCTGTTGAGAATGCCGGAGTGGTTTTTCATCCCATCAGGAATGGTAAAGATGACGGCAACATGGAGCTCAAGACCAATGAAGAGGGCAAGGCCGTACTGGATGTCATTCCGATTGGCGATACGGTGCGGCTACAGGTCATAGCAAAGGGCTTCCAGACCTATGGGGCCGATTATGTGCTGGAAGGACCGACGGAAGAGATCCAGGTGAAGCTGAATCCACCGGGACGCCAGTATTCCATCTATGAAAAGCACGACGGCTCACAGGTAGGAGGGCAGGATGAGGTGACCACGCCTGCGTCTCAGGAGGGCCATTCCCAGCAGCCGCATTAAGGGACTTCTGTGTGGCACTCAGTCTGCATCGTCCGGATAGAGGGCGGTGATTTCGATCCTTCCATCGCAGACGGCCAGAGGATGATTGATGGTGAAAGTGTCCGATGATCCCGGAGCGGAGATTGCGATGCGGGAAATCTGCGGGCAGCCCTCACCCGTGGTCCATCCCATCTGAAACCAGACTTCGCCGCGAGGAGCAATCAGCAGCCTGGGCTGGGGTGTGACCGAGGCCGACTGAACCGGCCCCTGGGCAAGTTTCGCGCGGACGGTTGACTCCGTCACTCTTTCCACCTTGATGCTGGAGACTGGGTCGCCGTTTTTATCCAGAAGGGACACGGTGGGGAAGCCGCTGATCCTGCAGGGAGCCAGGCCCTGGTTATAAAAGGCCAGTTTGACCGCGTGATAGTCGCCATTGACGGAGGCAGCAATCTCTGTCACGGTGAGGTCCCGGCTGTCGCAGGGTCCGGCGGCGCTGGTGTCTCCCGATTCTGGGCGCTTCAGGAGCTGCGGTTTCGCCGCAGCGACGAGATAGGGCGCATTCGGGTTGCCTTCGGTCCGCAGGAGTGGTGCGTCGTCGTTTTTAAGGCCGGGGGCGCTGCCATTTGCAAGGCTGTTATGGGCCGCATGGGAACACCCTGCCAGGAACGGGTACACGACGAGAGCAAAAACAGCAATGCGGGGTAGCTGGGAGAGCATGGTACGGCCTCAGACGTTGCTTAAGTGGCTTGGATGCCGGATGCACTGCTTGTGTTGCAGTCCGGGTGATACGCCTGCCGGAAAGCGACGCAGATCCAGCAGGTAAAATCAAGGTATATGGATAGTTTACAGGGAAAGGCCGCGCTGGTCACGGGCGCGGCCCGGCGTATCGGGCGCACACTGGCCCTGACGCTGGCCCGTGCCGGGGCAGACGTCGCGATTACCTACCGCAGCTCGGAAGAAGAGGCCAGACGCACACTTGAGGACCTGCGTGCGCTGGGCGTGGCCACATTGGGGATACGCTGCGACGTGCGCAATCCTGCGGACGTGGAGGAGGCAGTGGCGGCCACGGCAAAGCATTTTGGTCGGCTGGACCTGCTGGTAAACAATGCCGGCACTTTTGAGACGGCCAGGCTGGAAGAAATCTCCGTGACCCAGTGGGACAGCATGTTTGAGACAAATACGCGCGGGCCCTTTCTGATGGCGAAGGCTGCGTATCCTCACTTGAAGGCAGTGCGTGGGAGGATCATCAACATTGGCTCTCTGGGAGGGCTGCACCCGTGGCCGACGCATGGGCACTATTGCACATCCAAGGCCGCCCTGCACATGCTGACACAGACCATGTCCAAGGCGTTTGCTCCGGAGATCAGCGTGAACTGCGTGGCCCCGGGAATGATTGTGAATGGAGAAGTGCCCGAGAACTACGAATACTTTGCGCAGAAGACGCCGATGAAACGCAATGGCAGACCTGAAGATGTGGCCGCGGCGGTGATGTTTTTTGCTACCGGACCGCACTTTATCACCGGACAGATTCTGGGGGTCGACGGGGGCCTAGGGCTGTAAAGTCTGGTACATCGGGCAGGACATCGTGTTCCGGCCAAGGCGGGCAGCGCAGATAATCAGAGTGTGGACCCGGTACGCAACACAGAGAGCATCGCAGAGTACCTGAACTACTTGCGCGTAGAAAAGGGGCTGCGTCCTCTGACCTGTGCGGCCTATGAGCGGGACCTGCTGCAGTTTGCCGAGTATCTGGAACGAGAAAACAAACGGCTGGTTGCGGCGGACCAGAGGGATGCGGCCGGATTTCTGGAACACCTGCGGCATCATGCTGTGGAGGCCCGCTCGATCGCAAGAAAACTTTCCTGCCTGCGCGGATATTATCAATGGCTGCTGCGAGACAAGCGCATTCCGAATGATCCTACGGTCAATCTGGAATCACCGGATGCATGGAAGGTGCTGCCGAAGTCACTGGCTGCGGCTGAGGTGAATGCGATGCTGGAGCAGGCGGCAACGGCTGCCGGACATCCGGAGGCGGACGCACTTTCCCTGCGGGACCGGGCCATCCTGGAGCTGTTATATGCGGGCGGTCTGCGGGTTTCTGAGCTGACCGGGCTGTGTGTTGCCGATCTGTCGCTGGAGGCCGGACGGGCGATGGTGAGGGGCAAGGGAGACAAGGAACGAATGGTACCGCTCGGTGTGCCGTGCATCCGGGCGGTCAAGGAATATCTGGAACGGGGACGTCCACTGCTGGCCCGCAAGGGTCGATATCATGAGGTCTTTCTTTCCGCGCGGGGCAGGCCGCTGTCACGCCAGTGGATCTGGCGGATGGTGAAGTCCCATGATGTGCACGCAAGTCCGCACAAGTTGCGGCACAGCTGCGCCACGCATATGGTCGAGCATGGCGCAGACCTGAGGACGGTGCAGACATTGCTGGGACATGCAGACATTGCGACGACGCAGGTGTATACGCATGTAGCGCTGGGGAGGCTTCAGGCGGTGGTCCGCCAGCACCATCCGCGGGGGCGCAGAGGCCCGGCCGCAGGGGCAGGAAGTCCTTTGGAATGAATGGGCGAGACCTTTTGGCATCTACCAGGAACGAGCTTTATGACAGAAGCGGATTTTGGTGTTCAACCGAAAAGGCTGGTTGGGCGGGAAGGCAAGCCGCAAGCAAAGGTGCTTGTGGAGGAGTTTCTGTCTGTTCTTGGCAACGAGCGCGGCACCTCTCCGCACACACTGCGGGCCTATGAACGAGAGCTGCGCGGATTCGCGGAGTACCTGTCCCGTGCGCAGGGGACGCAGGTGGAACTGGAAAGGATTGAACACCTGCAGGTCCGCGCCTACCTGGGAACACTCTATGCAAAGGGTTTGTCCAAAGCCTCAGTCGCGAGAGCACTGGCGGCCATCCGGTCCTGGTTCAAATGGCTGGCAAAGGCAGGGTATGTGCAACAGAACCCGGCAGCGCTGGTGGCGACCCCCAAGCTGCCCCGGCACCTGCCGCGTGTGCCCACGATCGAGGAGATGAACCGCGCTGTGGACGGCGTGAAGGAAGAGACCGCGGCGTGGCCTGCGCGCGACCGCGTCATTCTTGAGCTGCTCTATGGTTGTGGAATTCGCAATGCGGAGCTCGTCGGCCTGGATCTGGACGACATTCTTTGGACAAACGACGCCATTCTTGTACGCGGGAAAGGCCGTAAGGAGCGATATGTTCCGCTGGGAGACGGGGCAGCAGAGGCTTTGAGGGCGTATCTGCCAGAGCGGCAGCAGCGGTTGCAGGGCGCCGGAAAACACTCCCCGGCGCTGCTGCTGAATGCCAGGATTCGCGGCAACCCGCGGCTGACGACGCGCAGTGTAGGGCGCATCGTAAAAACGTTGGCAGTGGCCAGCGGACTGCCAGCGGAAGTCCATCCGCACACATTACGTCATGCTTTTGGGACGCATCTGCTGGAGGAGGGCGCAGACCTGCGCGCCATCCAGGAGCTGCTGGGACATGAGAGATTATCGACCACGCAGAGATACACACAACTGACGGCCAGACAGGTGGCTGAAGTGTATGATCGGACCCATCCCAGGGCGAAGTAGTCCCCTGGGTTCGGGCCTGGAAGCCCGTGCCTTGCTGAGCAGCGCTGTCCGCCAGACATTGTGAGGGTGAGATGTGAGGCCCTGGGGGCAAGGATCGACCTCGATTCACAATGCAAATTTTTGAGGAACTGGCAGGTCAAGGCCGGCGTAAAGGGATGTATGCAGGCCATCTTTGAAGACATTCGTTATGCACTGCGGCAGTTTCGCAAAGCGCCGGGATTCACCATCACAGCGGTTTTGACCCTGGCGCTCGGGATTGGTGCCAATACGGCGATCTTCAGCGTGGTATATGCCGTGCTGATGCACCCTTCCGGGGTGGATGCGCCGGAGCGCGTGGCTGTGATGCGGACAAAATATGCGGCCCTGGGCATGGATTTTCCCGTCGTCTCCGTGCCTGATTTTGCCGATGCGGCTTCATTGAAAGAGCAAGTGGAAGCGGCGGCATTGGAACGCGGCAGTAGCTACAACATTGTCCACGACGGAAGAACGGAACACCTGGACGGGTCGCAAGTGACGTGGCAGTGGTTCAACGTTTTTGGGGCAAGGCCGATCCTGGGACGGACATTTTCTCCCGAAGAGGACAGGGCCGATGCGAATTATGTCGCCGTCCTGAGCTATGGTGCATGGCAGAAACTGTTTGGCGGTGCGCGCAACGTCATCGGGCAAACGATCATACTCAACGAGAAGTCTTATCGCGTCATTGGCGTAATGCGCAGCGACTTCGACTGGCCCCGAGGCAATGAATTGTGGACGCCCATGGGGCTTGATCCCAAAGAATACGACCTGAGCAACCGTTTTAATGAAGGCTCGACGGCCTTTGTGCGTCTGCGACCGGGAGTAACACTGTCGGCGTTCAATGCCGGGCTGGCAGCGAAATCGCGCGATGAATATCGGCGGGAGGGGGCCAACAGCTTTGCAAAAAGGTCACAATGGGGCATGTCCTCAACTCCGCTGACGGAATTTGCCGCCGGGCCTTTGCGCAAACCGCTTTATGTGCTGCTGGGAGTGGTGGCGTTCGTATTGCTTATCGCCTCAGCAAATGTTGCTGGACTTTTTCTGGCGCGGGCCTCAGCGCGAAGTCGGGAGTTTGTGGTGCGGACTGCGCTGGGCGCCAGCGCATGGAGACTGGTCCGCCAACTGCTGGCTGAGACTGTACTGCTTTCCGGCGGTGCTGTGTTGCTTGGTGTTCTCCTGGGGCCGGTATTCGGACGCATGTTGCTGTGGATGGTCCCGCGGGGCCTTGGGGAAGGTTATGCCGTAAAGATGTCCAGCGAAGTGCTTGCGTTTACGGCAGGGGTGGGCCTTCTGACTGCACTGATCGCAGGCATAGGACCGGCGGCGAAGATTGTCCGCTCGCAGAAAAAGCTTGATTTGCATGAGGGAGGACGGAGTGTAACGGCCTCGATTGATAAGCAGCGGCTGCGCAGTGCGTTTGTGATTGGTGAAGTCGCCATGGCCTTTGTACTACTGGCCGGCGCAGGGCTTTTCCTGGCCAGCCTGCGGCAGCTGCAACAGGTCCATCCCGGGTTTGATCCGCATGGTGTGCTGATGGGCACGGTATATCTCTCAGGAGAATCCTATAAAGAAAACCGGGAGCGGCAAGGGAATTTTGTGAATTCCGTGCTGCAATTCATGGAAGGCCAGCCGGGAGTGAAATCCGCAGCCGCCGCAACCTTTGTGCCTTTCAGCAATCAGGATGCGGCCAGCTCCTTTACCATTGAAGGTCGCATAACGGGACCGAATGATCCGGGACCGCACAGCCAACTGAACTATGTGACAGCAGACTATCTGAAGGTCATGCAGATTCCATTGCTGGCCGGACGGTGGATCCGTGATGAAGACCGCGCGGATACGCAAACGGTGGTCGTGATTGACCAGAAGCTGGCGAAGAAATACTGGCCGAATGAGAACCCCATTGGGCAGCATCTGCGGTCCAGCCGTCGGGATGCATGGGCCGAGGTGGTGGGGGTGGTGGCTGAGGTGAAACCTGACTCACTCGAAGAGGACACCAGCGATGGCATCCGGTATTACTCCTACCAGCAGGGAACTCCGGGGCAGGCCACTTTTGTTGTGCGAACGAACGGTGATCCCTATTCGCTGGCGTCCGCGCTCCATCGCGCCGTTGCTGCGGCGGATTCTTCCCAGGCGGTGTTTGATATCAGCTCTCTGGAATCGCGCGTGCAGGCTTCGCTGGCATCGCGACGATTGATTGTGTGGCTGTTGACGGCCTTTGCCGGACTGGCGCTTCTGCTTGCGCTGATTGGAATCTATGGACTCATCAGCTATGTGACGCTGCAGCGTACGAATGAAATCGGTATCCGCATGGCGTTGGGCGCACAGCGAGCGCAGGTGGTTGGGCTTGTTCTGAAGGACGCGCTGCGCTGGGTGACAGCAGGACTGGTGGTAGGGATGGGACTAGCGCTGGTTGCAGTTTCCGTCCTGAGACATGCTTTTGCCGGGTTTGGGGAAGGCATGGCCGTGTCGTTTGCCGTATCTCTTACCGCACTGCTGGTTGCTGGTGCGGCCGCCGGGCTACTTCCGGCGCGCCGGGCCGCGTCCATTGACCCGGCGAAAACGTTGAGGAACGAATAGGGAAAGGGCCTACCGGGTGTGGACGCCGGCAAGATAGACTGTCTTTCCATTGGTCACGGTCCGAAGCACCCGGGTTTTCAGAATTTCCGGCGGGGGGACGGTCGTCACATCCCGATCCAGTACGACAAAGTCCGCAAGAAAACCAGGGGCCAACCGTCCCTTTTTCTGCTCCATGAATTCCGCGTAGGCTGAACCCTGCGTGTAGGCGTAGATGGCCTGCCAGATCGTGATCTTCTGCTCGGGGTGAAAGTCCATCGTTCCGGCTTCATTCATTCGAGTGATCGAGGCATAGAGTCCGCGGAATGGCGTGATGGGTTCGACCGGGTAATCGGTGCCGAAGGCGAGGGGAACGCCTGCATCCAGGAACGACTTCCAGGCATAAGCGTATTTCGATCGTTCGGGGCCCAGACGCTGTTCAGCCCAGTTCATGTCTGTGAGCAGATGGTTGGGCTGCATGGAGGCAATGACGCCGAGCTGGCGGTAACGGGCAAAGTCGGCGGGGTCGACCACCTGCGAATGTTCAATGCGGTTGCGCTGCCCAGCCAGGGTGGCGCGAAGGACCTTGTGCGTACCGACGCGCAGGGACGTCATGTTGGCCCGTAAGGGGCCTGCGTTCTGTGCTGCGGCGAAGGCATCCAGCGCCATGCTCACGGCGCGATCACCGATGGCATGAAAGCCCATCTGAAAGCCGGCCTGCGCGCGCTCGGCAGTCATCTGATTGAGTTTCTGCTGGTCATAGCGGGGGATCCCGGAGTTGCCTGGATCATCGCTGTAGGGGGCCTTGAGCGCAGCCGTGCGCGAACCGAGTGATCCATCCATAAAACCCTTGAGCATGGTTGTATGCAGCATAGGGTCATCCTGGGGATGGGAAGACTGGTACTGCTTCAACTCCTCCACGGAGAGATTGAAGGGCATCCATTCGCTGATGCGGACGGGCAGCTTGCCCTCGCGCTCCAGCTGCTCGTAGATGAGGAAATCCTCGCGGTCCGAGAAGTCCTGCACGGACGTGACGCCGTGCTCGACTGCATCGGCAAGGGCAAGCTCGATGCCGCGTCTGCGCAGAGCCAGGTCGGGCGGAGGAATGTACTTCTCCACCAGCGATTGTGCTGTTTCGCGGAGGATGCCGGTGGCGTCGCCGCTGGCATCGCGGTCGATCTTTCCGCCTGGGGGGTCGGAAGTGTTCCGGGTGATTCCGGCAGCGGCCAGCGCTGCGGAGTTGGCGACGGCGATGTGTCCATCCACGCGGACGAGAAAGGCCGGATGGTCCCCGGTAACGGAATCCAGGTCACTTTTAGACGGCAATTTTTTCGTGGGCCAGAGGGTATGGTCCCATCCACCTCCAGTCAGCCATGCTCCCGAGGAGCTGGATTTCGCGGCCATCTGGATGCGCTGCTGCATTTCGGCGAGGGAACGGACCCCGGTCAGGTCCACGGAAAGCTTAATGCGTCCCGCATCGCCCAGATGGGCGTGGGCATCATTGAACCCGGGCATGACAAAGGCGCCATGCAGATCCACTACCTGGGTAGCGGGGCTTTTCCAGGGCTGGATGTCCGTCTCGCCTCCGGCAGCGACAATGATGCCGTTGCGGATGGCCAGCGCTGAGACCCGCTGCGGGCGGCCAGATTCGAGGTCCACGCCGGTGAGAATGTTGCCATGCAGGTAGATGGCGTCAGCGGGCTTCGTCGTCTGCGCTCCGGCAACCGAGGCAAGGGTGGCAAGGAAAATTGCAAATCTCTTCACGCAAGGGAGTCTATCAAAGCGCGGAGGCGAAGACTCACGCTTGCAGAATGTTCAGGAAGCGGTTGGGCGACAGCTGCGCTCCTGGAAAGACGAGGTCCAGTTTTGTTGCCCCGATGGTGCGGTAAGCGGCTTCGCCGAGGACCTGCCGGAAGTCAGTGGTGATAGCAAGGTCGCGGCCCTCGTAGAGCTGTTCTTGCTTCATTCCTGGCCATTTGCCATAGACGCGGCCGCCTTGGACCGGGCCTCCCAGAACAAACATGACGTTGGCGTGGCCGTGGTCTGTGCCGCCGGTACCGTTCTGATGGACGGTGCGTCCGAACTCTGACATGGTGACGAGGACGATGTTTTCCGCCTCATTTCCCATGTCTGTCCAGAAGGCGGCGAGGCCTTCGCTGAATTCCCTGAGGCGGTTGGCCAATTGTCCGTTGACGCTGCCCTGGTTCTGGTGGGTGTCCCATCCGCCGATGTCGGCAAAGGCGGCTTCGACGCCGAGGTTGGCCTTGAGGAGCTGGGCCATCTGGCGCAGGCTGGACCCAAAGGGGCCGTTGGGGTAGTTGGCCCCGGGGGCAGGCGTGTATCGGGCAGGGTCCGCGGCCTTGAGCATTTTTACGGCCTCGAAGGTCTCCGTTCCGGTACCGTGAAGCACTGCATTGACGCTCTCGTCGTACATGCTTTCAAAAGAGGCGGCCACGGGGGCCGAGGCGGGGTCCGGACTGCCGACGGTGAAATCACGCAGATTGCTGAGGGCGACCGCGGGGATTTTGCCTTGCAGGGTACGAGGCAGCTGTGGTCCGAGGGCCACAGCGCGGAAGGCAGAGTCTCGGCCGGAATGGGGCGGCCCGGCCTGAAGAGCGCGGTTGAGCCAGCCATCGGGCGTGGACTTGAGACCGGGGGTACCGCTTT
The DNA here is from genome assembly GCF_000688455.1 of Pseudacidobacterium ailaaui. NCBI lineage: Bacteria > Pseudomonadati > Acidobacteriota > Terriglobia > Terriglobales > Acidobacteriaceae > Pseudacidobacterium > Pseudacidobacterium ailaaui. Next base: position 2,462,571 of record NZ_JIAL01000001.1, read on the forward strand.
CCATAAAGTCCTGCGCATCAAAGTGCGAGCGTGTTGGGTCCGGGGAGCCACAGGCATGGACGATGGCCAGATGCCGCTGGTCCCAAAGAGGCTTGAGGGGCTGAAGGGCCGGATGCAGCCCGAAGAAGCCGTCGAGGTCCAGAACCTGATTGGGCGGAATGGCGATGGAAGGACGGAGTCGATAATATTCGCTTTCGCGGTGGGGGACAACGATGTTGAGGCCGTCGGCGGCGCCACGCTGGAAAATGACGACAAGCTTTTTACCCTGGGACCGGGCCGAGGCGAGCTCGCCGAAGACGGTGCGAGTGAGAAACGCGGGAACAGCGGAGGCGCCAACGACGGCCATCGCTCCATTCTTCATGAATATCCGCCGGGTGATTGGCATAGGGACGGCTCCTGAGGAAATCTGCCTCTCTGTACATGCAGACTCAGGGTGGGGCAGGAAGTTGCGGTGGGGCGGGGAAAAATCCGGCCAGAGGCGAGAGAAAAGCCACGATCAAGGTCATCGGAAATTCATACAAATCGCCTGTATTGATGCGGTCGTTCCTGATATTCTGAAGTGGCTATGCCTACCAAACAGGAACTTCTGAAAGACCCCATCCAGCACATCGACATCAAGAAATACAACGTGGTGGAGCTGGTGGAGGCCATGAAGCACATGGCCTACAGCTCCCGTGACCTCTACCGGGCAGCTTCGATTTATGAGCGCATGCTGCGCGACAAGGAGTGCGGGGTGATCCTGTGCCTGGCCGGGTCGCTGATTTCGGCCGGTCTGAAGCAGATCTTCATTGACCTGATTCGCAACAACATGGTGGATGCTGTTGTTTCCACGGGTGCGAACATCGTGGACCAGGACTTCTTTGAGGCACTGGGTTTTCGGCACTGGATCGCGGACGACATTCTGAAGCAGGGCACCGAAGACGCCATGCTGCGGGAGCTGATGATTGACCGCATCTACGATACGCTGATTGACGAAGAAGAGCTGCGGATTTGCGACGAGACCACCGAGAAGATTGCCAATGCGCTTGATCCGCGGCCTTACAGCTCCCGGGAGTTTATCCGTGCGATGGGGGCATATCTGGAGCAGGAGGGCAAGACGCCGGAAAAAGGCGGCGTGGATTCGATTGTTTACGCTGCGTACCAGAAAGATGTGCCGATTTTCTGCCCGGCGTTCAGTGACTGCTCGGCGGGGTTCGGCCTGGTGGCGCACCAGCATGCACGCCAGGACAAGCCGAAGGTATCCATTGATTCTGCGAAAGACTTTTACGAGCTGACACAGTTGAAGATTGCCAATCCAACAACAGGCCTGCTGATGATTGGCGGCGGTGTACCGAAGAATTTTGCGCAGGACATTGTGGTTGCTGCCGACATTCTTGGTAATGAAGCGCCGATGCACAAGTACGCCATTCAGATTACGGTGGCCGATGTGCGCGATGGAGCGCTGTCCTCCAGCACGTTGAAAGAGGCCAGCTCCTGGGGCAAGGTCGATACAACTTATGAGCAGATGGTCTATAGCGAAGCCACTCTGGCCCTGCCTTTGATTACGGGCTATGCCTATCACAAGAAGGCGTTTGAGGGCCGCCAGGAGCGCCGCTGGGCGCGTCTGCTGGAGCCGGTGACCGCCTGATCCGGCCAAGGCAGGAATGCGGAAAGCATCAAAAATGGAGGCCATCAAAAGGCCTCCGTTTTTTGTTGGTCGGCCCAATTTTCCTCAGAGAAGACCTGTTCAAGGCGGATTTTCCGGGACTATAATGCCCTTGATTCATTCAAAAAACACAGGATTTCTTTTCCCCTGATGGAGTAAACGATGATGCTGGTTGTTGCTCTCATCGCCGGAGTCTATCTGGCCTGCTTTCTTTGGTTCCGCTCGCTGTGCAAGTCTGCCTTACGGTTCCACCACTTTCCCATGCATCAGGGCCGGGTGTCGAACCTGGTCCCTTTTGAGCGGGGTCTGGAGATACGTTCCCGAAGTCAGAACGCATGATGTTCCTCCTCAACGATGACCGGCTGGGAAGATGAACCGGAAGCGCTGTTTACGGCTTCGGCTTCGGCCCGAATCTGCAAGACGGACAGCCAGTTGTCCCGGCGAGGGTGTTCTGAGATCCACGGCGGCAAGGGCATACAGAGATAGCTGCTTAGTGCCTGGGCGTGGCCCTCGTACATCTGGCGCAACTGCTGTAATCGCTGTTGGGAACGGGGATCGCGACAAAGGCGCATTCCGGACTGGCATAGCTGGTCGTAGAGCATATGAAACTGCTCTTCGGTGAGCCGGTTCGGGAGGTTGGCAACGGTTTTCAGGGAAAAAATCTGTGCAAGGTCAGCCAGAGCATGACGGGCCATGGCAAAGGTAAGTTGTGCCTGGCGGGCGGGGCGCTCCTGTACCCCGGCGATGAGCAGGGCACAGGTGTCCAGGACGGCGGTGAGGGCACTGAGCCAGCTCTGGTGTGTGTGCTGCGAACGGAAATAGCAAAGCAGCGGGTATGAGATGTGGCTTTCCAAAAGCTCGGCGGACCAGCGCTCCCATTCTTCGAGGAGCAGTGTGAGCGCGGCATCGCCGCCAACAAAAGAGTGTCTGCGCAGAAGTTCCGCTGCAGTGGGAGGGGATCCTGCGCGTGCGTCTAACAACGAAATACTGACTTCGCGGCGCGAAAAGGCGCTGTAGAGAACAGGGAAATACCCGATGACCATGGCGACGAAGCCGAGGCCCATGCCGGCTTCCAGAATGACCAGGTCGCGGATGAGGTAGCTGTGTGGTACCACGTCGCCGAGGCCGAGGGTGAAGAGGGTCGTTCCGCTGACGTAAAGGTCCGAGCGAAGCCCGACGGGCCGCCCGAGAGGGTCAAGGAAAGGCGAGCTGAGGCCGTAAAAGATGAGGGCGAAGCCGAGCACCAGCGCCGCGGCCCAGATAATGATCAACAGCACAAGCGAAAGCGGACCGTAAAAGCTGAGCATAGTTTCGCGCTTGCGTTCGTTGCTGACGCGGCAGGCAAGCCATGCCCAGGGCCTCCAGGTAATAGCGTAGAAGAGGTGGGTGATGCGGAAGCGGCCGGTGGCGCGTCGGGGAAGAATGACGGTCTGGAAGGCATCCAGCAGCGCCAGCATGAGACAGGCGACTCCGGCAATCAGGCTGAACAGGGGCATTGGATTTCTTCCAGTGGAGTTAGGGGAACATGGAAACGCGAGTGCGTCAATCGCTGGCCAATAAGATTTCCTGCCGCCGCGATTTTACATCACGCATCGGAGGCTGGCCGAAGAAGCGGCAATATTCGCGGCTGAACTGGCTGGGACTCTCGTAGCCAACCTCAAAGGCGGCGCGGGTGGCGTCCAGGCCATCGTGCAACATGCGTTCGCGCGCCATGTGGAGGCGCAGCTGCTTCTGGTATTGCAGAGGACTCATACCGGTGAGTGAACGGAAATGATGGTGGAAGGTGGAGACGCCCATCTGGGCGAGGGCAGCAAGCTCCTCGACGCGGAGGGGCCGGGCATAATTCTCAAGCAGCCATGCGATGGCCCGGGCGGCCCGGTTGCTCTGCTCGCCCAGTGTGGCGATGGCGCGCAGGTGTCTTCCCTGCGGACTGCGCAGCAAATGATAGATGATTTCGCGCTGCAGCAGGTGGCTAAGGAAAGGGACGTCCTCCGGGGTGTCCAGCAGGCCGACCAGGCGGCAGCATGCATCCAGCAGCGCTGGGGACGCGACACCAATGGCCATGCCTAGTGCTTCAGAAGGCGATGGGGGCGCGGGAAGTTCGGCCTCATGCAGCACCCGGCGGACTTCGGGCAGGTCCAACTTCCACAGCAGGCTGAGGAGCGGCTTCTGCGGGGTGGCTTCGAGGACCTGACTGACAACGGGCAGGTCCACCGAAGTAAGCAGAAATGAAGACCCATCACAGAGATAGGAGGTCTTGCCGATGTTGACGCGCTTTTTTCCCTGTACAAAGAGGACCAAGCCAGGCTTGTAAGCGGCCGTGGTGCAGGCGCTGGGCATGCTGCGGCGGTAAAGTGCCAGACCGGGTATGGCGGTAAGGTTCTCGCCCTCCTGCGGAGTGCGCGCAGCGATGCGCCGAACCAAGTCAGAGTGCAGGGCGGAGGTCTGCTGCCTCAGGTCTTTACTGGAATGGGGTTGGCTAAACACGGGCCTCCACTTTCAGGGTAACTCCAAACCTGGGCCGGAAGTGCATAAAAATCCAGAGTTCAAGAGAAATAGGCAAGAAATCGGCAGAATCAGGATATTCTCCGGCGGCCGCTTTCGTCTCTAATCCGGTAGAGAGCAACTACACAAGACTTTCTCTCTGAGGAGTGTGACATGTACAAGGCCAAGGCCTATGCGGCCAAGAGCGAGACCTCTCCGCTTGCGGCGACGACGATCCCGCGACGCGAACCGACGGAGCAGGATGTGCAGATTGAAATTCTGTATTGTGGCATTTGCCACTCAGACCTGCATCAGGTGCGGAATGAGTGGAAAGAGGTCATGCCCACGGTCTATCCCTGTGTGCCGGGGCACGAGATTGTTGGGCGGGTCACGAAAGTGGGTGCAGGTGTGACGAAGTTCCAGCCTGGGGACCTGGCCGCGGTCGGCTGCATGGTGGATTCTGACGGGACGTGTCCGGAGTGCAAGGCCGGACTGGAGCAGTTCTGCGCAAACATGACCCTGACCTATAACTTTCCGGACAAGCATCTGGGAGGCGTGACCTATGGCGGATATTCGGACAGCATCGTTGTTGATGAGCGATTTGTACTGAAGGTGCCGGGGAACCTGGACCTTGCCGGGACGGCACCGCTGCTGTGCGCCGGCATTACGACCTATTCGCCCATGCGGCATTGGGGAGTGACGAAGGGAAAGAAGGTAGGCGTTGTTGGACTGGGAGGTCTGGGGCACATGGCAGTGAAGTTTGCGCATGCGCTGGGTGCGCACACTGTGGTCTTTACGACTTCGCCCGGTAAGAAAGAAGACGCACTACGGCTGGGTGCAGATGAAGTGGTCATCTCGCGCAACGCAGATGAGATGAAAAAGCATGTTGGCAGCTTCGATTTCATTCTGGATGCGGTGTCAGCCGAGCACGACATCAACGCCTACCTGCAACTGCTGCGAAGGGACGGAAACCTGACGATGGTCGGTGCGCCGGAAAAGCCGCTGCCAGTCAGTGTCTTTGGTCTTATCTTTGGACGGCGCAGCCTTTCGGGTTCTCCCATTGGCGGGATTGCGGAGACCCAGGAGATGCTGGACTTCTGCGGGCAGCACAACCTTACGGCGGACGTAGAAGTGATTCCGATCCAGAAAGTGAACGAGGCCTATGAGCGCCTGCTGAAGTCGGATGTGAAGTACCGCTTTTCGATTGATATGGCTTCACTCAAGGCTGAATAAAGGCAGAAGGAGATCCATGCCCCATGTAACCGTGAAGTTGTGGCCTGGTAAATCGGAGCAACAGAAGAAGCGCCTTTCCGACGAGATTGTGAAGGATGTGATGTCCATCCTGGACTATCCCGAGGAGTCGGTTTCCATTGCGATCGAAGAAGTTGGACCAAAGGAATGGACGAAAAGCGTGTACGAACCGGAGATCCAGGCCAAGTGGGACAAACTCTATCACCAGCCGGGGTATAAGCCATCGGGTGATGAATCGAGGCAAATTGGAATGAGCAGCATGACGCAGAAAACCTGGTCGAAGGACGAGTTGCGCAAGATTGCCCATACGGATGATCTGCACATTTCGCCCTTTCGCGAAGACGGCAAAACCTATGGCACGCCTACATGGATCTGGTCTGTCGTTGTAGACGATGGTCTTTACGTTCGGGCCTATAACGGAAAGCACTCACGCTGGTACCAGGCAGCGATGCGACAGAAGGCAGGCCGAATTACCGCTGGCGGCATCACGAAAGAAGTGTCCTTTGAGCCGGTCGAGGGGGCCATCAACGACCGCATCGATGATGCTTATCGCGCGAAGTACAAAAGTAGTCCGTACCTGGGGCCGATGATAAGCGCCAAAACGCGTGCAGCAACGGTAAAAATCGTGCCCCGCGAGCCCAACGCATCAGCGTTCTAGCATCTACAGGCGGACATGGGAACCAGGCATTCAAGCTGGTGAGAAAGGAAAGGGAATCGGAATGGAGATCAAGAGAGCAGGCTCGCAGGCATCGGCCAAAGGCCCATCCGATTGGTTTACAGGTGCGGTGCGAATGGATCCACTGTTCGCCGCGCCTGCGCCTGCGCGTGACCTTTGAGCCGGGAGCGCGGACGGCCTGGCACACACATCCGCTGGGACAGACGCTTCTGGTGACGGCGGGTGTGGGATGGACGCAGCGCGAAGGAGGCCCGGTAGAGGAAATCCGGCCGGGTGACGTGGTGTGGTTTGCGCCGGGGGAAAAGCGTTGGCACGGCGCAACAGCAACGACAGGGATGACGCACATTGCCATACAGGAAAGTCTGGACGGCAAGGTTGTGGAGTGGACGGAACAGGTGAGCGAGGAGCAATACAAGGGATCAATCTACAAGAGGTGAGAGATGGAAAAACGCAGATTAGGAAAGAGCGGCCTTGAGGTTTCTGCTCTTGGTCTGGGCTGTATGGGAATGAGCTTCAGCTATGGGCCACCGAAGGACAAGCAGGAGATGATCTCGCTGCTACGTGCAGCCTTTGACCGGGGTGTTACGTTTTTCGATACGGCAGAGGTGTATGGACCCTATCTGAATGAAGAACTGTTGGGTGAGGCGCTGGCTCCGGTGCGCGGGCAGGTGGTGATTGCAACGAAGTTCGGTTTTCAGCTCAAGCCGGACGGCAGTCCGGGATGGCTCGGGCTGAACAGCAGGCCAGAACACATCCGGCAAGCCGTGGAAGGCTCGCTGCGGCGACTGAGGACGGACGTGATTGATCTTTACTATCAGCACCGCGTGGACCCGGACGTGCCCATCGAAGAGGTTGCCGGAGCGGTGAAGGAGCTTATCCAGCAGGGCAAAGTCAAGCATTTTGGATTATCTGAAGCGGGAGCACAGACCATCCGCAGGGCCCATGCGGTGCAGCCGGTTGCGGCGCTGCAAAGTGAGTACTCCTTGTGGTGGCGGCGGCCGGAAGAGGAGATCCTGCCTTTGCTTGGGGAGCTGGGAATCGGATTTGTTCCTTATAGTCCGCTGGGCAAAGGCTTTCTGACGGGGGCCATTCAGCAAGATACGCAGTTTGACAAGTCAGACTTCCGCAGCACACTGCCGCGCTTTACTCCGGAGGCACTCAAGGCGAACCACGCCCTGGTGGATCTGCTCGGACAGATTGCACAGAAAATGAAGGCGACGCCGGCACAGATTGCCCTGGCCTGGCTGCTGGCACAGAAGCCTTGGGTGGTGCCCATTCCAGGTACGACGAAACTCGCGCGGCTGGAAGAGAACCTGGGCGCAATCCATGTGGAGCTGTCTGAGGAAGATGTGCGGCAGATCGGCGATGCAGCCGCCAAGGTGCCGGTGCTGGGCAACCGTTATCCGGAGCACATTGAACAGATGACATACCGGTAAGCATGGACATGGGCGGCCAGAAGATGCAAGGGGCCTTTCTCGTCTACACTCGTAGCATGAGTGAGATGGGCCGCCTGCTCATGGGGCTGGGACTTCTTTTGCTCGTTGTTGGCGGGGCCATGCTTTTGCTGGGCAAGAGCGGGCTTCCGCTGGGACGACTGCCCGGAGACATTTCTTACCGCGGGAAAAATTTCTCATTCTATTTTCCGCTGGCTACTTCCATCTTGTTGAGTCTTGTGCTTTCAGCCCTTTTCTACCTGTTCTCGCGCTTCCGGCGGTAGACTAAGAAATTGTGAGTCAGGCAGGACAACTGGGCTTTACCTTTGAGCCAGTACGGGAGCCGGCGAGGCATGTCTGGAAGGTATCCGAACTGGTTGGTGAGGTGTGCGCGCACCTTGAGCGCCAGTATGCCGATGTCTGGATTGAGGGCGAAATTTCAAACCTAAGGGCTGCTTCTTCCGGCCATATTTACTTCACCCTAAAGGATGATGAGGCACAGCTTGGAGTTGTGCTTTTTCGCAGACAGGCCTCTCTTCTGCGCTTCCGGCCGGAAGATGGTTTGCAAGTGCTGGTCCGCGGCCGTGTTTCAGTTTATGCGCAGCGCGGACAGATGCAGATGGTTGTAGAATTCCTGGAGCCGGTGGGGGCCGGATCGCTCCAGATCGCATTTGAACAGCTCAAGGCAAAGCTGCAACAGGAAGGGCTTTTCGATCCGGCCCGCAAGAGACCTCTGCCGGCTTATCCACGCTGTGTGGGCATTGTTACTTCACCGAGCGGAGCAGTCATTCAGGACTTTCTGAACATCGTCAACCGCCGTCACGCTGCACTTGATGTGCTGCTCTATCCGGCGCTGGTACAGGGCGGGTCTGCTGCGCAGGAGATTGCATCGGGAATTGAGTATTTCAACCAAACGCGCAATGTGGATGTCATTGTGATTGCACGCGGAGGCGGATCGCTCGAAGACCTTGCTCCATTTAATGCAGAGGGGTTGGCCCGGGTGATCGCGGCTTCAGAGATTCCGGTCGTTTCTGCAGTGGGACATGAGACAGACTTTACGATCGCGGACTTTGTGGCGGACCTCCGTGCGCCGACGCCGTCTGCTGCTGCTGAGTTGATCACCTCTGCGCTGCACAGGGTGGAAGAGCATGTTGCAGCGCTGGCTCTGCGTCTAGACCGTGCCTGTCGTTACCGCCTGCTCCATGCGCGCGACCGGCTGGCGCGGTTGCATGCCGAAGTGGTGTTTGCGCGTCTGCGCGAGGGATTTGGCCGCCGCCAGCAGCACATCGATGAGCTGCGCTTCCGCATGGACGCAGCGATGGGGGGCGCCTTCCGTAGAGCAGCACTGCGTCTGCATGAGGTTTTATCGCGTCTGCAGCGGCAGGATGCGACCCATAAGATGCAATTCTGGAGGGAGCGCCTCGGTGCTTTGGAATCCCGGCTGGCACATGCACTCCAGTACCGAGTGCGTCAGGGAACAGCCAGACTGGATGCAGTCGTGAGGCAATTGAGTGCGCTGTCTCCTCTGGCGGTTTTGCAGCGAGGCTATGCCCTGGTTTTTGACGAAGGTGGAACGCTGATAAGACAAGCGGCCCAATTCAGTGCTGGAGAACAGATGACGGTGCGGCTGGCCGATGGAAGTGTGGAGGGCCGCGTGACAAGAATTCTTCCGGAAAGAACATCGAGGCAATGAGGAAACTTTTTGGTACGGACGGCATCCGCGGTGTGGCGGGAGAGGCGCCGCTTGATGCAAAAACAATTTTTGCAGTTGGAGTTGCGCTGGCGCATCAGGTAAAGGCGCGAAACAGCCATCCTCGCGTCCTGCTGGGTATGGATACACGTGAATCCAGCGCCTGGATTGCTGGTGTGCTGCATGCGGGACTGAAGCAGGGTGGTGCTGAAACAGAAAATGCAGGCGTCATTACGACGCCTGCGGTCGCGTATCTTGCCCGGAAGTACGGCTTTGATGCAGGCATCGTCATCTCAGCTTCCCATAATCCCTGGCAGGACAACGGCATCAAGGTCTTTGGCGGGGATGGTTACAAGCTGCCCGATGAAACAGAACTGCGAATCGAAGAGGAGATCTTCCGGCAGCTTGAAAGTGTTTCCGCGCCGGACAGGTCTGCGACCTCTGCTCCTCTGCCGGAGGAGAAATTTCGCAGAGACTATGAGCAGTTTCTGCTCTCTGTTGTCCCTGGTCTGGACCTCGCAGGGATGAAGCTGGTGCTGGACTGTGCGAACGGGGCGGCCTCGGTGATTGCTCCGGAGCTTTTTGTGCGACTGGGCGGGCAGGTCCACTTTACGCATGTTGCGCCGGATGGCCGGAACATCAATGCCGAATGCGGGGCCCTGCATCCAGAGATTGTTGCTGCGGAAACGAAGTCTGCACAGGCCGACATGGGAGCGACCTTTGACGGGGATGCGGACCGGGCCTTGTTTGCTGACTCCCGAGGGAATGTTGTCAACGGAGACGCGGTGCTTCTGCTGGCGGCCCGCGACATGCAGGCGCGAGGGCTGCTTAAGGGCAATGTGGTCGTGGCAACAACCATGTCCAATATGGGACTGGAGGCCGCGCTCCGCCGTAGCGGCATCCGCATGTTGCGCGCGCCGGTGGGCGACAAATATGTACTGGAGCGTATGCAGCAGGAGGGTGCTTCTCTTGGCGGGGAGCAGTCAGGGCACATTCTCTTTCCACACCTGGCGACGACAGGCGACGGGCTGATGACTGCACTGGTGGTGCTGGACATTGTGCGGCGGGCAGGCAAGCCGCTGCACGAGCTGGTAGCCGACCTGAAGGTGTTTCCGCAGGTGATTGTGAATGTGCGGGTAAAGGAGAAACGGCCGCTCGAACAAATTGCAACCGTGACAGATACGATTCGCGAGGCCGAGTCGAGCCTGGCCGAAAATGGCCGTGTGGTGGTGCGCTATTCAGGGACGGAGGCCCTGGCCCGCGTGATGGTTGAGGCCGAATCGGAAGACAAGATGCGGTACCATGCAGAGCGGATCGCGGTCGCTATTCGGGAAGCGCTGGGGGCATGAAGAGCAGAGGATGGCGGTTTATGCCGGCGCCGCCGTCACGCTCCGATATACGGGCGCAAAGCCAAGCTTTCGCGCCACGCCCAGAATCCTGTCAAAATCAAGGCTGATGGTGGCACCTGCCTTCTGCGTGACCTCATCTTCGATGGGAAGGTCGAAATCATCGGCGCCATAGAGAAGACCTTCCAGCGCGCGTTCGTTCTGCGTCAGGACAGAGGTCCGGATGCGGGGAATGTTGTCCAGATAGATGCGGCAAAGGGCAAGATGGCGCAGGTATTCTGCGGTGCTGACTTCAATGCCGCCAAGCTGCGTGAAGTAGGGTTTGTAGGTCCAGCAAAGAAAGCTGGCAAGGCCGCCGGTTTCATCCTGGAAGCGGCGTGTACGGTCCAGATGGTCCAGCCGCTCGTCCAGCGTTTCATCAAAACCGATGACCATGGTGGCAGTTGTTTTCAGTCCGGCCTGGATGATGGCGCGCTGCGCTTCAAAGTATTCAGCCACGGTGTATTTGAATTTGCTGTGGCGGCGGCGGAAGTCTTCGGTCAGGATCTCGGAACCGCCGCCGGTAATCCAGCGGACCCCTGCGGCTTTGAAGCGCAGTGCGGCGGTAGAGTAGTCGAGTCTGGCATGGTCGGCGAGATACATGAATTCAGCGATGGTCAGCGCATAAAACTCCAGGCGGTCTCCGTAACGTGCACGGATGGCGGCGAAGAGGTCGCAGTAGTAGTCGAGCGGCAGATGCGGATTGAATCCGCCATTGAAGGCAGCAAGGTCGCCGCCAAGGGCCAGCAGCTCATCCAGTTTGGCAAAGACCTGTTCCTGCGAGAGGACATAGCCGGCCTGATCCCCGGGCAGGCGATAGAAGGCGCAGTAGTCACACTGGGCCACGCACACGTTTGTATAGTTGATGATGCGCATCACCATATAGGTACAGGAGCCGGGAGCATGGTAGCGTGACCGGACAGCAGCGGCCAGCTTGCACAGGTCCGCATCGCTGGCATGGTGCCAGAGCCAGCGCGCCTCATCGGTGGAAATGCGCATCCCGGTGTGGACCTTCTGCTGGATCTCCTCAAATGTTGCGGTGGATGGGCTCACGAGGTTATTTTACCTGTGCAGCGTAATCGCTTGATTGGCTCATCCTATTCTTGACGAGGGCAAGGTACTTTCCATGCGCAACATCCTACGAAGTGTTGTGGCCGCTTTCACCGTGATGGCGGCCATCACCTGTTTTGCTGAGAAGGCCCCGGTGGTGAAAACGGACAAGGGCAAAGTGAAGGGATATCTCAGCACTGATGGCAAGGTCCGTGTGTTCAAAGGGATCCCCTACGCTGCGCCTCCGGTGGGAAAGCTGCGTTGGCGGCCTCCGCAGGCCGCTGCAAAATGGCATGGAACGCTGGATGCGACAAATTTTGGCCACCACTGTATGCAGCCTGCTGTTTTTCAGGACATGATTTTTCGTGATCCTGGCCCGAGCGAGGACTGCCTGAATCTGAACGTGTGGACCCCGACAACAGACAAACATGCAAAGTTACCGGTGATGGTCTGGATTTATGGCGGAGGTTTCTATGCCGGGGCCGCCTCCGAGGCGCGGCAGGACGGGGAAAACCTGGCGCACCGGGGTGTGGTCATTGTTTCCATGAATTACCGGTTAAACATCTTCGGATTTCTGGTCCATCCGGAGCTGACGGCCGAGTCTCCGCAACACGCCTCGGGAAACTACGGCCTGATGGACCAGGCTGCTGCCATCCAGTGGGTGCGGCGGAACATTCGAAACTTTGGCGGCGATCCGGACAATATCACAATTTTTGGAGAGTCGGCGGGGTCCTTCTCCGTGAGCGCACAGATGGCCTCGCCTTTAGCAAAAGATCTGATTCATCGCGCCATTGGAGAAAGTGGCGCGGCATTCAGTCAGCGGGAGCCCTTCCCGATGCGAGAGCAGAGGGAGAAGGAAGATGTGGAGAAGCTGGAGGAGGTATTCGGCACATCGAAGCTGAGCGATTTGCGGGCGATGGGCGCAGATGAGCTGCTTAAGGCAGTCACCCCGCAGCCGGGGCATCCGCCGGCGCGCTTCTGGCCGGACATTGACGGCTATTTCCTGCCGGCACAGGTCGACTCCATCTACGCCGAAGGCAAGCAGGCACATGTTCCTTTGCTGGCAGGATGGAACCGGGACGAAGGCAATATCCCGCAGAAGAGTATCACGATGGCCGAATACCGCAAGTTTGCTGAGAAAGAGTTTGGTCCGGATGCAGAGAAGTTTTTGTCTGCCTATGCAGCAAATGATGAAACAGAGGCCATCCGCGCACTGCGCGACTATGCCGGGGACCGCTTCCTGGTATATGCCACCTGGCGATGGATTGAAGCTCAGGTGGCCACCGGCGGCCAGCCCGTCTATCGCTACCATTTTGAGCTTCCTTCGCCGGGAGACAAATTTCACCCGGCAGGCACAGCCTTTCATTCCGATGATATCGAGTACGTCTTTGGGACGCTCGATTCGCGAAAGGAAATGGCGGTGCGTCCGGAGGACAGGGCCTTGTCAGAGCTGATGCAGAGCTACTGGACGAACTTTGCCAAGACGGGAGACCCCAATGGTCCTGGTCTTCCGCAATGGCCCCAGTACAACGCGGCCACCGGATGGCAGGTGATGCATTTGAATGCTCAATCCGAAGCGCGTCCGGACAAGACTCGAACACGATATCAATTTTTGAACGAAGTATGGAGCAGGCCCGCGGCACAGTGAGTCAGAAATGAGAGCAGACCTGCTTTGTGTGCCTGTCCGGGGCAGGAGGAGCGGGCGCAGACTGGATGCTACTCTTCTTCCATGTCCCGCTCGGTGCGTGCGCATCTATTGCTGATTGCTGTTGTTTTTGTCTGGGGCGCGACGTTTGTCGTCATCAAAAACGCGCTCCAGGACATTTCTCCTTTGCTGTTTAACCTCATCCGGATGGCCCTGGCCTTTGTGTGCATGGCCGTGGCTTACCGGCGTCAATGGAAGGACCTGACCTGGCGCGCTCTTGGGTATGGGGCCATGGCCGGTTTCTGCCTGGCCCTGGGGTATCAGTTTCAAACGGCAGGCCTGCGTCTTACCTCGCCCTCAAAATCGGCCTTTCTTACCGGGTTGACTGTGGTCATGGTCCCGCTGTTGTGTTCTGTACCGTTTTTGCGCCCGACAACCTCGCCTGCACCCCGCTGGAATGCGTATGTGGGAGCAATGCTGGCCTTTGCAGGAATTGTCCTGCTAACGACGCCAGCGCATGTCTACGCAGGACTGGGGGCGATGAATGCAGGCGATCTTCTGACGCTGGGATGTGCCCTGGGGTTTGCATTGCATGTACTGGCCCTGGCCCATGCTGTGCCACACGTTGCCTTTACGCAGCTGGCACTGCTGCAAGTTGGGTTTTGTACGTTGTTTATGGCCATGACCGGGCCCTGGCTGGAGCATTTCTGGGTGCACTGGACCTTGCGTGTGCTGCTTGCTCTGGTGGTGGCGGCCTTGCTGGCAACGGCTGCCGCTTTCACAGTCCAGTCCTATGCGCAACAATATCTGCCGCCGACGCATACGGCATTGATTCTGGCGCTGGAGCCTGTTTTTGCCTGGGCCACGTCGTTTCTTTTGCTGCATGAAAGGCTTGGCCGGAGGGCGTCTGCCGGGGCCATTCTCGTGCTGGCTGGCATCGCGCTGACGGAAATGGTTTCGTCTGCCGGGGTAGCCACGGCGCATGAAATAGCATCTACGGGGAAAGAGGGGCCATAGATGACCCGATGTTCTGATTTTCTTCAGTCTGGCAGTGACATCCGGGCCGGATTTGGCGTCTAACAGCATGAGAAGAGAAAGTGAACCCTGCCCTTTCGCACGCCATCTGCTTCATTTCCCTCGGTATACTGAAGTATTGGACGGCGGCTGCGCCGGCAGTTCTGAGTGCATTTCCGAAAAGATACGAGGTTAGATCGAATGAAATCCCTGCTTGAACGGCTTCGCTTACGCCGTCTTACCACGACTTTTACCATTCTAGCTACACTCTCCGCCGGGATCATCATTGGTTCTGTCATGTCCCATGGGGTCCACGGACAGGAGACGAAGGTGGACAGCTCAGATGCAACTCCGCTGAAGATTCCTTCGCCACGCGATCTTTCCACGGACTTCACCCGGATTGCGAAGGAAGTAGGCCCCGCGGTGGTGAACATCAATACGGAGACTTTGCCGAAAGAGCAGCAGGGGCGCAATCTGCGGCGCTTCCACCGTATGCCGCAGAATCCGGATGATAATGACAACAACGACAACAATGACAATGATGACAACGGTGACCAGGGCGGGATGCAGGATTTCTTTAACCGCTTCTTCGGGATGGGCCCGGACTTTGGCCAGCCCGACGACCAGGCGCGGGAGGCGCTTGGTTCCGGCTTCATTGTTGACCCGAAGGGATACATCATCACCAATAATCACGTTGTGGAGAAGGCCGACCGCATCTATGTGAAACTGGCCAGCGATCCGGAAGGTGACCAGGGACATCCGGCCAAGGTGATTGGCACAGACAAGGCCACGGACCTTGCAGTCATCAAGATTGACGTCGACCATCCGCTGCCAACGGTCAAACTTGGCAATTCCGATTCGGCCCAGGTAGGCGACTGGGTGATCGCCATCGGCAGTCCCTTTACCCTTCAACAGACGGTAACGGCGGGCATTATTTCTGCAAAAAACCGCAGCATTCAGGGCGGCCCGCAGGGACAATTCCAGCATTTCCTTCAAACCGATGCGGCCATCAACCCGGGAAATTCCGGCGGCCCTCTGGTGAACATGGCCGGAGAGGTGATCGGCGTGAATACGGCCATCTTTACGCAGTCTGCTGGTTACCAGGGAATTGGTTTTGCGATGCCTTCCAATACCGTGGTGAATGTTTATAACGCGCTGATCGGACCGGAACACCGAGTGGTACGTGGATCGATTGGCATCCGGTTCCAGCCCAATATTTCGAGCGCCGTGCAGCGTGTTTATGGCGTGAAGAACGGTGTCATTATCAGCGCAGTATCTCCTGGATTACCGGCCGATAAGGCGGGCCTGAAGACAGGGGACGTCATCGTCAGCGTGGATGGTCGTCCGGTGAAAGACGGAGATGATCTGGTGAACCAGATCACCGCACGGAAACCTGGAAGCACGGTACAGATTGGCTATCTCCGTGATGGTCAGCAACATACGGCCACCGTCTCGATCATGGACTTTAACAAGATGGAGGCCATGTCGGGAGAAGCGGAGCAGGAAGGGCCCTCCGGTGGAAACGGCGGAGCGGATACATCGCAGAGTAAGCTGGGCATTACGGTCAGCGACCTGCCGCAGAATGCTCCGGGTAACCTGCACGGTGTGCTGATACAGCGTGTGAAGCCCGGGTCTTTTGCTGACAATGTATTGCAGCTCTCCGGCGCGGAAGGACAGCTCATCACCTCTGTGAACAAGCAGCCGGTCCATAACAAAGCTGAGTTTAATGCCATTGTTTCCGGGCTGAAATCGGGACAGGATGTGGTCCTGAGCCTGGTCGATCCTCAGCGACCGAATGCAGGCAGCACACTGGTGGGCGGAACACTGCCGTAACCGCGGGTGTTCCTTTGGGAACCAAACTGGCCAGGCATCCCAGAATACACGGGGTGCCTGTGCTGTTTTACTTGCAATGAAGCCGGTTCCCTTATAACCTCTCGGAAAGAACGCTTTTCAAAGTCCCTGTGCGAGGTTTTTCGTCCATGCTTTTTGTTCGAGCATGCCCAGCCATTTTTTTAACTGCGGTGTTGGTGGTAACGCCTGCATTTGCGGGGCGCAGTCATCGTGCAGCCACTTCAGGCCACAGCAAAAAGAGGCTTTCCCACAAGCACCAGGTCATTGGACAGCGTGGAATTGACAATGAGCGCGCAAGGGAGATCCAGGAAGCGCTGATCCGCGAAAAATATATGAGTGGCGAGCCTTCCGGCCAATGGGATGCAGAGACGGAGGCGGCCATGCAGAAATACCAGTCTGATCATGGCTGGCAAACAAAACTGGTCCCTGATTCTCGGGCCTTGATCAAGCTTGGCCTGGGACCAGACCACTCCGGTGCCCTGAATGCCTCCACTGCTGATCCGGCCAGTCCTGGAGTAAGTTCCGGGGCTGCACCCCAGTCCTCTGGACCTGTGACTCCCAGCGTGGCAGCAGCCAACACTCTGGCTTCGGCACATACCATCCGAGACTGACAGACAGGGTGGCCGTGGCGGGCCTGGTGCGGCCGGTTCGGGGGCCGTATGAGTCCCGGAGGGCCTGATCTTTTTCCCAAGATTGTTTCGGGGAAAGGTCCGGTCCGGTTTCCTAGCGCACTGGTTTTGCTTCAGAAAACGGTCACGGTGTGATACACCTAGAAAGTAGTGTCTTCTTCCACGTTGACACTTGATTTTTCACTCTGTTACAACCTATACGTTCTGCAACACCCTCCAGAAAGTGAATCCCAGGCTGAACTGGCGCTTTGAAAGCTCGCCGAAGCCGAAGTGCAAGGCGCTGGAGGTGGTGTGGACGAGCTGTAGAACATGGACGAGATACTGCGACAACTCGGGGATCTGGGCATTGGCTCCGTGCCGACGATGATTCTTTTTCTCCTGCTGGTGCTGGCCTATCGGTTTCTGGTGTATGGGCCGCTCACCAGGACACTGGCCGAACGCCGCGAGCGGACAAAGGGCGCCATTGAGCGTGCGCAGGCCGCCATTGCTGCTGCTGACGCCAAGACGCAGGAATATGAAGCAAAATTGCGGGCGGCGCGGGCCGATATTTTCCGGCACCGCGAGCAGCGCATCCAGCAATGGAACACGGAGCGCGACCATGCGCTGGCATCGGCGCGTCTTACCGCGCAGGAGCGGGTCCGCGCGGCACAGGCTTCGATGGCCCAGCAGGCGGCCGAAGCGCGTAAGCAGATTGAAGGCTCGACCGAACAGTTGGCCCAACAAATTCTTCAAGCCATTCTTCCAGCAGGTGTGGCTCCGGTGGAGAGTGTCCGTTGAAGCGTAGTTTCTGGCTGAAATCAGCAATATGGATGGCCGCGGTCCTGCTGGTGATTGCTCCGGCAATGCGTGCTTTTGCTCAAGAACCGGCGCAAGCGCAGCCTGCCACAACCAAGTACGAAAAGATGGATGCCCCAGAGACGAACAGCGAAGAAGAGGGCTATCGTCATTCAGCGGCCGTCCAGATGATTGCAAAGTGGCTGCACACGGACACGGAAACGGCCACGCAGATTTTTGAGGACTTCAATTCGGCGGTGCTGATTCTGGCCATTGCCGGATTTCTGATCAAAGTATTGCCGAAGGCCTTCCGTAAGCGCTCAGAGACCATCTCAAAAGAGCTGGCCGATGCACGCACGGCGACAGAGGAAGCCAGCAGACGGCTAAGTGAGGTCGAGGCGCGGCTGGCGAAACTCGACTCGGAAATTGATGCGATTCGCCGCCAGACCGAACGGGAGATTGAGGAAGACGAGAGGCGCATCAAAGCCCAGATCGAAGAAGAGCGCAAGCGAATCATTGAATCTGCGGAGCAGGAGATTCAGGCCTTCAGTGCGGCCGCGCAGCGCGAGCTGAAAAAGTTTGCCGCGGACCTGGCCGTGGAACGGGCCTTGCAGCGCATCCATCTGGGTGCGGATGCCGATCGGATCCTGGTGCAGAACTTTACGGCTGAACTTGCCAGCACCCAGAACGGAAAAGGAGGGCAGAATTGATGGCCTCCGTAGCGATCGCTTATGCGCGGGCATTCGCTGATGTGGTGATGGAGGCCCATCTGAATGCAGACGAGGTCCAGAAGCAATTGGACAACTTCCTTGGAATCTGGTGGGAGAGCGATGATCTGCGCGAGGTCTTTCTGGATCCGTCATTTCCGGCTGACCAGAAGGTGGCGATTCTGGACAAGTTGAATGAGCGGCTGGGGATGTCACAGCAGGTGAGGAACTTCCTGGCAGTCCTGATTCAGCATGATCGCATGGACGTTCTGGGCGAGATTCTCGATGAATATCGCAAGGAAACGGACCGTCGGCTGGGGATCTCTGAGATCCAGGTGACGACGGCGCGGGCCCTCGAAGCAGACGAGCGGAGGGGGATTGAGCAGCAGGTTGCTGTCATGACCGGGACCCGGGTGCGGGCACAGTATTTTGAAGACAAGTCGCTCCTGGGCGGGGTGGTCGTCCGCGTAGGCAGCACGGTGTATGACGGTTCAGTACGCGGCCGGCTGGAACGCTTGAGGAAGCAGTTGGCGGGGTAGGATTCGTATCCCAGCCTTGGCCATGCAAAGGATGGGGATGCGCAAAAAGTTTTTGAGCTTTGGGAAAGAGAAGCAATGGCGCTGATGAGAGCAGACGAGATTACGCAGCTCCTGAAGGAGCAGATCCAGAATTACGATGCAAAGGTCCGTGTGGATGAAGTGGGTACCGTCATTTCGCTGGGCGACGGCATTGCCCGTATTCATGGCCTGGACAAGGTCATGTATGGCGAGATGATTGAGTTTCCGCACGGCGTGTATGGTCTGGCCATGAACCTGGAAGAGGAGCAGGTGGGCGCTGTGCTGATGGGCGACTACACCGAGATCCGCGAGGGCGACCAGGTCAAGCGCACAGGCAAGATCCTGAGCGTGCCGGTGGGCGAGGCCCTGATTGGTCGTGTGGTCAATTCTCTGGGGCAGGCGATTGACGACAAAGGCCCCATCAACACGAGTGAAACGCTGCCGGTGGAGCGCATCGCCCCGGGGGTGATTGACCGCCAGTCGGTCCGCGAGCCGATGATGACCGGAATCAAGGCGATTGACAGCATGATTCCGATTGGCCGTGGGCAGCGCGAGCTGATCATCGGTGATCGCCAGACGGGCAAGACCGCGATTGCGCTGGACACCATTCTCAACAATGCGAAGAACGACCTGATCTGCATCTACTGCGCGATTGGGCAGAAGCGCTCCTCGGTGGCGCAGGTAGTGCAGACGCTCACCGAATATGGCGCGATGGATTACACCATTGTCGTCGCTGCAACGGCGTCTGAGCCTGCTCCGATGCTCTATCTTGCGCCGTATGCGGCATGCGCGATGGGTGAATATTTCCGCGACCGAGGCAAGCACGCACTGGTGATTTATGACGATTTGTCAAAGCACGCGGCGGCCTATCGTGAAATTTCGCTGCTTTTGCGGCGTCCACCGGGCCGCGAGGCGTATCCGGGCGATGTGTTCTACCTCCACTCGCGTCTGCTGGAGCGCGCTGCCAAGCTGAGCAAGGAAAAGGGCGGCGGGTCACTGACGGCACTTCCGGTGATTGAGACACAGGCAGGGGACGTTTCGGCATATATTCCGACAAACGTGATTTCAATTACGGACGGGCAGATTTTTCTGGAAACCGACCTTTTCAACTCGGGCGTCCGTCCGGCGGTGAACGTGGGACTTTCGGTTTCGCGCGTAGGCTTTTCAGCGGCGATGAAGGCCATCAAGCAGGTTGGCTCGACGCTGAAGCTGGACCTGGCGCAGTATCGCGAGCTGGCGGCGTTTTCGCAGTTCGGCAGCGACCTGGACAAGGTGACGCAGCAACAGCTTGCACGCGGTCAGCGCCTGACGGAATTGCTGAAGCAGCCGCAGTTCCAGCCGCTGACGGCCGAGCACCAGGTGGCGGTTCTGTTTGCTGGGACCCAGGGCCTGCTTGATGACGTGAAGGTAGAAGAGATCCGCGCGTTTGAAGAGGGTTTTCACAAATATCTGGATTCGGCGCAGACAGCGTTGCTTAAGGAGATCGGAGAGAAGAAGGCGCTCGATGATGATTTGCGGAACAAGCTGAAGGCCGCGATCCAAGAGTACAAGCAAAACTTCTTCGCCGAGCATGAGTCGGCGCAGGTTGTGGCCGCAAGGTAGCAGGAATGGCAAACGTTCTCGATTTACGGCGGCGCATTCGCAGTGTGAAGAACACGCGCCAGATCACCAAGGCGATGAAGATGGTGGCGGCGGCAAAATTGCGCCGGGCGCAGGAAAAGGCATTGTCCTCGCGTCCTTATGCGATGATGATGACCTCTGTTCTTCAATCGCTGAAGCGACGCGTGGACACGGTGGACCCACAGACGGGGCAGCCGCACCCGCTGCTTGCGGTGCGTCCGGAAAAGAACGTGTTGTTGATTGTCGTCTCGGGTGAGGGTGGGTTTGCGGGCGCATTCAATGCGAACATCATCAAGGCCGCGAATACCTTCATCGCGCAGCACAAAGATGTGCAGATTGACATTGAAGCCATCGGCCGTAAGGGACGGGATGTGCTGCGCAGGCGCTATCCGCTGGCCCAGTATCTTGAATCGCAGAAGCAGGGAGATGATCACTTTCCTGCTGCCGAACGCCGCCGCGTGGCCCCGATTGAACTGCTGGAAGACCACCATCATGGCATTCTGCATAAGCTCACTTTTGAGCAGGCGAGTGAACTGGCGCACGAGATCACATCGCTCTACGCGCACCAGAAGATTGACGCAGCATACGTGGTCTACAACGAATTCAAGTCGGTGATCCAGCAACGTGTGGTCGTCGAGCGGGTCCTTCCGATTCTGGAAATCGGAAAGAGGGAAGTTGCACTGGCCCAGGAGATGACGCAGGAAGAACGCGAGCGCGCAGGCGAAGCCGCCATCTCCTCCGGAGTGACGTTGAGCGAGGCGGAAGCTGAGGCCGATGCCAAACAGGCCGAAGAAGAGTCGCGCCGCTTTGGAACGGCGGACGTGGATTACATCTACGAGCAAAGTCCGGGTGAGTTATTCAACGCACTGCTGCCGCGCTATGTGGCTACGCAGCTATATCATGCGATGTTGGAATCGGTGGCAGCGGAGTTTGCTGCACGAATGACGGCGATGGATTCGGCGACGAACAATGCTTCCGAGCTGATTGATTCGCTGACGCTGGCGATGAACCGCGTGCGTCAGGCGGCCATTACCAAGGAACTGATTGAGATTGTCAGCGGCGCAGCCGCATTGTAGAGAGAACGAATTTCTTATGGCAGAAAACATTGGCAAAGTGATTAAGATCGCCGGACCGGCGGTGGACGTGCAGTTTGAAGAATCCAAAATGCCGCCTATCTTTCAGGCGCTTCGTGTGGTGAGCGAAGGGTTTGATGTGCCCCAGCCCATCGATGTGATCCTGGAAGTCCAGCAGCATCTCGGTGAGGGCCGCGTGCGCTGCGTCGCCATGGAGCCGACCGAAGGCATGGTGCGCGGCATGAAAGCCATCGATCTTGGCGGACCAATCACCGTTCCTGTCGGACGCGAGACCTTGGGCCGTGTGCTTAACGTCATCGGGAAGCCTGTCGATGAGCTTGGTCCTGTCCACGCCAAAGTGCATCTGCCGATCCACCGTCCAGCCCCGGCGTTTGACGAGCAGTCAACGCGCGAAGAGATGTTTGAGACGGGCGTGAAGGTGATTGACCTTATTCAGCCCTTCCTGAAGGGTGGCAAGATCGGCCTCTTTGGTGGTGCCGGAGTGGGCAAGACGGTCATCATCCAGGAGCTGATCAACAACGTCGCGCTGAAGCACGGCGGCTTTTCCGTATTTGCTGGAGTCGGCGAGCGCACCCGCGAGGGCAATGATCTCTGGATTGAGTTCCAGGAAGCGGGCGTAATTGATCTGAAGGACCTTTCAAAGTCGAAGGCGGCGCTGATCTACGGGCAGATGACGGAGCCGCCGGGTGCGCGTCTTCGTGTGGCGCTCACCGGGCTGACGGTGGCTGAGTATTTCCGCGACAACGAAGGTGCGGACACGCTGCTGTTCATTGACAACATCTTCCGGTTCACGCAGGCCGGTTCTGAGGTTTCAACCCTGCTGGGCCGTATGCCTTCGGCGGTGGGATATCAGCCGAACCTCGCCACGGAAATGGGCGAACTACAGGAGCGCATCACTTCAACGAAGAAAGGCTCGGTCACCTCGGTGCAGGCCGTGTATGTTCCGGCAGACGATCTGACCGATCCTGCCCCGGCAACAACCTTTGCCCACCTGGATGCGACGACAGTGCTCTCGCGGCCGCTGTCGGAACTGGGAATTTATCCTGCTGTCGATCCGCTGGCTTCGACCTCGCGCATTCTTACTCCGCGCGTGGTTGGACAAGAGCACTATGATGTGGCGCAGGGTGTGAAGCGTATCCTGCAACGCTATAAGGACCTGCAGGACATCATCGCCATTCTCGGCATTGATGAGCTTTCTGAAGAAGACAAGCTCACGGTGGCGCGTGCACGCAAGATCCAGCGCTTTTTGTCGCAGCCGTTCCATGTTGCCGAGCAGTTCACCGGTATCCCGGGGCGCTACGTCAAGATTGAGGACACGGTGCGCAGCTTTAAGGAAGTGCTCGAAGGCAAGCACGACGATATTCCAGAGCAGGCGTTCTATCTGAAAGGCTCGATTGAAGACGTGCTGGAAGCCGCAGAGAAGATGAAGGCGAACGCATAAGACCATGGCGAACCAACTGCACATCCGGCTTGTCACTCCGGACCGCGTTCTGGTGGATTCCACCGCCGACGCAGTCGAGCTTCCTGCGCGCAACGGCTATATGGAGGCGCTCTTTGGCCACGCTCCACTGCTTTCTGAATTGGGTGCGGGCGAAGTGCGTACACACGGCGGCCGCGCGGGAGAGCAGCGCTATTTTGTAAGCTGGGGTTTTGTGGAAGTGCTTCCGGACCGCGTGACGGTGCTGGCTGAAACCGCCCTGAAGCCGGAAGAGATCAACGCAAGCGAGGCGCAACAGGAGCTGGATCGCGGCCAGAAACTTTGGAGCGAGGCCGGCGATGACGCCGAAAAATACGAAGAAGCCAATCAGGTAATCGAAGGGGCCGAGGCGAAGCTGGCGAGCGCAGGACAGCGGTCTTCCTGAAGTCCATAGCGGAATCGTCCTGAAACCTATCATTTCTTCTGCTGAATCAGGGGCAAGGGAACTTTCTTGCGATTTTCTTGCGTCCCGTCTTCAGGCCCATCGTGTATCTTGGTCCATGGCAAAAGATGCGTGTGGAAGCAGCAGCATTGTCAGATGTAGGCCGTCTTCGCTCGGTCAACGAAGATGCCTACGGCCTTCTGCCACAGGCGAATTTCTTTGTCGTGTGTGATGGGATGGGTGGGGCCGCTGCGGGTGAAGTGGCCAGCCAGACCGCGGTTGTGGCCGCCCTGGAAGAGACGGAAAGCCGGAAAGAAAAAGGTCCCGACGAACTTCTGAAAGCCATCGTCGCCACAGCCAATCAACGCATTTTTGCTCATTCGCTACAGGACCCTTCTTTACACGGAATGGGCACGACGCTGGTTGCGCTCCTGGTTTGTGATGAACAGGTCTGGATCGCGCACGTGGGCGACAGCCGTTGTTACCGCTTTCGTGCCGGACATCTGGAACGATTGACACAGGACCATTCACTCGTGGGGGAACAGGTACGGATCGGGCAGCTTACGGCTGCTGAAGCCGAACGCTCTCCTCTTCGCCATGTGATTACGCGAGCGGTAGGGACGCAGGAAAGGGTTGTTGCGGACATTGCCCAGCTTTCGGTGCAGCCGGAAGATCTGTTTCTCCTGTGTTCCGATGGGTTGACGAAGGAAGTTTCCGAGCCAAAAATTGCGGAGGTCCTCTTGCAGGAGGGAGATTTACGGCTTCTTTGTCAGCGATTGATTGATGAGGCGAATGCAGCCGGCGGGGAAGACAATATTACCGTGGTCCTGGTGCAGGTGAAGTAGCCTGCTGACTCGCTGCCACCCTGACTTGCCTGATACACTCATCTGTTTTGCTTGAGGTGATGCGAATGAGTGAAATCAGAAGAGTAGGTGTTCTTGGCGCCGGGACCATGGGTAACGGAATTGCACATGTCTTTGCGCGCAGCGGACTGGAGGTCTGGTTGTGTGACATTGAGCAGCGATTTCTCGACCGCGGTCTGGAGACCATCCAAAGGAACCTTGAACGCGAGGCGGCGAAACAAAAAATTTCCGCCGAAGAAGCTGCAGCAGCGATGGCACGCATTCAGGGAACGCTCGACCGGAAATCATTGGCAGAATGTGATTTTGTGATTGAAGCTGCCACGGAAAAATTTGAGGTCAAGCGCCAACTCTTTACCGAGCTTGACACACTGCTTCCCAAGCACGTGATTCTGGCCTCTAATACTTCTTCCATTTCCATCACGAAACTTGCCGCCCTGACCAAGCGCCCGGAGCAAGTCATCGGAATGCACTTCTTTAATCCGGTCCCGGTGATGAAACTGGTCGAGGTGATTCGTGGACTGGCGACTTCGCGGACAACCTACGAAAGTGTAAAGGCGCTGGCAGAAAAGCTGGGAAAAACCCCGGTGGAAGTGAATGATGCTCCGGGGTTTGTGTCGAATCGTGTGCTCATGCCGCTGCTGAATGAGGCGATGTATGCGGTGATGGAGGGTGTGGCCACTCCTGAGGCCGTGGATGAGGTCTTTAAGCTGGGCATGGCCCACCCCATGGGGCCTTTGACGCTGGCCGATTTTATCGGACTGGACGTCTGCCTGGACATTATGCGTGTGCTGCATGAAGGGCTTGGAGACCCAAAATATCGACCGTGTCCGTTGTTGATAAAAATGGTGGATGCGGGCTGGCTGGGCCGCAAAAGCGGCAGAGGATTTTATCGGTATCAATGATGAAGGAAGGCCAGGGGCCTTCTGTTTTATGACCGGCGAGGAGCTGGCCATTTCTCACAATGCCATATTTCGAATCAATGGTGTTTTCGCCGGGCGCCGGTGTGTGCAGGGTGTCGCCGGCCCATCTTATGCTCTTTCGCAGGCGCTGGAGTCGATGTCTGCTGCGGAGCAGGCAAAGCTCCTTGGGGAGCGGCAGGCTCAATTTTGCGGACGATGACCCCTTCCAGGCGATAGCCTAGTTCTTCTGTGTGCGCCGGATGCGAAGCCCCGGTGGAAGGATCGATGGCGATCGAATCGTCCGAAGCGACTCGGAAGAAAAAGACCGGGACCCTGCCGATTTTGTCGAAAGATTGTGTGCCAACGCGCACGGGGAGGTATCCCTGAATGTTGCGCTGCCGGAAGGCCGTTTCATAACGGTGTTTTTTTGTATTCCAGGTAAAGACGCGCACCTGGTCAAAATCATAAGGAAGGCCATCTTTATAGGGCCCCAGCACGGTCACGTATTCGGGGACCTTGCCTTCAGGAAAATTGGCAGCCTCGGGATCGTAAACGGTTGTCAAAGGGTAGGCCCCGACCATGCGCTGGCCTTCCGCGTAGCCAGCAATGGCGTCGGGGACATCAATATCAAGCCGGCGCGAAAGCGTCCATCCCACCCTTCCCTGCGCATCACGAACGAGCCACCAGTCTTCCATCGGGGGCGCTTCCGGTGCTGATGCGGCCTGTTTGTCCTTCCTGGATTGGTCAGCTTTGCCGTTGGCTTTTGCAACAGGCAGAGGGAGGGCCTGAGGCGGCACCGGTTTTGGTACAGAGGCCCGGACGAGCATTTGCAGCTTATCATTTTCGGGAAGGAGGTAAAAACGGGCCTCCTGTCGGCCTGGTTTCAGGTGAAGATAAAGATCATCGCGCAGCGTGGCAGTGGCGATGACCGGATCATTCTGATGCTGTTTTTGAAGGTTGAGAAACTGCTGAAAAGTGTCCTGATCAATGACTCCATGTTCTTCGATCCAACCGATTTCTCCCTTGTCTGTTTTTACCTTCAGGAAGCGGCGTGAACGCTCCAGAACTTCCAGCCGCTGTCCGTTTGTGACATTGGCCACCCGGTTGGAGACTGCGGCGATGCGGTCGCGCAGAAAAGTCTCTTTTGCGACGACATAAACATATTCCCGGGGTGGTTTTGGACGGAAGCGGCCACATCCTGAGAGAACCAACACAACAAGGAGCGATACAGAAAAAATCCGGCGTAAAGACATGGAGAAAAGAACGAAAGCGCAGGTAAAGGCGCACTTCCGCTATTGATTTGAGCATAGCATCGAAACATGCCTTAAGCGACGGAAGGATGCGTAAGAGGGCATTTTATTGGGTTGCAACAACCCGATAAGCACCGGCAGGGGAGGTTGATGCCGTAGAGGCAGTAGCAAAAGAGATGAGTTGGCCTGCAGTTGCGGCGGTGGTGTCTATCTTAAAGACCTGAAGGTCAGGGCTTCCTCCGGAACAGACGACCGCAATGTAAGTGTCCGAGCTGTCCTCGATCAAGTCAGAAGGGTTTGTGCCGGTTGTGTACGGCGAATTGGGCAGCGAGGTGAGGGCGCCATTGGCAGACAGCGCAAAGCCATCCACAACACCGCTGTTCGTGGCGACGTAAACATAGCTCCCATTGGAGGAGACGATGACTGCCATGGGCCCCAGGTCAGTTTGAACGGGCGAGGTGGAAAGCTCGGAGAGTGCGCCGTTGGCTGCGATTTTGAGCACACGCAGACCATTGGTGCCATTGACGACCGTGCCGGTTTCCGTAACAAAAAGATAAGTGCCACTGGGATCGACAGCAAGCCCATAATCAGCATTGCTGGAATTCTTGGGGTGAAGGTTCTGGAAGAGGCTGAGAGTCCCGGCGCTGGCACTGAAATTCAAGATGTCTACCCCGCCTGTACCCAATGAGATGTAAACGAGCTGGTTGTTTGGAGTCACGGCGATGCGCACCGGGGTCCCAACATCGAGGGTGAGAGCGTTGCCTTGCGCGGTCAGGGCACCGGTGCTGGTGTTGATGGCGAAAAGGTATGCTGATGCATTGGTCCCGGCCACACCTTGTGCTGCAATCAGCCAGTTTCCGGTGGTATCGACTTTCAAGGCAGAGGGAAGAATTCCGGTCACCAGGGGGTTACCGCTGTTCAGGATACTGAGTGAGCCGTTGCTGTTGATACTGTAGCCATAGATGCCGCCATCGATGCTGCCCACAAATAGAAAGCTGTTTTGGGGAGTGATGGCCAGAGCGCTGGGGGTCACCAGGCCAAAGTTATAAGGAGATCCGGAAAGTGAGGCCACACCGCTGCTGGTGATATTGAAAGCCGCAAGAGTCAGGGGATTGGTGCTGATGTTCGCAATATAGAGATAGTCTCCGCTGGTAGTGTTACCTCCTCCGCCTGAATGATTTTCATCGGGGAAAAATTTGCCTCCGCACGATGACAGAAAAAGGCATCCTGCAAACGGCAATATCAGGAGAGAGCGAAACATCCAATTCATTTTTCACCAGTCACTTCCATCTTACTTAAGCGAGAAGAGCGGGTATACTTCCCATGAACATATGCGATACCGTTTCTGGCTTGTTTTTCTGGTTTTTCTGCCTGCCATTTTCTGCCGCGCCTCCTGGGCCGAAGAGCCCCGGTTCTGTGAGCCGTGCGTACGTGCGGACGAGGATTTTCTGGCTTCAGACGTTCTACGGGGGCGGGGCAGCGCAACCCGAGATGAGCACCTGGCCGCAACTTTTGTTGCCTCCTTGTTTGAAGGCTTTGGGCTGGAGCCGGGTGGTGATCACGGTAGTTTCCTTCAGAAAGCTCCTTTACCGAACCCGCTTCCGGACCGTGTCCAGCGGCATCTTGCATCCTTTGAAAATGTGCCACGCACGGAGACATGGAATGTTGTTGGCATCCTGCGGGGGTCCGATACAAAGACGCGGCAGGACGCGATTTTGCTCACCGCCCACCTTGATCATTTGGGCGTGGGTCAGCCTGTGAATGGAGACAGCATCTATAACGGAGCAGATGATGATGCCTCCGGGACGACGGCCGTCATTGAGTTGGCCCGGGTGTTGAGCCAGGGAAAGCGTCCGAAGCGTACGGTGCTTTTTGTGCTTTTTGGTTCAGAGGAGCTGGGAGGCTTTGGCAACCGGTATTTTCTGGACCATCCGCCCGTACCGCTGGACCATATTGTTGCCAACCTGGAATTTGAGATGATTGGGCGACCGGATCCAGCCGTGCGTGCGGGTCATTTCTGGCTTACCGGATACGAGCGC
This sequence comes from Pseudacidobacterium ailaaui, assembly GCF_000688455.1. Lineage (NCBI taxonomy): Bacteria > Pseudomonadati > Acidobacteriota > Terriglobia > Terriglobales > Acidobacteriaceae > Pseudacidobacterium > Pseudacidobacterium ailaaui. Next base: position 2,490,986 of record NZ_JIAL01000001.1, read on the forward strand.
AGCGATCTTGGTCCAGAGCTGGCCAAGCACGGTGCGCACCTTGTGGCCGATCCGCACCCGGAGCAGAAATTCTTCCAGCGTTCGGACAATTATGCCTTGGCCAAGCGCGGGATCATTGCGCAGACGGTCTCCAGCTTCAATCTCCATAAGGACTATCACCGTCCGAGTGACGAGATCAGCAAACTGGATTTTGCTTATATGACGACCGTGATCTCGTCCATGGTGAAACCGGTGCTGTGGCTGGCGAATACGGAGTGGAAACCAAAATGGAACCCGGGCGGAAAGCCATAAAGTTTTCTGGCCCGCCCGTTGACGTGGTACAACCGGCGGGCCGCTTCTTCTGATTAGAAGTTGAAGGAGGCCTGTAGCGTAAAGCTACGGTTGCCAGGTGTACGAGGTCCGAAAAAGCCCCCGGCTAGCGACTGCGATTTGCCGAAGAAGGGGGAGAGCAGAGTTCCATTCGGTGTACCCAGGTTCTCATGATTCAGAATGTTGGTCCCGAAGGCCGAAAGGGTCAGGCTGTATTTGCGCGAGACTGTCTGGTCCAACCGGCCAGGGCCACCCTGGTTGCCGCTGAGTCCCATAAAGCCTCCGCGTCCGCGACCCCCGCCAGGACCGTGCGGGCCGCCGCCGCTGGCCCCTCCGCCCTCTACCCGCGGCCCGATGCCGATGACTTTGCTGACGCGCATATTCAGGCTGATGTTCTGTGGTCCTGTGCCGTATCCATAGGGAATGATCTTTTCATTGGTGCCAGCCGGATTGGTATTGAGGCAAGGCACGCCGTGAAGACCATAGTTTGCCGGATTGATGGCGCCCTGTTCTGAGCAGCTTGCTGCAAAGGTAGGACGGGCATTGAACTGATTGTTTGCAGTCAGATCGCTGCCGATTGTGATGTCATAAGGGGTACCGGAGTTATAGGCCACCATCGGAGAGAATGACAAGGCCCAGGGCGCCTGAATATTTCCAAGAACAACAAACCGCTGATGGATATCAAAGCCCATGCGTCCATAGTCCAGCTTCAGATCATGTGGGTTGGATGGCATGGAGTTTACCCCACCGGTATTGCCCAGTGCGTTGTTGTACATGTAAAAGCCAAAGAGAGTGAAGCGGCGGAAGCGCGCATTTCCACTGGCCAGGATCTGGCTCTGGCGATAAAAGCCCTCAGACTGATAGGTGTATAAGTTGATGGGCGGAGCCGAGAAGCCGGACGCGGGGATGTTCTCATAAGTGCCGTCTGTGGAGTCCCAGAAAGGCGCAGTAATGTTGTTGGTAAGGTACTGGTGGACGCCCTGGCTGTAGAGATAGGTGACGTTCATCGTTGCCGTTTTGCTCAACTGCCGGTCAATCCCAATCGCTGCTTGCATGTCCAGCGCAGCATGGAAGCGTGAATCTGTCTGATAGTACGTCGGCGCGGTGTTTTGATTGCTGGAATTGTTAAAGCTCTGGATGTAGATCTGTTGTGCAGGGTGGTACTGGTTATAGCGGATGGTGAAGATGGGGAAGGGAGTACTGCCTCCACCGCCGAAGGTGTTGGCAACGCCCCAGCGCTGGAAGAACCAGCCGTATCCGGCACGCAATACGGTCTTTGCCGGCTTGCCATCGCCGCCATCGAGGGCATAAGCAAGGGAAAAACGTGGTGCCCAGTCGTTGATGTCGTGAATATAGTTCTGGGCCTCCCACCGGAGTCCGTAGCTGAAGGTAAATCGAGGATTGACTTTTAAGTCATCCTGATAGAAAAGGGAGGCGTCAAAGAGGGTTGCGCGTGCAGTGTACTGACCGTTGTTGATGATCGTAACTTGGTACTTCTGCGGATTATGGCTGATGTAATCGGACAATGATTGGTAGGTATAAAGACCGTTTGTGCCGGCGTTGCTGAAGTTGGCGTCGCGCGTGGCGCGAAGTCTGGCACCAAAATTCATGGAGTGCTTTCCGGCCGCTGCTGTGAAGTAGTCCTGCAGCTCAAAGTAGTCCTGATTATCGCGCACCGTGCCGCTGTTGCTGCCACCAGTTGTGAAGGCGCCCTGCACAGAGATGGTGGGATCCACAGAAAGCGGCGTCTGCGTGGACCGGCTGCGAGTATATTCAAAGCGCATGTCGTTTACCACGCGCGGACTCATGACCCAACTGTTGCTGAGCTGAATCTCGTTTTCAATGCTATGGGTGTTATAGCCGGTCGAAGGCAGGCTGGTTTCACCGATGCCGGAGTTGGATTGCTGGTTACGAGTAAAACTATAACGGAGCGTGAGGGTGTTATTTTGCCCGAGTTGCACGTCCAGGCGAGGACTGACGTCAATGCGCGTGCTGGGATTGCCGACGGTTTCATTCAGATAAACGGGACTATTTGCATCCGTTGTGTTTACGGGGTCAATCGCATCAATGATGTTGACGTTTTGATTGTTCCTGCCAAAGGTACTCAGAAAGAAAGAGGCGTTTTTGGAAATCGGACCGCTGACATCGCCATGGATGAAGTAGGAATAGTATGGCGGCATCTTGATAGGAGGCAGGGTCGTCGATCCGGTCTGCCGGTTAGAATTCAAAATCGGGTTGGATGAATTGAATGCCGAGTCATTGCCAAAGACGTTGACGCTGCCGTGAAATTTGTCAGTACCTGGTTTAGTAAAGATTTCAATCCGCCCATAGCCTAAGCGGTCGTACTGAGCAGAAAACGGGTTCTGGTTAACGCGTATCTCACGGATGGCCGATTTGGGAGGAAGCTGTCCGCCGGTGAAGCCATCAATATAAATCTGTCCACCATTGGGACCAGCAGAAGGGCCGGCAAGCGCCTGTAGTTCGTTTTGCAGCTCGTCGGGATCGTCAGAAAGCGCGTCGAGGTCCTTGCCCTTGATGACAATTGCGTTGGCATTGTTCTCAGGGTTGGTGTCCACGGTAGTGGTTTCCGCCTGGACCTGTACCTGCTGTTGCTCAACCTGGATCTGAAGGGAAACATCGTACTGCTTGGATTGTCCTGCAGTAATTGTGACCGCCTTGGATTGCGACGGAGCAAAGCCCTGCGCCGTCACAATAACAATATAGGTGCCGGGAGCAAGATTGCTCACCTGATAGGCACCCGTTCCATTGGAGGTGACGGTGGCGACCGTGTGACCGTCCGGCGTTGTCAGGTTGACGGCTGCGTTCGGAATGACGGCGCCAGTCGGGTCGGTCACCTGGCCATGTAGCGAACCTTTTGCGGACTGGGCCTGAGCGCCGCAGGTCAACAACAGACCAAGCAAGACAGGAAAAAAAGATAGCAGAACTCTCCGTTTCACAAAACTCTCCAAGATTGCAATTCGTTCGTGCGATATGGTCTTCTTTGAACATCAGAGCATTTGCCCCGATGTTTACTGCGGCTGACCAGCACCGCTGGCGGCCGCATCACCTCCACTGCCGAGGCTCCAGGAAGAAGAGAAAAGGCTCTGGCTTTCTTTGGTAGAAGCCTGAAGCATGGGTTCGACTCCGGCAAGCAGCGTAATGGCAGTAGCGCTTTCCGGTGACCCTTCCGTAGCGACGATCATGACTGCGTCACCTTGATGCAGATCAGAAATCTGCACTGTGGGGGCGCGCTGAATGACCTGTTGAAGGTCTCCGCTGTGTTGCTGCGGTTGGCCGCCCATGGGCATGGGACGAGCAGCGGCCTGTTCCGGGACTCCGTTTTGACGGGCAGCGCCTTTCAGGCGCATGGCGATCATCTGTGCCATCTGTGGGTCAAGCCTGTGCAACTGCGAGTCAGGAGTGAAGTGGATCGTGACCGGCTTTTTTGTGGCAAGGTCGGTGACGGTAATCACCTGGGCCGCAGCATTCACGCTTAGGACCGTGGCCGCGATATTGCGGAAAGTCCCGGCGACGATTTCATCTGCGTTGAGCTCATTGCCGTCCGGACTGCGGTCTCCGCGAGCGCGCAACTGGTCTCCAGGCCTGATCTGGTCCAGAGTAGAGGTCTTGGCATCATCGAACTTGACTGAGTCCTGAGCATAGCGGCGGACGATTGTCCTGGGAGTGGCATGGATTGTGATTGTATGCGTACCTGAGGCCACGATGATTGTTCCGGTGGAGGGGTCCACAGACTTGACAATGCCTCCGGCGCCTCGGCGTTGCCAGTCCTCGCGCTCCTGCTGTTGCTTCTGAGCGATGTCGCTTTGTTTCATCGCAATGATGGTCTGCGCCGTATAGCTATTCGGACCAGCCGCAGCGCTGGCGCGGACGAGAATGCGATCGCCGACGGCGAGGTCCTGGACGTGGATGGGCGTTGCGCTGCTAAGGTCTTTCTGGCCAGGCTCGGCACGCAAAATGCGCGTTGAATCGGTCGTAGCAATCGTGGAAATTGCGCCAGAATCCGTCTTGATCGTGAGAGTGTTTCCATTGATGGTTGTGACTGTGCCGATCAAACGAGCTGCTGAGGGCGCCTGTGCATACAAGGCCGCCACCGAAGCGGACACCATGAAAGCGAGAGTGGTGCGAGCAAATGGCATATTCTTCCCGATACCTGGCCCCCGAGGGCGGTTGCTCTGCGGGGAAAACCTCAGTTGGTAAGACGAACAGATTGCTGGAAAGACGCAGAAAAATTACGCTTAAGGATTGTTTAAGCATTCTTTCAGGGCATTGGATCTGCCCGGAAACGGGCTTATCCATTTATTATCAGCAAAGAACCAAATCCGGAACCTCTGATGGCCATCACAAATGTGAACAAATCTTCTATGAGTACCATTGCGTCCCCTGGCGGCACGAACAAGAGTGCGATGGCAATGGTAACAACGCTGTTTTTTGTGTGGGGTTTTTTGACATCGCTGAATGACATTCTGATTCCCCATCTCAAGTCCATTTTTTCGCTGAATTATGCCGAAGCGATGCTGGTGCAGTTTGCTTTCTTCTGCTCCTATGCAGCATTCGGTATCCCCTCCGGCAAAGTGGTGGAATGGATTGGCTATCAGCGCACGATGGTGGCGGGTTTGTTTACGATGTGCGCTGGTGCGCTGCTGTTCATTCCCGCTGCCAGTGTGCCCTCGTTCGCCCTGTTTCTGACGGCCCTGATTGTTCTGGCGGCGGGGATCACGGCCTTGCAGGTGGCGGCGAACCCCTATGTTTCTGTGTTGGGTCCTTCGGAAACGGCTTCAAGCCGGCTGAACCTTACGCAGGCATTCAATTCCCTGGGCACGGTGATTGGACCGCTGCTGGGAGGCTGGCTGATTCTGCGCGGAGCCAAGGTGCTCGATACGAGCGGATTCTCACCGGAGCAACTGCGAGCCTATCGCATTCATGAGGCGGCAACGGTGAAGTTTCCTTACTTCGCGATTGCTCTGGCCCTGGTGGTGCTGGGACTGGCGATTGCGCTCTACAGGTTTCCGCGGATTGACGCCACCAGAGATTACCGTCCCATGGGCGAGAAGAAGGACAGCATCTGGCGCCATCGCCATGTAGTCCTGGGGGCGGTCGCAATCTTTGTCTATGTCGGCGCAGAGGTTTCGATCGGCAGCTTTCTGATTAACTACTTTAATCAACCGGAAATTGGAGGACTGAGTGCTCTTGCGGCTTCGGCCCTGGTGCCGTTCTACTGGGGTGGCGCAATGGTAGGCCGCTTCATCGGTTCAGCCATCTTACAGAAGATGCAGACCGGAAGACTGCTGGGGCTGTGTGCAATGGTGGCGAGCGTTCTGGTGGTGGTATCCATGCTTACGCTTGGCCATGTGGCCATCTGGAGCATCCTGCTCGTGGGTCTCTTCAATTCCATCATGTTTCCCAGCATCTTTACCCTTGGCATTGCTGAAATGGGACCGCTGACCGGAGAAGCTTCCGGATTGCTGGTAACTGCGATCGTTGGCGGCGCCCTGATTCCTGAAGTGCAGGGAGTGCTGGCCGATCGCATCGGCATTCACCACGCCTTTGTATTACCTGTGCTGTGCTATTTGTTCATTGCTTATTACGGATTCAGCGGATCACGGGTCATCGCGGCTGAATCATAAGGCGCAGCGCAGACAAGGTGCGACCACAGGAGCCTTACTGCTCTTTCTGCGGACATTCACAATAGCAGCTCGGGACCGGGCTGAATCGCTCTTCGTTCAGGGTGCTGTAGGTCCGGCGCATTCGTCTGCTCTGTTCATGCAATAAAAATCAGGTCAAAAAAAATATTTAACCAAACGGTTGACAGCGGTCTCTGGGTGGCCTAAGATTCAACCAAATGGTTAAGTCTTCCACTGCGCAGCTTGATTCTATTTTTCATGCCCTTTCAGATCCGACGCGGCGCTCGATTTTGCGCGTCATAGCGGGCAAAGAGAAGACGGTAGGGGAAATTGCACGTCCTTATCGGATTTCTCTGGCTGCTGTTTCCAAACATCTCAAGGTGCTGGAATCAGCGGATCTGATTACGCGTGAAAGACAGGGGAGTTTTCAGGTTGTGCGCCTTAAAGCCCAATCGCTGAAGACAGCCGAAGAGTGGCTGTCTTATTACAAGCAGTTCTGGAATGAGAGACTCGATGCTCTCCAAAACCTCTTTGAAGGAGACAAAGAATGACGGACACACTGAAGCTGCAACTGAAGCGTACGATTAAAGCCTCCCCTGCTGAGCTTTTTGCTGCATGGACCCAACCTGAGCTGATGAAAAAATGGTATGCGCCGGGAACAATGACTGTCCCGGTGGCGGTTTCTGACTTGCGTATCGGAGGAAGCTATCGGTTGGAGATGGCAGATGGGCCGGAGCAGAGGCATGTTGCTGTTGGTACCTATAAGCAGATCATTCCCAACAAGCTGCTGGCCTTTACCTGGAATTCAGATTGCTCTACGGACACATCAGCGGAAACGCTGGTCACGATTGAATTCACAGAAGTGGCTGGTGGGACCGAACTGGTCCTCACCCATGAAGGGTTCACAGATGTGGAGACCAGAGACAAACACGAGCATGGCTGGAACGGATGCCTGGACAATCTGAATCAGCTGGCAGCAATTGTCCCTGTTCTGATGTGAAGCGGAAAGTACGCTGCCATTCTTTTCTGAGCAGCAGGGAATGGCAGCGGGTCTTCAGTCTCGCATACGTGATACATCATAGGCCCGCCGCACTACAGGAGAGGAGAGCACAATACTCGTTGTAGGAATCCCATAGGGCAGCAGGCGTTCGATGATCCGCTCTAGTTCTTCAATGGATGCAGTGGTCACCTGCAGAAAGAAGGCGTCGCCGCCCGTAACGTGATGGCATTCGCGTACCTCAGGCAGATCCTTCACGAATTTCAGAAATGGGTGATATCGCGGACCGTCGCAGGTCATACGGATGATGGCAAGAATCGGGTGGCCGAGGGCCTTGCGGTCTATTTCAACCGAGTAGCCGCGGATCACTCCTGCCTCCTCCAGGCGGCGGAGGCGCTCGGCCGTAGCTGAAGGAGAAAGTCCGATTCGGCGTCCTAACTCAGCATAAGAAGCGCGGGCATCTTTTTGCAGCTCTTCGAGCAATTTTCGTCCGTATTTGTCTAGTAATTCAGAAGAATCCATAGGCAAATCGCCAAACTTCCATTTAATCAATCGTAAATGATGGTATTGTCCGTGGAAATGCCGTTTACGAGACAGTTACGATTTTCTAGCATTCAAGCCATGGGTCCCCAAGGAATTCTGGAACTTTCCGGGCAGCCACTAAAAATCGAGGAGATTGCCTCCGTTGCGCATCGAAAGCGCAAGGTAGCTGTTGCGAAAGATGCATGGCGCAAGGTCAATGCGTCGCGGTCCATAGTGGAAGGCGTCATCACGAGCGGGGAAACGACTTACGGCATCAACACTGGATTTGGCAAGCTGGCCGACGTGCGGATTGCTGATGAAGACCTGAAGGCGCTGCAACACAACCTTGTTCGCAGCCATGCGAGCGGCGTGGGAGAGGCGTTGCCGGAGCCGGAAACGCGGGCCATGTTGCTGCTGCGTGCCAATGTTCTGGCCAAAGGGCACAGCGGTGTGCGGCCGGTTGTGATCGAAACACTACTCTCGCTTTTAAATCACGAAATTCATCCTGTGGTCCCTTCCCGCGGTTCTGTCGGAGCAAGCGGCGATCTGGCACCGCTGGCGCATCTGGCGCTGGCACTGATGGGCGAAGGGGAAGTTTTTTATCAGGGCAAGCGAACCAGAGCGTGCTGTGCTTTGAAAGAAGAGGGAATTTCGCCTCTTGCGCTGGAAGCAAAAGAGGGGCTTGCGCTTCTGAATGGTACGCAGGCCATGGCTGCTGTTGGAGCGCTTGCGCTGGACCGGGCCCAGCGCGTAACGCTGCTCTTTGACCTTGCCGGAGCCATGTCCCTCGAAGCCCTGCGCGGCACACCAACACCATTTGATGAGCGTATCCATGCCGTGCGGCCCCATTCTGGACAGGTCCAGGCCGCCGCGCACCTCCGCTATCTGCTGCAGGACAGCGAGATACGCGAGTCGCACCGCCACAACGATCCTCGCGTGCAGGACGCATATTGTCTCCGTTGCATGCCGCAGGTCCACGGAGCAGCTCGGGGCGTGCTGGCCCATGTGCGTGAGGTGATCGAGACAGAAGCGGGTTCGGCCACAGACAATCCATTGATTTTTCTGGATGAAAACGGCATTGTTTCTGGCGGTACGATCCTCTCCGGCGGTAATTTTCACGGTGCTCCATTGGCCCTGGCGCTAGACTACGCCGCCATTGCGCTCACTGATTTGATGAGCATCAGCGAGCGCCGTATTGATCGCCTCATCAATCCCGATATCAACGAAGGGCTTCCTCCATTTCTATCAGACACGCCCGGAGTGTCATCCGGCCTGATGATTGCACACGTTGCTGCTGCCGCGCTGCTGAATGAAGCAAAAGTATTGGCGCATCCTGCAAGTGTAGATTCAGTGCCGACATCGGGCGGCAAGGAAGACCATGTTTCCATGGGCATGACATCGGCCTTGAAGCTGCGCCAGATCGTAGAGAACGCCGAGCGCGTGCTGGCCATCGAAATGATGACTGCAGCCCAGGGGCTCGATTATCGTCTGCCACTGAAGCCCGCGCGCGAAGTTGCAAAGGCGAAGGCTGTGGTGCGCAACTGTGTGCCGCACCTCAAAGAAGACCGCGTGCTCTCAGGAGACATAGAAAAACTGACGGCAGAGATTCAATCAGGCACGTTTGATGTTTGGAGAAACTAAATCGGACAGAGCAGGAGAAACAACATGCTGCAAACCACCCCAGAAACAATCCGGGCGCCGCGCGGCAACAGGCTCAACACCAAAGGCTGGCAGCAGGAAGCTGCCCTGCGCATGTTGATGAACAACCTTGACCCGGAAGTTGCTGAGCGCCCGGATGAACTTGTCGTTTACGGTGGAACCGGAAAGGCAGCGCGTAACTGGGAGTGCTTCCATGCAATCGTCCGTGCGCTGAAGTCGCTTGAGAGCGACGAAACACTCCTTGTGCAGTCAGGCAAACCGGTGGGCATTTTTCGGACACATGAGGCTGCGCCCCGTGTGCTGATTGCCAACTCGAACCTGGTTGGCCAGTGGTCAAACTGGGAACATTTTCACGAGCTCGAACAGAAGGGCCTGATGATGTATGGCCAGATGACTGCCGGCTCGTGGATCTACATTGGCAGTCAGGGCATCGTGCAGGGAACATACGAGACTTTTGCCGAGGCAGGCCGCAGACATTTTGGCAGCCTGGATGGTAAGTTTGTCGTTTCTGGCGGAATGGGCGGAATGGGTGGCGCGCAGCCCCTGGCAGCCACTATGAATGGGGCACGCTTTCTCGGAGTCGATGTTGATCCGGCGCGCATTGAGAAGCGCTTGGCCAGTGGATACTGCGACCACATTGCGCATACGCTTGATGAAGCGCTGAAAATATTGGATGCTGCCAGGCGCGCGGGCAAGGCCGTTTCTGTTGGGTTGGTGGCCAATGTAGCTGACGTGTTGCCGGAGCTGATTCGCCGCAACATTGTTCCTGATCTTCTGACTGACCAGACCAGCGCGCATGATCCGCTCCAAGGATATGTTCCGAATGGGATGAACTTGCGCGAAGCTGTTGAGCTGCGTCAGCGCGATCCTGAAGAATACAAGCTGCGTTCTATGCGCACCATGGCCGAGCATGTAAAGGCGATGCTGGAACTGAAACGGAGAGGTGCAATTACCTTTGATTACGGCAACAACCTGCGTACCCAGGCCAGGATCGCAGGTGTAGAAGATGCCTATGAAATTCCGGGATTTGTGCCCGAATACATTCGTCCACTTTTCTGCCAGGGAAAAGGCCCATTTCGCTGGGTCGCACTCTCCGGTGACCCTGAGGACATTTACCGCACAGACAGGCTTGTTCTTGAACTGTTCCCGGAAGATGCAAGCCTGCACCGCTGGATCGAACTCGCGCAGAAGCGCATCCACTTCCAAGGCCTGCCTGCGCGCATCTGCTGGCTTGGCTACGGGCAGCGGGCAAAATTAGGTGTGGCGATCAATGAGCTTGTCCGCAAGGGTGAGATTTCTGCACCGATTGTCATTGGGCGCGACCATCTCGATGCAGGCTCAGTCGCCTCGCCTTATCGAGAAACCGAAGGGATGCGCGACGGTTCCGATGCCGTGGCGGACTGGCCTTTGTTGAATGCACTGCTGAACACAGCCGCCGGAGCATCCTGGGTGAGTATCCATAATGGCGGCGGAGTGGGCATTGGATACTCGCAACACGCCGGAATGGTGGTTGTTGCTGACGGCTCTGAGCTGGCGGCACAGCGCCTGGAGCGCGTTTTAACTACGGACCCCGGCATAGGCGTGCTTCGTCACGTAGACGCAGGCTATGCAGAGGCGATTGCCTGCGCAAGAGAGAGGAAGGTCCGCATTCCCATGGACGAGGGCCACGCGTGATCCAACTACACGAAGACAGTTCCTGGCCGCGCGCACATTGCTGGCTTGCAGGCAAACCTATGGCTTCAGCGCGTGGATTGCTGCGCGTGCTCGGAGCACCGCTTACGCTTGGATCGATCACACCCAGCCACTGCGATCTTGCTCCAAAGGCAATCCGTGATGCGCTTGTAAGCTTCAGCACCTGCGACATCATGCACAACCGGGATGTGCGGGAGCTTCGCGTAGAAGACCTTGGAGACCTGCCGCTTGCAGAGCAGAGTGTTGAATCAGCGCAGCAGCCTATCGAACAGGCAGTAACAAAGGCTCTGCAAAATGCCGATGCCATCGTCCTCCTCGGAGGAGACAACTCTATCACCAGGCCGGCACTGCATGGCATCAACAGTAATTTGCAACAGTGTGGGTTACTGACTCTGGATGCGCACTTTGATTTGCGTACACTTGAAGGCGGCCTGCGCAATGGAAACCCAGTCCGTGCGCTACTCAACGACGGTCTGCCGGGCGAGAACATCGTGCAGATCGGCATCCAGTCCTTTGCAAATTCCTGGGAGTACTTTCGTGTTGCAAAAGATGCGGGGATCCACGTCTGGCCGGTGGAAGCGGTGCAGTTGCAAGGCATCCGGAGAGTCGTCTGCGATGCCTTAAATGAGCTCGCACAGAAAGCGGAAACCATTTACGTCGATCTTGATCTTGATGTGATGGACCGCGCCTTTGCACCAGCCACAGCAGGTGCGCGTCCTGGTGGTTTGACTCCATCCGATGTGCGAGAGGCGGCGTATGTCTGTGGCGCCCATCCGAAGGTGAAAGCAATGGACCTGGTCGAAATCGATCCCACACGCGACATGAACACAATTACATCGTTGACCGCCGCATCTTGCCTTTTGTCTTTTGCTTCAGGACTGCTGGAACGCCTGTCATGAACCAAAACGAACCACTCCTGGTTACAAATTGCGCGCAACTCATTACTCTGGCTGGGCCCACACGCCCACGTGCTGGCCTGGAGATGCGCGAGCTTGGCATCATCCCCGATGGGGCCATGCTGATCAGCAACGGGCGTATTGCTGCCACAGGTCCCCAAGCAAAGATTGAAAAGCTGGCCAGTGCAGACGTGCAGGTGGTGGACGCAAATGGGCGAATTGTTCTGCCGGGATTCGTGGATGCACATACACATCTGGTCTTTGCCGGGAACCGGGCCGACGAATTTGAGATGCGCTGTATGGGTGCCACCTACCAACAGATCGCGGCGAGTGGCGGTGGAATCCGTTCGACGGTCCGCAAGACACGCGCTGCAACTGAGGCGCAATTGGTGGCAGCAGGAGAGAAATATGCAAAATGGTTTCTTGCCGGTGGAACAACAACCATTGAGGCCAAGTCTGGCTATGGACTGACAGTCGAGGACGAGTTGAAGCTTCTGAGGGCCATCCGGAGTGTTGCAAAAAATACACCGCTGCGCTGTATTCCTACCTTTCTTGGGGCGCATGAAATTCCAGAGGAGTACAGGTCCGATTCCGATGCTTACGTGGACCTTGTTGTGAAACAGATGCTGCCGCGGGTGGCCAAAGAGAAGCTTGCGGAGTTTTGTGATGTCTTTTGTGAAGAAGAGGTCTTCACCGTAAAGCAAGCGGAGCGCGTATTGATGGCGGCCAAGCAATACAGGCTGGGACTAAGACTCCATGCAGACCAGTTCACGTGCTGCGGCGCAGTTGAATTAGCGGCAAGGGTGGGAGCGAAGACAGCAGACCATCTTGAGCAGACAACATCGGAAGGCATTGCCATGATGAAAAGGGCGGCCATCCAGCCCGTTCTGTTGCCCGCTTCGGTTTACGCCATTGGCTCGCAGAAATACGCTCCGGCGCGAGAGATGATTGATGCAGGACTTGCGGTTGTGCTTGCCACGGACTTCAATCCTGGATCGTCGCCTACGACTTCTATGCTGATGGTCCTCTCCCTGGCCTGCACCCAAATGAAAATGACACCAGCGGAGGCCATGACCGCGGCCACGATCAATGCTGCGCATAGCCTCAATCGTGGCCAAGAACTCGGCAGTCTTGAACCCGGAAAAATCGCTGACTTTGTCATTTTTGATGCAGAAGATTATCGTGAACTGGCCTATTTCTTTGGTATGCCGCGGACCGTAGCAGTCTTTTCTGCGGGCCGACAGGTTGACCTCTGCCCAGTACTCTGATACTCATAAGTCAACCACCATGCAACCCCTGTCCAGCCGCCGTAATCGCGCTACAACCGTGCCGCAGGTCTCTATTTGCCTCAGCATGATTCGAATTATCTTCGAACATTGTGCGGGTGCGTAAGGCAACGGAGAGCCAGTAAGCAGCAAAGGCCACCACCCGCAGCGGGACGGTGGCTTTCTTATTTTCAGAGGAAAAGGAAGCAAGCATGAACGATGTTTCACTCAATGATGTACAGGCCGCGCGCGGGCGTATCCGCGATTTTATTTACTGCTCTCCTGCGCAGCACTCGGCGGCCTTGTCACAGATGACTGGCCAGCAGGTCTTCCTGAAACTGGATAATCTACAGCGCACCGGAGCATTCAAAGAGCGCGGTGCTTTGAACAAAATCCTAACCTTGACAGAAGCTGAAAAGCGGCGCGGTGTGATTGCTGCCAGCGCTGGCAATCATGCACAGGCCGTCGCCTTCCATGCCACGCAGCGAGGGATCCAGGCGCGGATTGTGATGCCTCTGATGACACCTCTGGTCAAGGTGTCCTCAACTGCTGGATATGGTGCGGAGGTTGTTCTGCACGGCGCAAATTACGATGAAGCTTGTGCCGAGGCGCTGCGGCAGGCAGATGCCGAAGGCCTGACCTTCCTCCATCCATTCGACGATCCCGATGTCATTGCCGGACAAGGCACCATCGGGCTGGAGCTTCTGGAGCAGGTCCCGAACCTTGAAGCAGCGGTCATTCCGATTGGCGGAGGAGGTCTCATCAGCGGAGTCGCCTGCGCCATCAAGGAAAGCAATCCAAAGGTCCGCGTGATTGGTGTGCAGACAGAACGTCTGCCTTCCATGCTGCGCGCGACCGAAGCAGGCAAGCCGGTCACGATCCCTGCTGAAGCGACCATTGCTGACGGCATTGCAGTCCGCCGCGCAGGCGATGTTACGCTCTCGCTGGTGCAGCGCTATGTGGATGAGATCGTCACCGTCGACGAAGAAGAGATTGCGAAGGCAATTCTCGTTTTGTTAGAGCGCGAAAAGACACTTGCAGAGGGCGCAGGCGCTGTGGGGCTGGCAGCATTGCTGCAAAAGAAAACATCGCTGATGGGCCAGCGTACCGCGGTCCTGGTCGGAGGTGGCAACATTGATGTCAGTCTCCTGGCCAAGATTATTGAACGCGGGCTGGTCAAAGACCATCGCTGGACAAGACTGCGCATTCACCTCACAGACAGGCCCGGATCGCTGCATCAGCTTACGAAAATTATTGCCGATGCACGGGCCAATATTGTGCAGACGTCCTATGACCGCGCTTATTATGGCGTGAATCTTGGCGATACGGTCATTGATTTTACGCTGGAGACAAGGGGCAGTGATCATGTGCAGCAGCTGGCTGAAGCCCTTACTGCATCTGGCTATCGTTACGAGTGGATCCAATAACGGAGTAAAATAAATGACGGCGCTTCACTCGCCCTTTGAGGAGGCAGCCGAGGTCACTATGGTACATCTTACGGGAGCGGCAGCAGCTGAACTGACGCTTGATCCGCCCAACTGGAGTGAGCAGCGACAGCTTGCACATCGCATGCTCGACGATATCTTCGATCATCTTGAAACGCTGCGCGACCAGCCAGCTTGGCAGCCGGTTCCGGCGCACGTGCGTGATTCTCTGCGCGAGCCGCTGCCGCGCTTGCCGCAAGGAGAAGAACGGGCCTATCAGGACTTCCTGCACAATGTGTTGCCCTACGCTTCTGGAAACCGGCATCCCCGCGCGTGGGGGTGGGTCCGCGGCAATGGCACTCCCTTTGCCATGCTGGCTGAGATGCTTGCAGCCGGCATGAATACACACGCGGCCGGGGGGCAGCAGGCCGCAACTTATGTGGAAGAACAAACCATTGCCTGGCTGGCGCAAGTGATGGAGATGCCTGTTGGATCAAGTGGAATTTTTGTCAGCGGCGGCACGATGGCCAACCTGCTCGGTCTTGCAGTGGCGCGCCATGCAAAGGCAGGATTTGATGTCCGTGAAGAGGGGTTACAGGGAACGCATCAGGCCCTGGTGGTTTACGGGTCCACAGAAACCCATATGTGGGCACAGAAAAGCCTGGAGTTTCTGGGCCTTGGGCGCCGTGCCTTCCGCAGGGTCCCGGTCAGCGAAAATTTTCAAATCGACACGGAGGCCTTTCAGCAGCAGGTCCGCTGTGACCGCGCTGCCGGATTCCGCCCGATTGCTGTCATCGCCAACGCCGGCACGGTCAATACTGGTGCGATCGACGATATCCTGACGCTAAAGAAGATCTGCGAGGAAGAAGACCTTTGGCTGCATGTAGATGGTGCTTTCGGCGCGTTACTGAAATTCTCACCCGAATACAGGCACCTTGTCGCCGGAATCGAGCTCGCCGATTCGCTCGCGTTCGATCTGCACAAGTGGATGTATCTTCCTTTTGAGGTCGGATGCCTTCTGGTGCGCGACGCAAAGGCCCATGCTGATGCATTTGCTGCACAGGCCAGTTATCTTGAAAAAGCAAACCGAGGGATGCTGGCCAATGGGCTTCCTTTTTCCGACCGCGGCATCGAGTTGAGTCGCGGCTTCAAGGCGCTGAAGGTCTGGATGTCGCTTAAGGCCTACGGAACAGAAACGCATGGGCAACTTATTGCGCAGAATGTTGAACAGGCGGCGCATCTGGAAATGCTGATCCGCAAACACCACAAGCTCGATCTGCTTGCTCCCCGAGTGATGAACGTGGTCTGCTTTCGGTACCGTCCGCAGGACCACATGGGTGTGGAAGAGATGAACAAAATCAACCGTGAGATTGTTCTGCGCCTTCAGGAATCCGGCGAGTTCGTGGTTTCAGGCACTCTGCTCAGAGACGATTACGCCCTCCGTGTTGCGAACACGAACCATCGCAGCCGGATGGAAGATTTTGCTGCGCTGGTGGAGGCAGTCGTACGTCATGGAGACGATCTCTGCAGCGGAGCTTCGCCCGCGTCGATGTAAGTCCGTACTCCAAAAAGGCGCGCGTTTGTGAGGTCTAAAACAGGTTCTCTCCGGCTTCGCTCCTGACTGCCTCAAGAAAACTCCGGAGCTCGCTGATACGCGGCAAGGCCAGATCTTTCGTGCTTTGCAGACGGATCTTAGCAGGCAAGGTGTCCAGATGTTTTTGTAAGGTCTTGATGGCATGAGTGAAAGTCTGGAAGCGTGTGTCGCGCCCTACTTTGGAGACGGTGCGCAAAATGCCGATTGCGCCAAGCTGTTCAAGGATGTCGGCATCGCGCAGAATCGTGGCTTCCAGGCTGGTAGGTTCATCCTGCGGCTGATGTTCGCGAATAGCGTCAAGGACAGCGGCGATTTTTTCGTTCGGGAAGCCAATTCTGTTGAGGATGCCTGGGGCCTGTCGGCAAATGTAGGAAACGTGGTCCCAGCGAGCCAGTTCGGAGGGGTCTTCGGGACGGTGTCCGACAAAGACACCAAGGTCATGCAGCCAAACGGCGGCGAAGACTACGTCGTCGTCATACTCCAATGATTTACCAATTTGACGGGTAAGCTCGTACAGCCGTGGTTGATGTCCGTATTTGTCTGCTGGTTTGGCTTCGCGGTGAATGAAGTCAACCAGAGCAGTGCGAAACTCGGGAATCATCTGAGTTTAAGGGTATCAGAGCAAGGGGCAGGGATGGGGAGAAAAGAGGACCAGGCCTGCATCAGCCTGGTCCTGGGTGGAGCGTTCAATCGCCAAAGGCGGCAGCCGGGTGTGGGGCGTATGCGTGGGAATCAAACGCCGGACGAAGGGTGCGTCTGCTTTCTTCAAGTTTGAAGCGCGAAATATGTTCCTGAAGGCGTTTTGCACCGGCCTGGACAGAGTTGACGATGGCGTTGCTTTCAGGAATGGCAGCTGCATTTTCCTCGCCAAGGCGATTGATCATGTCCACGTTCGCACTGGACTGTCTGGCTGCCTCAGACTGCTGCATGGCCGCGGCTGCAATCTGGGCGATCATGCTGTCCACCTGATCTGCCATGTGGATGATGCGCTGGAGCGCCTCTCCGGCGCGGGTGGTGGTTTCCACGCCCTCATTGACCGTAGCAGTACCGGCTTCCATTGCTTCGACAGCGGAGCGGGTGTGAATCTGGATGCCTTCGATCATCTGCGCGATTTCGCTGGTGGCATTGCGTGTGCTTTCAGCCAGGCGGCGGACTTCTCCGGCGACTACAGCAAAGCCGCGGCCCTGTTCACCGGCGCGGGCTGCCTCAATGGCGGCATTTAGGGCCAGCAGATTGGTTTTCTGCGCAATCTCTTCGATGACATTCACAATGCGGATGATCTGCTCAGATTCCTTGCCCAGGCGCTGGACGGTGGCTGCAGTATTACGCACGGAGTCGGCGATGGACTGCATCGAGAGGAGCATTTGCTCTACGGTGGATCCCCCTTCTTTTGCAGTCTTTGAGGCCTCTTTGGCGTTTTCTGCCGCATTTTGGGCGTGTCTGGACACCTCGGCAATACTGATGGACATCTCCTGCATGGCTGTGGCCGCCTGCTGGGTCTGGAGACTCTGCTCCTTGGTGCGCCTGAAGGATTCAGCCGACGAATGGGCCAGCTTTTCAGCGTCACCATTCACCGTGTTCGAGATTTCCATCATGGTGCGGATCATTTCACGCAGGTTGTCCTGCATACGGTTGATGGATATGGCAAGGCTGCCGACTTCATCCTGGGAGTCGGTGTGCAGCGCTTCTCCTGTCAGGTCTCCTTCCGCGATCTGCTGCGCACGATCTGCCACAAGAACAACGGACCGTACGATGCGGCGAATCGTCAGTTCAGCAAGGGAAGATCCGATTAGGCCGCCAAACAGAATGGAGAGCCAGAGATAGATGGCCTGTAATCTCATAGAGTGGATGGTTTCATGCAGGCTGCTATTCGTTGTGTGCATCAGCGCCGAGACGACTGTGGCCACTGTGTTCCTGCAGGCCGCCTCATGGTTCGCGACCTCTCCCTGCAAAAGATCGTAGGCTTTGCTTGTGGCGTCGCTGCCCTGGCCGATGGCCATTGCTTCTACCCGCTGCTGGCCCTGTTCGAAGGCCCGATATTCATTGAGGAGTTTGTCTACCTGTCCGGTACCAGTCATGGAATCAATGACATCGCGCTGCGCTGCAATCCGCGAAACAGCGTCCTCAGCCTGCGCTTTGCTCTTTTCCAGTAAATCTTTGTAGCGGTTGGCCATCGCTGGATCGATACCAAAGAGCATGTATGCCTTAAGGGCGTTGGAGGACTCAAGGATGGCCGCCCGCAGGTCCCGAACGGCACTTAGAGCTGGAATCTGCTGGGACGTTACATTTTCTGCCAACTGGCTTGCCTGCCGCATCTTAAGATAAGCAGCCGTTGAACCGAGAAGAATGCTTAACAGTAATACACCTGTGCTCAGGCGTAGTTTGTTTGTCAGGCGTGACTGGGTAAGTGTCATGGCCTCATCACTTCCTTTTTGGGGGATCACTAGTTCAGTTCAAAATTGATGTCCACGCCAACCGTGGCCGGTCCATCTCCCGGGGCAAACTTCCAGCGCTTGACGGCCTCTTCCGCAGCCGGGGACAGCATCTTGTTTCCTGATACCGCTTTGACTGCGGTAACACTGCCGTCAGGGGAGACTGTGGCCTCCACATGTACAATGCCACCAATTCGCATACGCTTGGCTATCTCCGGATACACTGGCGGAACGCGCTTTTCTACGCGGCGTTCTTCGCTGTGGCCAGGAAGTGCCCATAACAGAAAGGCGAAGGTCAGCGCCAATCGCCACAAGATTCCAAGAGCAGATTTACTGTGTTTTTGAGATTTCATAGCGACCTCAGACGTTGTCTGAGAAGCTTATCGGCGAAAATGAGCGAGACTTGAGATGCAATCAGGAAGGGGTTCTCACCCTCGACAAGGGTGTTTGAGAAAGGCTGGCGGGAAAGGAGCCCTTTCAGCGGGCCGCGCCAACGGCTTCAAAGGTCAGGTCGGTTGCTTCCATGCCAGTCCGGGCGCGCCATTCCTCAAAAAGCCGTCCATAGCTCAGCGTCAGCATTTCAGAAGGGGAAAGCCCAAGTTTTTTTGCGATGGCATCAATCCATTCATCAGGCCCTTCCAGCTCTGCAAACAGACCAATCGGAGTTTCGTCGAGAACACAATGACCGATGGAATCTGCATATTCGGTACGCCATTTCTCATAGGTAAAAGCTGGCTTGTAGCCAAGCTCCGCAAAGATTGTGGCCATGGCCTCCCCGTCTTTCACCTCCGTTTCTGTTTCCACGCGATGCTTGTGCCGGGAATTGTGCTCGTGACCGGGTGGCAGGCATTTGTGGGTGACAATCCACTGCTTGCCATAGCGGCGCAGGCGCAGGATGGATTGTTTGGCGCGAAGTGCGCGGTCGGAAGTGTCAAACAAAACGTTTCTCTCAAAGGTACGCGGCGTAATCTGACGGAAGCCCAGAGAAAATAGCTTCTGCTCAAGGGCCGCAGCGTCTGCAACCCGAAACTTCACTTCGATTTCGACGGCACTCATGGATTCAGAGTATCGTGCGTGCGGCCGGTGCGTATAGGGTCTGATTTCGGGGAGAGAGAAAAGAAAGGCGGAGATCGGAAGGAGAAAAATCTCCGGGGCCGATGTTTACTTCTTTGTTAATTCGTCCAGGAGTACCTTGGCTTTCGTTGCCAGCGTATTGGCGCCATCCAGATCATTGTCCAGCAGGGCCTGCCGGGCCTTAGCGAGAAAAGTTCGAATCTGGATGGCGGTTTTCTGCTGGTCGGAATTGAGACCACGTTCGATTTTGTCCAGTCCCGTTTCCGTGTTGGTAATCATTTGTTCGATGTCGCGCCGTTGTTGAAGATTGGTGGCATCTCCACCGGCCGTCAACTGTCCAATTGGAGAAGCGTCGGCGGGCGGAGCCATGGAGGCCAGATCGCTGGGTGATGGTTGGGCTGCTGGCTTTTCCGCAGCGGTTTCAGCAGAGGACGAAGCTGTTCGGGAGGAACCGGGTTTACGGCGCGAGACATGATGCGGCCGTGATGGTGTTGTCGCCTCCTGAGTATTCACCAGCTCAACCCGTGGTGGAATCGGGGGGGGCAGAGCAGGCAGAGCAGGATAATGGGCCATGGCTGATGGCGGAGGTACAGGGGCCTGGGCCTGTTGAGGAAGCAGGGGCTTCTCCTTGTGACTGCACCCGGTCACAGAGAGCAGGAAAGAGAGTGCTGCTGCGAGCACCGCGGTCCGACAGGCGGTGTTCATCCCCAAGGCTCCTTTGCAAAAGGCATGCTTTTAACCGCATCTGCATCCAGATGCCCACGCAGTCTGGAGTCGGAAGCGGTCAGGGCCGGAATCTGCAGAGTGAAAGTTGTTCCTTTGCCTACCTCTGATTCTACGCTAATCTGTCCGTTGTGCATCTGAACGATGCGATAGGTCATGGCCAGCCCGATTCCGCTGCCTTCCTTTTTGGTTGTGAAGTAGAGATTAAAGATTTTTGAGCGGATGTCAGGGGGAATGCCCTCGCCTTCATCGCTGATCCGCAGATAGCCCCAGCGCCCATCTTCACTGAGAGTGACGCGGAGAACACCCCCTTCCGGCATGGCCTGTGCCCCGTTCAGGACAATATTCAAAACAGCCTGCTTCATCAGGTCTGCATCGATTTTGGCCATGACCGGATGCGCGGGCATGGAATGGACAACATGTACATTCCTTGTTTCCAGTTCAGCCGAGGCGAGGGCCAGCACGGCGTAGACTACCGGTCGGAGGTCCTGCTCCAGGAGTTTCAGCTCAACCGGCCGTGAGAAATCGACCAGCGTTTGGACGACACGGTCCAGGCGCTGAATTTCATTCTGGATAACATCGAGGTGGCGTTTGGCAGAAGCGTCGTTGGTGGTAAGTTTATTGCGCAGCAGTTCCAAATGTACCACGATTGCATTGATGGGGTTCTTTACCTCGTGGCCGACTCCGGAAGTAAGCTGGCCAAGGGCGGCCATGCGGCGCGAGATTTCCAGCTCTGACTCGATTTCCTGCACGGATTCAAGATCATGCAGAGTGAGCAGAGATCCAAGGCCATGCCGCTGCTGTGAAGCACGATCGTCATAAATAAAGTCCAGTGAAATTTCGACACGCCGTCCTGTTTCTGTTGTGATCTCTTCCTGTACCAGTCCGAGCCCGCGGTCGAATGCTTCACGCACAATCCTGCCGAGAATTGTGGAGGAATCGAAGATTTCCTGTGCGCTGGCGCCGAGGATCGTATTACGGTCCTTCCCGAGAAAACGCTCTACTGAGCTGGACACCAGAACGGCACGGCCGTCGCGTGTGAATAAAATAATGCCATCCTGCAGGTTGGAGAGGATCTGATCAAGGTTTTCCTTCAGAGAAGAAAAGACCTCTTCCACATTCCTCATGCGCCTGCCGAGGCGTTCAATTTTGTTGGAGACCTGAAGAATCGCGTCACCATTGTGGTCTGAGGGTTCAGGTTCAGTTGCTACGGGGCCAGTTTCCTGCGCCTGGATCTCTGCGGTCAGTAGATCAAGACGTTTGCTGATTCCTTCGATAGGTTTGAAGGTATAGGTGGCCACAAGTGCCGCGACCACAAGAGAGATGACCACAGCAAAACCAATCAGGCTGGCCGCTTCCAGAAACCATGGGCGGAAGGCATTGCTTAAAAACGTGGTCCGGATGCCAATGTGCACAGTCACAAAAGGCTGGTTGTTGCGCTCCAGGGCAAGAGAAACATCGTAAACGCGCGGCGGACCGAAGACCACCTTCAGAATCTGCACCATAGACGCCTTGCGAAGAGAAGCATAGGCAGGACGCTGAGGAACAATCTGGTCCTGAAGAACGGGGTCGGTGCTCAGATAGGCGCGGCCGTTCTGGTCAGCAATGGAGATGTCAAAGACCGTGGGCGAGTAACTGATTACAGAATTAAGAAGCGCTGTCAGCGCGGTGTCTTGGCGCAGCGCATTGCTTACGGCCGTGCGCACGGCAGCCGGATCATTTGGGTCAAAGGGCTGGTTGCGGGTCCCATTCTCGATGGCCTGCCGCGTCGCGAACAAGAGCTGGTGCGCAACAATGTCGGTTGCATTGTAAGACTGGTCAATGTGCTGTTGCAGCAACTGGCTGAAATAAAGCCAGGAAAAGACGGACACTACGGCAAACACGAGTCCGGTAATCGCAAGAACAAGTTTCGTCTTCAGCCGCATTTCTGGTCCTTAAAAAGTAAGAAAGAGGAGGGAACAACTCTACAGCCCTCTTTGCTGCTGAATGTGCATTATTGTATCGCCAACCAGGCGAATGGCTGGTGAAATCTTAATCGTCAGACTCAACGCCGTTTCCGGATCCCCCATATTCTTTCAGCTTGTTGTGAAGGGTCTTGAGGCTGATGCCCAGGATCTCTGCTGCTTTCGTCTTATTGTTGTTCGTGGATTCCAGGGTCTTCATAATCAGACGGCGTTCGGCCTCATCGACGGTGGTGCCTACCTCGACCTGAACAACATTTCCTGGGCCCTCCGGCAGATGTTTGGCAGGTCTGCTGCCAAATCCTGGGGGGAGATGTTTCGGTTCCAGATAACCATTGCCACATAGAATCACGGCGCGCTCAATCGTATTCCGTAATTCACGAACATTTCCGGGCCAGTCATAGGCCATCAGACGGTCCATCATCTCAGAAGTCACCCCTGCCACCTGACGGTCATGCTTTTCGTTCATGTCGCGCAGCATGGAGTCTACAATTTCAGCGATGTCCTCTTTGTGTTCGCGCAGGGGAGGCATGTGGATATTGAAGACATTCAGGCGGTAATAGAGGTCTCCGCGGAGGTGGCCGTCCGCTACGGCGGTTTCGGGGTCTTTGTTTGTGGCGGCCAGGACCCGAACATCGACCGGGGATTCGACTTTGCTGCCTAGACGGCGTAATCTTCGGTCTTCCAGCACACGCAGAAGTTTTGCCTGTGTGCCAATTGGCATTTCACCGATTTCATCCAGCAGCAAAGTACCCTCTTCGGCCAGCTCAAAGCAGCCGGCGCGACGCTCCAGCGCGCCTGTGAAAGCACCTTTCTCATGGCCAAAGATTTCACTTTCGATCAGAGTTTCCGGGATTGCGGCGCAGTTTACGGCGACAAAAGGCTTGCTTTTGCGCGGGCTCAGGTCATGAAGGGTACGTGCTACAAGCTCTTTGCCGGTACCGCTTTCACCGGTAATCAGAACAGAAACATTGTTGCAGGCAATGCGCTCGATGAGAGCATAAAGCTCCTGCATTTTTCTGGAGGAACCTACCAGATGGCCGAGTACCCCGGTTTCGCGCAGTTTACGGCGCGTCACCTCAAGTTCCAGCTGGGTTTCCCGCTGGCGAGTAGCATTGGCAAGAATTGTGCGCAGGCGGTTGGGATCAATCGGCTTCTGGATGAAGTCGTAGGCGCCCATTTTCATGGCCTCTACGGCCTGTTCAATGCTGCCCTGAGCGGTGAGGACGATGACTGCAAGGTTCTCCAGCTTCAGCTCTCCCAGACGCTCCAGAAGCTGCAGGCCGTCCATGCGAGGCATCTTCAGGTCAGTGATAATAATCCCTGGCTGCCAGGCTTGGGCACGGTCCAGTCCTTCTAGCCCATCGCGCGCTGTCTCTGTTCGGTAACCCCAGCCGGAGACCAGTTCTGCCAGTCCCGTCAGAGCATTTTCTTCGTCTTCAACGATCAGGACTTTTTCTTGAATCGGCATAGATACTGCGCATTTCCTTGTTGAAAGAGGCTCTTTCGTTTGTAACACGGGGCCGCTTGGTTTGACTCACAAAAGGCGAGTCAGGAAAGGTCTGATGCAGCTCCTGTTTTGTAGTAAAATAAGAGTGCATATCCGAGGTCCTTCTTCCGGAAGTCCGGATACCCCAAAGCTTTGTTGGCGAGCTTTCCAGCCCCTGAACATAGCGACACTTAATGATGATTTTGAGGAGACAGAGTTTCCATGGCTAAAATCGCCAAAACAGCAGACCGCAAAAAGGTAATGGATACGTCTAAGAGCACCGACTGTCCAAAATGCAGTAAGCCTACCAGAATTGTAAAGCGAGTTAAGGACCGTGAGCGCGGGATTCCCGGTGGAATCTACATCTCATGCTCTGCCTGTGATTTCTACGAAAAACTCTAAACTCTGGTATAACGACGCGAAGGGCCGGCATCGATTTTTCGGCCTTTACGTTTTAACTCCAGGAGCAGCCTTGCGAGGCTGCTTTTTTTGTCCTGTTGTGCCGCTTCCCGGATTCTTTCTCGAAAAAGAAAGCGGTAGCAGGTTCCGCAATGCTACCGCCCAAAAAGCCTGAAAAGGCAAACTTGAAGCTCATGGTCCTTGCACGGCTATGCCAAGGACTGTATAAGCAGGCACCTGAATATTGGCGGTGTATGATCCGTTCGACTGTGTAAGTGCCAGCGACTGGCTGTTGATTCTCTGCCCATCCACAATCTGGTAAAGCACGGCGTGAGGAGAAGAGTAGCCGGTGTTTTGCAGATTGATCGTGATGGAGGAATAGTTTGCTGACGTCGGGTTGATGATCAGCAGAGAATCCTGGTTGGGCGTATAGAATGCAGTGGTTACTAAACCTCCGCCACCCGAGGGCGGGGCAATAGAAGCTGCCATGTAACCACCGGAGTTCATGTCCAGATAACTGGAGGAGGCCATGAGCTGGTAGGCGTAGAACTGCGGGTACGGTTGCGGAGTGCTATTGGTAGTGTATTGGCAATCCATATGGCTATCCCAGGTCCCGATGATGCAGAAGTAGGGATAGTTTGTAGCGGCGTAATAGGCCAAATCCCCTGGTACAGCTGCTGTTCCGGAGTAAACGGTGTTGAGCAGATCACTGACGTACATCGCGTTCCAGAGGGGAGCATAAGTGGGGTCGTTCCGGCAGCAGTCCTGAATAAATGCCCAGTTGGTATTGAATTCATCCACGTAGATGGGTGTGAGTGCGCCTGCGGGCTGTTGTCCCGCCGCAACCAGGGACGCCACCTTTGCAAACTGCGATGCCGCGCCTCCCGGTGCCTGAGTTCTTTGATACAGAGAGTTGTTGCCGTTGTAAGTGTCCCAGGTGGCATTCACATCCTGACTAGCCATGATGTAGTTGTGGTAACTTACGAAGTCCACATAAGGCGCGGTGGAAGAATTGGTAAGCAAGGCTGTGATCCAGGTCTGGTTGGCCCCGGCTGTGGTTGGGCCTCCGACGCGGATGGTGGCGCCATCGGCAGCGGCCTGCTGCTTCATAAGCGGAGCAGCGGCAGCATAAAGTGCGAGATAGGTATTCAACCGGTTCGTGTTACCACATAAGCTTCCGGAATCTGGCTCATTCCAGATCTCATAGTCGGTCACAACTCCGGGAAATTTCTGATCCATATGGGCGACGTAGGAAGCTGCCAACTGGGCCCAGGTATTGATGTTTGTCGGTGCGACAGTGGTATTTCCCGCTCCGCAGGGGTTGGGATTCGGTTGCAGCCAGACCGGAGTATAGGCAACTTGCAGGATGACATGGACTCCAAGTGCTTGCAAGTTAGCAATTAACGGATCAATCTTGGTCCAGTCTGGAGTTTGAGTTGCATAAACCAACGGCACGTTCGCGTAAGTGCGCGAGACCTTGAATCCAGCACTAGCTGCCAGTGCCATATCTGAGGGATTGTGTAGGCCGTCCAGGTGATTAATGGCCAGAATGCCTGATGGAATGGGGTACTTCGTGTTGTTTCGAGAACCAAAATCAACACTGATTCCAGAAAAGACGTTGACGACGGCACCACTTGTTTTGTTGAGAGTGGGATCGGTGACCCGAACCGTATGTTTTCCCGGAGTGGCCGGTGCTGTATAGAGGCCATCGCCGGCGATGGTACCAACGGTCGTGTTGCCTCCCACGATGTTGTCTACCGAAAAGGTCACATTATTGTCAGGAACATTGCAGATCTGTCCCTGGAAGGTCTGCTGTCCATTCACGGGAATGGAAGAGACGTAAGGATCAATGGTGAACAGCGGGCTGGTCGTAACGCTGATGGTAGTAGAAGCGGAGGCCGATGTTACCGCCTGGCTTACCGCTTTGACGGTATGCGTTCCAGTCGATGCCGGGGCTGTATAAAGTCCTGAAGTAGAGATGAAGCCAACGCTGCTGCTTCCATTCTGGACTCCATCCACATACCATGTCACAGCCTGATTAGAGTTATTGCGGACTGTGGCGGCGAACTGCTGCTGGCCCGAGGGCAGAACACAGGAGGAGCGTGGCGTAATTTGAACGCTTGTTGATGTATCTCCCACGATCCCTGTGCCGGTGTAGGAAACTGTAGCCGGGCTGCCGGATGCATTAAACGATACGGTGAAGGCGCCGGAAACGGATCCTGTCGCAGTAGGAGTGAAGACTACGCTGATCGAGCAACTGGAGTTTCCAGCTAAGGTGCCGTTACTGCTTCCGTTGGGAATGCATGTATTGGTTACCTGGAACTCGTTGCTGCCGGTGACGGCAATGGAATTGATGGTGAGCGGCGTGGGCTGCTGATTAGTCAGGGTCACGGTTTGCGGCGTGCTGGAGCGGCCTACAATCTGGTTGCTGAAGCCCAGACTATTGTTGCTCAGCGTTACGGGAGCATAAGCGTTGCCCGCAATGGCAACCGTTTGCGGCGAGTTGCTGGCATTGTCGGTGATGGTAAGGTTTGTACTACTGTACCCAACTGCGGTGGGAGCATAGGTGATGGAGATGGTGCAGGAACCGCCTGCTGCCAGCGTCCCTCCGCAGTTATTGGTCTGCTGAAATGGTGCGGAAATCTGTATCGAAGAAATGGTAATGGCCGTAGATTGTCCATTCGTGAGTGTGATCGTCGCCGGAGAACTGGTTGTGCCGATCGGCTGATTTGCAAAGGTGTACTGTTTTGGCGAAACCGTAACGTTGCCCGTACCTCCTGTTGAAGTCGACGAACCTGTTCCCGAACCTGAAAGATAGAGCTGCGTGACCGCACCAGTGCTCAGCTTCGCATTTACGACACCAGTAAAGGCCCCGGCCGTTGCAGGTGTTGAAGTTACTGAGATGTTGCAGCTGGCGCCAGCAGCCAGAGTATTCGGACTGATCGGGCAAGTGTTTGTTTGTGAGAAATTGCCGTTCACCGTGATGGTGTTCAGAGTTAGCGCTCCTGTGGTGGTATTCGTGAGCGTGGCTGTCTGCGGAGAACTCTGTGAGCCTGTGGTTACAGGATCAAAGCTGAGTGAGGTTGGATTAAACAGTAAGGACCCTGTTGTCCCCGTACCTGTGAGCGGAACAGACTGCGGGCTACCGGAACCGTTATAGGTAAAGGTAGCAGCCTCGGCTTTGCTACCAGTAGAAAGCGGACGGAAAGCCACCGATATGGAGCAGGATGCCCCAGCGGCCAGAGAAGCCGGCGATGTAGGGCAGGTATTTGATGTTGTGATGAAGTCCTGTCCCAGGCTGATCGAGGACAGGGTAATTGCCGTAGAAAGTCCATTCGTGACTGTAAGGGTCTTTGCGCCGGAAGTTTGGCCGACGGCTGTGGTCCCCCACGATAAATTTGTTGGTGAGAAAGCTATCCCGCCGGAAGTACCGCCACTGGGGGCACTGGCTGTTGCCGTTAAATAGAGCTGCGTGACCGCTCCGGTGCTGTCCTTAGCGTTGACGGTACCAGTAAAGGTTCCGCTGGCTGTAGGGTTTGCCGTCACCGTGACGGTACAACTCGCGCCAGCAGCCAATGAGCTTGGACTTATCGGGCAATCATCGGTCTGAGAAAAGATCCCATTGACCGTGATGCTTGTAAGCACGATAGGGGAGGATGTCTGGTTAGTCAGCGTGGAGCTTTGCGTGGCGCTGGAAGTTCCCGCGGTCAAAGAGGAAAAGGTGAGCGAGGAGGTGTTGTAAAGCAGGGGACCAACCGTGCCTGTTGCAGTGACTGGGACTGACAAAGGAGTGTCAGAACCACTATAAGCAAAAGTCAAGGGCTCACTCTTGGTCCCGCTGGAGAGCGGACGGAATGCCAGCGTAACCGAGCAGGAAGCACCAGACGCCAATGTATTTGGAGACAAGGGGCAGGTATTTACTGTTTGTACAAAGTCCTGTCCTGAGGTGATGGATGTGATTGTTAATGGCGTGGACTGGCCATTATTGAGCGTGATGCTTTTGCTACCCGAGGTCTGCCCTACCGAAACCGAACCCCAGGACAGGCTGGAGGGTGAGCTATAGACCGTGCTTCCTGTTTGTGGCGTTGTATCTGCTGGGGAATTGGCCGTGCGTATATCACTTGGTACTCCGCCCATGCCGCTTAGATAGAGCTGTGTCGTGTTGTTCGATCCATCCTTCACATTGATCGAACCGACGGTGCTGCCATACCCAACAGGATTCGAGGTAACGGTAATGGTGCAGCTGGCCTGGGGAGCCAGAGTTCCTGGGCAATCGTTGGTTTGGGCAAAGTGTCCGCTGACGGTAATGCTGGCCACTGTAATCTGCGAAGATGAGGTCTGGTTTGTCAGCGTGGCTGTTTGCGGCGGACTTACGGTGTTCGGCGGAACACCAGCAAAAGAAAGGGACGGAGGACTGAAGAGCAGTGACCCGATTGTTCCCGTCCCCTGTAATGTGACATTCTGCACACCGCCAGCAGCATCATCGGTGATGGTGAGGTCTTCATTTTTGATGCCAGATGAGAGTGGACGAAAAGCGATCGTGAGTGAGCAGGATGCGCCAGCGTTCACCATCATTGGAGCAGTAGGGCATGTAGTGGACGAAAGGATAAAATCCTGCCCCAACGAAATCGAGGAAATCGTAAGGGGGACCGTCTGATTGTTCGTAAGAGTGACGGTCTTCGGGCCTGAAGTCTGGCCTACGGAAATTTTTCCCCACAAAAGTGAATCTGGCGAGAAGGTCACCTGCTCGGTCGTGCCTCCAAGCCCTTTCAGATAAAGCTGCGTTGTATTTCCCGATCCATCTCGAACATTGACTGAGCCAGTGAAAGTACCTGTGGCAACTGGATTGGATGTAACGTTGAACGTACAACTGGTCTGCGGAGCCAAGGTGCCGGGGCAGTCATTTTTTTGAGCAAAATGGCCGCTTACTGTGATGGTTGCAAGGGAAACATTGGCTGAGCTTTGATTCATCAAGACAGCCTGTTGCGGTGAACTTGCCTGTCCTGGAGCCACTCCGGCAAAAGAGAGGGAAACGGGATTAAAGATGAGAGATCCCGTTGCGCCGGTGGCGCTTAATAGTGCAGAGTGCGGACTTCCAGGAGCATTGTCAATCAGTGAAAGAAGCTCTGTCTTGGATCCTGACGAAGTCGGACGAAAAGCAACGGAAATTGTGCAGGATCCGCCTGCCGGGATTGTAGCGGGGGCGAGCGGACAGGTTCCGCCGGTCTGGATAAAATCTGGCCCTATGCTGATATAAGAAATCGCAAGGGATGTGGTCTGGTTGTTCGTGACAGTGATGATCTTCGAACCGGAAGTCTGTCCCACGGTCACAGTGCCCCAGGTCAGCGATACGGGAGAAAAGCTCACAGACCCCACAACAGGTTGTCCACTGTCCGATCCTGAAAGATAAAGCTGAGTTACATTTCCGAAGTTGTCCCTAACATTGATCGAACCAGTGATGCTGCCGGATGCGACGGGTTTCGAGGACACCGTGACTGTACAGCTTTCACCGACTCCCAAGGTGCTTGGTGCGATAGGGCAGTTCGTGCCTTCTACAAAATGACCGCTGACAGTAATGCTTTGGATGGTCACTGGAGAGGACTGCTTATTTGTCAGTGTCGCATTTTGCGGCTGACTTGTGGACCCGGCCGGAACTCCAGGAAAAGAAAGAGAAGTGGGGGAAAAAATGAGGGAACCAGTCGAACCTTTGGCAGCGAGAGCAACATTGTGAGGGCCGTCCCACGCATTGTCATTAATCAACAATGACCCGGAAACATTGCCAGTAGAAGTGGGCCGGAATGCAACAGATATCGTGCATGAAGCACTGGGGGCCAGAGTAGCGGTTCCTGTCGGACAGGTATTTCCGGTTACGAGGAACTGATCGCTCGCAGTAACAGAAGCGATCGAAACTGCGACGGACTTGCTCATATTTGTGACCGTCACGGTCTTCGAGGAGGAAGTCTGCCCCACATTGACACTGTGCCAGGACAGAGAGCTGGGAGATACAGACAATTGAGCAATCGGATTGGCATGGATCCCGCACCCGCAAAGGTTAAGGAGGAAAAGACCCAAAAATAGGACCTGGATTTTGCTGAAATCTACGAGAATGCCTGATCGATTGCGTCGCATGGGAACCTTCTTCTGTGAACTGGACAGTTTTTAATAACAAAAAATAGTGCAATGAAAGAAGCAATTAGTTAACTTGTTTTGACTTAGATATGTTTGAGACTAAGTAGCTCCGGAATAAACTTAAAGCGTGAATGGCTTTGATGCCGGTCACGCGGAAATGGATATCCCTCCACAACAAACATTTCGGTACGACTATGCTTTTCCAGACGTTTCTGCCTATCTCGCTCGTGAACAAATAGGACAAATCGCATGTGGAATAACATCCGCTTCTAGCTCCAGTCGGGATGACCAGATCTTGCATCGTTGAGTAAAAACTAAAAAATCAGACCCTATCTTATCTTTTAAATAGAAAATTCACACGAGGTATTTAGTAACATTAGAGGGCAATTACTATACTCCTACTCGCATGAGTATTTATTCTTATCACGCGATGAGAGTTTTATCTCCAAAGGGAAAGGCGAGAGATATTAGAGGCCAGGCAGGGTACGGGACTTACGCCATGAATCGAGAAATTCCATGTGCCTGGTAAAGAAATTTCATGGGAAGCGTGGACAGGAAGAGAGAGGCGAACTAGCGGGAAACCATGCGACGGCTCATCGCGTAAAGGATGGCTTCGGTCCGGCTGGAGACTCCTAGCTTGTCGAAGATGTGAAACAGATGGTTTTTAATGGTGTGCTCGCTTAGATTCAGTGAGGCGGCCATTTCGCGATTAGTCAGGCCCTCAGCCAGCAGGTGCAGGACCTCTTCCTCCCGCGTGCTCAGGATCGCGTCTCCCTTAGAATCAACAATTCTCAGAGACTTGAGACTGGACAGCGATTCAATCAGATATCCTAGCTGCTCACTATTTGCCCAGACTTGTCCTTTATGAACGCATGTCACACACTTGCAAAGTGTGGCAAAGTCTGTATGGTCCGCAGCGAGTACACCGCGGGCCTGTGCGCGGAAAAAGGCTACCACATGCTCTTTGGTCAGATTGGAAGAAAGCACGATCGATCGCGCTGAGGGGCACATGGCAGAGACTTTATCCAACACAGTAATAGCCTGAGGCTGGTCTTTCTTGTCTGAGCACTGAATCAGAACAATGTCGGGTTGTTTTTGGGAGAGGAGCCTGGTGAGTTCATCCAAATTTTTTACGCAACCCAGGATGGAAAATTGAGGATGTTTGGAAAAGGCCTGTTCAAGCAGCTCCGAAGTAATTCGAGTCGAATCAACAATGACAATAGAGATACGCGACTGAGTAGGGAAAGTGCTCATACATGCCTTTCGTTACAAATACTTATATCCTATGGCAGTTTATAAGAAATGAGAAATTACAAAAAGTCGTTGCCGGGCGAGGATATTATTTTTTGTGGTTACACCGGTTTATCAAGCTATGCAGATGCAATGATTGAAATTGCTATGCAGAGCTAAGTTTATAGCGAAAATACAGTTTTTGTGCTTATCAAAAAAGTAACGAATACTGATAGCGGCAAGAGTAATCAAAATGATCAATCAAATATTACTTTTGCAGTGATCCGGAGTTCCCATTTCCTATTTGATGCCATTTCGTCCTAAGGTTATTTCTCATTTTCTGCCTGGCGGGAGGATGGGCCGGGAGTAGGAACTGGATAATCGAAACCTTCTCTGGTTTTTCGGCTATAGGCCGGTCCTGAGGCCGGCTGCTTTCCGTCAGAAGTGTATCGTCTAAGATCACGAAGCGTTTCCTGTTTGTCCCAGGCATACTCTATGGCGAGACGAGTCAGGGCATAGGTCACAATATCGCTGTGGTGAAGGTCCTGCATCTCAGGGTCTCGGCGGAAATTCAACCATAAGCGATGGACGAGCTGCACATCATCTGCCTGGAGGGCAGGGGCATGAGGACCAATATGGAAGCCCTGCGCTTCTCCATTGGACATGACCACGTAAAAGGTAAACTGCCGCTTCGGCTCCGGAAGGTTTTCCCAAGCCTGACCAATGTGGTAGGCCTGCTCCTGCGCAGACATTTTGGTGGAAAGCCCGGAGACCAGGGCAGACACTTCAAGAGCATTGGCAGTTTGGACTAATGCGGCAAAAATATCACCTGCCGGGACTACCAGCAATGAAATGTGTTTTCCAAAGCTCTCGGCAATGGACACCGCCTTGGTAAAGATCATCTGTTCATGCTCGCTGAACAGCTGGTCTGCGGCCTCGATGTATTCCGGGCCGCCCGCACCTACCATGCGCGCGGTCAACACCACAATGTCCTGATCATCAGTGTTTGTGCGGGAAAGGGCCCATTTGAGCGCAAGGGGGTTGGCAGAATCGCGCATTGTAACCAGAACTCCGCCTGGCCGAATGCCAAGTGTTTCCCGGCTTATGGTGCCCTGGTTTTCGAGCTGGAAATGCTCCTTCATCTGTTTGACGGTGGCGGCATGTTTCTTTTTGTTCCGGCTCTCTGAAACAGTAAAGATGGCATAGAAGGCCGCTGCGAAGGCGACGCCGCTTTCCGTAGCTACGCTTTTGGTGAAGAGATTTACGATGGCGATGGTCAGAAGGGTAAGGAAGACACACAACAGGCCAATCGGCAGCTCGGTGTTGCCAATGCGGACGTTCAGCGGGACTTTCCAGCCACGATCCCCCTTGTATTTCCAGCGCAGGACCAACATGGCAAGCGAGTTGAAGGTAAAGCTCCAGATGACGCCAAAGGCATAGGCTTCACCCAGCGTAATGACATTTCCGCGGCTTACGATGATGGTGAATAGCTGCAGCGCGGTCACAAGATTGATGATGCGATAGCTGGTACCAAACTTCCGGTGGGGCTTGCGAAACCAGTCCGTCAGCACTCCGTCTTCGGAGATGCGCATGAGAACGCCGGTGGACCCGATGAGGGAAGTATTGATGGCCCCGGAGAGTATCAGAAATCCGACGATGACGACAAAGACACGGAAAACAATGCGCAGAGAGAGCGGTCCGACCATATACATGGCCAGTCCGGCAATCAGATTGTCGCGGTAGACCGGAACACGCACCGAATCGGGAATAATCATCACTGCAAGCAGCGAGACGATTCCTGTAAAGACAAAGCTGTAAATGGCGATGACAATGGCTGCGCGCTTGAGGTTTTTCAGCTTCGGATGTTCAATTTCCCGATTGACCTGGGCCAGTGTTTCTTCGCCGCTCATGGCGAGAATCGAATGGCCAAAAGCCATCAGAATGCCGAAGAGCCCGAGCGATGTCGCAAACTTTGTTCCCGCCAGAAAGCCGAGGGCGTCCTTTGAAAAGTGCAGATTGGACGGTACCGGAAGCGGGGGCAGGCTGGCGCCTACATGAAACGCTGTATAAAAACCCCAGGCCAGCAAAAGAACAACCATAATGGTGGTGATCTTCATCACCTCCAGGGCTTTATCGCTGGATTCCTCAATGCCCTTGATGTTCTGCCACCAGTAGTAAATTGTGACAGCGGCGCAAAAAAAGGCCGATGTTTCATTCATCGGCAACTGGCGTGCGGTGTGTGCGGCGCTTAACAGGGCAGGAGGCAACCAGCCGTGAGAAGCGCCAACTTGCATCAGTTCATTTAATAAGCCGGTAATGTACTGGCCGGCAGATACCCCAGAGATCGGTCCGGTCAGAATGTAGTCAAACATCAGTGCCGAGACGCTGAGTTTAGCGAAAGTACCGCCCAGTGCCTCCTTGACTACACGGTAGACGCCGCCGCGCGTAAACATGGAGCAGCTTTCCACGTATACGGCACGAACGGCGAAAGAGAAAAGCATGACACCCAGAATGAACCATGGAGCTGCTTTTCCAACGGCCTCCTCTGCAATGCCACCGGCATAGAAGGCCGATGATCCCAGATCGTTCAGGACGACGGCGGCCGCGCGCCAGAACGAAATAAATGTGAGCATCACCGAGGAGGCAACAACCAGCCGTACCCGGTTTGATTGTGGAGCGGAAAAGGTCTGACCAACAGGCATGGTTATGGGTGAATCGTTTGCTACCCAATGCAGGGCGAACATCTGCCTCGGCAAGGACGCTCAGCGCTGAGTGTATGTCCTGACCTCAATGCAGTCAAATCCTGTGCTCGGCTCATTCTCCGAAAAGCTCCTGCAAGTCTTCAATAAAACTGATGATAATTACAATGGCCGAACCCGCAAGGCCGATAAAGAAAAGTATCGTCAGCAGGTGCATCCCGAAGTGAATGAGCGCGCTCACAATGAATATTGTACCGCCAGGCCAACCAGACAGTGTTAGACTCAGCCTCGGATGCGACTTTTGACCCGTCACCCTGTGCTGCTGGGGCTGATTTCAGGTATTCTGCTGGATTTGCCGTTTCCGATTGCAGGCCCTTTACCGCTGTGGCGCGCGGTCTTTGCCTGGATGGCCTTCGTGCCATTGCTCTATGGGATCCTCAGCGAAGCCAATCTCCAGCATCCACGTTATTTGCGTCGTAGTGCTCTGGCTGGTTACACGTGCGGAGTATCGTGGTATGTCCTGAACTGTTATTGGATCTACGACACCATGCACATTTACGGCAATGTGCCGGGGCCGGGCGCGGCAGGAATTCTGCTGCTTTACAGCATGGTGCTTGGCCTGTACTTTGCCCTGTTCGCACTGCTGATGGCCATCTGCCGGAAAGCCTTCAGCAAAGCTGCCATTGTACTGGCATGCGCACCTTTTTTCTGGGCAGCCATTGAACTGGCTGCTTCGCGCATAACCAGCGTTCCCTGGGACCAGCTTGGATATTCGCAGGTGGACAACTTTCTTCTGACTCGACTTGCCCCCTACACCGGCGTTTATGGTATCTCTTTCACCCTTATGGCGGGAAACTCGCTGCTGGCTGCCGCCTTGCTTGCGCATTCCGTACATGTAAGGCTGCGGACAGGCGTAGGAACAGTCCTGCTGATTCTTTTGCTGCAATCCGGGTCCTTCGTTCGGCCCAAACCGGAACCGACCTCGGACTATGCTGTGCTGCTTCAGCCCAATCTGGACGTAGGCGTTTCAAATTTATGGGTCGGGCCCGAATGGAATGAGAATGCCATGCAGATTCTCAATCAAAGTCTGGTCCACTGCACGCCCATGATCGCCGGAATGCCTTCTGTTCATGCAGCGGTCGTGCAACCAAAGTGTCCGCAGGACCTGCCTGCTCCGGGACTGGTCGCATGGCCTGAGTCCCCGTCAGCCTTTCGCAGCAATGATCCACGCTTTGTTGCTCTGATGAGAGAGATTGCTACGGCAAACCGCAGTCCTGTAATTGCAGGGGCCATTGGAGAAGACGAGACGGGCGAGTACAACTCGGCGGTTTTTACGGCCCCCGATGGCAACATCATCGGACGCTATGACAAGATCCATCTGGTGCCGTTTGGCGAGTTTGTCCCTTACCGCGAGATCTTTTTCTTTGCAAAGCACCTTACGCAGCAGGTTGGAGACTTTAACCGGGGCAGATATCGCCGGGTCTTCCGTGCCAATGGGCATGAGTTTGGAATCTTTATCTGCTATGAATCGATCTTTGCCGACGAAGTGCGTCAGTTTGCCGTGAATGGAGCACAGGTTTTTGTCAATATCTCTGACGACGGCTGGTATGGGGATACCAGCGCTCCATGGCAGCACCTGAATATGGCGCGAATGCGCGCGATTGAAAATCATCGGTGGATCCTGCGCGACACAAACAATGGGGTCACAACGGCCATTGACCCGCTGGGGCGTGTGACCTACAGTGCTCCCCGGCATGAAAATACATCCCTGGCGGTCCGCTATGGGTATGAAAATGGTCTCACCTTCTACTCACGAAACGGTGATGTCTTCGCGGGGCTTTGTGGGATAATTTCCATAGCAGCGATTGCGCTGGCATTGCGTTTTCGTCTGCAAATCAAGGCAAAAGTCAGGTCTCATTAGGTGCTGAACGATCTCGAATTCGCTTATGCTCCCGTGCGCGACAAAGTGCGCGACCTGCGGGAGTATCTTTGACCCGAACGGGTTACGCAAACAACTAGCGCAGATTGAAAGTAAACTCTCCGACCCCGGAATCTGGGCCAATGCGGCCGCGTCACAGCCTCTGATGCGTGAACGTAAGCGTATGGAAGAACAGCTTGCCGCAGATGAAGAACTTGTGCGCCGTACCAGCGACATTGAAGCGTATTTCGACCTGGCACGGGAGGGGGAGCCAGTTGAGGAAGATCTTGCGCGTGAAATCAAGGCGCTGGATGAGTATGCAACGAAACTGGAAGAGCGCACGATGCTCTCCGGCGAGACCGATCCGCTCAATGCAATCGTGACAGTCCATCCAGGAGCCGGTGGAACAGAGAGCCAGGACTGGGCTGAGATGCTGATGCGTATGTATCTCCGCTGGGCCGAACAGCAAGGGTTCAGGACGGAAATGAACGATTACCAGGATGGCGAAGAGGCCGGAATCAAATCCGCAACCTTTACCATTTCGGGAGAGTATGCATTCGGATTGCTTTCGGGGGAAAGCGGAGTGCACCGTCTGGTGCGCATCTCCCCTTATGATGCAGCGAAGCGCAGGCATACTTCATTTGCATCTGTCTTTGTTTCTCCAGAAATTGATGATTCGATTGAAGTGGAAATCAAAGCGGAAGACATTCGCGTAGACACGTATCGCTCGGGCGGCAAAGGCGGACAGCATGTCAATACCACCGACTCCGCGGTGCGCATTACGCATATTCCTACCGGGATTGTAGTCTCTTGCCAGAATGAGCGGTCTCAGCACAAGAACCGTGACAAAGCAATGAAGATGTTGCGTTCGCGGCTCTATGAATACGAGTTGGAAAAGAAGAAGGCCGAAACAAAAAAGCTTGAAGACGCGAAGCTGGACATCAATTTCGGATCGCAGATACGTTCTTATGTGCTGCAGCCTTATCGCATGGCCAAAGATCATCGCACCAAAGTAGAAGTGGGTGATGTTGATCGGGTCCTGGATGGTTATCTGGAGCCGTTTATCCGCGGATATCTGCTTATGCGCAGAAACGGTGGCATACCGGCTGCCGCCGATGCAGAAGACGACCTGGAGTAGGCTCACTGAAGGAGAGGTGGCCGGGTTCTTCCCAAGAGATGGACCCGGCCCTCTGCTTCAGATTCAGAAGGCCAAAGTCTTTTTTGATGGGTCTCAACCCTCCTCGCGGGGCTTCTGTCCCGCCATCTGGGACAGGGAGCTGAATGACTTGACAAATCTCTCTTTGAATGATTACGTTGGCAACGTTTCCAAGCCTGCACCTTTCGCATAGGTTTTGTTGGATGTTACAGCAGAGGGCAGGGGAAATGAGATGTAGTTTTTCGAGGAGGCGGTATGAAATCGGTAGGCCGGGGTCTTCTTGCCTTTCTGGCGGTAGTTTTCATGATTGCTGTGACGATGTTGCCGCTTACGGTCCATGCTCAGGCCGTTTCCGCGACATTATTGGGCAGCATCACTGATAAGACCGGGGCGAGCATCCCCAACGCAAGAATTGTTATCCATGAGCTTTCTACTGGCATCCAGCATGAAACAGTAACTAATGGAAGTGGTAACTACACCTTCCCCGACCTGCCACCGGGTGCATACTCCGTTACAGCAGAAGCCACCGGATTCAAGAAGGAAACCCGTGCTAGCGTGGATGTTGTTGTAAATACCGCTACGCGTGTAGACCTGGAGCTTGAGCCCGGAAGCGCTACAGAAACCATCACGGTGACGGATGTTCCTCCGATTCTGCAAACAGACCGTGCTGATGTGAGCACGAAGTTTGAGGCGCGTCATGTGGAGGACATGCCATTGAGCGTAAACCGTAATTTTCAAGGCTTGTTGAATCTGGTGCCGGGAACGACGCCCGCCACGTTTCAGCACTCACAATTTTTTAATGCGCAGAGCTCGCTTCAGACAGAAGTAAATGGGATACCCCGGATGGGGAACAGTTATCAGATTGAAGGGATTGATGACGATGAGCGGACCGGTCTGCTGCAAATCATGATTCCACCTGCTGATGCCATACAGACAGTAGACATTTCTACCAACAACTTCGAAGCAGAGCTGGGCCGCGCCATTGGAGCAGTGACCAATGTGACATTAAAGTCCGGTTCCAATGCTTTTCATGGTTCGGCGATTGAATATCTGCAAAATAGTGCGTTTGACGCGCGATCATATTTCAGCAAAAAAGTCGGCCATGTAGCTTACAACTACTTTGGCGGGAACTTCAGTGGCCCGATCATTCGAAACAAGCTTTTCTTTTACGGGGACTACTATCGCACATCCGATCATGAGGCCAATTCCAATACACTCACCATTCCTCCCAAAGAGTTTTATACGCCGAATGCGAATGGTTACATTGATTTGAGCGCGCCTTTGAAGAGCGATGGTACGGGCCAGATTTACGACCCGAATACGGGAAACCCTGATGGCAGTGGGAGGACACCATTCCCGAACAATCAGATTCCCTTCAATCGGGTCAATCCTGTTTCCTTAAAGCTGCTGCAGCTTCTGCCAGCTGAGATCCCGGGTAGCTCGCTCGCGGCACCCAGTAACAACTACTTTGCTGTGCTGCCCTTTCAGAAGACGGCAGATTCATATGACGCGAAGATTGATGCACAGCTTACTGAGAAAGACCATCTGAGCGGTCGATTCAGTTATCAGCATGTGAGTGTATTTCAGGCACCGGTTTTTGGAGACATTGCCGGTGGT
Organism: Pseudacidobacterium ailaaui; assembly: GCF_000688455.1. Classification (NCBI taxonomy): domain Bacteria; kingdom Pseudomonadati; phylum Acidobacteriota; class Terriglobia; order Terriglobales; family Acidobacteriaceae; genus Pseudacidobacterium; species Pseudacidobacterium ailaaui. Next base: position 2,529,813 of record NZ_JIAL01000001.1, read on the forward strand.
CCGGCGCAGGGAGCATTTGAAGGAACGGGAATCCAGAATGCCATGAGCACTGGAGTCAATTATGACCGTGCATTTTCGGCCACATTGCTTACCGAGGTCCGTATTGGCGTTGCGCACTACCACAACGATGCGACGCCGGCAGGGTATGGCCATGACTATGCAACGCAGATTGGTGTTCCTGGCGTGAATATCAGTCAGTTCACAAGCGGACAGGTAGGGATTGATCTGGGATCGTTCAGCAGTCCGATTATCGGGTACTCAGCATCATTGCCGTGGAGGCGTGGTGAAGCGAATATTGATTTCGTTAATCACTGGACAAAAATCCTCGGCAACCACACTTTCAAGTTTGGTGGAGACCTGCGCCGGGTCCAGGACAATCTACTGCAGGATCAGACTTTCAGTCCGCGCGGAGTGATTCAGTTCCGCGAAAATCAGACTTCGATCAAGGGCGGCAAGACGAACGTCGCCAATGATATGGCCAGCTTTCTTCTGGATGTACCGAGTCAGGTGGGACGCGACATCAACACTTACTCTCCGGCGTATCGGCAGTGGTGGTTGTTTCTTTTTGCGGGAGATAAATGGCAGGCCTCTTCTAAATTGACCTTGGACCTTGGACTACGCTGGGAGTTTTATCCTCCAGCTACGCCTGGCAAAGCCGGCGGGTTTTCCAATTATGATCCAACAACCAGTACGCTGGTCATTGCTGGAGTGGGGAACAATCCTTCAAACCTTGGCATGAAAACACGCTACACCTATTTTGCGCCGCGTACAGGGTTTGCCTTCCGCGCAACGGACAAGACGGTGCTGCGAGGCGGATTTGGCATCAGCTATATGCCCTTTCCTGACAATACTTACGCTTACAACTATCCAGTGCGCGCCAACAACAGTTATCAGCCGCTGGGTGCTTATACCGCTGCTGTATTGGACAATGGCCAGATTGCTACATTCCAGGCAGGATTTCCGGCGCCGAAGCCAATCGAGGTCCCCTCAAATGGTTTGCTGGCTGCGCCTAAGAACCAGTCTTATGTCGTAATTCCGAAGGACTATCAGAATCCTTATGTAGAGTCATGGAATGTTGCTCTGGAGCAGGCCTTGGCCGGGCAGTTCACCATGCAGCTGTCCTATGTGGGCAATCATGGTGTCCGTATTGGTGCGGCACAGAACATAAACCTGCCACCCGCGCTGGGATTGGGTCCGACCGCAGAACCAGAGGCCATTGCGTTTGGCCGTACTGCCGCTACCAACGTGTATTTCCTTGGCTTTTCATCGAATTATCAGGCGCTTCAGGCGCAGCTTCGGCGGAGATTTACCAATGGTCTGGCCACAGAAACCGCGTTTACCTGGGGTAAAGGGCTCGGCTACCAAAGCGGCGATGATGGAGGATTGACCTTCTGGATTGATCAGCGCCGCAACTATGCTCCTAACGACTATGATCGTCGCCTGAACTTTGAGGAGAGCTTTACGTATGAGTTGCCATTTGGAAAAGGAAAGCGTTGGCTGAACCGAGGCGTTTCCTCTGTTGCCTTCGGAGGATGGAAACTGTCAGGCATCATTTCCATTGTGTCAGGAACGCCATTTACGGTGACTGCAAATGGTGGCTCAATCAATACACCCGGTCAAACGCAGACGGCAAACCTGGTGAAGCCCTTCCATGTCCTTCATGGAATTGGTCCGGGCAGGTCATGGTTTGATATCACCAGCTTTGCTCAGCCGGTGGGATGCACCGGCACCCCTTGTGCTGTTCAGTATGGAATCACGATGGGCAATACCGGGCGCAACCAGTTCTATGGGCCGGGTTTTATTCAGGACAACGTTTCTGCCTTTAAGACCTTTCCTCTTTGGGAAAGCCTGACACTGGAGACCCGTGTGGACGCCTTTCAGCTAAGCAATACGCCGCAATTTGCAAATCCAAGCTCTTCTTATACCAGCAGCACGTTTGGTCAGGTCACTTCCACCATTGGCAGCGGATCGGGTGTGAATGGGACCGGAGGCGGTCGCGCACTTCAGCTCTCTGGAAAGATTCGGTTTTAATGACAGAGATACCGGTTTCCGGTACAGAAGTGACGGGCCAGTTTTCCCAATGTAAAAAAATCATGCGAACGGTTTACCATGAATTTGTCTGCAATGCAGGAGGTTGAATGTCGACGTCGCGCCGCGCGTTCCTGGCCGGATTTGCTGCAACCGGAGTCATGTCTCAGATGCGAGTCATGGCCCAGCGCATGAAAAACTGCCCCTTCCGTCTTTCAGTCATCAACGACGAGATAAGCCAGGATTTTGACCATGCCTGCTTCGTGGCGGCCAATGATTTCGGCCTGGACTGGATTGAACTCCGCGGGATGTGGAACAAGAACATCAGCAATCTGGATGCGAGTGAAATTGCGGAGTCGCAGCGCATTCTTTCGAAATATAAGCTGCGCGTAACAGACATCGCGAGTCCGCTATTTAAGACCGACTGGCCTGGGGCCCCAGTTTCAAAGTTTTCCGAGCACCGCGACCAGTTTAAAGCCAGCTTCGATTTCAAGCAGCAGGATGAGCTGCTGGATACCTGTATTGAACTGGCCAAAGCTTTCAAGACTGAGCGGATCCGGTGCTTTGATTTCTGGCGGTTGGACGATCCGCAGAAATACCGTGCGGCCATCAACGACAAGCTGCGCGAAGCCGCGGCAAAATGTGCAAAGCACAATCTGATTCTTGTGCTGGAAAATGAGATGTCCTGCAATACCGCCACTGGAGAAGAGGCAGCAGCTGTCCTTAAGGCCATTCCCGACAGAAATTTCATGTTGAACTGGGATCCAGGCAATGCGGCAACTTTTCCTGACAACACACCCTATCCCAATGGATATGATCGATTGCCCAAAGACCGCATTGGCCATTGCCATTGCAAAGATGTGAAACGCCTGGCCGGTGGGAAATATGAATGGGCCCCGGTCGGAGCCGGTGTTGTGGACTGGGTAGGTCAATTCCGGGCCTTGAAGCGTGATGGCTATCACTACGCAGTGAGTCTGGAAACACACTGGCGTGGTGCAGGAACTCCGGAGGCTTCAACGCGCATCAGCATGAAAGGCCTGAAGGACACATTGCAAAAGGCCGGAATCGAGTGCTGAGGCCGTGTCCTGGAAGCTTACGTTTTTGCTTTCCTTGCTGTGCAGCATAGGCTGCAATGCTTTGGCGCAAAGCAAGCCGCAGCTTTTCACGATTACGCATCCGGCAATGGGTACGGTCTTCACCTTATACATTTATGCAGGCAGCAGGGAAGAGGCTGATGCTAAGGCAAATCCTGTTTTTGATGAGATTGACCGGCTGGATGACCTGCTCAGCAACTATAAGGAAACCAGCGAGCTTTCCCGCATCAACCGTCTGGCAGCCATACAACCGGTCACAACAGATCCAGAAACATTTCAGTTCCTGGCTGAGGCCCTTGACTGGAGTGCGCGAAGTGATGGTGCATTTGATATTACCGTAGGAAAACTGATGAAGGCGTGGGGATTCTTCCGCAAACAAGGGCGCGTTCCCATGCCGGCGGAATTTGCGACACTACGCAAGCAAACCGGATGGCAAAAAGTCAGACTGAATGCCGCCAGGCGTACCATTCGATTTACCTCGCCGGGGATTGAGCTTGATCCAGGAGGTATTGGCAAGGGTTTTGCTGTTGACAAGGCCGTCAGCATACTTCGCTCAGAGCAAGTTGCGGCTGCAATGTTGTCGGCGGGCAGCAGCACAATCTACGCTTTAGGTGCGCCTCCGGGGGAGACCGGGTGGAAGGTGGAGGTCCCGGACCCCCGCAATCCTGCAATTGTGCTTTCGACAGTTACATTAAAGGACATGTCGCTTTCAAGCGCCAATTGCTCTGAGAAGCATTTTGTTCTGAATGGTCATCTCTATTGCCACATTATGGACCCGAAGATGCTGCGGCCTGTAGAAGGGATGTTACAAGTAACGGTAACGGACCCGTCGGCCACGAATAGTGATGCTCTGTCGAATATTTTGTTTGTCAGAAACCCAGAAGACAGCAGAGCGTTGATGCACTCACTGCCTGAAGATTCTGCACTTGTGATTGCCGGAACACAACAGAAATCCGTTTGCTATTTGATGAACTGGAAGGCCCCGGTGGCTCCAGGCCACTGCTGAAGTGAGGGACAAGAAACATGAACCGCAGAGAATTTGTGCAAGGTATTTCCAGCGCCGCTGTTACGGGCGCGGTACTTCGTACTTCCGGGGCGAAGGCGCTTTCCGCCAATGACCGCGTACGCGTGGGAGTCATCGGCCCGGGTAGCCGCGGGCAGGAGCTGATCCGCCAGCTTCTGCATCTTCCTGGTGTTGAAATTGCAGCGGTGTGTGATGTCTATGATCCTCGTTTTGCTCAGGTGAACCATCTGGTAGGCAGACAGGTGCCTGGATATCAAGACTACCGACAGCTGCTTGCGCGCAAGGACCTGGATGCAGTTGTGGTATCTACTCCGGTTTCGCTCCATGCAGAGCATGTCATTGCCGCCGTTCGTAGTGGGCGGCCGGTGTATGGAGAAAAAGCGCTCGGATTCACCCCGGAGGATTGCAGAAAGATTGTGACCGAGGTAGAGAAAAGCGGGCAGGTCTTTCAGATTGGTCACGAATATCGCTATGCAGCCTGGGTACAGGAGAGCATCAAGCGCGTTCATGAAGGCCGCATCGGAGAGCCCACACATATCTATGCTTATTGGCATCGTAATAACAATTGGCGCAGACCAGTTCCGCAGCCTGATCCGGAAGGCAAGTTGGAACATCTGATTAACTGGCGGCTCTACCGCGAGACATCGGGCGGTCTATTGACCGAGCTTGGCTCACATCACATTGATCTTGCTAACTGGGTCTTTGGCGAGCAACCATCCAGTGTGCTGGGAACCACCAGTATTGTGAAGTATCACGATGGCCGAACGGTGGGCGACAATGTGCAGGCGGTCTTCAAATATTCCAAAGGCAGACGGCTCTTCTTCAGTTCGCTGACAGACAACGCTTCCTTAGGGAACCAGCTCTGGATCTACGGTACCGAAGGGAGTGTACAACTGACGATTGAAGATGCAACCTTCTATTACGAACCCAAAACGCACCACGCAACGCTTGCACAGGAGACTGTAATCCAGCGAGGAATTACTACTGGTGCCTCTTATCAAACCAAAAATGAGATGCCCTATCGCGGCCCCGGGGAAAAAGTGAATACCCCAGACGCCGAAGACCCGACTTTGGCCTCGTTGCGGTCGTTTATCGAGTGTGTTCGGACCAGGCAGAGGCCCTTTGCCGATGTCTATGTCGGTTATGCCTCTGCAATTGCGACTTCGATTGGAAACCAGGCCTTGGTAGAAGACAATGTTCTTGCAATTCCGAAAGCCGACCAGCCAGCCCGATAAGGGCCACTCGGTATTCTGGTAGGCGAGGCAGGGATCGAACCTGCAACCTACGGCTTAGAAGGCCGTTGCTCTATCCAATTGAGCTACTCGCCCGTGGAAGGTGCTGTCTCTATTGTAACGGTGATTGCGTGATTCAGCGCAGTGGCAAAGACGGACTGCGCGGCGCTCAGGCTGTTGGAACACGCTGTGACGTAAAGTGTTATGCCGTAGCCCTCATGATGATTCACGACAGCCGGACGAAGGACCCAATCGGCGCGGCATAATGGTTGTTTCACCCGCCGAAGAGAGAGCGCTGCAGTGCGGACCCAGGCTTCATGAAGATCGAACGCGGCAAAGAGTTTCGGGTCCCGCAGTAGGATGTCGATGTAGCAGGCAATTCCGGTATGGGCAGATTCTTGTCCGGCATCCAACTCGTAAGGATCCAGATCGGCGGCGCCCAGAGGCCAGAGATCACATTTGGAGGTAAACACCGGCGAGCCTGGTAAATGGAGAGTGTGCAGTGCATCAGCCAAAGCTGGATTGCCTGCCGCCTCGGATATTTTGCGCAGATCCAGGACCTCCTTCCGCAGATCTACAAATCCATGCCAGGGAACAACAATCACTGGCAAATCGGGGCCGATTTCGGCAGACCAGTCAGCTTCCATTGGTTACGATTCCGGTTGTAGCAAGAAGGAACCCGAAGAGGGTCTTCTCGGCCCAATATCCGTCATCACCCAGGCCTGGTGCAAGAAAAGCACAATGGCCGCCATGCCCGGTTTCGATGAAGCTTACATGCGGATTGTTGAGGAGAGCCTGACGGGTTTCCGGGCGCATGCGGATGAAAGGGTCATCGAGGGAGTGAACAATCAGCACGGGCAGTCCCAACTGTGCCGCTACGTGGGAGCTGGCCACGGCATCGTAGTAATCATCGGCACTGGCGAAGCCTCCGAACGGTGCGACCACGTATTCGTCGAAGTCCCTCATGCTGTGGATTTTCTGAAGAATGCGGTTGGTACAAAGCGACAGATATAGGCGAGGGAACAGATCTGCTTTCCGCCGGATGCGTGCCAGCATCGAGCGTAAAAAGTATTGCTCGTACACCCGGTTTTGCGGCTCATGCAGCGCGGAAGAAGACACGGCCAGGTCCATCAGGGGAGAAATTCCGATTGCGGTCTTTAGGTAAGGCGGAACATGATTGCCGAACTGACCGGCATAGTTGAGCACCAGATTTCCACCCATGGAATAGCCGATGAGGGCGACGGCATGCAAGTGGTGCTGTTGTACGATGTGCTCCACCACCCGCGCCACATCCTGCCAGCAGCCGGAGTGATAGATGGCTGGAGAAAGTCTGTCGGTTGCGCCGCAACTCCGCATATTCATGCGGACCACGTTGCAGCCGGCCTTCCAGGCGCGGAGTGCGTTTCCGAGCATGTACTGCGAGGCAGAGGAGCCTTCCAGCCCATGAACCAGAAGAACGGTCAGCCGTTGCGAGCGGACCTGTTCGGGCTGCCAGTTGACATGACACAGGACGCTGGAAGGCCCGTATTCCTCATACCCGGGAATAGGGTCCTGCACTTTGACCAGAATTGCTTCCGGTTCAGGGAGAGGGCCGTGAGGACGTGGCAGGAAGTTGCCGGCCAGGGTCATCAGATGGCCATTGCGCAGAAGGCGGCGTGGGGTGAAATCGGTACACCATCCGTTTGCGGAAGCGTTCTCTGCCAGCTTGATGAATGTGTTTGTGCCGCTCATGCAGGCCGCAGCTCCTGGAGCAGGGTGGCCGCGTGGAGAACGCCCTCCGGTGTTTCTTCGTGCTTGAAATAGGCGAAAAGGTCGCCTTCTGCGACACGCATTTTGATCAGATTGCGTATCCGCGCCAGTTCCTGAGCAGGATAGCTGCTTTTGCGAAAGCGATAACAGGAGAAGGGTGCGGTTTTTTCATCTGGTGTGCTCAAATCATCGCTTTCTGCCACGCAAAGGGCCGTCTGATGTTTGCCGAGGATGGCGTAGACCTCTTCTGTAAACCAGGAGCGGTGACGAAATTCAAAGGCCAGACGCAACTCTGTGGCTGCGGCCTCTGCGAGGAAGGAGGCGAGCCGTTCCGGATGCGCCGGAAAATTCGGCGGCAACTGAAAGAGAACGATGCCCATCCGTTTTGCATCCAAGAAAGGTTGAAGAGAACGAAAGAAGGCGGCCAGGCTCTCCTGGTACCCATCGAGACGAAGGATGTGCGTGATACGCTGGGGCGCCTTAAAGGAGAAACGGAAGTCCGAACCTGTAGCGGCAAGCCAGGCCTGCGTCATGGAAGCGGAGGGAAGGGCGCGGAAAGTGTAGTTGACCTCGACGGAATTTACGCGCTGGGCATAAAATTCAAGGAATTTTTTCGAGGAGAGTTTCTGAGGGTAAAAATCCGGTTTCCAGCTTGAATACGCCCAGCCGGAGGAGCCGAGATAAATCGTTCCAGACATTCAGAATTTGGGGAGGTCAGAGCCCTGGGGCGGCTAGTGGGGATCGAACCCACGACATCCTGAGCCACAGTCAGGCGTTCTGCCGCTGAACTATAGCCGCCGTACAGATATTGATTGTAGCATTTTTTGAACATGAAGCCGCAGATCTTGTCACAGGCAAGTGGAAATCTGAAGTCGAGGACACGGCTGGGGTCCGGGCTCTTCGCAAACGAGAATCTGGACCTGCTCTCGCGTGTGCTGGATGAATGGTTTCGGATTCCCGGCACCTCCATCCGGTTCGGCCTGGATGGTATTGTCGGATTGGTGCCCTGGGCCGGCGATGTATTGGCGGGGTTCGCTTCATGCATCATCCTTGTGGCGGCATGGTTTCGCGGCGTGCCCTACGTCACACTCGTGCGAATGCTTGTGAACCTGGGAGTCGATGTGGTGGTCGGTGCAATCCCGGTCATCGGAGATATTTTCGACATTGCATGGAAGGCAAACCGGCGTAACTATGCGCTGCTGGCGAGGCATCTGGATCAGCCGCATCGTCACACCTGGAAAGACTGGACATTCCTGCTGCTGATGGCAGTGGTCCTTCTGATGATTTTTGCTCTACCCTTGTTTTTGCTGCTTCTGGCTGTGGAGTGGTTGAAGGCCCACATGATGGCGGGTGGTCCCCACTAATCAAGGACCAAACTTCCTGTACAATGAAAGAGAAATCGGGGCGTAGCGCAGTCTGGTAGCGCATCTGCTTTGGGAGCAGAGGGTCGGGGGTTCAAATCCCTCCGCCCCGACCATTGAGATCCTGCTATTGATTCAAGCGAGGCGGCCTATCTCGGCCGACACACCCGCCTAGTTCAGTTTCGTCGGATGGATTGGATCTGCTGAAATCGTCTGGTTGCTTTTATGTTTGGAGTGGAAGGCAAGATGGGGTTTCAGCAAAGAGAAAAGGCCGGGATGGTCCCGGCCTTCGTGACTGATTTGAATAAAGCTTACGCTGCTTTTGCTGAAAGCGCCTTCAGGCGTGCAGCCAGCCGGCTTTTATAGCGGGAAGCTGTATTGTCGTGCAAAATCCCCTTTTGCACGCTTTTGTCAATCTGAGAAACAGTTTTGCGGAACTGCTCGCTTGCCGCCGCCGCATCGCCCTTGGCAAGTGCCTCACGCAAGGCACGGATGGCCTTGCGGACCCGGCTTCTGTTGGCGCGGTTGACTGCAGTCTTTCGTTCTGTCTGACGGGCGCGCTTGAGCGCCGAAACATGGTTCGCCATTGTATTCCTTCAATTTCCTTTGGAAATGGGATGCTGGCAGAAGAGACGCTTGCCGCATCCGCCGCAAAATATAAGTTTACTGATTTCAGGAATGCAGGTCAAGATGAGTGCCAGGCGCGAATCCTTGAAGGTGCAGGTGCTTTGAACAGATTAGGGAGCCTGTTTCCCGCTTAGTACTTTCAGAACGATGACGGTTTCATCATCAAAACGCTCTGTAGTCTTTTGAAATTTGCCCACTTCAGTCATAATCGCATCGGCAATTTTTGATGCGGATTTGTGCATGTTCTTTTTAACGACTGCGGCCAGGCGTTCGCTGCCGAACATCTCTCCAGCCGCGTTCTGGGCGTCTACAATGCCATCGGAGTAAAAGATCAGCGAGTCACCGGGCTGGGTGGAAAGGGTGAACTCCTCATACTTTACATTGGGGAAAAGTCCAAGAGGAAATCCTTCTGCTTTGACAGTTTCCACTTCTCCATCCCGGCAGAAGAGCGGCTGGACCGCCCCGGCATTTGACAATTGCAAAGTTAGATTTTCATCGTTCCATACGGCATACAGCATCGTGACATACTGCGAATCAAGATGGCGCTCCTGCAGAGCATCGTTGAGGGTCTTGAGCATTTCCGACGGGGAGAGCCTGTGCGTGGCTTCAGAGCGCATAATTCCACTCACCAGAGCAGCATAAAGTGCAGCAGGAGCGGCCTTTCCGCTGACGTCGCCCAGCACAATGGCGCTGCGGCCGGATTCGTAAGGGATGAAATCATAAAGATCGCCGCCGAGGGTACTGGCAGGCAAAAATCGCGCTGAGAGCTCCGCGCGTGTATGTTTCGGCTTTACTGCCGGCAGCAGGCGAAGCTGGACTTCGCGGGCCATGGCCAGGTCAGCTTCCAGGCGCTGTTCCTGCTGGGCCACTCGCTGATACAGCCGCGCATTTTCAATCGAAATGGCCACCTGAGCAGCCAGAGTGGTGATGGCCCTTTCATGGTCCTCGTTAAAGAAATGAGGGCGTGTATGTTCGATGTCAAGAATGCCAATGACCTTGCCCTTATAGATGAGAGGCATGGCCATCTCGGACCGCGTCTCCGGATTAAACATGCGATAGCGAGGGTCTTTGCGCACATCGGGGGCGTGTATCAGCCGCCTTTCGGCGATGGCAGCGCCCACCAGTCCCTGATCCAGGGGAAGTTTCTCCTCAGGATAGAACCGCTCTCCGAAACGCAGGGCGAAGCGGTTTTCCAGCACCTGCTCACGTTCGTTCAGAATCCAGATGGAAAACATCTGGTAATCAATCACACGGCGCAAAAGCGTACCGATTCTCTCCAATAAGGACTCAAGGTCAAGAATCGAGGTGATTTCCCGGCTGATTTCATTCAGCACCTGGAGCATCTGTGCCTGCCGGGCCACTCGCGTATACAGGCGAGCATTCTCAATGGCCTGCCCAATACGGGATGCTGTGAGCTTCAACAGATGCAGATGTTCCTGCTGGAAGTAATCAGGCTGCTCGGATTGGATATCAATGACCCCGATGACCCGATTTTTCACAATAAGCGGTACGGCCAGTTCAGAGCGTACATCCGGATTGACATTGATGTAGTTGTCGGCAACTGTTACGTCTGGCACGAGTACCGGTTCTCGCGTGAGCGCTGCCTGGCCAACCACCCCCTTGCCCATGGGGATGCGCATCCGTTCAGCCTCCGGGGTATGGCCGATCTGGAAGCGCATGCGCAATTCATTGGTTCGGTCGTTGAGCAGAAGGATGGCAAAGATCCGATAATCGATGACCGCGCGCACCAGATCTGCCGTGCGCTGCATGAGTGTCTGGAGGTCGAGCGTCGTATTGAGCGCATCTGCCAGGCGGACAAGAAATTCCGTCTGCAGCGGCTCAACGCGCACCTGGGTTTTCGGTGGAACTGGGGACGGTGGTCTATAGTCGCCCTCAAAGGAATGGTCTTCGGGGCGTGCCTCGTCTCCGTTCCGGGCCCTGACTTGCTCTTTGCTCACGAAACTCCTGTTGCGCCCCAGTCGAAAAAAGGTACAGGAGCCATCATATCGCGTCACAATGGGCTGCTGTCACGCCGCATGGATGAGGAAGATGGTTCCTGTCATTACTGTGCGTCAAACTCGTGCAGGATGCTGACCGAAGCGCTGGCCCCGATGCGGTTGGCCCCAGCTTCCAGCATCGCCCGTGCATCGGAAAGGGTACGGATCCCGCCTGAGGCCTTTACGCCACATCGTGAACCAGCTACGCCGCGCAGCAGCGCTACGTCCTGAGGAGTAGCTCCTCCAGTGGAAAACCCAGTACTGGTTTTCAGATAATCTGCTCCTGCGGCAATCACCAGTTCTGAAGCCCGCAGTTTTTCCTCAACATTCAGCAAGCAGGTCTCAAGAATCACTTTTACCAGTGCACCTGCCTCATGCGCCACCTCTACCACCCCATGAATGTCCTGCTGAACACGGTCATTCATACCGGATTTCAGCATGCCGATGTTCAGGACCATATCGAGGTCATGCGCGCCCAGCTTGATCAGCTCCACGGCTTCTTCGCGTTTGGTAACGGAAAGAGAGCTTCCCAGCGGAAACCCGAGGACCGTACCAACGCGGACACCAGTTCCAGCAAGAACAGAACAGGCTGTGCTTACCCACGACGGATTGACCATGGCACAAGCAAAGCCATATTGCGCAGCTTCTTCGCAGAGCCGCACCACTTGATCTCGGGTGGCTTCCGGTTTCAGCAACGTATGATCGATTACGGCAGCCAGATGGGTCCGGCTTGAAAGGGCTTGACCTGCAAAAGCGGCTGCATCAAAAAATCCATTACGGAACTCTTCTTCAACGGTTGCAACTTTGGTCGTCATCTTTGAAAGAACTACTCCACGGCGATTACTCGGGATAATCCGGGGGCATCAGACAGATATCAGGGAGGTTACGAAAGCGTTCTGCATAGTCCATTCCATAACCCACGACGAACTTGTTCGGAATGCTGAATCCTACATAATCCGCATCGATTTTCACCAACCGGCGGGAAGGTTTGTCCAGCAGTGCGGCGATGCGCAGAGACCGGGGCCGATGCTGTGCAAAAAGCTTCTTGAGAAAGTCGAGCGTGAGCCCGGTATCAAGAATATCTTCCACAACAATAACGTTTTTGCCTTCGATGGGTTGGTCTACATCTTTGATGAGTTTGACTGCGCCGCTGGTTTTCTGTCCCTTGCCATAGCTGGAAACCGCAACAAAATCAAATGTATTCGGTACGGTAATGTGCCTTGCCAGGTCTGCCAGAAAGATTGCAGCTCCTTTCAGCACACCCAGCAGAACGATGTTCTCTCCGGCATAATCCTGGTCAATCTGGCGTCCCAGCTCAGCGACACGTTCTGCAATCTGCTCACGGCTGAAGAGGACCTGGAGATCGGGCGAGGTTTTCGTGCTCATCACTGACTAGAATAGCCCGCTATACTCAATTACGTGTACCCTTTTATCCACATTGGCAGATTTTCCATTGGTACCTTCGGCATCATGCTCTGGCTGGCTGCGGTCTGCGCCTGCTGGGTGCTACACCGCAACTTTCGCCGCTGGAAGATAGACGCGGATGCAATCGGAATTGTTGCGTTATCCACGGTGGCCGGTGTCATCGGCGCAAAGTTGTGGCACGTGCTGGAAAGTCCGCAGGTTCTCCTAGAGAACCCCTGGGGAACGCTTCTGGACCGCGCCGGGTTCGCCTGGTTCGGCGGTCTGGTGCTCGGGATCCTTGCCCTTCTTTGGCAAAGTAAAGGCGCTGGTTTAAGCAGGCTGGGGATGCTGGACCTGGCTGCTCCTGCGGCGGCCGTAGGCTACGGTGTAGGTCGGTTAGGTTGTCTTACTTCCGGAGACGGCGATTACGGGATCCCGACGAACTTGCCCTGGGGTATGAGCTTTCCCAATGGTCTTGTACCGACCCCGCCGGGTGTTAAAGTACATCCTACGCCGATCTATGAATTGATTGCCGCATTGCTGATTGCGTGGTTTCTCTGGAAGCGGGGAAGGCCTTCCACCGGACGTCCAGCGGGAGAAATCACGGGCGAATATCTGGTCCTGAGCGGTCTGGCGAGATTCCTGGTTGAGTTTATCCGGATCAATCCCAGGATCTACTGGGGAATGAGCAATGCTCAGGTTGCTAGTATCGGATCGGTCCTTGCGGGCCTGCTGCTGATTTTGTGGGCCCGCAGGGCCCGGAGACCGGTCGTGATTCCGGCAGCGCCGCAGGCGAGCCAGACCCGTTAAGTCCCTTCGATCAACTGCGGATGACCGAGCGTATCTGAGGCAGCCCCTGGACCGAAGCGCTCATTTCCGTGTTTCTGTTGATTTTTTGAATCAGATTTCGGGTGATTTCCTCATCTGTTTCCGTGCTGTTCTGCAGGCTTACTGGATAACGGACAACAGCCTCAAGTCCGCTGCTTGTCAGCTGCAATTGCGCTGTTGGTTTCAGCGGAGCAAGGGGAAGTTCATAGCGTCGTTCCAGATTGCCATGCTGGCGGTCCAGCGTTTCCTGATATTTCTTGTATGCGTTGTTTACGACATCGAGCATGATGGATTCTACCAGCTCATAGTTACCCGAAGGTTGCAGCGAGATGGCCACTTCATGCCAGGTATAGGCTGTGCCTGGCACTTGACGGAACATGGGCGTGGTGGACTGAAAGAGAACGGAATTGGCAAAGGCAACAATCCTTCCTGTGGGATGCAGATCGGCGCCTGTTCCTGATAGTTCCAGCAGGTAAAAGCGGACAAAACCAACGTCAATGACATCTCCGGTAACACCAGCGATACTGATGCGGTCACCCACTCGGATGCCATAGCGCCCGATGAGAAAAAAATAGGCGGCCACGCAGAGAAGAATTGTTTGCAGTCCTACGGCCAGACCAGCTGTAATAAACCCGGCAAAGGTGGCCAACGAGCTGAATTCACTCACCACACTGAAGATGAGTACCAGGCCAATTAAAAATCCAATCACAAATCGGCGGACGACAAGAAACTGCCTTCTTCTTCTTGCGTCAGTGACATAACGAAAGATGGCACGCTTCCATAAGTTAGAGACCAATAGAAGAATGCCCAGAATGCCCAGCAGAACAGCCACAGTGATGAAGATAGAGCGAAGAATGGAACCGTATTGGCCGGCGATGGAGGCGCGCCAATCAAGAAGGTTGGCCTTGCTTTCTTCCAGAGCAGCCGCTTCTTTGCCTAAAGGAATTTCGACCGCGGCAAGCTGGTTGAATTTGGCCGCAAGCGCATCAAAATCCTGCCTGGTGGGGACGGCCTGACCAGCCTGGGGATTGTCTGCCGCAGCCGACAGTGCGCGTCCCTGCTGGACGGTCTCCTTCATCGCGTTGCGCAGAGGAGTACGCATGTTGTTGATCAGGTCTTCCAAGCGCGCCGTCTGATCGGTCAGTGTGTCCAGTTCATGCAGTGTCAGCGATTGTGTATAAAGACGCCGCAATTGCCCAAGAAGCCCATTGGAAGGGGTGGATTGTGGAGAACTAGCTGGAGTGGATGGTTTGGTGCCGGGATTGAAGACTTCCGGAACAGAGTTCTTTAACTGCGCCACACTGGCAGCGAATCCGTTCTGCGGGACCTGCGTTTTCTCCGGATTTTGTTTGTCTTTCTGGCTTTGTTTTGCGTTGACTGCAATCGGGTTGGAGGTTTGCGTGAGTTGCGTGAGCGCGCCCACCATGGACTGGCCAAGGTCCAGTTCTCCCTGAAGACGGTCCCGCTGCTCTGTCAGAGCTTGGACGTTTCTTCGGGGGGCCACAGAAATCTGGTTATTTAACTGGGTGATTTGCTGTTGCAGGGCGGCGTTATGGGCCTTGGTGTCTTCGAGAAACTTAAGCATTTGCTGCCGCGAAGTCGAGGTTGCGGATGCGTTATTGTCATTCGGGAACAACGGTGCAGCATTTTCAGCCGATGCAAAGGCATCGGTTACCACCTGGGCAGCTATGGATTCCGCGTTGGCCTGGTAGAGTGCGTCCGTGGGCAGACCGGCGGGTTCCACCTGCGTCTTGATATTTCGGTACCAGGTAATGACATCATTCAGATGCTGAAGGACCTGGTCGTCAGTCAGCAGCGGCGCATTTGCTTGCTGGGCAGAAAAAGGCAATGCCGCAAAAAAAATTGCAACCCCAGAAAGGCCGCGTGCGAGCCGGGGAGAGCTGAACAATCGCATGATTTTCATTGTAAGGGGCTTGTCTTTCAAAGAATCTTTTGCCTCCAGACTGCTTTTTGCGCATTTTCTGCTTCTTAGTGGAAGTCAAAAGGTACAGCTATGAAGAAAACTGGACCGGCATGGTTATTTTTGGTTGCAGGGATGACAGCAATGGTTGTCAGCGGATGTTCGGGAAGCAAAAATAAAGCAACAGCGGAAAATTTTCAGGCGGCGCTGAATACGTATTTCGCCACTCGCAGCCAATGCCTCTTTCCTATCGCACTGCATTTTCCGTATGAAGTGGATCCATCCACCAGCCCGAAAGTGGAACAGGCCCGCATGGACGCGCTGATGCATGCTGCGTTACTCAAGCGGGAAGCAGACAAGAGCATCCATGTGTATATCTATTCACTGACTCCGGCAGGAGAGAGAGCCACCAGCAGCTTCTGTTATGGTCACCGGCAGATAACCAGCATTGATCATTTCACGCCCCCGGCAAAAGCGAACGGATTTCTGCAAACCCAGGTGAGCTATCACTACACCGTGACCGAGGTCCCGGTCTGGGCGAAGACTAAGGAAATTCAGGATGCTTTTCCTGAGTTGGCAAAGGCGTTGGCTGGAAATGCAACCGGAAAAACGACTCTAGCCAATGCTGGAGCGGGCTGGCAGGTACCTGAATAAACTCAGACAATCCAGCCGCCGCCCACAACTTCGTCGCCGTCGTAGAAGACGACAGCCTGACCCGGCGTAACCGCCCGCTGCGGCTGGTCAAATGTGGTGAGGACTTCCGCCGGGCCACACATTTCAATCGTGGCCCAGGCAGGTTCGTGGCGGTGCCGGATCTTGGCCTTGACGCGCATCGGCGCTTCGAGCGAAGGGACGGAAATCCAGTTCAGATCGCGGGCCCGAAGGGTCCGGCTCATGGTCTCAGGCTCTCCGCCAACGGTTACCCTGTGGGTGACGCTGTCAATCTGAATCACGTAAAGCGGTCTAGGCGAGGAGACACCGAGGCCCTTCCTCTGGCCGACGGTGAAATTGTGGATGCCCTGATGATGGCCGATGACTTCGCCTGAGGTCGAGACAAGTTCGCCAGAGGTGTCAGGCATCGCTTCTCCCTGTTCGTCCAGATAAGCGTCAATGAAGCGCTTGTAGTCACCGCCGGGGATGAAGCAGATCTCCTGCGAGTCCGGCTTGACTGCGATGGCGAGCTGATGCCGGCGGGCGATGTCGCGGACCTCAGGCTTAGTAAACCCGCCAAGCGGAAAGAGGGTGCGCGAGAGCTGCTCCTGTGTCAGGCCGAAGAGGAAGTAAGTCTGGTCCTTGCTCAGGTCAGCGGGGCGCTTCAGGATCCACCGGTTGCGCTGCGGATCATACTCATTACGGGCGTAATGGCCAGTGGCAATGCGGTCGGCGCCAATCTGACGCGCACGAACAAGAAGCTGATCAAACTTGAGGTGATTGTTGCAGAGCGAGCAGGGAATCGGCGTGCGTCCTGCGAGGTATTCCGAGACGAAGGGGCGGACGACATCAAGCTCAAAACGCTCCTGTTCATTGATCAGGTAGTAGGGAATGTTTAGCGCTTCGGCGACACGACGGGCATCATAGACGTCATCGATGGAGCAGCAGCGGCCCTGCACCTCAGCGGGCATTCCCTCGCGTCCGGCAAGGCGGCGCTGGTTCCAGAGCTGGAGCGTCAGGCCAACGAGTTCGTAGCCCTCGTCCTTGAGCATGGCAGCGACGGTGGAGGAGTCCACGCCGCCGGACATGGCCACAGCTACCGTATTGTTGAAGGTCTCGTGCATGGGGTCCGCTCTTACCAGTATCTCATTTTCCACAGGTCTGCGCCGGCGTCGTTCAGCGTGGCTTCAGACGTTTTTCAGGCAGGCTTCAGGTCGCGTTTCTACAGTGAAGTCACGAGGAGAACTTGTTATGAAGCCAATCATCACAATTGCAGTCGTCAGCATTCTGGGCATGGCCAGCGCGGCCATCGCAGAGAAACCGATCAGAAAATCAGAGATGCCCCCAGCCGTGCAAAAGACCGCAGACGAGCAGAGTGCGGGCGCAACGGTCCGGGGCTATGCCAAAGATGTGGAAAACGGAAGGGTGGAGTACGAAGTGGAATTGCTCGTGAATGGGCATACGAAAGACATAACGATGGACCCGCAGGGCCGTGTGACTGAGATAGAAGAGCAGGTGGAAATGGCCTCGTTGCCGGTGGGTGTGAGGGAGGCGCTGCAAAAGCGCGCCACTTCGGGAAAGATTGTGAAGGTGGAGTCATTGACCAAGCATGGCAGCTTGGTTGCCTACGAGGCCCAGGTGGTCAAAGACAGCAGGCATTTTGAGGTTCAGGTCGGCCCGCAGGGACAAACGCTGGACCATGAGGAGTAAGAGGAGTGTCCCAGGTGTCGGAAAACCTGGGACATTCCTCTTTCGGCTGGATCTGGTGCCTACTGACACTGTGTGAAGGCAAGGGTCTGTACGTTTACGGTGAAGGCATTGGAAAGGGTATAAGACTGGCTCTTGATCTCCGACGGATTGCAATCAGTAACTCCTCCCGAAGAAGGCACGAATGCCTGTCCGTCGATGACATACGTCGCCAGAGGCGCACTGAGAGTAAGAGTGATGCCGCTGGACGAATAAGTGCCTATGTAAGCACCTCCGGCTGGAAGCACCATAGAGTAATTTACGCAGTCTGTTCCCGTGGAGCAGGAAGAATTGGCCGCTGTTTCTACGGTGAGTGTGGCTGCGGACTGGCTATGAATACCCGGCACAAGAGGCAGGGTGTAGGTCGCACTGTTGACTGTTTCCAGAGCGCTTAATTCGACATCGGTCACGGCCCCGGCATTGGAGCTATTCTGCGAAGTCACCAGTCCGGAGAACGTAGCTGTGCTGTTCGTGACGGTTCCTGGCCATAGGTCTACGTTTCCAACGGTTTGACCATTCGCCACTCCGGTGATAATCGAAGGCTGATAGGCGGTGCCTCCGGAGGTGACGCCTAAAATGACCACATCATAAGTACCTGCGGGAATCGGGCAAAATACGAAGGACCCATCCGCTCCGGCCAGAGTGGACATGATGATGCGGTCCACGCCGGTAGAGTCTTTCTGTTCGAGTGCGACGAGGACCGTACCATTGACAGGCTTTCCGGTAGACTGGTCCAGCACCGTTCCGTTGATGGAAGTGGAAGTAGTGCTGACTTCTCCGGCGTGGAGCACTGGTTTCAGACGATACTGACCGTTGCCTTCCTGTACGATCGAGGCGCAGGTATTGAAATCAATATTTAAATCTTTAGTTTGGCCCGCGGCGATGTTAAATCCGCCATTTGCGATTTGCCCCGAAGGTATTTTCAAGCCCGTCTTTGACTCACTTGAAAGCTGGAGTGTGTGGATGCTGCCGTCTGAGGCAAGGACAACGCAGTTTGCTGATCCATTGCAGGCATTGTTAGAAATGCTCATGCTATTGTCGGCGAGAATGAGGCGAATCTGCTGGTAATTGCCTGCCTGAAGCTGCTGTGCATCTCCCAGTGTGGCAAGAAAACATTGGTTGTTTGCCTGTCCAAGGAGGTCAATCTGCTTAGGACTGGATTTGAGACTAGGAGTCAGGTCCTGCCAGCCGGAATCATTGTCGCCCGCTGTAGGACTAACGTTCGCCTGGACGTCGGTTATGGTGACATAGACATGGGCGAATGGACCATCAGGGCCAGCGCAGGTTGCTGGGTCACTGATGCTTACCGTCGCCATGCCCATGCCGCTGCCTGAGCCTGCTGAATTCGCGCTGCTTCCGCAGGCTATGGCGACAAGGCCAGCGAGCAGTACGCCACTGGACAAACAGAGAGAAAGAAGGATCTTGCATTTCATGTTTTTCTTCCTTTCGTGGGTCTTCTCACACACAAGGAAGGAACCAGGGCGCGTTCTATGAGAACACTGGACCAGGAGAAAAGTTGCATTTCCTCCTTTTATCGGCTGCAAAGGTGTTTTGAAAGGGAAGTTGCGGTCTCCTGCTGACCGGGCGCTTCGAGGAGCTAGCCCAGAGTACCCGCGTTTACGGGGGCCAGCTCACGCAGACGGGCAGCCGCCTGCGGAATGATTTCAAGCGCAAAGGTGATGTCGTCTTCAGTGTTGAGCTTGCTGAGCGAGAAGCGTAGGCTGGCGCGCGCCCTGGCCGGAGGGAGACCCATCGCGGAGAGGACGTGAGATGGCTCTGTGGCTCCCGAAGCGCAGGCAGATCCGCCAGAGGTGGAAAGCCCCTTCAGGTCCAGCGCGATGACCAGGGCTTCGCCTTCGAGGTTGTCGAAGTAAATGTTCGTGGTGTTTGCGACACGAGCCACCTTCCGGCTGTTGACCCCGGTGTCTTCTACCTCCGCGAGGATGCCCTGCTCCAGGCGGTCCCGGAGCGCTTTGATGCGCTCGATGGTGCCGTCCGTGAGTGCAGCGCAGGCAACTTCAGCAGCTTTACCGAGGCCCACAATGCCGGGAAGGTTCTCTGTGCCGGCGCGACGCTGGCGTTCGTGGGCCCCGCCAAAGAAAAGGGGTTCCAGCTGGGTGCCACGGCGCACGTAGAGGATCCCTGTACCTTGCGGCGCGTGCATCTTGTGTCCGGAGATGCTGAGCAGATCGCAGCGTAGACTCTGCACATCGATGGGGAGTTTGCCTGCAGCCTGGACCGCATCGGTATGGAAGTAGATGTCGGCCTCCGAGGCGATGCGGCCGATTTCGCTCACTGGCTGAATGGCCCCGGTTTCATTGTTGGCCATCATGATGCTGATGAGCTTTGTGTTGGGGCGGATGGCGCGGCGCACCTCCTGCGGGTCTACGACGCCCTCACTCGATACGGGCAGGAAGGTGACCTCCATGCCACGCTCGCGTAGCTTTTCGGCAGCGTGGAGGACGGCGTGGTGCTCGATGGACGAGGTAATCAGATGGTCGCCCTGCTGCATAAGACCGAACAGTGCCATGTTGTCACTCTCGGTGCCACCTGAGGTGAAGACAATTTCCGCCGGTCGGCAGTTGAGCAACGCGGCCACAGATTCGCGCGCGTGTTCGACCGCAGCGCGGGCCTGCTGGCCCTGCTGGTGGATGGAGGAGGCGTTGCCAAACCGCTCAATGAAGTACGGGCGCATGGCTTCGAGCACCTCGGGCAGCAAAGGTGTCGTTGCATTTGCGTCCATATATACCCGTTTCATTGTGATGGCCTCTCCCTGTAGAGTATTTTACGGCCTTGCGGAGGAGAAGAATCTCTGAGTTTTGTGGTTCAGTCTCAACGAAGATTTGACGCACATCGTATGCGGCTTCTGTTAGGCTTTGTGGCGCAATCATTTTCAAGAGGAGGAACGACGTGAAAGCAATCAGGGTCTTTGGTATTGCGTTGCTTTGTTGTTTGATGGTCCCGACAACGCGGGTTTCAGCACAGGGCACGGCGGCGCAGGAAACTCCTGCGCAAACTTTTAACGGTCTCATGAGCCTTCTGGAAAAGGAAGTTGTGAGTGCAGCAGAGGCGATGCCCGCCGACAAGTATAACTTCGCTCCCACGCAGGGCGAGTTCAAGGGCGTACGCACTTTCGGCGAACAGGTGAAACACGTGGCAGAGGCGAACTACGGGTTTTTTCAGGGATGGAGCGTTCCCGGTGCGGTGAAGAGCGGGGACATCGAAAAACTAACGGGCAAAGACGACATTGTGAAGGCGCTGCGGGACTCATACGCATACGCGCACAAGGCCCTGGATACGCTGACTCCGGCCAATGCGTTTGATGAGATGAGCTTTGGTCCAGCGAAGACGACGCGGACAGGGATTGCTGCCTTCTGCATTGCGCATTCCATGGACCACTATGGGCAGATGGTAGTGTATCTGCGTATGAATGGGATTGTTCCCCCGGCCAGCCGAAGAGGCAATATGTAAGGCCACAAATGCAAAAAGCCCGGGTCTATGTGAATCCCGGGCTTTTTGTCAGGCGTGTTTCTGGCCCGCTATCGTTGCTGCAAAGGGATATATTTTGCAGGATAAACGGGTCCGATGTATTCGGCGCGCGGGCGGATGAGGCGGTTATCATCAAGTTGTTCGATAACGTGCGCTGCCCATCCTGCAATGCGACTGATGGCAAAGATCGGAGTGAAGAGGTCGAGATCAATTCCCAGGGTCGTGTAGGTCGAGGCTGAATAAAAGTCTACGTTTGCGTTCAGCTTTTTCTCTGCCTTGATGAAGGCCTCGATCTTCTGGGACATCTCAAACCATTTTGTATTGTTGGCTGAGCGTCCTAGGTCTTCTGACATTTTGCGCAGGTGCGTAGCGCGCGGGTCTTCAGTGTGGTAGACGCGATGTCCAAAGCCGGAGACCTTTTTCTTCTGCGCCAGCAGGCCCTTGACGTATTCTACGGGGTCCGTACCCTGCTTTTCGATATCAAACAGCATCCGCATGACGGCCTCATTTGCACCGCCATGCAATGGGCCTTTAAGTGCGCCGATGGCACCGGTGATTGCGGAATGAATATCGGAGAGGGTTGCGGCGATCACACGCGCTGCAAAGGTAGAGGCATTCAGTTCATGGTCGGCGTGGAGGATGAGCGCGACATCGAAGGCCCGGGTCGCCGTCTCTGAAGGCTTTTCTCCATTGAGCATCCAGAGAAAATTTCCGGCATGGGAAAGCGATTTGTCTGCTTCCACAACAGGCTTGCCTTTACGGATGCGGTCAAAGGCCGCGACAATCATGGCAATCTGTGCGGTAAGCGCAAAGCTCTTCCGTACGTTGGAGTCGTGGTCAACGGCCTTTTCATTTTCGTCGTAGAAGCTCAACGCGGATACGGCAGTCCGCAGGACCTCCATCGGAGTAGCTGTTTTGGGAAATTCTTTGAGAAGTTTCAGGATGTCCGGAGGAAGTTGGCGGGCATCAGAGAGTTTTTTCTTAAAGGCTTCAAGTTCAGACGCCGTAGGAAGTTTTCCATTCCACAGCAAATATGTGGTTTCCTCGAATGTTGACTTTTCGGCCAGTTCATGAATGTCAATACCGCGGTAGGCCAGCACCCCGGCATCTCCATCAATCCAGCAAATGCCAGAGTTGGCTGCAACAATCCCTTCGAGTCCTTTAGCGGCTACTGCGGTTGACATGCTGAGTAAGGTTCCTCCAATGCAGAATGAACGTTGTTTTGATGCGGCCCCCGAATGCGGGGAAGCGGAACTTTTCGCGTAGCAAGACGCGACCCGGAAGCCAGAATCGCGTAAGAATCCCAACTATTTTTTATATCAGTGCAGCGATTGGGTTGTCACTTTGCAGCAGCGGAGTGGCCTGCCACATTCGCGATTTCTCAGGGCAATTCCGCTGCCATAAGCTCTTCTACTGTTTCCCGTCTGCGTATCAGGCGATGCTTTTTGTCTTCTACGAGCACTTCGGCGGCGCGAGGGCGTGAATTGTAATTTGAGCTAAGAGAAAACCCATAAGCTCCCGCATCCAGAATGGCGAGCAGGTCTCCGGGCTGGACTTCCTGCAGCTTGCGGTCGCGGGCAAAAAAGTCGCCTGTTTCACAGACAGGGCCGACGACATCCACTGTCCGTTTCCGCGCATCCTTGTGCGGGAAGACGGGAAGGATCTCATGATGGGCCTGGTACAGCGCTGGACGGATCAGGTCATTCATGGCGGCGTCGGTGATCACGAAGGTCTTTTTCCCGTTTTTCTTTCGATAAAGTACGCGGGTAAGCAATGCTCCTGCCTGCGCAACGATGAACCTTCCCGGCTCCAGCAGTAACTGCACATCCTTGAGAGGACGAAGTGCCTGCAACAGGGCCAAGGCGTACTGGTGGATTTTCTGCTTTGGATCAAAGCTCTGTCCGGCGTGATATTCGATCCCAAGCCCTCCGCCTACATCCACGGCGCGGATGGGTAGGCCGTCGCTGCGCAATTCGAGGACGAGTTGCGCGATGCGGTGGGCTGCTGCTCCAAACGGGTCCGCGCTGCGGATTTGGGAGCCAATGTGCACGCTTACTCCATGGGGGAGCAGGTATTTCTGCTTGGCCGCTGATAGGTAGACACGGCGCGCTTCGCGGATGTCTATGCCGAATTTATGCTCGCGCAGCCCGGTAGAAATATAGGGGTGGGTCTCAGCGAAGACATCAGGATTGACGCGCATCGCCACTCGCGCGCGGATGCGCAGTCTGCTGGCGCGTGCGGCGAGCAGGTCAAGTTCGCCAGCGCTTTCCACATTGAACATGAAGATGCCTGAGCGGAGCGCCAGGTCGATCTCTGCTGCGGTCTTGCCCACCCCGGAAAAGACGGTACGGCCTGCGGCCTCTTTGCTGACGCGCAGAACACGCTCCAGTTCACCTCCGGAAACGATATCGAAACCGGCCCCTTGTTCCGCCAGTAGCTTCAGAATGGCCAGTGAGGAATTGGCCTTGACTGCATAACAGACAAGGTGAGGCACCGTCTGAAAGGCCTTTGTAAAGAGCTGCAGGCGGTAAAGGATCTGCTGGGCCGAATAAACATACAGGGGAGTGCCATATCTTTTTGCCAGAATGTCAAGGCCCACACCATCACAGGCGAGTGGTGAGTGCGCATCAGGGTATACAAAAGGGCGTGACGGATTCAAGCTGCCTCAGAAGATGACTCAGGGAGTTAATTTGAGCCTAAATATCTTTCCGTTCGACGTCCAGTCCTGGAGCATCTACCGGATGGGTGGGTAGGGCGGATATGCAGAATATTTGCGTCGGCGGATCAGCGCGACCAGGCCATAAAGGATCAGGACGAGAATGATGACAGGCAATACAAAAATCACAAGAGGAAGTTGTACGCTGTCTCCGTTGATGGAGGCATCATCACTGCGATCGAGCGGCGCCCCGAAAACAACGCAATCCCCTCCAATGTGTGCATCTCCGTTCAGCTTGACCGGACCGAAGAAGGAAACGACGTCCCCGCTGGCTTCTGTATTGTTCAGCAGCACCCCGCCAAAGAAGGACACAACATCTCCATTTATTTTCCCGTCGGCATGGACAGTGCA
Organism: Pseudacidobacterium ailaaui; assembly: GCF_000688455.1. Taxonomy (NCBI): domain Bacteria; kingdom Pseudomonadati; phylum Acidobacteriota; class Terriglobia; order Terriglobales; family Acidobacteriaceae; genus Pseudacidobacterium; species Pseudacidobacterium ailaaui. Next base: position 2,554,031 of record NZ_JIAL01000001.1, read on the forward strand.
AAAAAAGCACACTAGGTCATCGGTCTCCTCTGCTGCGCTTACCTTGATGTCGTGAAAAAAGGAAACCCGGCTGCTGGAGGCATAAGCGCGCGGTACAAAACTACATACACAAAGCAAGACGATACAGAAAAGATGCAGCAAACGGCGTGACATGCGGACTCCTCTCTGCAAATACGCTCATCGGCTTTTCTTGGTTCCACTACCCAGCTACGGAATCAAAGAAACGTCGCAGAATGGGACCAACCGTTTCCGGTTGCTCCCAGGGAGCATAGTGACCACCGTCATGCAGGACATGGAATTCAGCGCCGTGGCCTCCGTTCCGGATCGCTTCGGCAAGCAACTTCATGTCCTCCACAGTACTGCCGGGGTCTTCTGCGCCGGCGATGACACAGCAGGGTACGCTGATTGTGCCTGCGGTGGCCACCGAGTCGGGCCGGGCGGCAAGGCCTTGCTGTACGGCGATGACGGCCTCAGGTGTCATTGCCTCCATCATCTTCCGCGCTTCAGCTAGCTTATGGGGGAATCGGCGCTGTGCCGTGGGTCCAATGAGAGTATGCAGCATCTGTTCAAAGAAATCTCCGGTTCCATGCAGCCGGATGGCCTCCATCCAGTCGTGTCGCTTGAGGCGTGAAGCTTCAGAATCGGCTTGCGGACGGCAGCAACAGAAGGCAAGAGCACGAACACGCCCTGGTGCCCGTCGCCAAAGCTCATACAGCGTATATCCGCCGATCGAGCATCCTCCGAAAAGCGCCTGATGGATGCCAAGCTCCTCAAGCAGCCGTTCGACATCTGCGGCGAGCTTTTGAATGGTGATGGGACCATCGCCTGCCTCGGATCTTCCATGACCCCGGAGATCTGGCAGAATGACGCGGTACTTCTGCGCCAGCATCTCGGCTACAGGGACCCAGAAGGTGTGATGGACCGGAGTAGGATGGAGGAGGACAACGTCCTCTCCTTCCCCCATAATCTCTGCGAAAAGGCGTGCTCCGTCTGAGGTGTAAAACACAACTCTATTTTAGCTGTCCGTAGGCTGAGGGTGGCCTTGAGAGGGAGGGAGCGCCAAGTGTTCTTCTGGCATCACCACCCAGAAGACAATATATGCGATAAGTCCCGCGCCGCTTGAAAAAATCGTCGCAAGTACTGTAATCACGCGCACCCATACCACGTCCCATTTGTAGTGAACTGCCAGGCCTGCGCAGACCCCTGCAACCATGCGCCCTGTGCGTGGCCGATATAATCTTGTCTGCGCGAAAGGAGCAGCCGGCGCATAAAGAGGTTTTCCGCATCCGGAACAGAAACGTGCATCCTCTCCCAGAGACTTTCCGCAATGACTACAGTAAATTGCCACGATGCCCTCCTATATTGATGCCGGAGAAAGTACGTAAAAAATCTTTTCCCAGGAAAGTACGCAAAAACCGAATCGTCTGTTCCCGGGTGGCGCTGCACATGATTGTATTCCTTCAGATACTGGTATGCGTGGCTACTTGCCGGTATAGGAGGTTTTCATAAATTTCTGCGCCTGCTGGCCCTGGACGGTATCAGCACCCATGTCGATTACGGCCTGATATTGCTCCTTGGCCCTGGCATGGTCGCGCATCAGGTCGTAGACCTCCCCTGCGGCGAGCAGGCAGCGGCGCTTTAGCTCAGGACTGGTTGTGGGCTGGAAGGCGCCCTCACGGTAGGCCTCAACCGCGTCGGCATACATTTTTTGTCCCCGCAGGCTGTCGCCCAGGCCGAAATAAACAAGCTCCAGATGCGTAGCAGGGAAATAGCCAGGCTTCTTTGCCAGATCGACAACTTGGCGATAGCTGGCAATGGCCACAGGACCAAGGCCGGCATCCTTTTGCAGGTTGGCGACTTCAAGCCGAAACAGAAAGTCGCGTGGATACTGGGAAACCAGCGACTCGGCGATTTGGGTTGCTTCGGCATATCTGGCCTCACGGCGCAGAAACAGCATCATGCATGTGCGCGATTCCACAGAGGTAATGATCCCCCGGGCGGCTGCATCCCGCAGCATCTCCATGCCGGTGGCCTTGGAGCCGTGAATCCCCGCAATTCCAATGAGGAGCTTAAAAGGGAGGGGAAGTGCGCCGACAACATACTCGTACACACCTACCACCAGCTTTGCATCCACATAATTCGGATCAAGCTGCAGTACACGGACGTGGTCACTGCGTGCCGAAAGGGCCAGATGCAGGGCCGGGCCGAAGCTGCGCTCCACCATGGCAATGTAGGTTGCCTCCAGACTCTTTGCCCACCCTCGCGCAAAGAGGGCATTGACGTCGTTCTGGTTGGATTGAAGCTGGATGTCTGCCTGTCTCACAGCTTTGTCTGCCAAAGATTTAATCTGGTCGCGCACCTGCGGGTCTTCCACCACCGTGTGGCGTCCGGTCAGGAAGCCATCGTTGGCATAAAAAGTTGTGTCCAGAAGGTCAAGCCGGAAGAGCTCCTTAAAGAGGGTCGCGTAGAGCAGGTAATCCGTAGTGAGAGGACTCGTGGGGTGCTCGCCCTGAATGGTTTCAAAGCGGGAGATGGCCCCGTTGTAATCCATGATGTAGAAACGGTCAAAGGCCTCGCGGACTTTGGTGTCGCGGTTCAAGGGGTCGGTGTCCACGGTATCTGCATGGACCAAGATGGCTCCGCCCAACAGAAGGGAGCTGGCCACGACTCTCCAGGCCGATCGGATACGCAGAAGCATCATTCGTTCTGTCAATCTTAGACGAAAGCAGGCAAGTATTTGGACGACACAAAAAGGGCGCTTTCCTGAGGATCTTCCCGTCTTCTGCTTTTCTGCCGGACAAGCGGAAGACGGGATTCCCACTCGCACTTACTTTGCGTGGACCGGTAGTGGCATCTGATCAAGAGAAAGAAATTGACTGCTTTCAGGATGGAACGCCTCAACGATGCCATGGGGAATGTCATAGGTCCATCCGTGGAGCAGAAGTTGTCCGCTGGCCAGGGCCGCAGCTACCGAAGGATGTGTGCGGGCATGCTCCATCTGGCGGACCACATTTGCCCGGATCAATGTCTGAAGGCGCTGGTCGTACGAAGCCTCGGGACCAAGCGTTTTTTCTATGGTCTCCAGAGCAGGCCGGGAAAAACGCAGCCACGAGGCGGCATTGGGCAGGCTGTCGAGGCTGCGGTGATTGAGCAGGCCTTTCATGGCCCCGCAGTCGGAATGCCCACAGATGATAAAGTGCCTTACTTTCAGCACACTGACGGCATACTCGATGGTGGCGGAAACACCTCCCGGCATTTCTCCGTAAGGAGGCACAATGTTGCCCACGTCGCGGCAGTGGAAGAGGTCTCCGGGGCCCGTTTGCAAGACCAGGTCCGGGACAATGCGCGAATCTGAGCAGGTCAGAAAAAGCGCTTGAGGGTTCTGCGATTGCGCCAGCTGCTGGAACAGGTCCTGCTTTTCAGGGTAGACTTCGGAACGAAATTTCTTATATCCCGCAATTAATTTTTCCATGGCAGTTCTATCTTAATGAATCTCGGCAAAGGATGTATTTGTTTGGCCTTCCCTCTTCGGGATGCTCGCCCCGTATAATCATGATTTGACTGCGACAACTCCCAGTAAAACTTCTTCTTCCAAAGCGGCGGCAGTTGCTGTTGCCTCAGGAATTCTATTCAGCCGCGTGATTGGTCTGGTCCGGGAGCGCGTCTTTGCGCATTATTTTGGTACTTCCGCTGCGGCAGATGCCTTTCGCGCCGCCTTCCGCATCCCCAATTTTCTGCAGAACCTCTTCGGCGAAGGCGTGCTCTCGGCATCGTTCATCCCGGTATATGCCCGTCTGCGTGCGGAGGGACGTCATGAGGAAGCTTCCCGGCTGGCTGAGGCCATCTTCGCCCTGCTTTTTCTGGTGACGTCTGTATTGGTCGGGGCCGGAATCTTTGCCGCTCCCTGGCTGATTGATGCCATTGCTCCCGGATTTCATGGAGAAACCCGTCTATTGACCATCCGGCTGGTACAGTTGCTCTTTCCCGGGGCTGCCCTGCTGGTTTTTTCTGCCTGGTGCCTGGGGATCCTGAACAGCCACCGGAAATTCTTCCTCTCCTATGCGGCCCCGGTGGTGTGGAATTTGGCCATCATCGCTGTTCTTGTCTGGAAGGGTGGGAATCAGACCGAATCCAGACTGGCGGTGACTGCGGCCATTGGATCGGTAGTGGGCAGCGGATTGCAGTTTTTGATCCAGCTCCCAAGGGTGATGCGGTTTTTATGGCCCCTCCGGGCGCATTTACAGCTCGGTTCTGAACAGGTACGGGCTGTGACGCGGAGCTTTACGCCGGTGTTTTTCAGCCGCGGCGTGGTACAGATCAGCGCTTATGTTGACTCGCTGCTGGCCAGCTTTCTTCCTCAGGGCGCTGTGGCCGTTTTGAGCTATGCACAGACCCTCAGTCTTCTGCCGGTCAGCCTTTTTGGAATGGCAGTTTCTGCGGCGGAACTGCCAGCCATGTCGAGCGAGCTGGGCACCGAGGAGGAAGTTGCTTCTGCGCTGCGTAAGCGTCTGGCCGCCGGACTGCAGAATATTTCTTTTTTTGTTGTGCCTTCGGCCGTTGCGTTTCTGGCGCTGGGCGACATGATTGTCTCCATCATCTACCGTTCCGGAAGGTTCCACGGCAGTGATGTAACCGTCGTCTGGAGGGTGCTTGCCGGCTCGGCAGTTGGTCTACTGGCCTCCACTTCTGGAAGACTCTATTCATCGGCCTTTTACGCCTTGCGTAATACCAGGACCCCGCTGTATTTTGCGCTCATCCGCGTAGCATTGACGGTTGCTCTGGGCTATTGTTGCGCCCTTCCTCTGCCCCGGATGCTGGGAATCGACCGCCTATGGGGCGTGGCCGGGCTTACATTTTCAGCCGGGATTGCAGGCTGGGTGGAATTTATGCTGCTGCGGCATGCTTTGCACCGCCGGATTGGAACGGCCCCGTTCTCCGGGGTACGGCTGGCAAAGCTCTGGATGGCTGCAGCGTTGGCGGCGGCCATTGCTTACGGCGTCAAGCAGATTTTTTCCGCACAGCGGACGTTGGTTCTGGCTGCTGGGGTTCTGGTGGTCTATGCGCTGTGCTATCTCACACTGACAATGATGCTGGGGGTGGCTCTTCCGACGAGGCTGAAGCGGCTCCTGCGGCGGGAATAAACTTCATGTTTCCCGCCGTAAGAAGATGTTCAGAGGGTCAACGTAGCAGGTCTTCCAGCATAAGGCTAAGTTCTGTCTTTTCGTCACGATATTTGACGATTACCGGAGTGTAGATGCTGAGTCCCCAGTCACGTCCTTTGCCTTTCGTGACCGCACGCGCGCCCGGTACCACTACGGCATTTTCGGGAATGATCAGTGGAGTTTCGCCAGATGCCCGCAGGATCGTTTCATTCACGATGTCATAGACGGGGGTGCCGCGGGTCAGCACTGTTCCGGCGGCAAGCACGGCTCCTCTGCGCACGATCGTGCCTTCATAGACTCCGCAATTTCCCCCGATCAGTACATCGTCTTCCAGAATCACAGGGCTCGCGTTTACCGGCTCCAGTACGCCACCAATTTGTGCGGCAGCACTCAAGTGGACGCGTTTGCCGATCTGCGCGCAGCTTCCTACCAGAGCATGAGAGTCCACCATGGCTCCTTCGTCGACATAGGCACCCACATTGATATACATCGGAGGCATGCAAACGACGGATTTTGCCAGATATGCGCCGGAGCGGACCGATGACCCCCCGGGGACGATGCGAATACCGTCTTCCGGAGTGAATCTACGCACTGGATACGTGTGTTTGTCGACAAACGAAAGGTCTTCTCCAGAGGCAACCAGTTTTCCGAGTCGGAAACCCAGCAGGATGCCCCGCTTCACCCAGGCATTGACCCGCCAGCCTGTAGGAGCAGCAGGGTCCGGTTCGGCAGAACGCAGCGTGCCGTTTTCCAGGCAGTCGCACAGTTGTTGAAATGCCGCCATGGCCGCCGAATTGCCCACAGCCGCAGCGCCAGCAGCAAAATACTCTTCAATACTTTTCTGTAGATCGTTGGTCTGCATCACAAAACCGAGTCTATCAATTTTGCCGCCTACCACTCGTCAGCATACTGAAGCCAGCGCAGACACTCCGCAGAACAAGGGATGCGCAGATATTGCCTTTTAGATTCGCTGTAACAAGACAGCCCGGTCTGAGCTGAGGAAAAATGGGTAAGCAGAATAATTTCAGGAAAAGAAGTGCCCGTTTGCACACGGCTGACGAAACCCCAGCCGCCTCCAGCACTGGTGCCGAGTTCTTTTTGCCATGGCACCATGGATGTGGCCCCAGATGGCCCCAGACGGACAATCCAGACGGGGCAATTGTTATTTTCACCGCACATCGTATTGGATTGATAGCTAATGAGCAGGAGCTGGCCTTGAAGCGCCGGACTTTTGACGGCCTGAAATTGCAGTCGATCAGAAACATATTGCCGGTAGGCGGATTTGCTCCTCTCCGTACTGGCCAGATCAATTTCCGACAACTCCGCAATATCATCGTCCAGCGCGCGGAGTATTTTCTTCTGCTGCTCTTTAGGAAGAGAGGAAAGCGGAGCAGAGTTTTTAAACGAATGAATCCTTGCGGCGCAGGAAGAAGGGCCGGAAGCACCCTTGGAGGCTGGTACAAGACCCAGCAACAGCAGGAAAACAACTACCGGGCTGGCAGGTAAGCGCATGCTAGGGGATGGCCTTGATCAGCAGACCTGCTTCACTGGCCACCTTTTCCAGCCTAGATCGGGTAGCAGGTGTGACTGGAATAATAGGCAGCCGGCAATGTTCCTCGATGCGGCCCATCATGGCAAGGATGGCCTTCACCGGAGCAGGATTCGTCTCCCAGAAATTGGCCTGCATCAGGCGATAGTAGGTGCGATTGATGCGGCGCGCTGTGTCCCAGTCACCTTGAAGCGCTGCCTGGACCATCTGCGCCATTTCGCCAGGAATTTCATGAGAAGCAACCGAAACAAGGCCGGCCCCGCCGACTGCGATGACACCGAGGGCCATGTTATCGTCTCCGGCATATACGTGAAAGTGCTGCGGCGTTTGCGTAAGCAGTTCAGTGATCTGAGGCAGATTGCCACTGGATTCTTTGATGCCCACAATGTTCGGAGCATTTTCAATCAGACGCAGAACAGTGGCCGGTTCGAGGTTGGTGCCGGTGCGTCCGGGAATGTTGTAGAGAATGACGGGGAGGGACACGGCATCTGCGATGGCCTTGAAGTGCTGATACTGACCCTCCTGGCCAGGTTTGTTGTAATAAGGGTTTGCCACCAGAATTGCAGAGACGCCAGGGATCTGTGCTGCTGCCTGTGCTTTGCGCACAGCCTCCCGGGTTGCGTTGTGTGTGCATCCTGCCCAGACGGGAACACGGCCCGCCGCCGCATCCGTCACAATATGAATGACCCGCAGCCATTCGCCTTCATCAAGCGTGGGAGTCTCTGCCGTTGTTCCACAGGCCACCAGCCAGTTGATTCCGCTTTCGATTTGCCAGGCGGCAAGTGCTCGCAGTGCCGGTTCGTCAATGGCGCCATCGGCGCGAAACGGAGTCACCAGTGCGGTGCCGCAACCTTTTAAGTCCATCAATCATGAGTTTACACGGGAATGAGATGGGGGATTTTGTGACTTTTACAGTACTCAAAGTCTGGGCGATACCTTGAGAGTATCGCCCATAGTCCTGCGAAGAGAATAACTTCAGAACTGATAACGCAGACTGAACTGCAACTGACGATCGGAGGCATATGTGCTGCCTTTTGTCGTCACCTTTCCAAAGGTACTGCTGGTCGGATTTGTGTCTGGATTGCTTAGGTTGGGATGGTTCGTGAAGTTAAATGCTTCCGCCCGGAAGATGAGCTGATTATTTTCATGAGAAGGAATTACAGGGAATGCTTTCTGCATGGCTATATTCCAGCTCTGGAAACCGGGGCCGTAGATCTGGTTGCGGGTCTCACGGGGAGCAAACGTGCCCGCCGCGGGTTTTTGGAAGATCTGCTTGTTGAACCAATAAGCATTTCTGGAATTATTCGGGGAACTCTGTTTTAGCATCTGTACCGGGCCCGTTCTTACCCAAAGCTGATTGCCAGAGCCCGGACCGACGCCAGCAAAATCGTCTCCCGTGGATACCGATAAGGGAGATCCGCTTTGGAACTGCGATGTTCCGGAAATCTGCCACCTTCCAAACACATTTCGGATGGCCCAGCTAGAAGAGCTGTTGGCAAACGGGATGTTCCAAACATAATTGATGACAACGATGTTCCGGGTGTCATAATCGCTGGGTCCCCAGAATTCCATTGGATCGTAGTAGTTGGGAATATTGTTCCCCGCGTCGGATGTGGAATCCATACTTTTCGACCAGGTATAAGCGATGCCAAACATGAGGCCGTGGGTCACGCGCCGCCGCAGGTCCGCCTGCAAAGCGTGATAGATGGATTTGCCATCATTGGTCTGCTGCTGGATGACCGAATACCCCTGATAGGTACGAAGGACATCCGGCTTGCTGACTGGAGTTCTGATGAGAGTCCCGGGCAGCAGCTGGTTGATGTTTTCCAGGTGCTGAAGGTGAAGACCGCGCCGTCCTACGTATCCAAGCGTGAAGACACCGACTTCAGAAAATTCATGCTCTGCTGTGAGGGTCCACGACCATGCTTCCGGAGAGGGGAAGTGATAGGCGTAGGAAGTCATATTGATGGGATAGTTATTGGTTCCAATGCCGCCGGGATTGTCTACGGAACCAAAGCTGACGGTACCAGAGGGCTGGAACGGTGGATTGCCGCCGAGGTGCACGGTATCGCTTACGCCCAGGCGATCAAAGTAGCGGCCGCCGCCTGCACGGAGTACCGTTCTTGGATCCAAAGAATAGGTGATACCAACGCGCGGCTGGATGTTGGTCCAGACGACGGGGTTATAGCCCCGGTCAAATCCGTGGAAGAGTGTTTTGTAATAGCTGTTATTCAAAATGTTGTCTGGAACGTGGCCCTTGGCCGAGTCAGGAAATCCGCTCCCCGGAATCACAATGCCATCCATCAGATTTGATCCGGAAACAAAACCGGTTGTGGGATTGACTGTGGGTGCTGTAGCCGGGTCGTAAACGGCCGGGGAAAAGAATGTCTGGTTTCCCCACTTCGCATAGTAAGGAAGCATGATGCTATGCCGGACACCGTATTCAATCACCAGATTGGGCGTGGCGCGCCAAGTGTCCTGAGCAAAATACTCGTACATATTGCTCAGATAAATTGTGTAAGAACGAATACCGATTTCGCCATAAGTATCAAACAAGCCAAGGGCAGCGTTGGCGACCGCAGCCTTTGAGGTGGGAGCGCCACCATGCGTATCCGTAAAACGGAACAGACCATTTTGGTTGTTGGTCGCTCCGGGCGTAGTTGAGCTGACGTTAATCTGGTCAAAGTCATTCTGGCTTTCACGTTCATAAAGAAACCCAAACTTCCACGTATGTTTGCCAATGACCTTCGTCAGACTGTCTCCGAAGTCCCAGACCACCCCGCCTGAATGGGACGGATAAGGGCCGCCGTCGAGCGTATCGAAGTTTGCAATGTTAATGGTAGGAATTTTGTTTGGAATTTCCTTGTCTGCTGCTGGGAAGAGATAGGGGTAATTGATGCCGTACTTTGTGCGATCGTACAGTCCCTTGGAAAGGTCATAGCCGATCCGCACGTGGTCTGCACTGCCGGAAACATACGCATCATTCACTGTGGAGGGGTTTATTGTCCATGTGTAGTGGACGACGGCAACCTGGTTTGGCCGGTGCCAGACCTGCGGTGTGCGATTAAAGTTGCCATAGTGAGGAGAAACGCTGTCATAGTTATAGTTCAGTAGCGAAAACCGCAGGTGATGGTTGTCGGCAGGAACATAATCTACAACCAGCGTGTCTTTGCGCTGATCTTCAGGATAAATGGCAGCGTCAATCCAGTTATAGCTAGGATTGCTCACATTGGGTGCCGGATAAGCATTCAGAAGGCCCAGGCCGTTGCTGCTCCGTTCATTTGCAGGAATGAGGTTGTTTGGATAATTCGCGCCTGTATTCGGGTCAACAAGCTGAATGGATTTTCCATAAAAAATATTACTGGGATTCAGGAGTTCGCTGAAATCGCCCTGTCGCATCAGTAGCGTCGGTACTTTACGAGTGACGGTGTCGTCATGGCGATATCGCAAATACTCCTGACCAGCCAAAAAGAAAAGTTTTCTACGGCCCTCATTGAAATGAAGTCCAGGAATGTAAACGGGCCCGCTAAAGTTCCAACCGAACTGATTGAAACGAAAAGCGGAGGGGTGGTTGCGGATGTTCTCCGGGTTCGAGGGAAGCTTGCGGACCCAGGTATTTGCATTAAAAAACGAGTTGCGCAGATATTCAAAAAGTGAACCATGAAACTCGCTGGTACCGCTTCGCGGAACAATGCGGATGAGCCCTCCGGACGCCCGGCCGTATTCAGCGGGATATGCGGCGGTGAGAATCTGCATTTCTGACGTGGAATCCACATCAGCTACGCCGACACTGGTCCCATTGCCGCGACTGCGTACCATGGGCGCTCCGTCCCATATCTGACCGTTCTCACGATAATTTGAGCCATTGATATTGAATGGGTTGTCCAATCCAAAACCAAAAGCTGAAATTGAGTTGCCACGGCGTACACCAGGCTCAAGTTGTGCCAGATAGATCGGGTTGCGTCCGTTGAGTTGGATGGCCTGCACCTGTTGTCTGGTGACTAGCTGGCCTACCGCAGCAGTTTCTGTCTGGACCACATTCGCATTTGCAACCACATTGACCGTGGTAGAGGAACTGCCAATCTTCAGGGCCGCATCCACGCGAAGCCCAATGCTGGGGTCGAGATGGGTATGTTCCTGAACGAAGGTTTGAAAACCCTGGGCCTCGATGTGGATGGTATAGTTCCCCGGTGGCAAGTTAGAAGCTGTGTAAAAACCAGCATCATTGGATATCGCGGTCCGGGACTCTGATGTGGCTTCGTTCCTTATCGTGATGGTTGCATGCGGAACAACGGCCCCTGCTGAATCGGTGATTGTTCCGGAAATGGATGATGAATCAGACTGCGCCAGCATCATTGGAGTCAATCCAAAGAATGCGAGGGCAAGCAGCGTCAGGCGAGTCCGCCAGCGGACAGGCATCGTGGTCCTCCTCGTGGAAAATAAAATCCGGCCATCTTTCGGCCAACATGGAAACGCTACCCTTTTGCCTTTTGCAGGTCTGGAATCGTTTCCAATTTTCCGCCGCAATGTAATGGCTGGCGAAGACAATTGTCAAGAGGTACAGGAAAAAGAAGGCTAAGCCTATGTAAATCTTTCACAAATTTTTCTTTGCCAAAATGCCGTGCTTCTTCCTGAAGAGGCGGGAAACGAAGAATTCCTGATTGCGCTGTAGACGCGAATGCCGTACTCTCATCAACAAAATGAAGATACTTTCTCCTACAGAAGCGGTTGGCCCGGCATTCCGGCGCACCCGCGAAGTAATGGCAAGCCCGTTCCACCTTGGTTTTTTTCTCAAAATTGCCGTTGTCGCGGCTTTAACGCAGCCCGCATTTTATTCCGTTATGGTCTCGTATCCATTGCAGGCTGTGCAGGTTGTCGCTGGCAGTATGGCTGCAAGACACCCGCTCAGGAGCGGTTTTAACGCAGCGTGGCAGCCAGGTATGAGTACGGTTACTGGCGTTGTCCTCCTTGCGGTCCTGCTCCTGCTGGGCCTCTTTTTCTGGGCCGCAGTGGTCTATCTTTTCTGCCGTTTACGCTTTACGCTGTTTGACCTGATTGTTTACAAGCAGGGTAGCATCCGCCGGTCCTGGATCAAATATGGGTCGCAGGCGTGGCGGTATGTTGGGGTGATGCTGCTTGCTTCTCTGGCTTTTTTCCTTGTCGCTGCCATTTCAACCGGCCCGTTTTTTCTGAAAATGCTACGGGCCATGAGGGCCGAGGCGCTGCAGGGTTCCAATCCCAACCCTCTGCCATTGTTGGCCGCGATGCTTCCAGTTTTGGTAGTCCTTTTTTTGCTTGCACTCTGCTGGATGATTGTGGACACCGTCCTGCAGGATTTTGTGCTGCCGCCGATGGCCCTCGAAGACGCCCCGATTGGAGGAGCGTTTCGCAGATTTTTCCTGCTGCTGCAGGAAGGCCCAGCCATGTTTTTGGGATATCTGCTGGTGCGCTTCGTTCTGTCGATTGGCATAAGCTGGGTATTGCTTACTCTGGTAGGCATTGTGCTTCTGGTGGCCGGGGCAGGATGCGGTCTGGTCAGCCTGCTCCTTTATCGCACGATGTGGCATGGTGGGGTGGTGATGCAGTTTGGCTTTGTTCTTATCGTAGCAGTCCTGGCTGTAGTTTTGATTGCACTGTATCTGATGGCGATGGTCTCGATATACGGCACGGTAGGAGTCTTGAAGGAGTCCTATGCGGTGTTCTTCTATGGGTCCCGCTATGCAAGGCTGGGAGACCTGTTGGAACCTCCTGAGAAAGACAGAACGGATGTCCAGACAGTATTTCCTCAGGATCTTTCTGGTTCATTGCCGGAAGCGTCCCCGCCGGACGTAATCTAATCCGCAAAAAAGCACAGGCTGCGCATCTGCGCAGCCTTATGAGAAAGAACAGACCTTATGCGCGAGAATAAGATGCGATGGCGCTTGCCTCATCGTCTTTGATATCAAAGACGGTATACAGCTTGGTAATTTGCAGCAAGTCGTGGACTTTCTTGGTCAGATTCAGGAGCTTCAGCTCACCCCCCTGATTCCGGACAGTGGTGTAGGCGCTTACCAATTCGCCGATCCCCGAACTGTCAATATAGTTCACGTCGGCCAGATTCAACAGGATCTTTTTCTGGCCTTTACCCAGCAAATCACGAATGGCGTCACGCAACTGGACACTGCCTTCGCCAAGGGTAATACGGCCACTGAGATCAAGAATGGTTACACCGTCAACCTGACGGGTGCTCAACTTCATGCTCACGTAAAATTCCTCCTTAAGACTAACTGCCGGTATGGGCGGGCCCCAGATGTTTGATGAGCGTCAGCTCGGTTCCTGGATGCAATTGTTTGAAGTGTACCTCATCCATGAAAGAACGGATAAGAAAGATTCCGCGTCCCGACCCGCGCAGGAGATTTTCTGGTGCCAGGGGGTCAGGGAGCGTGCTGGGGTCCAATCCTTTTCCCTGGTCGGCAATACGGATGACCAAAGAGTCTCCTGTATTTTCAAAAGATGCAGTAATTCTCTTTTCGGGATCGTAGGAATTTCCATGGAGGACAGCGTTGACTGCTGCCTCGCGGACGGCCATGGCAACCCGGAAGACCTCATCTTCCTCCATCCCTGCCTTTTTCGCCATCTGTTCGGCGGTTTGTTCCACCCGGTTCACGCTGTCCAGCGAGGATTCGAGTGTATAAGTGATCCGGCTTGCCTTCGATCCTGTCAAATGGTCTTCCCTGCCATGGTGCCTGGACATCCGCGTATTTACCCCCACGAGCCGAAATCACGCAAGTTGGGGAGTCCGGTGATATTACCTATTGAGGGCAGTTTGCTTGCTTGGAAGAACAATGTCAAGCGGGAGGATAAAATTCCCACAAAAAATAAGCGTTAGAACGGATTTTATTTTGAAGATTCAGACAAGCGTTTGGACACGAACGAAATCTGGATTCGCTGTCAGGGAGGCCCTCGTTTACTGAAAACAAGCGAGCAGCACAAAGATAAAGATCCAGAAAATTCCCATGGTATGCCAGTACCAAGCGGTGCAGTCTACAGCAATCTGGCGCATTTCCACCTTGCGCAGGAAAAACAGAGAGCAAAGAGCAATGGCCAGGGCCAGAATTCCCAGCGCCAAGTGAAGGCCATGCGTTGCGGTGACCAGGTAGAAGAAGTGGCTGTTCTGGCTGGTAGCAAAAAATTGTCCCTGTGAGGCCAGCTGCTGCCATGCCATCCATTGACCGGCCAGAAAAAGGCCGCCCAAAATGGCTGTGCTGATGAGCCAGGGAGCTGCGCGACGAACCGCAGGGCGACCGAGGCCGAGCCACTCCTCCATAATGTCTATTTCATGAAAGAGATGGCGCCGGGCCATCTCCATTGTCAGACTGCTGAGAAGCAGGACAGCGGTATTGATCCAGAGGATGGGAGGAATCGCAAGTGGGTGCCAGTCAGAAACATAGTTGTCGCGGGCATCGAAGTGTCCCGCAGTTTGACGGACGAAGAATGCGCTGACCAGTGTGATAAAGAAAACCAAGTCGCCTGCAAGCGCGAAGAAAAGGCCAAGACGATAGCGGGAGAGTAACTCACGTGGGCCGCGCCGCCCTTGTGGGTGATGATCCCAGTTATCATCGCCCCCTCCGCCACCGGTCGGCCTGCGGTCTACGGGTGGTTTCCCCCCGATTCCAGTGTCTTTCCGATCGATATCCGTAGTGGAACGGGTGAAGGTGGCGGGCATGGCGCAAATCCCTCTGCCAATCAGCTTACTCCTGTTTTTGAGCGATGGAGCATTGCATCACAGGTTTCCATGCATTTCCATCAAAACGGTATTCGTAGGGTGCGTGACTGACCCGGCAAGGGCTTGAGCCGAAAGCGGTCCATTCAAGGGTGGTTGCCTGCCAGGGGTTTACAGAAGCGAGGGAACCGCGGCGTGCGCTCCAGGCCAGGTTGATCAGGAAGAGAAGCTGCGCGCTGGCGAGAAAAAGTGCCGAGTGTGTGATTCCAGTCTGAAGCGGCACGAGCGCTGCCAGAGAGGAGGTACTTCCCGTGAGCTGGGCAAAGTGACGGGGCATTCCGGCGAGTCCGGCAAAGTGCATGGGGAAGAATGTGCCGTAGGCACCAAAGAGCGAGAGCCAGAAGTGCCATTTTCCAAGGCCCTCGTTCATCAGGCGGCCTGTCATCAGAGGAAACCAGTAGTACACGGCCGCGAACAGGGCGAAGACCCCGGCCATGGCCATAATGAGATGAAAATGCGCGACGACGAAGTAAGTGTTGTGCAGATATGCATCCAGGATAGGCTGGGCCAGGATAGGACCGGTCAGTCCTCCGGCAATAAAGAAGGAGAGAAAACCCAGGGTGAAGAGCATCGGTGTGGGCAGGGGATGGATACGGGTTGAGCGTCCCCGAAGCAACATGGCCAGCCAGCCCAGGACTTTTCCGGAGCTGGGGACGGCAATGGCCATCGTGATAAGCCCGAAGGCAGTCCCAGCATAGGGATTCATGCCGCTGACGAACATGTGATGTCCCCAGACCATGAGGCCAAGCGCGCCGATGGCGAGGGTGGTCCCAACCATGAACCGATAGCTTATGGGCGGACGGCGTAGAAAATTTGCCAGAAGGGAAGTCGTGGTCCCCATCGCTGGCAGGATGGCAATGTAGACCTCAGGGTGGCCGAAGAACCAGAAGAGATGCAGCCAGAGCATCGGGGAGCCGCCCGGATGCGGGTGCATACGGTCGTATAGCATTCCGTTAACAACTTCGCCTTTAGGAATGAAGAAGCCAGTGGCGAAGTGGCGGTCGCTGAGCAGGAGCACGACGGCGACAAGAAGAATGCTGAAGGCGAAGAGCATCAGCACCGCAGTTACGAGCCATGACCATGCGGTGAGCGGCAGCCGCATCAACGTCATCCCTGCGCAGCGTTTGGTGATGATGGTGGTAAGCAGGCAGATGGCGTTCAGTACGGATGCAACGCAGAAGATGCCGATGCTGAGGAGCCAGAGGTCCATTCCAGTGGCCTGACCGGGGCCTGCGGCGGCGATTCCGCTGAGAGGGGGGTAGCTGGTCCATCCGGAGATGGGTGCGCCGCCGGGAACCAAGAAGGCAGCGAGCAATACAACGAGTGAAAGTGCCGTGAGCCAGAAAGACAGCGCATTCAGTCCGGGCAAAGCCATGCTGCGGGCGCCAATCTGCGCAGGGAGAATGAGGCTGGCGAATCCGTTGACCGGGGCCGAGGTGAGTACGAAGAAGACCATCAGTGTGCCGTGCATGGTCACCAGCGCAAGATAGCCCTCTGGCGGAACAACGCCGAAGAGAGGCAGCTTCAGTTCCGGCGCAATGATGTGGACCCGCATGAAAACAGAGAGCACGGTGCCCATACTTACCGCGCAAAGGGCGAGCAGGAGGTAGTTCATCCCGATACTGTGGTGGCCAGCGGAGAGGGGGCGATAGCGCTCCATCAGCGTGACTCCTTTGGTAGATGGGCAGCGAGCCATTTTTCATATTCTCTTTCTGGAACCACGCGGAGATGCGCCTGCATGCGGGCGTGGCCCAGTCCGCAGACCTGGGAGCAGAGAATGGGGTAATCTCCCGGAACGGTGGGGGTGAAATGAATGTGCATCTCCATGCCGGGGACGGCGTTCTGTTTGACGCGCATGCCGGGGATGAAAAACCCGTGAATGACGTCAAATGAGCGGATGCCGAGGTCAACTTCTCTTCCAGCAGGCAGGACGAGGGTGCTGGAGACGATGTCGTCTTTGCCCTGCGGATCGGTGGGATCAAGGCCGAGCGGGTTTCCCGCAGGTGCGTTGACCAGATCAGGACGTGTGGCGCCAAAGGCCGCATCCTGCCCGGGATAGCGAAAATACCACTGGAACTGCACACCGGTGACTTCAACCTGAAGGGCCTGTGGGGATGCTCCCTGAAAGCGGTTGGCGGCCCAGAGACGCTGGGCAGCAATGGCCAACCCGGTGTAGAGGATGGTGAGCGCGATGAGCGGGAAGAGTTCGTATTTCCAGAAAAGTATTTTTGCACGGGAGAAGAAATGCAGGTCCTTCAACTCCGTTTTCTCCCGCTCTGGAGAACAAAAGTTTTGTTGGTTCCGGCGAAACAAGCTGTAGGCGAGCAGGACCTGTGACAGTAGAAACAGCAATCCTAACCCCACCAGGTTCAACCACATCAGGTGGTCGGCGACAGGGCCATGTAGAGAGCCATCAGGAGGCATCCACCAGATACGGCTGCCGCTGTAACTCATTACGAGAAAACCTGCGGCCGCACACATATTTTGATTTTCACTCAGACGGGCCGAATTTGCTGCTCGCGTACCAAATTCAGAAATAACTGATGGACCCGTCGGTCAGAAGAGAGCTCCGGGTGAAACGTGGCCGCCAGAAGATGTCCCTGTCGGATGAGGACTGGAAAGCCATCACGCGCAGCAAGCACTTCGACGTCCGGACCCGTCTTAAGGATGCGCGGCGCGCGGATAAAGACCATTTCCAGGGGTCCTCCGGGGAGCTTGGTTTCCAGTGTCTGGATGGAGCTGTCAATCTGGCGACCATAGGCATTGCGCTCGACAGTAGCATCTAAGACGCCAAGGCTCTCCTGCGCAGGGTTGCGGACCTCTCCGGCCAACAGGATACAGCCGGCGCACGTGCCGAAGGTGGGTTTGTGGCCCACGAAGGACTGGAGTGTGTCGAGGAAGCCGTCCCGGGCAAGAAACTTGAGGAATGTTGTGGACTCGCCGCCAGGGATAATGAGGCCGTCGATGTTGGCGAGTTCTGCTGGCTTGCGGATGAAGACCGCATCTGCGCCAACGTCGCGTAGCGCCTGGCCATGGGCGTCGTAATCGCCCTGAATGGCGAGAACGCCGATGAGAGGTGCTTTTTGTCTAGCGATGTCCAGAGTACACCCTCCCCTTGTTCCTAAGGAGTTCGTTTGTTTTGCTTCAGCGCTTGCCTGAACGGCGGGTTCACCAGCCGCGGGTTTGCAGCAGCTGTTCCTGTTCGAGAGCAGTCACCGCCAGGCCTTTCATCGTGCCCGTGACTTGTTCTGAGGCCTCGGCTACGATCTTGGGGTCGTTGTAGTGCGTGGTGGCGATGACAATGGCACGGGCGCGAGAGACGGCCTCGGCGCGCTCTTCCGGGTTGTGTTCCACGTCGAGCGGAGTAGCGCGCTCCTTCATAAAGATTCCTGAGCCAACGAAGACCGATTCGGCACCGAGCTGCATCATCAGGGCCGCGTCCGCTGGAGTGGCAATGCCTCCGGCAGAGAAATTGGGGACGGGCAGTTTGCCGTTCTTCGCCACCATGCGGACCAGTTCGTAGGGCGCGCGAAGCTCTTTAGCGGCAGCATACAGTTCGTCTTCGCCCAAAACCGTCAGGCTGCGGATTTCCTTCATAAGGGTCCGCATGTGTTTGACGGCGTGGACGACGTCCCCCGTGCCGGCTTCGCCTTTGGTGCGGATCATGGCTGCGCCTTCTGCGATGCGGCGAAGGGCCTCGCCGAGGTCGCGTGCGCCGCACACAAACGGTGTGGTGAAGGCGTGCTTGTCGATATGATGTTCCTCATCAGCCGGGGTCAGGACCTCGGACTCGTCAATGAAGTCTACGCCGATTTCCTGCAATACCTGGGCTTCCGCAAAGTGACCAATGCGGGCCTTTGCCATCACGGGAATGGAGACGGCGCTCATGATCTCCTTGATGAGTTTTGGATTCGCCATGCGGGCCACGCCGCCCTCTGCGCGAATCATGGCGGGGACACGTTCCAAAGCCATAACGGAAACAGCGCCAGCTTCCTCAGCGATGCGTGCCTGCTCGACGTTCATGACGTCCATGATGACGCCGCCTTTGAGCATTTCGGCCAGGCCGACTTTTAGGCGAAGAGTGGTGCTGGAAGTTCCATGATTTGTATGTTGTGTCATGTGGTCCCTCATGTAGCGGCGCAGATCTCTGGCACGCGACGAAAAGTTGTTCTGAACCTATTAGTTTAGCAGCTTTAAGAGAGCACAGTTTATGCCCGAGATGGGGTAAGCTTGCTGCGGTCCACTGTGACAAACAGAGCTTTTCCCCGGGCAAGGAGCATACCCGACGCATCGTGAATTTCCGCTTCACAGAAGTTTCTGCGCCCTTGGCATGAGGTGCGCCTTGCCGTCAATGTGAGTGGCTGCTTCAGCGGAACGGGGCGAAAATATTCGACTTCCATCTGGCGCGTCATGGCAATGGTTCCATGAATGCGGTTGGCCTTGCTCATGGCTTCGTCGAGGAGTGTGGCGATGATGCCGCCGTGCGCGTGTCCGGGAGGGCCGGCAAAACGGCGGGCCAGACGTACAAAGCAGACAATCTGCTGCTGTTCATCTACCTGAAAGCGCAGACGTAGACCGGCTTTGTTTCCCATGCCGCAGCCGAAGCAATCGTTCAGGGAGCTATGTGCTAGAGGCAGTAACTTTAGGAATTTCATTCCGTGCGTTCTTTCCGGACAATCATGACAATGACATAGGAAAAGCTAGCTGGGCAAGGAAGGGCCTGTTTCGGTATCCATCATGTTCGTGGCCCGATTCAGGCTGTAGACGAAGGCCGGCGATATAATCAGAGTGAATGATGGCGGAACCTCAAATCGTGGATGCCCTGCAGGAAAAAGAAGTGCCTGCGCGCTCCAAAACCTTCTACCTGGAAACCTTTGGCTGCCAGATGAATGTGCATGACTCGGAAAAGGTCATTGGCACCCTGGTGCAGCAGGGATACCGGCAGGTGGAAACGGAAGAGGATGCGGACCTGATCCTCTATAACACCTGTTCGATTCGCGATAAGGCGGAGCAGAAGGTTTTTCATCGCCTCAACGACTTCAAGAAACTTACCGACCAGGGAAAGCGCTTTGGCGTGCTGGGGTGCGTAGCGCAGCAGGAGGGCGAGCATATCTTTGAGCGTGCTCCGCATGTTTCGCTGGTGGCCGGGTCGGCTTCCTATCGCAAATTGCCGGAAATGCTGGTACGCCTGGAGCTTGGTGACCGGCGCATCACCGGGCTGGACGATCGCCAGACAGAGGAGACATTTGAAACCGAGTTCACGGTCCGGTCCAACCCCCATCGGGGCTATATCACGATTATTGAAGGTTGTGACAAATTTTGTGCGTACTGCGTGGTCCCATTTACGCGCGGCAAAGAGCGGAGCCGGACTTCAAGCTCTGTCCTGGCCGAGGCGCGCCGCATGGCGGATGCAGGTTATACCGAGATCCAGTTACTTGGACAGAATGTAAACTCTTATCGCGATCCGGAAGGAAAGAAGTCTTTTGCGGAGCTGCTGGCGGCCGTGGGCGAGGTCCCAGGCATCCGGCGCGTGCGGTTTACGACTTCGCATCCGCGCGATTTTACGCGAGACATTGTCGAGGCAATGGATGCCGTTCCAACCCTTTGCGACCACGTACATCTTCCGGTCCAAAGCGGGTCATCCCATGTGCTGAAGCTGATGCAGCGAGAATACACGCGCGAATGGTATCTGGAGCGCATCTCATGGATCAAGGCGGCAAAGCGCCAGATCAGCATGACGACAGACATCATTGTCGGCTTTCCCGGAGAGACCCCGGAAGACTTTGAGCAGACGATTACTCTTTTGCATGAAGTGCAGTATGACGGTGTGTTTGCGTTCAAGTACTCTCCGCGTCCCAATACTCCGGCGCTTTCGATGCCAGACTCAATTCCGGACGAGGTGAAATCACAGCGATTGCAGATTTTGCTCGACCGTCAGCGCGAGATACAACGCGTAAACTATAGCAAACATATAGGACATGTTCTTGAAGTGATGGTTGAAGGTTATAACCAGACCCGGGGACAGGTAATCGGGCGTACGTCACAGAACAAAACGTTGAACTTTACATCCAGCCAACCGATCCTTCCTGCGGCCGGCAGCTATGTGCAGGTAAAAGTGACAAAAAGTTTTCCGAATAGTTTGCTGGGAGAAGCAGTAGCGTAAAGGGGGGTGCCAGATGGAAATTGAGATGAAAATCCGTGGCCTGATGGTGGATCCCTCGACGAACGCTCCCATTGTGATTTTGAAGGATGTTCAGGGAGATACTGTGCTTCCCATCTGGGTGGGTCTGTATGAAGCCAATGCCATTGCCCTGGAGGTAGAGAAGGCAACCACGCCGCGCCCCATGACCCACGATCTGCTGAAGAATGTCATGCAGGGGCTGAATGCGACCCTACAGCGTGTAGTAGTCACGGAACTTAAAGATGACACCTTTTATGCCGTGCTCTGGCTCGAACAAGATGGAGAGACGGTAACGATTGATTGCCGCCCTTCGGACGCAATTGCATTAGCACTGCGCGCCGACTGCCCCATCTATGTGAATGAAGAAGTACTGCGTGTGGCGAAGGTCATTCCCAATCCTGCCGATCAGGCAACGCAGGAAGAACTGCGACGTTGGCTGGAAAACCTGAATGATGAAGACCTTGGCCGCTACAAGATGTAGGCAACAGCTTCTTCCTGCCGGCAGGATCACCGCCTTCTCTGCCTTTTAGGATCCCATGAGTTTACGCCGCATCGGAAAGCTGTTTGCAGCCAATAATTTGGGACAGATCATTACGGTCCTCACACAGCTTCTGCTGCCGCCAGCCTTTCTGCATGCGTTTGGTGAAAGCCTTTATGGACAGTGGCTGGCCCTGAGTGCGGCCATTTCTTACCTGATTACTTTTAATTATGGTCTGCAAACCTACACCAATATGCAGATGACCATCCACTACAACCGTGGTGAGCTGCAGGAGACAAGGGAGGTCCAGTCGGCTGGATTAAGGATTTTGCTGACGGCAATGCTGCTGTTCAGTTTGTTACTGTTGATTGTTTTCTTTCTGCCTTTGGATCGTTGGCTACGCCTGACGCTGCCGCTGAGAGAGGCGCAATGGACGGTCTATATCTTAGGTTGTGAAGTAGTTGCCAATATGTTCTTAAGTTTTTTTGGCAACAGCTATATGGTGATTGGCATTCCGCACCGCGGGCAGAATTTCGGAAATCTTTTCCAGTTTCTGGTGTTACTGCTGCAAGTCCCGCTGGTGATGAAGCATGCCTCTTTCCCAGCCATTGCGGGAGCGCAACTGGCCATCACATTACTGGGTGCTCTCTGGTTGATTGTCGATTTCAGCCGTCTCGCTCCCGATTTGCGCCCAACGCTGCGCTATTGGAAAAAGGGGTCCCTGGGGAGCACCCTGAGGCCCTGCGGGCAATACACATTGCTGTATTCCTCAAATGTACTGGTATACCAACTACCAGCAATTCTGATGCAGAGATTGCTGGGTCCGGCTGCCGTAGTCGTTTTCAGTGTCACTAGGACCATTTATTCCATGAGCAGAAGGGTCCTCAATTTGCTGACATACTCAATTGGGCCGGAAATCACCATCAATTTTGGTCAGAGAAACTGGCAGAAGCTGCAAAAGCTATATGAGTTTTCTGAACGCATCATTCTGCTGTTGATACCTCCTCTGACACTCGGGTCATGGTTAGCGACCCCGCTATTACTCCAAATATGGCTTCATAAGGGGGCCCTTTACCAGCCGCTCTTTTGTATGCTGTTAGGACTTACGGTTTCCATTCAGAGCATCAAAGAACACAAATATCAATTCCAGTTTTCCACCAACCATGTAAAGGAAATCTCCTATCTGGCAATTACAGCATACTCAACCATGCTTCTGATTGCGGTTCCCATGATTCGCTGGATACAGCTGGACGGGTTTACGATAACCTGGCTGCTGTTTGAAACCGTGCAATTGCTCTATTTACTGCATCTGAATGCAAGGCTATTTGGCAGGCAAGCGCAACTGGATCGGGCGCCGGTTTATCACCTTTTCGGCATTATGCTGGCCGGATGCGCTGTTTTCTTCTGGCCGGCCTATCATATTGCCCAATTCACGTATCCGCTGCAGGGATTGATTGCAGTAGCCGGGTTTCTCGTTACATTTGTGGTTTCCTATCGGTTTTTCAAGGTTGATGAAGTACGCGCGCTCTTATGGGGAAAGTTCAGCAAAGCTTTCCCATTACAGGATGCAAACGGATAAAACTCCATCCAGACGAATGCCTGGCAGTTTCTAGATCCTAGTCTTGTAACAATCCACCACGATGGTACCTGCCAGCAGCATAGCGGGTCTCGTAAGCTTCAACAGCGGCTGCCTTTTCGATGAGGTCGGGGTCCCAGGTCTGGCCCAGTCCGCGCGCCTGAGGAAACTGCGTAGTTGGGATGACCGGCTTACCGCGGCCTTCCCATCCGCCGGGACCGCCCAGTGCCAGACCATGCAATCCTTCGACGTGTTCTGTTCCCACTACTCCGAGACGCGGCACGCTTGGGTCTGTACTGAGCGCACTGATTTTTTCATCGAGAGTCATGCGTGAGAGCAGATCAGAAATGCGGACTTCTACAGGCAGTGCTGGATTCCGGAATGGGTAGCTCTGGGCCGGTAGAGAAGCGGCAGAGCACAACAAAGCGAAGAAATAGAGTCGACGGTAAGGCATGGCAGTATCGCGATAACTAAAACGCTTTATTCCTCCAGAATTCTTTAATAAATTTCTGCTGAATGTCAAAAATTGCATTTTGTTTTGTTTCCTAGGAGACAGGTCCGGTTTTGTGCCGGGTCAAGAAATCGGGCCAAAACGTCATGTCTTTTCTTTGTGGGGTGAGCACACTGGATGCAAACAGCTTTTTATCTTCCGGGATTCTGCCTCTACAATCGTTCTTGATGACTGAATATCGTGATGCACTCCTGAAGCTGCTGGCCCGTTTCTCTTTCAAATTGGGTGAGTTTAAACTCTCTTCTGGCGGAACGAGCGACTATTACATTGATTGCCGTTTGACTACGCTCCACGCAGAAGGCGGAAGGCTCACGGGACTGGCTCTGCTGGAGCTGCTGCAGGAGCGCAGGGTGCACCCGGCGGCCGTAGGAGGTCTGACACTAGGGGCCGATCCAATCGTTTCGAATGTAGCATCGGCCAGCGCCTGGTACGCGCAGCAACATCCTGGATCACCGCTGATTCATGGGTTTCTGGTGCGCAAAGCTGAAAAGACGCACGGCACAGGACGGAGGATTGAGGGGTTCCTGCAAAAGGATGCCCCCGTGCTGATCGTAGATGATGTTTGCACGACAGGCGCCTCCACAATTACGGCAATCGAAGCCGCACGCGAGGCTGGGCTGAGAGTGATTGCGGTGGCCTGCCTGGTTGAGCGTGAAGAGGCAGGCGGCCGCTCCGCAGTGGAGCAGGCGGCGCAGGATGCTCCTTTCTTCTCCTTATTTACTGCAAAAGACGTGCGCGCGGCCCATCTTCGGCAGTTGGGGCGGTGAGGATGCGCTACAAGTAAAATTTTTCTAATCCTGCTGTCCTGTTTCCGGTCAGCCGCTTGCAAATTCAAGCGGCATGACAACAGACTCTACATCTGCTGAAAATGCAAGCTCTGCTGCCGGGGCTGCCCCCGAGGAGGCCCAGGTCCATGCTGCCCTTACATCCGTCGAGGGTGAAACAGCGCTGGGTGTAGGCGCAATGGTGGAGTTGGCCGGAAAACTTCCTTTACAACTGGACCTCCGGGTGCCGGTGCCATCTTTTCGCGTACAAAACCTCCTGTCTTTGGAAAAAGGGAAGATCGTTGAAACCGCGTGGCCCCACACGGAAGACCTTCCACTTTGGTGCGGAGATGTGCAACTGGTCTGGTCTGAATTTGAGGTCGTAGACCAAAAGCTTGCCGTTCGCGTGACGAGGCTGGCCTGAGCTGTGGTGGGAGTCATGAAAGCTATGACGACAAAAGAAACTCCACTCGCAGGAAAGGGCCTTTCGCTGCGGCGAATCTTTGCTTTGCTGGCGCAGTTTTTCATCCAGAAGAGGGCAGGGGAAAATGGGGTCCTGCGAATCGAGGAGCGGCTTTCTCTTGGTCCGAAAAAGATGCTTTTTCTGATTGATTGCGGTGGAAGAAAGTTTCTTCTAGCTGCTGGGGCAGAGACGATTCATTCCATTACAGAAGTGAAGGCGGAGGACGAGCAGAGGAGGAGCAGATCGCGATGAGTACGGTTCTGCTTTTATTTGTGAAGCTCCCATCGCTGCTTCCTTTGCCTGGCCAACCCCAGCATCTGGCAAACAATAATGGGGTCCCCTGGACGATTGTCTTTGGGCTGACACTACTGACTTTATTGCCGGCGATCCTGCTTTCTATGACGCCGATGGTGCGGCTGCTGGTGGTGTTTCATTTTCTGCGCCAAGCACTCGGCACACAGACGGCACCAAGCAATCAAGTATTGATGGGGCTGGGGCTGATGATGACATGGTTTCTGATGCAGCCCGTGTTGAACGCAGTTGATCACCAGGCCGTGGAG
The DNA here is from genome assembly GCF_000688455.1 of Pseudacidobacterium ailaaui. Lineage (NCBI taxonomy): Bacteria > Pseudomonadati > Acidobacteriota > Terriglobia > Terriglobales > Acidobacteriaceae > Pseudacidobacterium > Pseudacidobacterium ailaaui. The sequence continues at coordinate 2,579,037 of NZ_JIAL01000001.1, forward strand.
CCCTTCCGTCAGGGACAGATTTCCGGAATGGAAGCGATACAGCGAGGGGTAGAACCTCCCAAGCAGTTCATGCTGAAATATGCACGCGAAAAGGACCTGGCTTTGTTTGCCTCCGCCGCGCTCGCCGAACGCCCAAAGGACCCGAACAGTTTGCCTCTGCGGGTGATCGTACCCGCCTACATGCTTTCTGAACTCAAAGCTGGTTTTGTAATCGGTGCCGTATTGTTCCTGCCTTTTTTGCTGGTGGACTTGGTTGTGGCTTCCATAACTACGTCAATAGGAATGTTTCAATTGCCGCCGGTCGTTGTTTCCACGCCGCTCAAGATTTTGCTCTTTGTGATGGTCGATGGATGGAACCTGCTGGCCGGTTCTTTGCTGAGGAGTTTCTGATGGGACCGGACCAGGTAGTGGATCTTATGCGGCATTTGTTGAAAGAGGCCCTGATTGTCAGTGCGCCGGTGCTCGTGTTGGCTTCGATCACCAGCTTTTGTATCAGCCTGTTTCAAACACTGACTTCGCTTCAGGACCAGACCCTCAGTACAGTTCCGCGAATTGTGATTGTGGCAGTGGCGCTGCTGGCAGGACTGCCGTGGTTCCTTCGTCGGCTGGTTTTTTATACGGTTGCACTTCTGGGCGATCTTCATCGCTATATCAGCTGAGATATGGAAGAACTATTTACGCGTGGAAGTCAAGACTGGGAGCATTTTCTTGCTGCCATGGTGCTGGCGATGGTCCGCTTAAGCGGAGTCGTCGCTGTGGCCCCGTTCTTCTCTTCGCAGGTCATTCCTCGGCAGGCAAAGGCCCTCTTCGTGATTGTTGTTGCGGCACTGCTGGCCCCAGCCATCGCCTCCTTGCCCAGTGCGCACGCGGTATTAGGAGTGATGCCCGTTGCTGGGGAGCTATGTGTTGGGCTGCTATTTGGTTTTTGTCTGGGACTTTGGAGCGAAATTCTTCTTTTTGCCGGTCAGGTGCTGGGGGGGCAGTTCAGTTTTTCCCTGGTGAATCTGCTGGATCCGAATTCCCGGATTGAAACGCCACTGATGTCCCAGATGCTTTCTCTATTTGGAGTCATGGTCCTGCTGACGGCCGGCATGGACCGCACGCTGCTGGCTGCTGTGATGCGGAGTTATGTCGCGGTCCCTTTGGGAGCGGCCTTGATCGGCGGAAGAACAATGCTGGCCGTCGTGCCGATGATGGGCGGAGTTTTTTTTGCTTCACTTCAGCTGGCGGCACCGGTACTCGCCGCGACCATGCTGGTGGAAGTGGCCGTGGCGTTGATCGGAAAGATGTCGCCGCAGCTTCCGGTGATGGCCATTACCGTTCCGGCAAAAACGATGATGGGATATCTGCTGCTACTGGGGTCCCTGGCCCTATGGCCGCATATGCTGGAGGCGCATTTTGTCCGATTTCTGGACCTCGCTGAAAGAATCCTGCGGGAAGGGGCCCTGCAAACATGAGCAGCGAACGCACAGAAAAGGCCACTCCGCGGCGTCGGCAAAAAGCGCGTCAGCAAGGCGACCTGGTTTTGAGCCGGGAGGCAACAACAGCCTGTGCCATGCTGGCAGGAGTGGTTGCATTGGGAATAGCAGCGCCCCACTGGGTTTCTCTATGGTCTGGAACCATGACTCAGATGCTTGCTTCGGCCATGCCCAGGGTTTGGGAAAGGGAAGGCGGAATGCGGCAGGCGTTTGCCTTGCGACATCTTCTCGCTATTTCTCTCTCTCCTTTGCTTTTGCTGTTTGGTGCTTCCGCCACAGGAGCACTGGTGGCTGGTGTGGCGCAAAGCGGCGGTCTGCGCTTCCATGCACAGTCATTGCAGCCAAAATTCTCTCGGCTCAATCCAGGAACAAGCCTGCGGCAGATCTTTTCGTTTCAAGGCGGGGCGCGGTTGCTGAAGTCGCTTCTGCCCGCGGCCCTGCTTGTAGTTCTGGTCGTCAAGCAGGTGCAAAAGCAGATGAGTCTTCCGCCGATGAGTGTTGAGCATCTTACCCGCGTGTTCTCCTCCACCTACACACTGCTTTTTGATTCGGCTGGCATCCTGGCGGGCTGGTCGGCGCTGGATTATCTGGTGCAATGGCGGAGCTGGGAGAGCAGGCTGCGCATGAGTAAACAAGAGATGCGCGAGGAAGTAAAAGAGAGTGAAGGCAGTCCACAGGTGCGCTCCCGGATACGCGGGCTTCAGCGGCAGTTTCGCCGGCGCAAGCTGAGGGGAGACATTCAAAAAGCAACAGTGGTGATTACAAATCCGACACATTATGCCATTGCGCTGAGTTTTGACTTTGAAACGATGGAAGCCCCCAGGGTGCTTGCCAAAGGGAGGAACCTGCTGGCTGAGCAAATCAAATCCGAGGCGCGCTGGGCCGGGGTCCCAATTGTTGAGAACCCGCCACTGGCGCGTTCGCTGTATCGCTCGGTTGAAGAAGGGCAGTCCATTCCGGTGGACCTGTATGCTGCCGTGGCTGCGATTCTGGCATGGCTTTATCGGAAACAGGTCGAAGAAAGAATCCAACAAGAGCGGGCAGCCGCCCAGCAGATCAAGGAGAAAACAAAATGATGAGTGCGTCGGCAGCGGTCCCGGCGGCTGGAAAATCTTCGCGGGTACAGGGGAGGATGGCACGTCTGGCAGGCGCGGGAAAAGACCTGTGGCTGCCCGTTGCGGCCATCAGCATTCTCTTTGTCATGCTGGTTCCGGTGCCTGCAGCGGTGCTGGACCTTCTGTTGGCCTGCTCGTTTTCCGCCTCTGTGCTGGTCTTTCTTTCCGCAGTCCAGTTGCGGAGGGCCGTCGACTTTTCCGTCTTTCCCAGCCTGCTTCTGCTGCTTACACTCTTCCGTCTGTCCCTGAATATTGCCTCCAGTCGTCGCATTCTATTGCACGGAAATGAGGGCACTGCTGCGGCAGGCAATGTGATTGAGGCTTTTGGCCAGTTCGTTGTGGGCGGCAACTATGTAGTCGGATTTGTGCTGTTTCTTGCTTTGATCGCGATTCAGTTTCTGGTAGTAAGTCACGGCGCTGTGCGTACAGCAGAGGTCACGGCGCGCTTTACGCTCGATGCTCTTCCTGGCAAGCAGATGGCCATCGATGCAGATCTGAACGCAGGACTGATTGATGAGACCGCAGCAAGGAAACGCCGTCAGGCCATAGCACAGGAGGCAGAGTTTTATGGGGCCATGGATGGTGCAGCGCGCTTTAATCAGCGCGATGCCTTGGCAACGATTCTGATTACTGCCATCAATATTGTCGCCGGACTTCTGATCGGAGTCTTTCAGCAGGGCGTTGCGTTAGCTGAGGCGGCCCGTACCTATACAGTGCTGACCGTAGGCGACGGATTGGTCACGCTGATTCCATCCCTGTTGGTTTCTGTGGCTGGCGGAATGGTGCTGACCCGCGCCAATACCACCTCCGGACTGACGGTGGATCTGGGAACACAACTGCTGAGAAAAGGAACGACGCTTTACATTGCCAGCGGTGTATTGGGGCTATTGGGACTGGTGCCGGGATTGCCGAAGCTGGCATTTTTATTGCCCGCCATCGTACTTGGATATGCGGGATGGCGCACGGGAAAGAGCCATCTGCCGGAGATGGCCGCCGAGCCGGAGCAGAAGCAGAAGGGCGGCGGCCAAACAGAGAACTTCGCTCCACTGCTCAGAATGGATGACCTGAGCATGGAGATTGGCTTCCAGTTGATTTCACTCGTGGATGAAAAACATGGAGGGTCCATGCTGACCCGCATCCGTGCCTTGCGAAAGCAACTTGCATCCGAGTTGGGCTTTGTGGTGCCTGCAATTCATATCTCGGACAATTTGCGTTTGCGGCCGCGTGAGTATGTATTTTTCCTGCGCGGGATGGAGCTTGGCCGCTGGCAGATAGAAACGAATGCCCTGCTTGCGGTACAGACCGGACCTGTTACGCAATCGGTCCCAGGTAAGGAAACGATTGAGCCGGCTTTTCATTCTCCCGCGCGCTGGATCGCTTCTTCCTTGGAGAGCCAGGCCATTGCCGCAGGTTATTCGGTGGTCGACGGAGTAACGGCCATGACGACGCACGTGGCAGAAATGGTCCGACAACATGCTCATGAATTGCTGGGACGCGCAGAAACCAAGCGTCTGTTGGATGCACTGAATGAATCGCACCCAAAGCTGGTTGAAGAACTGGTGCCGAAGGTGCTGACCCTGGGTGAGGTACAGAAGGTGTTGCAGCAGTTGTTGCGCGAACAGGTCTCCATTCGCGACTTAGGCACCATTCTTGAGGTCCTGCTGGAAGCCGCGCAGACGAACAAGAGTTTCCCTCATCTGGTGGAGGTTGTACGTCAGGCGATGGGAAGAAGGATTGTGCAGCCGCTGCTAGAAGAAGATGGAACGTTAGGTGTATGGCAGATTGATCCTGGACTGGAAGAGGAGATGATGGCGGCCTTTTCCAGAGAAACAGGCGCATTGCTGCTGGCCGACGGGCGTCCGCGCGGGGTGGGATGGTTCCGACGGTTCGTAGATTCTGTGAAACAGCTAATCGCAGAATCGCCTGCTGTGGCAACTCCCGTGCTTTTATGTTCGAGTCCGGCGCGCTTTTATCTGCGCCGCTGGTTGGAGCCGATCTTACCGAGGGTTACAGTTGTTTCGCCCTTAGAGGTCCCTCCGGATGTGCGCGTGCGGTCTTTGGGGACGGTGCGCTGAAGAATGGATGAGCTGGGATGCGGAATCTGGGGACTATGGCACAGAAGCCATCGCGCGTAGAGACGACGGAATGGGAAGCGGCCATGCTTTCCTTGGCTGGACAGCAGGAAGAGAAAAAAAGGCACCAGGAAACGACAGCTTCTATCGAGCGGCCCGGTCACGGGTTGACTCCGGAGCAGGAGCAGATGATGCTCGAACACCTTCCGGTCGTGCGATACATTGCACGGCGTATCCATGAACGTCTGCCGCAGCACGTGGAAATGGAGGAGTTGGTCAGCGCGGGAGTGCTGGGATTGATGGATGCATTCCGGAAGTTCGATCCGGCCAAGAAGGTGCAGTTCCGCAGTTATGCCCAGTTCAGGATTCGCGGGGCAATTTTGGACAGCCTGCGGACGCTGGATTGGAGCCCGCGTGAGTTGCGACGCAAGGGTAGAGCTGTCGAGCAGGCAATCCGTACCTTGACCGCGCGACTGAGGCGGACGCCAACAGAAAACGAAATTGCATCCGAGCTGGGCATGGAACTGGGTGAGTATCACCAGTTGCTGGGCGAGCTCAAGGGACTGGAAATCGGGACGTTGCATCTGGAGCGGTCCGAGGATTCTGGGGAGGAAGAGCTTGCCTATGTACCGAACCGCGAGGAAGATGATCCCCTCTTCCGTTGTCTGGAGGGAGAATTGCGGGCGCGCCTGGCCGAGGCCATCCGTAATTTACCGGAGCGGGAACGCCTCGTAATGACGCTTTATTACTACGAAGAAATGACGATGAAGGAAATTGGTCTGACGCTGGGCGTGGTGGAGTCGCGGGTCTCGCAGATTCATGCTTCAGCTGTGCTGCGACTACGCGCTACGCTGGCAGACCTGGCGGTGGGAACAGTAAGGGAGAAGGGATGGAAGGCGAAAGCAGCAGGAAAGTAGAGAAAAGCCTGAAGCAGGACGAAATCGACGCCCTTTTTCAGGCAGCGCGGGCCCGCTCCAAGGCGGCAACCCAAGATCCGCGTGCCCGTGTGGAACCCTATAGCTTTTCCCGGGCCGGGCAAATCAGCAATGAGCAATTGCGTGCCATCAGCCTGCTGAATGATATTTTTGCCCGCAATTTGACCCACAATCTGGGAGTCTGGCTGCGCAGCCGCTTTCGCGTAAATCTGGTTTCTGCCGAACAGATGCCGTTCAACGAATTTATGATGCGGATTCCCGATCTGGCCTATGTCGGTTCCGTGCGGCTGGAGCCCCTCCGGGCCTTATCTGTTTTGCAACTGGATCTGGCACTTGCGCCCCCGGTGGTGGACCTTCTGCTGGGCGGAGAGGGGCGGACTGACAAGGTCCGGGAGCTGACAGATATCGAAGAATCCATATTGACCAGTGTGGCTGAGGTCATTTGCCGGGAGCTAAGCACTGCCTGGCAGCCGGTGGGCCTGAGCTTTGTTTTTGAGCGTCGGCAATTGCATACGCAAATCGCCCGCATGATGCCGGTTTCTGAAAAGACATTGTGTCTGAGCTTTGAGATCCAGATGCCGGGGGCAAGCGGGATGCTGAATCTGGCCTTTCCTGCTGTTGTTTCCAATACCGTGTTGCGTCGTCTCACCGGAGACTGGAGCCGACAGCACCGCCATTCTGCAGAGAACAGACAGCGGATGCAGGAACGACTCAAGTTGGTGAAAGTGGGAGCTTCTTTACAGTTGCCACCGATACGGATCCAGGGCAGAGACCTGGACGCCCTGTGTGAAGGGCAGATCCTGCGGCTGCCGCTCATGGCCTCGCGCCTGGCCGAGTTGCGGGTTGCGGGTGTTCCTCTCTTTGAGGCGCATCCGGTGCAGATGGAAGAGCAGCGGGCGGCCCACCTGGCGCGTCCTGCGGCTTCGGTAAGAACATAACGATTCAGGAGAAGAAGGTGAAAACATTTCTTGATGCATGGCTGCTGGAGGCGCCGCCCGCCTTCAGTCAGGAACTGGCAGGTACGGTGAAATTGGTTTCATGCACCTCCGGCCTGGAGCCGCAAAAGGCACTCTGTTTTCAAGCGGAATACCGAGGAGGGCTTTCCGGGACCTTCTGGATAATGGTGGAGAAGGAGAAACTGGGAGGGTTACTGAAGGCTGCACACCTGGTTTCTGAAAGTTCCGACGAACGGCAAGGCGAGCAGATCTGGGAAAACATTTTGCGACAGGTGGCCGACAGGGCCGGCAAAGCGGCCGGCAGATGGGCCGGAGCTGTGGTGTCCGTTGTGACTTTACGGCAGGTGCCATTTCCGGCCGGAGAGGCCTTTCAGTCTTATGAGCTTTGCTTTGGAGAGGAGAAGGTGCTGCTGGGCGTGGCAGACAAAGCGGAGAGTCAGGAAAGGGACAATCGCATTCCTCCGCGCGGGGTGGAGCTTTTGCTCGATGTAGAGCTGGATGCCTCGCTACGCTTCGGATCGCGAGAGATGCCTCTGGGAGAAGTGTTGGAACTGGGACCAGGAGATGTGGTGCAACTGGAACGGCATGTTACGGACCCGGTGGACCTGATTGTTGGAGATAAAATTGTGGCCCGCGGAGAGGTTGTGCTGGTGAATGGAAATTTTGGACTACGGGTGACAGAAGTCGCTGAGCCCCGCAAGTCGCTGGAGAGCATACGATGCCTGTTCTGATGACAAGCCGCCCGACAACTTCTTCAGAGAGCAAATCGTCTGCATTGCTGCCGCAATGCGGAAACCCGAAATGCAAGAGCGGATGGCTGCGGCTATGGCGCAGCCGGGAGGTCCCTGTTTTTGAAGGAAAATGGGCCTGCTCGACGGCTTGTGTGCGGGAGATGATTGAGGCCGCAGTACTTCGCGAAAGGCGCGATGCTGCCATACCGCCAGCCACGCATCAACATCGTGTTCCTTTAGGGTTGCTGCTGCTTTCTCAGGGGCAGATTACGCAGGCACAGTTAAAACGAGCACTCGATGCACAAAAGCGGGCGGGATCGGGCAAGCTTGGGGAGTGGCTGGTCCGTCAGAAGTCAACTGGCCCGGAGCAGGTGGTGCGCGCGCTGGCAGCGCAATGGGGCTGTCCTGTTTTGTCTGTAGACGCTTTTCATGCCGCGTCCATGGCGCCGGCGCTGCCTCGTCTGCTGGCAGATAGTTTTGGCGCACTGCCTTTGCGGGTGGCTGGGCGTACTCTTTTGTATCTTGCCTTTGAGAGCAGACCAGATCCATGTCTGGCGCTGGCTGTCGAGCGGATAACGGGCCTCAAGTGTGAGGCAGGACTGTTGCGAGATTCTGAGTTTCAGCGGGCCAATGCGGCCCTGCTTCGTGCTGTCTTTCCCAGGGTCCGGCTGCTTGAGGCGTCCAGCCTCCGCGGAGCAGCACATGCGATGACAGCAATGGTTGAGGAACGCAAGCCAATCGAGACGAGGCTGGTACGCGTCCACAACTATTTCTGGATGAGGCTATGGAAAGAGAAATCCTTTGCAGGATCGAAGATTCCGCTGCCCGGGGCCGGAGAGGTCGAAGATATGGTCTGTGCGTTTTCCACAGAGAGCTGAATCGGCTCGCGTAGGGCGTAAAGTTGCCGATAAGGGCATTGAACAAGGAGTAGCAATGGTCCATATCAATGCCCTTATCGTGGATGACTCTTCGGTCATGCGGAAGATTGTTGAGCGTGCTCTGCGTCAGGCAGGGATCTCTCTGGACAGGGTGTATGAGGCATCCAGCGGTGCAGAGGCCCTGGACGTGTTGAAGAGCGAAGCGGTTCAGCTGATTCTTTCCGATATCAATATGCCCATCATGGATGGTCTTGAATTCTTGCGGCAGCTGCGCGCGCAGGATTTGGCCCCGGAGGTGCCCGTAGTGATGATTACCACGGAGGGAAGCGAGGAGCATGTAAAGGCAGCCATTGCCGCAGGTGCACAAGGATATATTCGCAAACCTTTTACCCCGGAGCAGGTGAAGGACAGAGTCCTGCCTCTGCTCGATCTCAATTAGCCCTGCTGGACTTTACAAACTTTGGAGAGTGATTATGGCGACGCCAGCCCGGGAGCTGCATCAGGAAAGCGCGTATGCGCAGAACTTGGACAGCGCCGTAGAAGAGGTCTTTCGTTTAATGATGAATGTCACCTGTGTGCCGGTTGAAACTTCTGGACCGGAAAACGGAGAGATGATTACCGCGGTGATCGGGCTTGCGGGAGCGATGAGTGGTGCGTGTACGCTCCGCTGTGGGCTGGATGCGGCGCTGCGTATGGCCGAGTCCATGGTGGGGGTTCGCCCTGAGCAGTTGGATGATATGGTGAAAGATGCGATTGGAGAGGTTTGTAACATGGTGGCCGGTGCCTGGAAGGGACGGCACTCTCTCCTCGCTTCCGGTTGTATGCTCTCGACTCCAGCTGTCGTCACTGGTACAAACTATCAACTCCACATGCAGCAGCCGGAATTTCGGGTAGATCGTGGTTATCGCTTCGATGACCAGTTGATTCATATCAGCCTTGTGTGTGAGTCCATTCAATAAGTTTTCTCTTATCTGCCGCTCCTGATTCTGGCCCTCATTCTGCAAGATCCTCTGGTAAAGAGGAGAAAGAAGTGGACAGCGGGTATTACGCAGCCTTTTCCGGATGGTTGGCGCGCTCGGAAGCTTTGGATGCAGCGGCCAGCAATCTGGCCAATGTAAACACCAGCGGCTTCCGGGCGCAGCGGGAATATTTTCGTAACGCGATTACTGGCCCGGAAGCGCTCCAGTCCCAGGTCAATCAAATTGTCAACAATTATGGTGTGCTTGGTGGAAATCTGCCGTATCTGGGGCAGGGGGCGCTGACGCACACTGGGAACCCTCTTGATCTTGCGATTGAAGGGCAGGGTTTTTTTGCTGTTCAGACCAGGCAAGGCATTCGTTACACCCGGGATGGCTCATTTCGCCGGGCTTTGGATGGAACCCTTGTGACGGCATCGGGTGAGCCCGTGTTGAATGCGCGGAATCAGCCCATTCTGGTCCCGAGCGGAGAGGTGGAAGTGGGTGTAGATGGAGTAATCTCCGTGGCCGGTGCTGTGGCGGGAAAGGTGGGGGTCTTCGATCTTCCCGCCTCGGCGCTCGTACCCGAGGGGGCAAACCGGTATGCGATTGCGGCCGGTACGAAGCCAGTAGTGACTGCTGCGGCCATTCATCAGGGAGCGCTGGAGTCTTCCAATGAAGATGTCATTCAAGGGACCTTGAATCTGATTCTGGTGCAGCGGCAGGCCGAGATGATGCAAAAGACCTTGTCGAACTTTTATAACAACTTCGACAAAACGGCGAGCGAAGACCTTCCCAAAATCTAAGTTACAGGAGAAATGAGGATGATTCGGGCACTTTATACGGCTGCCAGCGGAATGAGCGCGCAGCAGCTGAATCTGGACACGATCGCCAATAATCTGGCCAATTCATCGACTTCGGGTTTCCGCCAGCGCAGGCTGGAGTTTGAAGACATGATTTATCAGAACCTGGTAACACCGGGAGCTGCGCAGAGCCAGCAGACGGTCTCTGCCGGGCTACAGGTCGGTCTTGGAACAAGGTCGGCGGCTACGGAAGTCATTATGACGCAAGGGGACCTGAACCAGACAGGCAATCCGCTGGATCTGGCGATCCAGGGCAGCGGCTTTTTTCAGATCCAGCGCCCCGACGGGACGATTGCCTACACCCGCGCGGGCAGTTTTCATCTGAACAATCAGGGGCAGGTGGTCACTATTGACGGCGACCCCCTGATTCCGAGCATCACAATTCCGCAAAATGCGACTTCGATCACCATCACGCAATATGGTGTCGTCAATGCGACTCTTCCCGGGCAGCAGAACCCCACGCAGCTGGGCAAATCCAGCTGGCCACCTTTGCCAATCCAGAAGGGCTGAACAGTATAGGCAATAACCTTTTTGAGGCCACGCTTTCTTCCGGGCAGGCTGTGCTGGATACTCCGGGTGGGACGCAGGGGTTGGGGACGTTACAGCAGGGATATCTCGAAAATTCGAATGTGGATGTTGTGACAGAGTTTGTGCAAATGGTGCTGGCACAGCGTGCTTATGAGAGCAATTCCAAGGTCATTCGCGCGGCAGATGATATGTACAGCCAAGTGAATAACATGACGCGGTAGGTACCAATGCGGCCTGGGCTTTTTTTGTTGTTGCTGTTGACGGCATTTCCGGTACAGGGGGCCGAATGTAGTGTCCGCCATGAGGGCAAGGCCATCATTCGCTACCTTTCCGATGGGGTTCTGCACCGCCGATGGGCCCTTGTGGCCGACTGCGCACATCCGGAGCGGCCATGGAAGCTGGAAGAAGCGGCAACGGATCTCCCGACTGAGGGTAAAGAGAGTTCCACTGGAGGCAGATCTGATCCAGTCGTGGTCAGGACCGGTGCGAAGGTGGTTCTCGTCATGAGCGATGCCGGCTCCCGAGTCGTTCTCACCGTCACGGCGCTCGGTCCGGGACAGAAGGGAGACCTGATTCATGTTCGCACTGAATTGGGAGCCATTCTGCAGGCCAGGGTCCAGTCAGCGGGACAGGTCGAATTCATGAATAGACCAAAATGGAACCATCCATGAAGAGAAAATGCCTATGGATATCAGGGGTTCTTTGCTTGCTGTGCGGAGCAGGGTACGCCGCAGGCCATAAAGCAGAAAAGGGGCCCCGGCCTACTCCGCCAGACCTGGCTCTGCACACATACATCGAACGTGTGCGTGCGGAACATGCGGCCGAGGAGCATACACCGGGGGCCATCTGGACAGAGAATGGACGATTGGCGAGACTATCGGCGGATGTAAAGGCATGCCGTATCCACGACCCGATTGCGATCGTTGTTTCTGAAAGCCTGGCTGCTTCTACCGATGGGACGGTAAAAAACTCGCGGTCGTCCAGTGCAAGCTCGCAGGTCTCCTCGCTCCTGGGCAAGCTTTCAGCAGGCAACGCCCTGAACAATCTCGTCAATCAGACATCGGCATCGGGTCTGAATGCACAGGGTGAGAGTGTCACAAATTCCAGCCTGAGTACAACACTGGGCGGAGAAGTGGTTGATGTGCTGCCCAACGGAATGCTGGTGGTCCAGGCCGTGCGGCAGTTGACCTTTAATCAGCAGACACAACTGATCAAAATGAGAGGGCTGGTGCGCCCTGAGGATGTGGACGCGCAGAACCAGGTGCTGTCCACAGCCATCAGTAGTTTGGAAGTCGAGGTGGTCGGCAAAGGGATCATTAATGACTACACCTACCGGCCGAATGCGGTTGTGCGCTTTTTGCAGAAGCTGCTCATCTTTTAAGGAAAGAGGGATATGCGTTCGGCAGTATGGATATTCGTATGGATGCTGTTCCTGCCCCAGCAAATCCAGGCAGGTGCGCAGCGTGTGAAGCTGGCGCGCATCAAAGACATTGCCAGCGTTGAAGGCGTGCGCGATAACCAGCTTGTCGGCTATGGAATTGTAGTAGGACTGCGCGGTACTGGAGACAGCCAGCAGACAGTCTTTCCCTTGCAGACACTCGTATCCACGCTCCAGCGCATGGGCGTGAATCTGCAGCAGTCGCCTCAACTATCGCAGATGCGTACGCAGAACATGGCGGCGGTCTTTCTTTCCGCCACGCTTCCGGCCTTTGCCCGGCCTGGAAACAAGATTGATGTTACGGTCTCCTCGGCGGGTGATGCGCGAAGCCTGGAAGGCGGACTTCTTTTGTTGACACCTCTTTACGGGCCCGATGGGCAGATCTATGCTGAGGCCCAGGGTCCGCTGGTGCTCGGTGGCTATGCGGTGGGTGCCAATGGCAACCTGAAACAGTACAACCATCCCACGACAGGTCGTGTTCCTGATGGAGCGATGGTGGAACGGGCCGTGCCTTTGGACCTTGCGCGGATGCGGACGCTCTCCCTGCTGTTAAATGATGCAGATTTCCGTACGGCGGAAATGATGGCAGCGGCCATCAATCGGGAGACAGGCAGGCCCCTGGCCCATGCGGTGGACAGTCGGCGCATCACTCTGGCTGTGCAACCCTCCGAGGATGTGCCTTCTCTACTTGCCGAGGTGGAATCGATAGAGGTAGAGACGTATCCGCGGGCCAAAGTTGTGATCAATGAAAGGACCGGAACCGTCGTCATCGGGGGTGACGTACGGTTGCAGCCGGTTTCCATTCTGCATGGCGGACTCTCTGTCAATGTGGTCACGGAATATCAGGTTTCCCAACCAGGCCCCTTCTCTCAGGGGACCACCCAGATTGTTCCGCAAACTACGATACAGACGCAGGACCAGCCGGTGAACCGCATTGAATTAAAGCAGGGGGCAACTGTGGATGAACTGGTCCGGGACCTACAGCAAATCGGTGCCTCGGCGCGGGACGTGATTTCCATTCTCCAGGCGATGAAAGAGGCCGGGGCGCTCGAAGCAGAGTTGGAGGTGCTGTGAATCCCATCTTGTTTGAGAATACTGCGGTCCATGCAGGGGGGGCGCAGCCGAATCCCCGGCTGGAGTCGGCGGCCCATGAGTTTGAAGCCATGCTGATGAAGGAAATGCTCAAGCCTCTTCAGGAAGACGGCCTGTTCCCCGACGAAAGTAGCACCGAAGGAAGTGCCGATACCCTGATGAGCTATGGCGCTGAGGCAATGGCCAAGGGCATCTCCGAGCATGGCGGGCTGGGCATCGCCACTCAGATCCTGAAGCATTTTCAGGAAAGCATGAAGGACATGAAGGACATGGATGAGAATTCTCACAGAATCGAAAATGGACAACGACTATAATGGGCTTCTGTTCTGCCGATAAGCCTCAGTGAGGAGCAAGATCCATGAATATACGTGATGGCCTGCACCAACTCCCGGAGGTGGCTGGAGTCACCGAAACTTCTGGCGTTTCAGGGATACAGCGGCAAACATCGGAAACAGTCACAGGCACAGATGCAACAGCGCAGGACACGACTGAACTCAGTCCGGAAGCCCGGTTTGCAAGCCAGGCCATGCAAGTGCCCGATGTTCGTCTGGACAAGGTTGCTGCCGTGCAGCAGGCCCTGAGCAGCGGGAACTATCAGGTAAGCGCTGAAGATGTAGCCGAGAAGATGATTCGGCAAATGGTCGGCAAGTAATCTGGAAAATCCTATGCAGCAGATGGAGCATCAGCCGGCGTCCATCGTTGAACTTTTGTGCCGTGCCATTGAAGCCCTGAAGAAGGCAGATGTCACGTCTATGGAGGACGTGTTGTCTTCGTGTGCAAGAGTGGAAAGGGCCGTCTCTTCACAAGAACAGGGCCAGGCGCTGGCACAAAGAAGGACACTGCAAAAACTTCTAGAGCACACCAGGCATAACCTCCACATTTTGGGGGGCGAAACGGGAAGAACGAGGGCAGAGAGATGGCGACACTAAACGCAGCGTTCAGCATTGCGACGGGAGCACTGGAGGCGGCGCAATCTGCAATCAATGTGATTGCCAATAATGTATCCAATGCAAACACGCCTGGATACACAACAGAACTTCCGCAATGGCAGGAGAACGACACGATCAGCATTGGCGGCGTGAGCTACGGGCAGGGATCCACAATGACCGGGGCCTCATCGCAGCGCGACCTTGTGCTGGAGCAGCGTATCCAGCAACAGACGCAGCTTCAGCAGGACACGAATGCGCGTTACACGGCGCTTGACCAAATGCAGAACATCTTCAGCGCTTCCACGTCCACTTCTACGTCTTCTCCTTCGCTCGATATAGGGCAGAGCATCACTGGATTTTTCAGTTCGCTTTCGCAGCTGCAGGCCAGCCCGTCGGACTCATCCTTGCGGCAGTCGGTGCTGACAGCGGCCCAAACGCTGGTCAACGCGTTTCATTCGGCCTCCTCACAGTTATCGAGCCAACAAAATTCACTGGACCAACAGGTCGGCACCATTGTTTCGCAGGTGAATGCGCTTACGCAGAGTATTGCACAGTTGAACCAACAGATCGCGCAAGTCTCGCCTAATGGAGATGCAGGGCAGCTGGAGGACCAGCGGCAATATGACATTCAGCAGCTTTCGCAGTGGATTGGCATTCATCAGATCAATACAGAGGACAACGGACTGACGATCACCACATCGAGTGGTGCTCCGCTGGTTGTGAAGGGACAGGCATTCTCGCTTCGTACCGGGCTCTCGGGGGGACGACCCACATCTATGATGCTGAGGGTAACGATCTGACTTCCGAACTGGCTGGAATGGGAGGACAACTCGGCGGGGTTCTGACCGTGCGAGACCAGGACATACCGCAGATGCAGAGCGCTTTGGACACGCTGGCCTACAACCTCGGAAGTGCGTTAAACAGCGCCAACCAGGCCGGTACGGATGCAAACGGAAATGCGGGAGGCGATCTGTTTACCCTGCCCTCTTCGACGGCAGGGGCTGCGAGTCAGATCGCTGTAGCGATCACATCCGGGTCACAGATTGCTGCGGCAGCAACTGGAAACGGCTCTTCTGACAGCACAAATCTGGTGAGTATGTTGCAGATCCAGAACCAGTCGATTGTAGGTGGAACCACTGCCACCAGTTATTATGCGAGCTTTGTCTCTTCTTTGGGGAGCCTGGTCTCGGAGGTTTCCACGGAGAACGCTGCACAGCAGGCCTCTTTGACACAACTCACCACACAACGGGACTCGCTTTCCGCAGTGAACCAGAATGATCAGGCGGCCTTGCTTGAAAACCTGCAGCAGACGTATCAGGCTGCAGCGAAGGTCTTCACGATTCTGGATGCTGTCATGGCCTCGGCATTAAATCTGGGTGTTGAGACAACGGTGGCATAACCCACAGAAAGGGCAAAATTGTGAGGTTTGATCCCCTTTATCTGAACCATGCGATTGCTGCGCTGGACCAGACATCTGCACTCCAGCAGCAATTAACGAATGAGCTTTCGAGCGGTAAGCGTGTCAATGTACCCGGTGATGATCCGGTCGCAGTCGGGCAGAATGTCCTGCTGTCGGCGCAGTTACAGATGAATGACAGCTTTTCCCAAACGGAAAGTTCTCTTGTAGGGCGGATGCAGGTGACAGATTCGACCCTGGGCAGCGTTGTTTCCCAGCTGACGCAGGCTGTATCGCTTGCGACGCAAGGGAATAACGGGACCTTAAATGCAAGTGATCTGAAGTCGATAGCCAATGAACTTGCTGGCATCCGCGACGAGATCGTTTCACTGGCAAACACTACCTACATGGGGACGTATCTGTTTTCCGGAAGTCAGGGCAATACAGCGCCCTTTTCTCTGGATACGTCCGTATCTCCCAACACCGTCAGCTACAACGGCGATTCTGTGATTTCTTATGTGGTGACCCCAGATGGACAACAGATACAAGTCAATTTGCCAGGAAACACCATCTTCAATGATTCGGCAAATGATGTGCTGGGTATTCTGAACAATCTGATTGCGGAATTTTCTTCAGGCAGCTCCAGTGCAGCCAGCCAGGCGGATGCCACGGCGCTGGGCAATGCGCTGAACTACGTCAGCCAGCAGAGGGTTGTACTGGACAACTCCATTACCAGGCTGCAGGCAGCCCAGAGTTACACCCAGACGCAGGCAGCCCAGATGACCGCAGTGCAGACGGACCTGATGCAGACGGACATGGCCCAGGTCTCAACCCAGCTCAGTACCGCGGAGACCCAGCAATCCGCACTGATCCAGGTAGTGAATCTGCTGGAAAAGAACAATGGAGATCTCTTCAGTCTGTTGTAATTTCATGCCGGCTGCATTGATTGGGTGGAAGGGGACTTTGTTCCAAGCACCTGTTCATAAATGGCCTGAAGCGAAGACAGGTTCACCTCTGGACTGTATTTCAAGAGAAATTGCTCTCGGGCCTTTTCTCTACATTGAAGATAGTCAGGATGTGCATGGAATTCCCGCATACACGCAACCATGCTTTCTGGATGATTCGGGTCAAACAGCATACCGGTTTGATACGGAGTGATCATTTCAGGATAGGTCCCCAGGCGCGAAGCCAGCACGGGGGTTCCAACCGCAAGTGCCTCAATCACTACACGAGGCATCCCTTCATACCATAAGGAAGGACAGACCAGGGCCTTGGCCTTTCCCATCAAGTCCACAACTTCTTCGCCACTCCGGGGACCGAGCCATTCAACATTGCTGAGAGTGCTGGCTGCCTGCCTTACTTCCTCTTCCAGAGGACCCGCGCCGGCGATGCGAAGGAAAGGCAGATCCGGTCCGTTTTTCCAGCATTCCAGCAGTACCCGGATACCTTTTTCTTCTGTCAACCGGCCAGCATAGAGAAAATACCCTCCGTCCCCAGCGCGCATACCTGGGTCATTATCCAGACAGTTGGCCTTTACGATGACCTTGTCGGAAGGTAACCCGCCCTCTACAAGCTTGTTTTTTGCGAATTCTGACAGAGCAATCAATCTGTCTATGGCTTTCCACCAAGTCCCAAGCTTCCAGTGGGAGAGCATTCCAGCAGTTGCTGCGGCAGTTCCCGCGCGGCTTTCCCGATAGCAGCCGTGCAGAACTCCGGAAATGCGGAGAGCTTTTCCTAAGCAGTCCTCACATATCTTGCCGTCTCGGAAGAACGAAGCTTTGGCACACAGCAGGCGATAGTTATGCAGAGTATGTACCACGGGCACGCGCATTTGCTTGCACGTCCAGAAAATGCCCGGGGAAAACGTAGGGAACCAGTTGTGAACATGTACGATGTCAGGGCGGAAACGGACAATGGATTTTCGCAGCGCATCCGTCCCTTGGAAGCTGTAAAAGACGGCCAGGGCCGCCTCCAGCTTTCCCCGAATCCCAACGATGCCGTCGTTGTTTGCCTCCAGCAGTTCTACAGCAATGCCATTTTCCGCCAGCAGTTTTCTTTCGGACTGCACAACGGAATCCTCACCGCCTTTTTGCTGGTATCGGTTATGAACAAGCAGGACTTTCATTGCGATATTGGATGTATACCTTCAGAAATGGATTTCTACAACTTCGATGTCAATCTGCGACCTGTTACGATAAAAAGAAATGCTTGCTACTCAAACGGAACGTACCATCCGGCCTGCGCGCAATATTCTCGGAAGCCTGCGTCTGCCCGGCGACAAAAGCATTTCGCACCGCTATGCATTGCTGAGTGCATTGGCCTCCGGAACTACGAAACTCACCAATTTTTCCACGGGCGCGGACTGTGCCAGCAGTCTTGCGTGTGCTGAAGCACTCGGCGCAAAGGTCTCAAGCCTGGAAAACGGGGTCATTGAAATCACAGGGACCGGTGGACAATTCCAGGCGTCTGCCGTGCCGCTGGATTGCGGCAACTCGGGATCGACCATGCGAATGCTGACTGGCCTGCTGGCTGCTACGCCCCATGCATACACTCTGGTCGGCGATGAGTCACTGAGCCGTCGCCCCATGGAGCGCGTGCGCAAGCCCATCTCGCAGATGGGAGCAGAGATCGCATTGACCGATGGTCATGCTCCAATCACAATCCGTGGCGGCAAGCTCAAGGCCATTGATTACGCAACGCCCGTTCCCAGCGCACAGGTGAAGACAGCGGTACTTTTCGCTGGGCTGCAGGCTGAGGGCACAACAACAGTTCGCGAAACTGTGCGTACACGTGACCATGGTGAGCTGGCTCTAAGGGCGTTTGGTGCCGAGCTGGAACGCCGGACTGATTCGGTCAGCATTAAGGGCGGCCAGTCTCTGCAGGGAATTGAGGCCGTTGTGCCCGGGGACATTTCCTCCGCAGCTTTCTTTCTCTGCGCGGCTGCACTTTTTCCAGGCTCAAACCTCGTCTTGGATGCCCTTGGCTTAAATCCAACACGGGCCACCCTGCTGGATGTACTTACAGCTCTGGGCGCGCATATTGGAGTACTGAATCTTGAAGAAAAGCATGGCGAGCTCATCGGCACAGTGCAGGTAAACGCCCCTGCCCAGGGACTGACAGGAACGACAATTTCCGGTGGACTCGCTGCCCAGTTGATTGATGAGCTGCCGGTACTGGCGGCCATCGCTCCCTACACGCAAAATGGGATTCGCATCCGCGATGCAAAGGAGCTGCGCGTCAAGGAATCGGACCGCATCGCACTGGTTGCCCGAAATCTGCGGGCCATGGGGGCTGAAGTTGAAGAATTTGAAGATGGCCTGGACGTTCCCGGTGGCCAGCAGCTCCATGGGGCCGAAATTCATTCCGGGGGAGACCATCGGATTGCGATGGCATTTTCTGTAGCGGCCCTCCGTGCCGAAGGCGAAACCCTCATTCAGGGCGCAGAGTCTGCTGCTATTTCTTTCCCCGAATTTTATGATCTGCTGGAGCAAATTGCTGAGAGGTGAAAGAGGCAGGTTTTTTCATAGTGCGAAAGATGGTCAGATTTTTACAGTAACTCTGGTTCTTCCTCAGCTACGATGAACAAAATCAGGGAGGAAGAAAGAATGACCAAAGTAAAACCGGTTCCGGAAGGGTACCACAGCATCCAGCCCTACCTGTATATTCGCGGAGCAGCCGCAGCCATTGAGTTCTATAAACAGGTATTCGGCGCTAAGGAGAGGATGCGCATGCCGGTGTCCGATGGCCGCCTGCAGCATGCGGAAATTGAAATTGGTGACTCCTGCCTCATGCTTGCGGATGAGTACCCTGAGAAGCAAATCTATAGTCCGAAGCATCTCGGGGGCACTCCCGTCAGCATTATGTTGTATGTGGATGACTGCGACGCTACCTATCAAAAGGCGCTCGCGGCCGGGGCAAAAAGCCTGCGTGAACCGCAGAACCAGTTCTATGGTGATCGACTGGCCGGGATAGAGGACCCGTTCGGTTTTCAGTGGTGGCTGGGGACCCATATTCAGGATGTGTCTCTAGAAGAAATGCAAGCTGCTGCCATGCAGACAAAGTGATTCATTCCGCTAAGGCATCTGGAGGAATACCATACAAGCTATGGATTCGCTCGATGAGCTTCTTCATCAAGCCGAACGAGCACATGGGCATCTGTGTGCAGGGCAGATTCTTGGTGTACGAATGGCCATACTTGGCTGCCGCCGCTTGGGCATCGAGGACCCCAGAGGAAAGGATCGCAAGCGCCTGGTGACTTTCGTGGAGATCGACCGCTGTGCCACCGATGCAATCGGTACTGTCACTGGATGCCGCCTGGGCAAGCGGGTGCTGAAATTCCGTGACTGGGGCAAGATGGCAGCCACATTTGTAGATCTTGCCTCAGGTCGGGCCATCCGCATCTGCGCAAGAGAATCTTCCAAAGTTTTAGCCAAAGAAATGTACCCGCAGATGGAAGACAAAAACCAGCAGCAGATGCTTGCCTACCGGGAAATGAGTGACTCTGACCTGTTTACTGAGCAATGGGTGCGCGTGACGATAGGTCCTAGCGAATTGCCGGGGTATAAAGGTGAGCGTGTGGTGTGCAGCCTTTGTGGAGAAGGCATTAATTTCAACCGCTTTGTGCGCCGGCAAGAAAAGACATTCTGCCTGAGCTGCGCGTTTCCTGAGGACCGGTATTATCAGCCAATCCCCTGATCCAAAGGATGCCTGCTCCTATACGGACGAATTCCCGGACCTGGGCCTGGCTGTTTTTTTTCCGGTTGCGGCACTTCTGGTTGAAGCGCTGTCTGGAAAGCTTTTTGGGTCTGGAATCGAGGCAAAGGCGACCTTGGCCATGTCGGTATCACGCACCACGTGTGTCCCTCCCAGATACAGCGCATTTTCGCCGAACTGTGTGCGGATGCTGTCCATCGTCAATGAAAGTTTCTGGCGCTTTTGCTCTTCAGGAAAAAATACTTCTGAATGCTGTACCCCAGGAACAAGATCAGAGAGCTGAATTCCTACGAATACCGGCGTACCGGGCGGGCAATTGGCCCAGATCCTCTTGAAAGCCTCTAAGAGTGCAAAGATATTCTGAGTTTCCAGCGTGCGGGCATGGCCTTGCCAGCTCCTCGGTTGATTTTCTTTGCTGAAGCCCAAGGAAACAGAGAGACTGCGTGCCCAGAGGTTCTTGCTGCGCAAACGCGAGGCTGCCTGCGCCAACATCTTTTGCGCAACCGCTTCAGCTTTTTCCAAAGTGCGCAGGCGAGGAGGCAGAACATGTTGGTGCCCGACGCTCCGTGGAACCGAAGCAGGCCCGTCGAAGTCATAGCCACGAAGCCAATACCAGTAGCGTTCCCCATACAGGTTGCCCCAGGCTGCCCGCATTTGTCTGGTATCGAATGCCAGCAAGTCCCGCATGGAACAGATGCCTTTTGCTCGTAGCCTCGCCTCCATGCGGCGGCCAATTCCGGGAATGTCCCGAAGTTGAAGTTGACACAATATTTCCGGTAGGTCTTTGACATCCAGCAGCACCAGGCCGTCGGGTTTTTCCATGTCTGTTGCTATTTTGGCCAGCAAAGAGTTGGGGGCGAGCCCAATCGAGCAGCGAAGACACTCTCCTACGTCCATGCGGATCCTTTCTTTCAGGCTTCGTGCAATGGCAAGGGCCTTTTCCGGCTGACACTGGCTTCCTGTCAGACGGCAGCCGATTTCATCCACAGAAAACACACGATCCACAGGAAGGCAGCGGTCGACTGCGCCAAGAACAAGATGATGGAAGCGCGCATACTCGCGATGCTGTGCCAGAACAAACACAATTTCCGGACAGAGCCTTCGGGCTTCCTTCACCGGGGTGCCAGTCTGGACACCAAAGGCCTTGGCTTCGTAGCTGGCCGCGATGCAGCAGGTCGTTTCAGCCTCCACTGGGATGACGGCCACTGGCCGATTTCTCAGTTCAGGACGCAATTGCTGCTCGACGGAGGCAAAATACGAGTTCAGATCAAGATAGAGCCAACGCACGAGGCCGGGTACCGGAGGCAGCATGTTTCCAGAATAGGCGAAGATAAGGCGAAAATAAAGGCCTCCTGATACCCCAAATTTTTCTTGCATGTAAATTAGGAAAAGTGGCAGATTTTGGCAACATCTCTCAAGTTGATCTGGTGGGCGTAGGACTGAACGCTACTGACACCCTGATTCCTCTCTCGCATTATCCTGCTCCTGGGACGAAGGCTTCCTTCCGCTCGACTACGATTCTTCCAGGCGGACAGGTGGCCAGCACGGTGATTGCATGCCAGCAATGGGGTTTGCGCACGCGTTATGTAGGAAAGCTAGGGGATGATGAGGCAGCTGTGCTCCATCAGCGCGAATTTGCTCGCGCTGGAGTGGAGACCGAGATCATTACTGTTCCTGAGGCCGCCAGTCTGCAATCGTTAATTCTGCTGGATAACAATGGTGAACGGACCGTTCTGAACCGGCGCGATGAGCGCCTTGCACTCAAGCCATCCGAGCTGCGCCGTGAGTGGATCGTGAATGCGCGCGCTCTGCACGTAGACGGCTATGACACATCTGCTGCGACTCTGGCTGCACAGTGGGCCCGCGAGGCGGGCGTTCCGGTGATTGCCGACCTCGATGAGTTGTACCCTGGAGTCGAGGCGCTCATTGAAAAGATTGACTATCTCATTGTCAGCCGCGATTTTCCTTGCCGTCTGATGCAGACGGAGGACCTGGAGCAGGCGCTTCGCCGGATACAGCAATGCTTTGGCTGCAAACTCTCAGCCGCGACGCTTGGCGAGGATGGAGTCTTGGCCTGGGATGGGGTGCAGTTTCACTATACCCCCGCCTACTGGGTGGAAGTGGCCGACACCACCGGAGCTGGGGACATCTTCCATGCGGGGTTCATCTATGGCCTGCTGCAAGGCTGGCCACTAGACCACCAGTTAGATTTTGCCTGTGCTGCGGCTGCTCTGAACTGCACTGCGATTGGCGCTCGAGGCGGTATTCGTCCGGTAGAGGAGATTCAAGCGCTGATGGCCGGCGGAAAGCGGCACCCTGAGGCTTATCAGGCGCAGCTACTTTCCACCAAATAGCCTGGCGAAAAAGTGGCCGATCTTATGGAAAAAACCATGTGGCGACGCACTCGCTGGCTTCGCCGCTTGTTCTGGTGAGGAAGCTACTGCTGGAGCAGGCGGGGCCGGAGTTGCCGGAGCACTCTGTCCGTCGTAAGAAAGCGGCACATCTACCTGTGCGTGAGGAGTTCCGGCGGGGACTACCGGTTTTTCAGGCGCGGCAGGCGGCGGTTTGAGTCCTTCGCTGACTGCAAGAGGGAAGGCCGTATCTTCCGGCGTTGAGGATGGCCCTCCTACCGGCTTTCCGTTGGCGTCTGCCATCGCAACAGGTTTATCAGGAGGGCAGCCGCAGGGTTCCGGTTCGTTGTCCACCACCTGATTCAGGCTGCCATGCTCAAAGAGCACCCGCTGGTTGGGCTTCACGCGATAAACACCGCCTTCAAACTGGCTTGTGACTGTAATATAGGGCGCGTTCTCACCGTGATTCTCAATGCAGGTGTCACCCTGTTTGTTGACGCGCACTTTCAGATCCGCATCGCCTGGGCCAGAAATCAGTATGCGTAGATCCGGTGTGAGCAGCACGTCAGAATACTTCTGCGGCTTATAGGTGGCCTCGATGGCGCCGCGATCCAGCGCAAACATGAGTGCGGTGGAATCCGGTGCGATGGACTGGTCGGCGGTAATGTGAATCTGGGTGGACGCACAGAGACGGAGCTCGCCACCTCGCGCCAGCGTAATCTGTGCTGTCTTGTCTCCTGCCGTGATGCTCCCACGATTGCCGATTGCTGCTCTGCCATTTGCCACCTCAAGAGACCCGGATACCGTTATCCCCTCGGTAGGGACATAGGCAATGGGTCTCTGTTGCGCCTGGGTCATGAGGGCTGCGCTGAAAAGAAACAGAAGCGGCCACTTCACGAGTCACAGCTCCAGGAAATTCCGGATCAGATGTTTGCCATCCTGCGTAAGCACGCTTTCAGGATGAAACTGAACGCCTTCCACTGGATACTTACGATGGCGAAGGCCCATGATGGTGCCGTCCGCAGTGCGTGCCGAAACTTCAAGATCAGAAGGCAGCCCCTTTTCAGAAACAATCAGCGAGTGGTAGCGGGTGCAGGTCAGGGGATTGCTGAGGTCTTTGAAAATCGTCTTACCATCGTGACGGACCTCGCTTGTTTTGCCATGCATCAATTGGGCTGCGCGGACTACCTTTCCGCCGAATGCGGCGCCAATTGCCTGATGGCCCAGACATACACCCAGAATTGGGAGTTTTCCTGCGAAGTAGCGAATGAGTTCGATGGATATGCCGGCCTCCTGGGGAGTGCAGGGGCCAGGGGAAACAACAATGCGTTCAGGCCGCAGGGCTTCGACTTCGGCCGGGGTCAGCTCGTCGTTACGGCGCACCACCATGTCGGCCCCCAGCTCTCCCATATACTGCACGAGGTTGTAGGTAAAAGAGTCGTAATTGTCCAGAACAAAAACCATAGCGGCCTGCTACCAGTCTATCTGAGCGGAGCATATCTGACCCAGTCGAAGTCCACATAGCCGCTGCTGCCTGCAGACACGGTTGTGCCGAAAGCAAACAGGGCAGGCCGTGCTCCCTTCCACCAACTGAAGCTGAGCCTGACGGGCGGACCCGCGGGCTGAAAGCTGGCCCCCTGATTGAGACTGTAGAAGTAAGACGCAGAGTCTCCCATTACGCGAATGCGCAGTTCCAGTGTTTTGCCAGAAATGGCAGC
Organism: Pseudacidobacterium ailaaui; assembly: GCF_000688455.1. NCBI lineage: Bacteria > Pseudomonadati > Acidobacteriota > Terriglobia > Terriglobales > Acidobacteriaceae > Pseudacidobacterium > Pseudacidobacterium ailaaui. Next base: position 2,603,186 of record NZ_JIAL01000001.1, read on the forward strand.
GAGAGGCTGGTCTGTTGCATTTTCTGAAAATAAGAGTACATTGGCGCCAGCATGATGCAGCACCGCGAGGTAGCTTTGCGCCTTGTCCAACATGGCTACGCCAGCCCTCTCTCCGTCCCGCAGGTGGCTGACGTCCAGACGCGCGGTAAACACAAAAGAATCATCCTGCATGGTCTCCGTCAAGGTATTGCGGGCGTGCAGCAGATCGGCGGCCAACCACGGATACAAACGCAGGAATCCGGGCCGTTCCGTCAAAGACCAGCGAGGGTTGTCAGGATTATGGTTCCACTCCCACATAGGAGACAGTCCAGAGTGGTTGAAATCATCTGAGGTTTGCGGCGAGATGCGGTCAGCCCCAGGAACGAGAATGGGCAAGGGACCTTCCAGAACGGGACGACCTGCATCTCCCATGACCGGCCAATCGTCCACCCAGCGTACTGGTTCCAGATGAAGGATGCGTCCGTGCGCACCGCGAAGCTGAAAATGAAGGAACCACCCCTGACCGTCTGGGGTTTCCACATACGCACCCTGATGCGGTCCGTTGATGGCCGTATCAGCCTGCGAGAGAACGATGCGATATTCATAAGGGCCTTCAATATGGCGTGAACGCAGAACAGCCTGCGAACCATTTCCCACGCCGCCCATGGGAGCAAAGATGTAATACCAGCCGTGCCGTTTGTAAATTTTTGGCCCTTCCAGAACGGGAAGATTCTTCGCATCCTGAACGATCACCCTGCCGGCGTCGAGTACCCTCTTTCCATCCGGGGACATGCGATGCAGGATCAGTGGCCCAGCGTGAAGACGGGAGTGGACCAGGTATGCGCGGCCATCATCATCCCAGAAGGGGCAAGGGTCTTCCCATCCCGGACCTGAGATGACAACTTCCGGGGCGCTCCAGGGGCCTTTCATACTGCGTGCAGTGCTGACAAAGATGCCTTCATCGGGAGTCGGGAAATATACGTAGAAAAGTCCATTATGGAAGCGCACAGCCGGGGCCCATACGCCTCTGCCATACCGGGTTCCTCCCTGCATGTCATACTCCGGGCCAAAAGGGAGCCGGGGCAAAACATGCCCGGAAATCTCCCAATGCACCAGATCCCGCGAATGCAGAATCGGGATTCCGGGGGAGAAGTGGAAGCTGGAAGCAATCAGATAGAAATCCTTGCCTTCCCGAATGACGTCCGGATCTGAGTAATCAGCAAAGAGAACAGGGTTATGGTATTGGTGCTGGGAAGTGGAAGATGCAAAGCAAAAGGCCGAGGGTACAGTACAAGCCAGAGCAAAGAGAAAAAAGCGAAACATGATTCTCCTGAGCAACTTTCATGTCCGTCCAAAGAAGGTCCCATCCCTTCGCGCGAAGACCTGCGAAAGGATGGGAAAGGAAATCTTAAAATTGCAACTTGAGAGACAACTGCCCGATGCGCGGGTCGCTAGCGGAGGTAATCCGTCCAAACGCCGCGTTTGTCTGCGAATTCTGCGGGTCCTCGAAATTTGTATGGTTCAGAACATTGAAGAACTCGGCTCTGAACTGGAGCTCCAGGTTTTCATGCAGGCGAAAGATGCGCATGGCGCTTGCGTTCCAGTCTGCGTATTGCGGGCCAACAAAGCTGCCCTTGACGATATTGCCATAGGAAAGGGGCAGATTGACCTTATAGCTCGGGTTTTGTGAGAAGGAAGCAGGGTTGAGGTAAGATTTGCAGGCGCTGGTGGCCCCGCCACAGGCATTGCCGCCATATGGGTTTTGACCGTTCCAGACAGCACGGTCGCGATTCAGGTTGGTCCCATCTACATTCGCTCCCGTGATCGTGAGCGGATCACCGCTGCGGAAGGTGAAGATTCCATTCAACTGCCACTGGTTCAGCAGCGAGCGCACAAGCCAGCTCTGACCAGTGAATTGCGGGAGCGCCCACACATACGAGATGGTCAGCACATTCCGATGGTCGTAATCTGAAGGCCCACGATCGAGCCGTTTGTAATTGGGCTCATAGATGGGCAGCACGTAAGAGGAGCCAGGAACCACGGCGGTGACGGTGGCCCCCAAGGGAAGTTATCAATTGCCTTGGACCATGTGTAATTAACAAAAGCCGTCATCCCTTTGGATACGCGCTTCTGGATACTGGCCTGGAGTGAATGGTAGCTCGCGTTGCCTCCTGTATCTACCGTCGCGATTGGATTTGGATAATTTTGTACGGAGTTAGAGGAATAGTAGTAACGTTTGCCAAGATTCGGCCCCTGGTTCCAAACCGGATTGATGTCTGTCGGATTGATCTGGTGGAAGCTCTGCGATCCTACATATGCTATCCGGCTGGAGATGGAATCTGTAATTTGCTGTTCCACCGCAAGGTTGAAGGCATAAGTTACCGGAACACGAAAAGTATCCGGATTAAAGGTAGAGTAGCTGGCATTCTGATAATTTGCCAAGGTGAAGTAATTTGCCGGTGGAGGCTGTGGCGCTGGAAAGATATTGCCGCCAGGAATATTGGCATATGGATTCGAGAAGTCTCCCAGACTTGTGGGAGCATAGGTCACATTGACGGAAGCCACAAATGGGACGGTATTTGCAAAGATATTGTCGAAGACCCCAGGCAGACGTGTGTCATAGAACATCCCAGCGCCTCCACGAAAACTGGTCCTGCCATTCCCAAAGACGTCATAGGCGAAGCCAAACCGCGGCATGAAATGTGTATAGACCGGCCGCACCATGTTTTTCACGAAGCCCGGATCGCCGGGAAATAGCAGTCCGGCAGGTGCAGTAGGGTGGGTCACAGAGACCTGACCTGCAGCCCAGGCCGAAGGGCTGAACATGCCTTCGCGCCCCAGCTTTTCATGCTGCGGAGAAAATGGCTCGTAACGCACACCATAGTTCAGCGTCAGGCGGCGGGAGGCCTTCCAACTATCTTGCGCATAGTAGCCCGTAATGTGATAACGATTGTTAAAGTACTGGCCGGACGCCTGTTGAAAGACTGTTAGACCTCCCAGAAGAAAATCTGCCATCGGATTGGCAATTGTGGCGTTGCTGTTGAACTGGAAAATCCCCGGTTGCTGGAACTGATTGTTTACGTCTACCTTCGCAAGCTCTCCGTGGAATCCAAAGCTGAATGTATGGTTCCCTTCGATCCAGTGAAGATCATCGGAGAGTGTATAGTTATTGCGCCGGAACTGGGCCTGAGGGTTGTCTCCGATGGTGAAGAAACCCACAACCTGGATCTGGTTGATTTGTTTGAATGCCGGCTGCCACACCTTTACCCCCAGATCGTTGACATTCGGCGCGCCCGCGAGCGGACCTCGCGAGGCATTTTCAATTTGATAACTAAGAATGAAATTGTTCAGCAGATTGGGTGAGAAAGTGTGGCTTTCACTGAGGAGGGCATTGTGGTAACGGATGGATGCCTGGTCTGAGTAAGTCAGGAGATCAGAGGTATCCAGCACCCCGGCATTGTCAAAGCGATCATAAAAGTACCGCATCATCAGGTGATCATTTGCTGTAAGAGCGTGATCCCCCCGTGCTGTAATTTCATTGTAGTTCTGGCTTACCGGCTTGAAAAACTGATATGTGCCATCGCTGCCTGTTACCTTTGGCAGATATTGCAACAATGCCAGAGAAGCTGGATTGTAGTCGGCCGGATTTACCTGGCAGGTATAGGTGCTTCCAGAAGGCGTGCACGGATAAGGGACTAAGGTCTTTGGATTGGCGATGGCGGTCGGCGACGAGAGACCTGTGAAAGTGCCATTAAGCTGGGCTGGTGTCGGGAGGAACGCAGTTCCAGCTACCGCCTGGTTTCTGTAGCGCGTGGCTTGTACCCCAAAGGAAAAGAAGGTCTTGTCATGTCCGTTGTAAAGATGCGGAAGGACGACCGGACCATTAATTGTGCCTCCAAACTGATTTCGTTTTAAAAAATCCCGGGTCTTCACACCGTTTTGATAGCTGAAATAATTCGCTGCATTGAAGACCCGATTACGGACATACTCAAAGGCGTCGCCGTGAAAGGCATTGCTTCCGCCAAGGGTAATGATATTGACCACCCCGCCCGCATTTTGTCCGTACTCAGCGTTGTAGTTGCTGGTTTCCACGCTGAATTCCTGCAGAACGTCAGGAAACGGGAAAGGGGCGTTGACGTTCGTGTATTCGTCCACATTGTTGCCCCCGTCCAGCATGTAGTTCACCTGATTAGCGCGTGTACCGTTGATGGTCACCGCAGCGACAACAGGAAATGTCTTTGTCTGGCCCTGATCAATGTTCGTACTGGGAGCCACAACGACCCCGGGCACCAGCGTGGTTAACGTAGCGGCGTTGCGTCCGTTCAAAGGAAGATCGTTGACCCGTCTTTGGTCAATGACCTGAGACAGGGTGCCGGTGGTCAAATCTACCTGGGGGGGAGCCGCAGTTACAGTGACCGTCTGGCTGGAACCCCCGACGGTAAGAGAGATGTTCACGGTGACGGCCTGATCAGCTTGCAACAGAACATTGGTTTGCGTGAAACGGGCAAAGCCGGCAGCCGTTGCTGTGATGGAATACATGGCTGGCGGAAGCGAAGGAAAAACGTAGCTTCCATCCGCGCTGCTGATTGCCGTGACGGTTTCGCCGGTCCCGTTCCGGGTTGCTGAGATGGTTGCACTGGGGACAGCGGCCCCGGTGCTGTCGGTCACGATGCCGCTGATGCGTCCCAGTCCCTGTCCATGGGCCAGCAGGGCAGAGAAGAGAAGAACTGCCGGCAGGACAGTGAGCCTCAAAAGAAGGGTTGGAGTGGTGTTGTTTTTCATGGAAAGACCTCTGTTTGTTTTGCCGCGCCGTTGTACCGGACCAGAAAAACGATTTACGAGACAGACACCGTTTCTGACCGTCAGATTCTGACAAAACTGCTTATTTTTGTGAGGTTTGACCCACGCTGCCGTCGGATGCGGCCAGCACTCGCGGAGGGCCGGCGGTCCCATCTGTCACGGTTGTAGTGAGCACGATCTGTAGATTGCTGTGAGGATTTTTGAGCGCAGGAACTCCGGCGATCGCCGCAATGCGTTGTGGATCCGATAAAAATTCACCCGCGGCTTCCGTGCCATAGGTGTAAAGTCCGCCGATGACGACCACCACCTGCCCCGTATCAGAGTTCCATATCCGTGAGATCAGGGCATAATCCTGCAGGCGAGGGCCGCTGACGGAACCCTGGTTTTCTGTGGGCTGATCTGTTGGCCAGCTCCAGCTTCGGTCCTCGGGATGTAGGTTGTCTTTGATATAGATAAGGTGACGTTCTCGGTCCAGCGCCAGCGTGTAACGAAGTTGCCGCGTAAGCCTCAGGCTCCATTCATTATTAAAAGCGCCGATCAAGACCACGGGGTTCTGCCGCAGGTCGGAGAACGAACTTACTTCTTCCCGGCGGATGATCACAGTCTTTCGGCGACTGCTGAGAATCCCTAGCACGCGGGCAATGGTGACCGTGTCTCCAAAGGGTACGGTCGGTGCCGAGGTCCGGTGAATGACGGGAATCGGCGCGTCATTTACCGGGGTAGGAGGGCCGTCCGGTACATCGCCAACTGCAATCAGCACCGGACCTGGGGTGTCAATGACCGGCTTCCAGAACAAATACTGGGCATCCAGGGGGCGGATCCAGTGATAGAGCAGTGTCCCCGTAAGTAAGCTCAGGGCTGCAATGCAGGACCACAGATAAATGCGTGTTTTCGGACGAGCCGCAGGTTCCGGTGACGGAGTGTCTACTCGGTCTGGAGCGGCCACGGATATTTGTTCTGTCTTTTCGCTGGGTGGTGGCAGAAACTGAGGGATATAGGATCCCGGAACCAGTTGAATGCGCAGCTCGGATTTGTGCTGCTCGTCTCCGTAATAGATGGCCAACCGTTTGCGCAGCTCAATGGCGGCTGTGCGGACAACATGGTCTACATTTGTGTCATACGAAGGATCTCGTCCGAAGACCTCTACGCCAATGGTGCGTTCTTTAATCTGGTCTTCGGCGCCAGCCAGGGTCTTCTCGACGACATAACGGAGGAACTGAACCGACCGCTTACTGGTACGAAAAGCCGGGTCCTGCACCATCTTTTCCAGATGTTCGCGGATGGCTTCGGGGGCCAGTTCTGTGGCTGGCCTCTCCTGAATTTCAGATGTGAACATATTTCCTGACGGGCCTCATTCTAGCACCCGGTGAAGACCTTCGGCATGAGGTCTCTGCTCGGCCCTTGAGAGATCACGAATGTATTTTTTAGTCATGATCCGGGTCGTGAAGATGCGTGACGGCTCGGTAACCAGTTACACTAGTGAGTACAGCGAACAATCCAGCCCAAAGAAAGCTGCGGGCATCGGTGTACATCCTCGCTGAATGGAAAGAGGCACATGCAGCGGCATCAGATAGGCATTCTGGGTGCGACCGGAATGGTCGGCCAGCGTTTTATTCAGCTTCTTGAACAACATCCGTGGTTTGAAGTGGTATGGCTTGCGGCCAGCGACAAATCCTCAGGCAAGCGCTATGGCGATGCTGTGAAGTGGAAGCTGGATACTCCGCTTCCAGCACACATCGCACAGATGCAGATTTCGCCGGCTACGCCGGAAAGCGCTCCGAAGATCATTTTTGCTGCGCTGGACTCTGACATTGCCCGTGAATTGGAGCCAAAATTCGCGGCAGCCGGATGTGCCGTCATCTCCAACTCAAGCGCTTTTCGTATGCAGCAAGATGTGCCGCTGGTGATTCCGGAGGTCAATGGCGATCATCTGCCGCTGCTTGAAAAGCAGACCTGGCGCAAACAGTCGGGCGGTTATCTTGTCACCAACCCGAATTGCTCTGCCATTGGCCTGGTGCTCGCTCTGAAGCCGCTGGAAGAGCGCTTCGGCCTCGATGCCATTTTCGTGAGCACGATGCAGGCCGTCAGCGGGGCCGGATACCCCGGCGTTCCGTCACTGGACATTCTTGGCAATGTGGTCCCCTACATCAAGAGCGAAGAAGAGAAGATGCAGGAAGAGACGCTGAAGCTGCTGGGATGCCTGAAAGACGACCGCGTGCAGCCCCTTGAGGCAAAAATTTCTGCGCATTGCAATCGGGTTCCCGTTGAAGACGGCCACACGGAGAGCGTGAGCATCAAGCTGCGCAAGCCAGCCACGCGCGAGCAGATTCTGGCAGCCTGGCAGGAGTTTCGGCCCCTTGCCGGACAGAATCTGCCAACGGCTCCTGCCCAACCCATTGAGTTTATTCCTGCAGATGACCGCCCACAGCCGCGACTGGACCGGATGAGAGGTCATGGCATGGCAGCAGTCGTGGGGCGTCTTCGCCCTTGTACGCTGTTTGACTGGAAGTTTACGGTCCTCTCGCACAATACGATTCGTGGAGCTGCTGGAGCGGCATTGCTGAATGCCGAGCTTTTGGCAACACTGGGTAAACTTGAACCTGCGGCGGTCCCGGCATGAAGAAACTTGTTGTGATGAAATTCGGCGGCACCTCTGTGGAGGATGCTGTCGCCATCAACCGCACGGCCAGCATTGTGAGCACTCGCCGCAACCAGGGCGTCCAGCCGATTGTTGTTGTCAGCGCAATGGCAAAAGTGACTGATCAGTTGCTGGCTGCCGCCAATGCTGCCTCCCGCGGAGACCGCAATGGCGCTCTGGCCATCACCGCACGTCTGCGTAGTCGCCACAAGGAAGTTGCATGCAGACTGACCGCCCAGGCCGCTGCCAAACCGGGAAATGACTGCGCGGATTTTACTGGGCCCGAATATGCAGAAACGCAGACCTGGATCGATGCCGAGTTTGATGCTCTCGACGAGATTCTGCGCGGCCTCGCCGCCGTGAACGAGCTTACGCCGCGGATTAGCGACATGATTGTCTCCTATGGCGAGCGTCTTTCCAGCCGGATGATCGCCGAAGCATTTGCGCAGCGTGGCCTCGATGGCGTACACGTTGATGCACGCCACTGCATCATTACCGATGCACAGCACGGGAAGGCAATCCCCCAGGATGCTCTGATTGCCGAGCGGCTGAAAGAGTATGTGCTGCCCCATGCTTACCAAGGTAAGACCGTCGTCATGGGCGGTTTTATCGGCTCAACGGAAAAAGGCGTGACCACCACCCTTGGCCGCGGAGGGTCTGACTTTACGGCTGCGCTGGTTGGCGGTGGAATCCATGCCGAGGCCATCGAAATCTGGACCGATGTCAATGGCATTATGACCGCTGATCCACGGGTCTGCCCGGATGCTCTGCGGGTGAAGACCATCAGCTTTGAGGAAGCAGCGGAACTGGCCTATTTCGGTGCGAAGGTATTGCATCCGGCCACGATTCTTCCTGCCGTGCAGAAGAACATCCCGGTGCTTGTCCTCAACTCGCGCAACCCTGAGAACGAAGGCACGCGCATCATCTCACTCGCCCCTAGCTGCCGCAGCCCTTTCAAATCCATCGCAGTAAAGAAAAAGCTGACGATCATTGATGTGGTGGCCAGCCGTATGCTGATGACCCATGGTTATCTGCGGGCGATCTTTGAGGTATTCGACAAACATAAGACTCCCGTGGACATGGTGTCCACCTCCGAGGTAAGTGTGTCACTCACCGTGGACACGACGGAAAAGATCCCCGAGATTGCGGCTGACCTGAGCAAGCTTGCTGATGTGAAGTATGAAGGACGCAAGGCCCTCGTATGTATGGTGGGCGAAAACATCCGTGGGCAGAATGGCATTGCTGCGCGCGTCTTTGGCGCCATCCGACATATCAATATCCGCATGATTTCGCAGGGGGCCTCTGAGATTAATATGAGTTTCATGATCGAAGAAGAGGATGCCGACGAAGCCGTGCGGTCACTTCATGCAGAGTTCTTTGAAGACCCCGATCCGGAGGTCTTCGATGTGGAAGCGCGCAAAAGTGCCGCCGCGGAAACAACTGTGAGGTAGCCATGCTTTTTCTGGTGCTGGGTCGCGGGAAAACCGGGCGCGTTGTTGCAGATGTCGCTGCTGAGCATGGTCATAGTGTCCGGGTGGTAGGGGAAGAAGAAAACCGGAATGCCACGGCTTTGACTGCTCCGTTTCTTGCCGGTTTTGATGCCGTGATTGACTTCACGACGCCTGAGGCGGCTGTTTCCAACATGCGTGCCTGCCTCGCGAATGGGGCGCGAATGGTGGTGGGCACAACCGGATGGTATCAGCACCTGGATGATATGCGTTCCCTTGCTGCTCGAAAAAATGCCGGCTTTCTGTATGGCACGAATTTCTCGCTGGGTGTGCAGGCCGTGCTTCGTCTGGCGCGCGAACTCGCAATGGCCCTGCCGCATTATCATTTCACAATTACGGAAACCCATCACGTTCAGAAGAAAGACGCTCCTTCCGGTACAGCTTTGTCCCTCCAACAGGCGTTGCAATCGGCCAATCCCTCTTTACAGGTGGAGATCACCTCGAAGCGGGAGGGGGATGTCTCCGGGATCCATGTGATTGAAGCCCGTTCTAACGAAGAGGTCATCAAAATCGAGCATGAGGCATTTTCGCGCCGCGCTTTCGCTGAAGGTGCAGTACGTGCCGCTGAGTGGATTGTCGGCAAAACGGGCGTGTGGAACTTCAGCGAGATTGCTGACCAACTGAGCTAAGCATATCTTCGTTTGTGTCTGTCGGGCGCGGACGAAGGACCCTGGCAGGATTCCCCGCGCTGATGGTCATCGGCGGAACATCTTTTGTGACTACACTGCATGCACCCACCACTGCGCCCCGCCCAACCGTCACGCCCGGGGCTACAAAAACATGAGTGGCCAGCCAGACCTCGGGCTCGATCACAACTTTGCGGGCAAAAATATCGAAGGTCGGCTTCAAATAATCGTGTGCAGCTGCGCAGATATAGGAATACTGAGAGACACAGGCGTTATCTCCGATATAGATTTCACCCAGGGTGTAAAGCGTGACGTGGTCCCCGATCCAGACATGATCGCCAATGGTAAGCTTCCAGGGGTAGGTAATCTCCGCTGTTGGCCGGACAATGACCCCCTTCCCAATCCTCGCTCCAAAAAGACGCAGGAGAAAATTGCGCCAGCCATACATAAATTGCGGAGAGCAATGAAAAAGCGTACTCTGCACAATCCACCAAAGCTGCACAAACCATGCAGGCCGTCCGCGAAAATTTGGCGGCAAAGAAAACTTTCCCAGGTCCTGAACACGTGGTTGCATGTGTGTTCAGTTTAAGACATCGTAATTACTTTCTCCTTCATTAATTTCTGTTTCATTCTTCATGCTAGGGATCTACAGCAAGGGATGGGGTGAAGCTCCTTGTGGGAGGAAGAGGTCGCCTTGTTGTGGCCTTTCTTCCGGTAGGGGTTTCTTTCTGGCAGAAGCTCCGATGACAGCAATGACTTCCCAGGAGATGAGAGCGCTGCGCGGAATCCACACTCTCTGGGTATTGCCTCGGAGATCGGGAGGGGTAAGGAAGAATCCTTCGGGTGCCAGAAGGCTGAGATTGTTCTCCGCCAGGCCATCGAGTGCATCGCCATCCTGAAGTTGAAGACGAAGCCATAGTCCTTCCCCGCGAGGACGTCCGGCGAAATTTTTGCGCAAAAGGCGCTCCGGATTCTGAGGTTCGCCAGAATTAAAGTCGCGGACGAAGCATACCCATTTAAGTTGCTGAATAGAAAGAATTAATACTTTTCCAGAAAGGTCCAAAAGCTCTAGGTTGCCTTGCCGGGCGAAGCCCTCGGAGGGAAGATATCCGGCAAGCCAATCCCGGTTCAGTTTGCGAACCACGACCTTTTTGCGGCTGGAGGCCATAAAAAGTTAAAAGATTCTAGAAGTATACGGCACCTGAAATTGTGCAAAGCCGTAGCTATTTCATTCCCTGTATGTTACAGTGTTGCTTTGTATTGTGGGTAGATGTACCTGTAAGCCGTTGGAAATCAGTGGTTTAACTTTCGCTGGCTTCCCGGGCGGCAAACTTTTCATTGCAGACTGTTTACGATGCCCGACTATATTTATCTTCTGGAAAACCGCCTTTTACCTGCCCAGCAAAAAGCCATCCAACAAGTGCGCGACGCCGCCCGCGATGCGGGAATGACGGTTTTTCTCACAGGTGGGGCCGTCCGCGATCTGACCACGGGAACCACTGTTTATGATCTGGATTTCACCGTGCAGGGAAATGCCCTAAAGCTGAAAAAGGCATTAGAAAAAGCTGGCGCGGTACTTTGGGGAGAGCACGAGCCGACCCGGACCCTGTTTTTCTGGTTTCCAGGCAGTGTAAGAGTAGAGGTCTCAAGCGCGCGGCGGGAAGAGTTTCCAAAGCCAGGCAAGCCTGTCTACCACTGGGCGCCGATTCTGGAAGATTTGCGCCGCCGGGATTTTACGGCGAATGCCATGGCGATTTCGCTCAACGAAGGCTCCTATGGGCTATTGCTGGACCCCCTGAACGGAATTGCTGATATCGAGGCCAGACAATTACGATTGATCAGCCCTTACGGCTTTATCGAAGATCCTTCGCGCCTGCTGCGTGCAGTGCGGCTGCACACCCGACTGGGATGGGCCCTGGAAGAGAGGACCCAGGCCCGTTATGAAAATGCCAAAAATGAAGACGTTATCGAATCCATTTCTGCATATCTGAAGGGATACGAACTGGAAGAGATAGGGCATGAGCAGGACGGACTGCGGGTGTTGAAGGCGCTGGAGGCCGAAGGCTGGATGAAGAAGACCTTCCCGGTCTGGACCAGTTCCAAAGCGGATGCTCATGGATTGGAGCATTTACTGGAAGTCTATTACCAGCTTTTGATGCAGGGGGTCCATCCGGACCTTTCTGCGGCCCAGATGGAGCTGCTGACGGCCAAAATGCAGCCCAAAGAGATTGCCTTATTGAAGCGGACCTTCCCCCGACACGGCTTCGTAGAGCAATGGAACCATCTGGAGGCAGAAGCCAAGAAATTTGCCAACCTTCTGACCAGTAAAGATGCAGCCACACCCTCTGCCACGTGGAAGCTGATTACCTCCTATCAACCGGAGCCGGTTCTCTGGCTGGCTTATTCAGGCAAAGGTGCCGCCATCCAGAATAAATTCAAAAACTTCTTTACAGTTTGGCCGGAATCCAGGCAAAAGATTCCGCTTGCCCTGATGCAGGAAATGCGGATCACTCCCGAGATTGAGCGCTACCAGGAACTGCTGCAGGAGCTCTTCTTCCATCTGATTGATGGAAAGTTGCAGACGGAGGAGGAAATGCGCGCCTTCCTGGAACCCTATTCGCCACCGGCACCCCCTCCGCCTGTGAGCCTTCGCCGCTCTCGTCGAAAGGCCGCCGAGCCCAGGATCAAATCTGAAAAGTTTGAAGAGGGAGAGGAAGAGATTGAAGTGCCGAACCTTGAGGACCTCGACCTCGACATAGAAGAAGATGAAGAAGCCACGGAAGAAGAAGATGCGGAGGAGGAAGTGCAGGACGAGCCTGCCGTAAAGACGAAGGCCGCGGCTGCGCAGGAAAAGAAGGAAGCAAAGCACAAGCCTGTACCCGCAAAGAAAACATCGAGTAAAGCTGTCCCGGCGGCTGGTTCAAAAGCTGCGAAATCAAAAAGCTCGAAGAAAAGTAATGCCTCTATGGCAAGCAAGGCATCGAAGGTGAAGCCAGCCAAAAAGGCGACATCGAAGCCTGGAAAAAAGGCTGCGAAGAAGAAGCATTAGAGATTACCGGCTGAGGTTTTTGATAACTCCACCGTGTCTTTAGCCAAACGCCTGGAAGGGCATTGTTCCAGGTCGCAAACCTGCCGTTTGGCGAGCTCATGCAGCAGTTGCTTGCGTGCCTCACCTGCGGGCATCGATCCAAGAACCTCCCGCCGCAGCTTTCCTAAAGAATCCAGCCACTGGCCAAGGTCTTGCGGTAGCTGTTCGTCGATCTCCTGGCGTAATTGCTGGGCCAAGGCAGGACTTTGGCCCGCCGTTGAGATGGCAATTTGCAGGCTGCCTCTGTTGACGATGGAGGGAAAGTAAAAATCACAGTTTGGAGGATCGTCCACAGCATTGCAAATGATGCCGGACCGCGTGGCTTCACGATAGACGCATGCGTTTACCTCAGACCGGTTCGTAGCCGTCACGACAAGGAACATCCCAGTGAGATCTGAGGGCACAAACTCACGACGATGCCACTGGAGGCGGCCTTGCTGGGCCAGTGCCGCAATCTCGGGTTTGGCCTCTGGGGCGACCACAGTGACTTCAGCTTCTGAGGCCAGCAAACCCTCAATCTTTGATTCCGCAACTTCGCCCGCACCCACGACCAGGCATTTTCTGCCTTTCATTTTCAGGAAAACAGGGAAGAGACCCATTCCGTTATCTTACGCAATTTCTGCGGGGACTGGAGTTACAGTCCCTGAAAGTCGGTTGCGTATCTCCTCTACCGATTGCCGAGAGAAATAGGCGCGCAGATTGTCCTCGGGCCTGCGCTCGGCCAGGTAAGCGCGCAGAAGCCGTTCCAATGCCAAAGGCACTTCGCTTGCAGGGACACGATAATTGGTGGGTCGGGCTATGGCGGCATGTTGACCCACTGCTCCGCCAACATGAAAGACATAGGCATCGACCATCTTTCCCTCATGCTTGGCCTTCTTTCCCTCCAGCCCAATGTCGGCAATCCAATGCTGGCCGCATCCATTCGGGCATCCGGTTACGTGCAGCTTGATCTGCTCAGTGAACTCAGGAACGCGTTCTTCCAGTTCTTCTACCAGCCAGCGCAGAAAACCCTTCGTCTCAGTGATCGCGAGTTTGCAGAACTCTGTTCCTGTGCAGGCAATGCCTCCTCGCCAGAATGCTGATCCCTCGACAAAAAGGCCGATCTTGCCCAGTTCCTCAGTAAGCTCGATGGCTTTCTCGGCAGGCACATTGATGAAGAGCAGGTTCTGCATGATGGTTGTACGCAGTTCGCCAGAACCATAACGATCAGCGAGGTCAGCAGCTGCCGCGAGCTGATCGCCGCTGATGCGTCCCCGCAGGACCGAAGCCCCCACGTAGGTCAGGCCTGGTTGTTTTTGCGCATGAATCCCAACATGGTCGCGAAGAATATCAGATGGCGGTACTTCTTCGATGCCAGGGTCGAGTTTGTATCCCAGGCGTGATTCCAGTTCCTCAAGGAAACGCTCCGCAGTCCATCCTTCACGGGTGAATAGGTACTTCAGGCGGGCACGGTCGCGGCTTTCCCGCAACACTTGTTGGTCCCGGAAAATCTCTGTCACTCGGCGGACCACATCCAGGGCCTGTTCCGGGCTGATCAACGCATCTAGTTTGACCGCAAGGTGTGGTTCATTGGAAAGCCCCCCGCCGACTCGCAGTGTATAGCCAACCTGGTCTCCTCGGCGGACAGCCGTGAGCGCCACGTCATTCAGTTCAGGGTAATTGCACCAGACCGGGCATCCGGAGACTGAGATTTTGAACTTGCGCGGCAGATTATAAAACTCAGGGTTGGCAATCAGGGTGTGTGCGATTTCCAGAGCGAGCGGAGAAGCGTCGATGATCTCGTCGTGGGCAATTCCGGCCAAAGGGCAGCCCGTTACATTGCGGACCACGTCCCCGCAGGCCCCTTTGGGAGAGAGACCAACAGCATGAAGAGCATCCACAATCTCGGGCAAGGATTCAATCGTCAGCCAATGAAACTGGAAGTTCTGGCGAACTGTGATATCAGCAAAGTTGCGCGCATATTTTCGTGCAATGTCCGCAATCACGCGAAGCTGGTCCGAGCGCAGAATTCCATTGGGGATACCGACCCGCATCATGAAATATTCAGTTGCCAGCCCTTCTCCCCCCTTACCGCCCACGGCACCGACCCCGTCACCCTGGGTATAAATGCCCCACCATTTGAAATATGCCGAAGCCCACTCCGGAAGGACGCTGGCGCGTCCCTGGCGCGCGAACTCGCGTATTTCTTGAAAGGCCTCCCAGGGATTCTTCTCACGTTTGAGACGTTCCATCTTCTGGGCCTTGGTTTCTTTTACCGTAGGGGTCTGGGCTATCTGGCTCATATTGTTCCTGTGATGAAATTTGGAAATAAAAAACCCGCGTCAGCGAAGTCTGCGCGGGCTATTGTGGCGATTTAAACTCTGGAGGTAGCTGGAATCATTCGCTCACAAGTCCGGCGCGTGCGCAACAACAGGCGCAACACATGACCGGAAAAGTGAAAGAATGAATCATAGAGATCTGTCTATAGGGTAGAGGTCTGCGCCTGAGGCGTCAAGCGCAAAATCCAAGGTTCCAGCAAGACCGGCTTGCTTTTCAAAGCCATTGCCCGGCCATATCGGCATGCGGCAAGCGTTGTGCATTGAGCCGCAATCTGGCGACTCTTTCCCAGCAGTCATTCGCGGCCAGTTTGCGATGAGAGTAAATCTTCGACCTGCCATCAAAACGGACCAACCCAGATACTTGTTTTCGGGCCAGGGTCTCCATCAGGTGTGGAGCAAAATGAATCTCTCCGTAATAGCAAAGGTCTCGTTCTTCGGCACCAGCAGAGCCATAACGGACAGCGGCGGCACTTACAGCAGATTCTGTTTCGATAGCAGGTTCGAACAGGAACGTATGGAAGGGAAGTAATGTGGTCCCATCGGTGCTGGTGCCCTCGGGAAAAAGAACAACGGGAACATTTGAGCGGAGCGCAAATTCTACTTCAATGGCGGCCTCGGTGGCACTAAGACGGTTCCCACGTTTGAGAAAAATGGTCCCTCCCAGACGGGCCAGCAGGCCAAATATCGGCCACGATGCTACCTCTCGTTTGGAAACAAAGACCCGAGGACCCAGCGCAGCATGCAATGGAATATCCAGATAACCGAGATGGTTGGAAACAATCAGTCCCAGTTCTGGAACCGGCCCTTCGCTGCGTACCGTAATTCCAATGCGCCGAAGAAGCATAGAAGCGGTTTCATGCAGCCAACAGGCGCGGTCATAAAGCGTGGGCCGAGGCCTTCTGAGCCGCAGTGCAGTATAGCGCAAGAGTGCTTGCAAAATCGTAAAAAACAATAGGGCTAAGCGCAGGATGATGCGGCCGTAAGCGGCTGCTGTTCTGTGTCTGGTAGAAATCGTTCCCTCGCTGCCGGCGTCAAGTGTTGGAGATCAAGCAGGGTAAGAAAGTCAATGGTTCCGAAATCGCGGTCCCATGCCGGTTCTCCGCAAATACGCGCCCCAATTCCAATATAAGTCCTTAGGAGTCTTGGGATACGGGGAGCGGCATTCATCGAAAATCTTTGCGGTGGTAACCGGAAGGCTTGGGTAGGTGTAGTGAGGAATTCTGGTGAAGCAAGGTAAGGCTGGAGTTGTTCATACACCGCCCATCCTTCAGATGGATCCTGAGAATTTAACGAAGAACAACCAATGAGATAGCGTAGGCCCCGAACCTTGCAATACTGTGCGATTCCTCTCCACAGCAGATTCAAGACCTCACTGGACCGGTGCTCGCGGTCAATAGACGCGCGTCCGAGTTCGAGAAGCTCGCTGCGGACACCCTCATAGGGGCTGAAATCAAATTCCCGTGCGCTGTAGTATCCCAGCCTTTGCAGAGCTGTCATCCCGCACTGCATCCGATAGGTGCCTACAATTTCATGATGACTTTGGTCTTCGACGATAAGATGGTCGCAAACGTAATCAAACTGGTCCATATCGAGGCCGGTATGATATGAGGACGAAAGTCCCTCCCCCAGCTCCAGGTTAAAGACCCTGAACCTGAGTCGGCAGGCGGAGATGCGATCCTGCTCTGAAACGGCTAGCCTCATCTGGTATTTTCCAGTGGCAGCAAAGACGCCGGGTTGGAGATCTGGCGGCAACTCGCCAAAATGCCCCGGCGCGACTGTTGGTATGGCGGGACGAAATAATGTAGCCACGCCATGATGATGCTACAAAGGCCATCGAGCAAGATTACAGGTTGAAAAAAAGTACTGAAATTCCTGATGAATCTTCTGTTTCAATTTCCACAGGAAGAGGCAGCTTCCGGGCGTGTTCTTGGTCGTGCAGGCCAGCGTAAACTCTGAGAGGAATGTCTCTCGATGGCGATAAGATAAAAGTATGTGAAAGAAATAACCCATACCATGGACTTACCTATGTTTCTTCTTTGGTAATCTTTGCTTGATATGTTTTTAAAGCTATTTTGCTGAAGAATGGTATTGCAGCATTTATAAAATGAATTTAAATTCTTGTATAGTTCCCCTTGTTCGACAACTTATAAGCATAAAGGACAGAAGAAATGTCTAGAGACGAAATCATAGCCGCAATTGATGAGGAAATAAGCCGCTTGGAAAAAGTCCGGGCATTGTTGGAGGGATCGGGATCGAGCCGCTTTCTAACCGGTGCGCTGACAACGGGGCGCAAGAAGCGTCATTTAAGCGCAGACGCTCGTCGCAGGATTGCTGAGGCGCAAAAACGGCGTTGGGCAAAACAAAAGAAACAGGCAGTTCCAGTCGCCAATCCCGCGAAGTAAGGCAGCTTATCGTCGTACATGATTAAAGTTAAGCTCCTTCATCCTGATGCCCGGATACCTACAGTCAATTATCCGGGAAGTGATCTTGGTTATGATCTTTATTCGGTCGAAGATGTAACCCTGCCTCCGGGGGTGCCCGTGAAGGTCCGTACCGGTATCGCCGTGGAAGCCTCCGACGGATATGGCTTTGTTTTAGGAGACAGGTCTTCGATGGCTGCCAAAGGAATAACGTATGCTGGCGGCAGAATTGATGCGGGATATCGCGGTGAGATCCTCGTCTGTCTCATCAACGTGAATCAGCCACGCTTTTCTTTGCATGTCGAGCGAGATGTGCATGGAAAGTTGATTCATGCGGAACTAGAACAATCGGACGTAAGCGTAGTCATCCGAAAGGGCGATAAGATTGCGCAGATGTCTCCGTTTTTGCCGGTCACTCATCTTCCCGTCATCGCTGTGGATGAACTTTCCGAAAGTAGCCGTGGGGCGAAAGGGTTCGGTTCCAGCGGGCGTTGATTGCTGCACGAATGAAATTCTTTTTGTGGTCAGGGCATTTCCTTTGTATGGCTGCACATAGCCATGCAACGCCGTGGCTTGTCGTGGACATGAAAAGTGCGGGTTGAAGAAATCAACCCGCAGCTAATTCTTTTGCACGCTGGGCCGCGCGCATGACGGCCTTAATCAGTGTCACCCGCAGGCCTCCTTCTTCCAATTCCAGGATGCCGTCAATGGTGCATCCGGCCGGTGTGGTCACCGCGTCTTTCAGCAAAGCAGGATGGTATCCCGTATCAAGCACCATCTTCGCTGCTCCAAAGGTCATTTGTGCAGCCAGAAGAGTCGCTGTGTCCCGAGGCAGTCCTACTTTTACTCCAGCCTCGGCCAGGGATTCCAGGATGATGTAGATGTATGCAGGCCCGCTGGCAGAGAGTGCCGTGACGGCATCCATATGTTTTTCATCTACAATCACGGTGCGGCCAATCGTCTCAAAGATGCGTGAGGCGAGGGCCATCTGCTCGTCGCTTACGTAGCGTCCCCGGCAGAGCGCTGTCATACCGACGCCCAGCATGGAAGGAGTATTTGGCATGGAGCGGACGATCGGTAAAGCCACTCCTGCTGCTTGCTCCATGGTCTCGGTCTTTACACCCGTGGCGAAAGAAACCAGCATCTTCTCTGGGTTGAGTACAGGTTGAAGATGAGCAATCAAATCGGCGACCTGAAATGGTTTTACGCCCAGCAGAATCAGGTCTGCACTTTTTGCCGCGGCCAGGTTGTCCGTAGTGACCTCGACGCCCCATTGTGCAGAAAGCACCTGGGCACGTTCTTCATGGGCGACGGTAGCAGTGAGCTGGTCGCTGGTAAACAGCTGCTGTTTCAGAAATGCCTGCAACAAAATGCCGCCCATTTTTCCTGCACCGAGTACGGCCACTCGTAACTGAGAAAGGTCTGTGTTCATCCGTTGACTGATCTCCCCAACTCTTATTTTGCCTTTTGCTGTTCAATCCATGCGGTGACACGTTCATCCAGAACATCCAGAGGCAAAGCGCCGGAATCCAGCACTTCGTCATGAAATGCTTTCAAATTGAAATTGCTGCCTAACAGTTTTTCTGCTCTCGTGCGGAGTTCCAGGATCTTCAATTGCCCCATCTTGTAACCAAGGGCCTGGGCCGGCCACGCAATGTAGCGGTCTACTTCAGCATTGATGGTGGAATCATCCAATCCAGAGTGCTGATGGAAATACTGCACCATCTGGTCGCGCGTCCAATGTTTGGAATGCACCCCTGTATCGACAACCAGCCGGATGGCACGGAAGATGTCCGCTTCCAGCCTGCCGAAATCCGAATACGGGTCCTGATAGAAACCAATATCTTTGCCTAGTCGTTCTGCGTAAAGACCCCAGCCTTCTGTGAATGCTGTGTAATGCTCATATTTGCGGAACTCAGGCAGGCCGGTCAGTTCCTGTGCAATCGAGATCTGTAGATGATGACCGGGTAGACCTTCATGATAGGCAATGGACTCGACATTGGCCAATGAGCGGTGCTGATAATCGTATGTGTTTACGTATACGGTGCCAGGACGTTTGCCATCAGGCGTGCCGTGTTCGTAGTAAGCAGGCGCCTGGTCCTTTTCAATAAATTCCGGTACCGCTTCCACCGTGAGAGGCGCTTTGGGGAGTCGTCCAAAAAGCTCCGGAAGTTTCGGCCTTATATCGTCAATGTCGTGCCTGTAGGCATCGAGCAACTGCTCGCGGCTTTGCGGATGCAGCTTTGGATTGGCAGCAATGGAAGCCCGCAGCGAGGCCACGTCTTTGAAGCCAAGCTTTTGCGCAATCACCAGCATTTCGGCTTCGTCGCGCTTGACTTCATCGAGGCCGATCTGGTGGATTTGGTCCGGAGTCAGATCTGTAGTTGTGCTGTGGCGGACCAAAAAGGCGTAATACTTGTCTCCATCCGGTATAGACCAGACCCCCGGCTCTGAACGTCCCGCGGGAATGTAGATGGCCTGCAGGAATTTCGCAAAGCGTGCATAGGCGGGCAGGACCTGTTTCTGGATGGCATCGAGCATCTCAGTCTTGATGCGCTGCTGCTCGGCTGAGGAAATTCCGGAGGGAAACTTATGCAGGGGCCGTGCAAAAGGCGTATCTTCCGGCTTTTGCTGGGCGATGGTATTGACTTGTATCAAGACTTTTTCCAGCAGATACTTCGGCGGGACACGATGGTCATCCACACCTGCCATCATGTTGTCCGTAATCTGCTGAAAAGCAGTCGGGACCTTTCTGAGACGCGCGATGTAGTCATCGTAGTCCTTGACTGTGTCAAAGCTAAGCTGCGAAACCAGACGTGGCAGTTCAGAATGAAGTCCGCTGAACTGGTTGACGGGCATTTCCCATGGCTTAAAGAGTGCAGCTTCCTGGTCCTGCGCCAGCTCACGGGCCATCAGGTCTTTGCTTAGCTGCTCCTGTTCGCTCAAACCGGTGGTGTCGATCGCGGCCAAACGTACCAGGTAGTCGCGTTCGCGAGCCAGTTTTTCGTTGTAGGCCGCAACGGAGTAGTCGGTAAGCTGGTCATTCCAACGCTTATCACCAAGAGATGAGGCAAATTCGGGATTGTGCTGTAACCGGTCCTGCCAGATTTCAGCGAAAAGCGTCTCAAGCGCCTTGCTTCGCTCAGCCGTAGTGGGGGAGTTCTGTGCGAAGGCAGAGCAGGCAAGGAACACTCCGGTAAGGGCAAGAGAAACAAGGTTTTTCATGGCTTAGAAGGCAGTGTATCAAGCAGGGGCCTTCCAGGCACAGGCTCGCCTGACTAAAAAGAGGGAAGGGCGATCCTTGTCCTGCGCCACGAGACATCGGCTAGACGAGGGCTTTCACGGCTGGTCCAGAGCTGGACTCCAGCAGTCGGTAAAGAGTAGACCGGCTGATGCCCAGCATCTGGGCGGCGCGCAGTTTATTTCCGCCAGTCTTTGCCAGCACATTACGGACATGACGTACGATCATGCGGTCTAGATTTGGATCTTCTTCAGAATCTTCTGCCTGTGGCGCCGCTGGACGTATGGCAGGTCGCACCGCTTCCAAGGGGAGTAAGGCAATGTCAATCGGACGAATCCATTGGCTCTCACTTTCCAGAACAGCATTGGAAATGGTCATCTGCAGCTCGCGAACGTTTCCAGGCCAGCTATGAGACAGTAACCGCTGTAAGGCAGTATCGCTGATTCCCCGAATGGGCTTCTTTTGTTCTACGCCAAACTGTAGGGCGAAGTGTTCAGCCAGCAGGGCAATGTCCTCCCTGCGTTCGCGTAGCGGAGGCAATACAAAACGGATTGCGGTCAAACGATAGCACAGGTCTGCGCGCAGCCGCCCCGAGGCAGATAGTTTGCGTATTGGCTGCTGCGAGCTAAAAAATATCTGCTGCGGGAAATGACCGCTTGTGTTGCGGGTGCTGCGGTGTTCCCACCATTCCAGAAAATCAAAGAGCCGCGATTGTTGCTCCGGTCCGAGATCGCCAACACGCGTCAGAAAAAGCGTGCCACCACTCGCTTCTTCCAGCAGCGGCTGCACATCCCCGGTGGTAAAGTGCGAAGCCGGGCAGGGAACAAAGTTCGCACGCGATACTGGTCCAAATGCATGAAGCGTTTGTGCTGCCAGCATTTTGCCTGTTCCGGCCTCACCTTCAAAGGCCACGATGCGGACATGGGGGGCCGTCTGCCGCATGCGGGCAAAGAGCCGTTCCATGACCAGGCTTTGCGCCAGCATGCTGCCCAGTCGGTGTATCTGCCTGGCCCCGGAAAAGGCCCCGTTGTTCCATTGTGTCAATGCACCCACAAGCGATGCTCCATGAAATTGTCTTGTGAGGTGTATCGGCGATTTCAGAAAATGGATTAGATACGGCCGCCGTTCACCATGCATTCCAGCGGTTGTCTTACAGATTTTCGCGCAGAAAAGCGATGACGTGGTCTGCTTCTACGACTCCAACCAGACGACCCTCTTCGTCAACAACTGGAAGGGCGCGCAAATTGTATTTGTCAAACAGCTCGGCAACATATCTCTGGTGGGCGTCGGCCTGGCAGGAAACAAACCTTGGTTCAGCCAGTACACTCAGGCGCGTTTCTGGTTTTGCCAATATGAGCCGCGCCAGCGGCACCACCCCTTTCAGCGTGTCCTTTTCATCTGTGAGATATATCTCGGTAACCGTTTCCGGATCGCCCTCGAAGCAGCGCAACGCCTCAATGGCGTCTGCGACCGTTCCCTCCAGAGGGACTTTCACGAAGGCAGTGGTCATGCGTCCGGCCGCCGAATCCTCTCGGAACTCCAGCAGCTCTTCCACCTCCTGCCTTTCCTCAGGGGCCATTTCTTCCAGAATTGCCTCAGACCGCTCGTGAGGTAGTTCGGCGAGCAGATCTGCTGCGGCCTCGGGTTCCATCTCCTCAACAATGCCGGCGGCCACCTCGGAATCGAGCGATTCCACTAAGGCTTTTTGCAGCTTAGGATCCACCTCTTCCAATGCATCGGCAGCCACTTCCTCGTCCAAAGAGGTGATGATGGCTTCGCGTTCAGCCGGAGCAAGCTCTTCAAGAATATCGGCAATGTCAGAAGGATGGAGCTGTGCCAAACGTTCGTGCTCAATCTTCAGCTTTACACGTCGAGCAGCATCGACTTCGATCAGGTCCACGAACTCCCAGGGAATGACGCGCGCGGGAAATTTGCGGGCCAGTTGGTCCAATGTGCGACGGGGCAGTAACCCTAAAAGCAGGCGTCGGACAGCGCCGCGCAGCCCCACTTCTACTTCCCGCACGCGCAGGTCCTGCTTCTCATCATGGGAAAACCACTGCAGGTCTACATCATTCACGCGCACGACTTTGCGTCCGTGGACGTCAATAATCTGGCGGTCGAGCAGGTCCTGACGCAGAAGCAGGAAGGTCCCATCTGCTGGGACCGGCTTCCATTCCGCATTTTCACGGAGCTCCAGGATTCCGCTCGGCGTCTCACGGACCTCTGTTGCGGGGACCAGCCAGTTGCCGTCTCGTGTTTTCAGCACCAGTCCAACCACACGTCCTGCCTCTGTACCGGTGCCAACTGCAATGTCCTTGAGCCGACCGCGTATCTGCCCGCGCACATCCGTTACCGGCGTACCAATCAGCGTGCTAAGACTGTGCCCATTGTTCTTCTCGTGCATGGACTTCCTTGTGCAGTCTAACAGGCATTCAGGGCTGCTTTTGTTTGGACGCGAATCGACGCATTACGGATGGTAAGGAAGAGGGAGTTTGAGGCAGAAATAAAGGCCTTCACCATCCGATGAAGGCCCTTGTTTCCGGAAAAGCGCGGTTGAGCAAAGAGAGTGGCCGTGCCTGACCGGAAATTTAACGAGCAGCGCGCACGCTGTTGTGTTTGTCGCGATAAATCGCACGAGAGGTGCGGTTTTGCTGGCGGTTGATCTGCGCCTTTTCTGCTCCAGTCAATTTTCCTCCATTCGCCTGGCGGTCAGCGCGGACCTGCTGATTGATGCCTTGTTCGCGGTTTTCCAGCCTGGCTGTCTCCCCGGCTGATAATTGTCCGCTTCTCACTCCTTGCGCGATGCGGTCCTGCTGGTTTTCACGACGCTGGCCCACCTCATTCTGGCCAAAATGGGCCGTATTGGCATTGTGTTTGTCGTTATAAATCGAGCGGCTGAGGTTGTTTTGCTGGCGGTTGATCTGTGCTTTTTCTGCCGCTGTCAGATGGCCGTCATCTGCTCTGCGGTCATCGCGCACTTCGCGATTGATGTTGGCTTCCCGGCTTTCCAGGTTTTTGGTTTCCCCGGCGGTCAACTGGCCGCGCTGGATACCATTTGCGATGCGGTCCTGTTGGTTTTCGCGGCGCTGGTTCACCGTTGGTTTGTTGTCCGTCTGGGCCTGTACGGAAGAGGACGTGGGTGTAGACTGAGCAAAGCCAAAAGAGAGGCTGCAGGCAAGGATCGCCATACCAAAGATCGTGGGTTTCATACTTGCTCCTGTTGCGGCCGGGAAGATCCCGGTTCCGCTCATGGAAACCCGACATTTCGCCGGAATGTTGCGAAAAAATTCAGAAAAGAATGGTCCCGGTCCGCAAATGCAGGAAATCCGACCGGATGGTACTGTACTTACAGCCCCCGGTAGGCACCCCCATCTACCAGAATCGTTTGCCCGGTGACGCAGGCAGCCTGTTTGGAGGCAAGCCAGAGAATCGCTGCGGCCACTTCTTCTGGAGTGGCCATTCGGCGGACGGGTATTTCGGCAAGCAGTTCTTTCTTGATCTGGTCTACAGTCAGGCCACGATCAGAAGCCCTCTTTTCCAGTAGCTCCTCAGCGCGTGCCGTGGAGGTGAAGCCGGGGCCAACGTTGTTGACTGTGATCCCATCTGGCCCAAACTGCCCGGCAAGGGAGCGAACCAGTCCCATGACGCCAGCCCGAATCGAATTGGAAAGCACCAGTTCAGGCACGGGCTGTTTGACGGTGTAGGACGTGAGGGTAATGAGCCGACCCCACTGCTGCTGCTGCATATAGGGAATGACGGCCTGCGCAAAAGAGACGATGCTGCGCAGGTTCAGTTGCCAGGCCCGATCCCATTCATCCATGGTGGTTGCAAGAAAAGCTTTGGCTGGAGGGCCTCCTGCATTGGTTACGCAGATGTCGATGCGGCCAAAACGTTGATAGGTCGAGTTTACGAAGTTGCGTACAGCCAAGTCGTCACTGACATCAAACGACGAAATATGGACTTGCACTCCATACCGGCCTGAGATTTCGCGAGCCAAGGCCTCCAGAGGTTCCTGCCGTCTGGCGCATAACGCAAGATGTGCTCCCTCGGCAGCGAAGGAAAGGGCGGTGGCCTTCCCAATACCTTGGCTCGAAGCAGCCACAATGGCAACTCGGTCTATTAATCCTGTATCCATAGACAAGCTTATGGTAATACTCTGCGTGCAAGCCGAGAGCAAAAAGAAGAATGACGTCGTCAGGCGTGATGAGTTTTGAACGAAAGCTGGTTCTGGAACCGATTGGACGCCACGAGCATGATCCCGGCCTGACGCCACAACTACCACGAACAACGCCTACACGGCACCCTGAATTATCTGTTTGCAACTCGGTCCGCAGCCAAAACAAGCGATGCAAAAGGGGCAAATGCCCAAGGCGTTTCCTACTCGCACACAGCCGGGACGGCTGCGGGACAATTCATACCATTTTTATGCGCGGAACTCTGGATAGGTGAAGGTCCTCGTTTTCCTGTACCAAGTCTGATGTTCGTTCGCAGCTGGTTTTGGTTTTAGCCAGTACACGGCTAGCCGCGTACTGGCTGGCGAACTCGCTTGGTGTCCGGTCGACAAGAGAGGCGATGAGGACGGAGGGTGAGGCTCTTCCATATGCATATCGAATCAGGCCGCCGGGTTCCGTCGATCCAGCAATGGATCGAGGACTGAAGAAATCGCAGCTTCAAGTTCATGAGGCGCCTCCAGCGGAGAGAGGTGCCCGACACCGGGCAGAATCTCAAACCGCGCCTCGGGGATGCACTTGCCGAGTTCATGTCGTAAGGTAGTTTCATTTTCCACCTTGTCGGCATCGCCTACGATAACGGTGACGGGAACCTGGATGGATCTCACGCGATGCGAAATATCCAGCTGCATACCGTGATCGAGCCACGCTTGGACGGCCGCCGAAGATCCATTCAGAGTGTCTTTGATCACCTGTTCGCGCAACTCTTCGGGCAGAGACCGCTCGGTCAGAATCGCGAGTACTTGCTCCACGCCCTCGCGGCTCGTATAGATCCTGGCCCTCATCTCCCTCTCTTCGTCCGAGACCAGAAGTGGCGTGGGCGGTGCCGGCGCAACCAGGATCAAAGCATCGAGTCCGGCGGGGCGGCCGGCGGCGATCATCTGCGCGATCTTGCCTCCCATCGAATGACCGACGAGCACGTAGCGCGAGACTCCCATTGTTTCGATGACTGCTTCCACGTCGCGTGCTTGTTGCTCAAGGCTGCAGTCCGCCACTCTTTTGCCAAACTCACCCCATCCGCGCAGATCAGGTGCGATGCAACGGTATCGGTCGCTTAATCGAGCGATCACAGGTGTCCATGTCCGGTGTGAGCCACCCCAGTAATGCAGGAAAACAAGCGCAGGTTTTCCCTCTCCGCAATCGGTAATATTCATATCGAGTCCATGAACACTGATATTTCTGGTCGTTGAGTGCATTGCCTTTCCTTCTTGCCTGCGGGTGTGTGGCCGGGCGACTTCTCTCGAACGCCTGGTGGTGCTTGCTCGAATGGAATAAGTCCGCCAGCTGGTTTTATCAATGGATTGGGTCCACCATGTTGCGTGCATGGCGGCACATACGCGTAAGTGAGCTTATTTAATTTGGCGTCCCCGACGGGATTTGAACCCGTGTTATCGCCGTGAAAGGGCGGTGTCCTAGGCCGGGCTAGACGACGGGGACGCAGCAAGCATGGGATGCTTTGGAGGATGTGCTGCCGGCCAGCGAGCACTTTTCCAAATTTATCAATCTGCGCGACACATGTCAAAGTCTCCCTGGCATTCACGCGTCCTGTTTTGTGTGGAAGTCAATCTTCGACAGAAAGCCAAGCGGGTCTTCTGGCTCCATGCCTTGGATTTTCTCTGCTGGGTCCAGAAACTGCGGTATTCTGCCACTTCATACTTCATGCAAAGATACAAATATCTAGATGCTTTGACGATTGGATTCGTCGTAGTTTTGTTGGTTTCCAATCTGGTCGGGCCAAAGATCTGCCAGTTTGGGCCCTATGATGTGCCCCTTTTGCGCTCCCTTGGGGCAATTCGGGTCAGCGGGGCACAGCTTCTTTTCCCCATCACATACATTTGCGGAGACATCTTTACGGAAGTTTATGGCTACGCGGCGTCGCGGCGCGCCATCTGGTTCGGGTTCTTCGCGATGGGGCTGCTTTCCGTCATGGGAGCGATTGCGGTGGCGCTGCCTCCGGCAAGTGACTGGCATAATCAGCAGGCCTTTGCCACCGTGTTTGGGCTGGTGCCGCGATTTGCAGTGGCAAGTCTGATTGCCTACTGTGCGGGTGAGTTTACGAACTCCTACACTTTGGCCCGGCTTAAGCTACTCACTCGTGGCCGCTGGTTGTGGACGAGGACGATCGGCTCCACGGTGACGGGGCAGGCCGTGGACACAGCGACCGTGATTCTGATTGCATTCTGGGGCACCCCATGGCGCACGATCGGGAGCGTAATTTTTTGGTCGTATCTTACCAAGGTACTTTATGAAACGTTGGCCACCCCTGTCACGTACGTGGTTGTTTCCTGGCTCAAAAAGAAGGAAGGCGTAGACGCCTTCGATACACAGACAAATTTCAATCCATTTGCTCTCAGAGCATAGGCTATCGGCTAAGGAAAGCGGCTTTTGACGGGATCTCTCCGGGAAGTAATTCTGCCGGGCGGAATCCAACGAAAGGAAGCTCGGCCGAATCGAACAGGTATGCGTTGGAATGACCGGAGACGGGCGGTGGTGATCTTACGGCAGGTGGCAGGATACGCCTGTCTCCTGGCCGGTGGAGTGGGCTGCCTCTTGCCGGTCCTGCCCGGAATCCCGCTTTTGATTGCCGGCTTGGGATTGCTTTCCGTAGACAGTCCGTGGGCAGCGCGTCTGCACGCCAGAATCATGTCTAAGTTGCGAAAAAAGCCGGTTCCATCCCGGGATGCAGCCTGAAATTTCTCTGTGAAGGTTTTCGCAGAATTGTTACATATCTATTGCATACTGAAAGTTGGAGGAAATTCTTGCCCCGAATCCACTTTCAGCAGCAACTGGCGGAACTGAAAGATAAAATTCTGGCCATGGCTGCGCTTTCTCAGCAGGCGCTGGAAGCTTCCGTGGACGCTTTTCTGCAGCGCGACCCCGGATTATGCCAGTTTGTTCGCGACAATGAAAAGGCGATTAATGCGGCGCAGCGGGAGCTGGACGAGTTGGCCTACGATCTGCTGGCCAAAGAGCAGCCAATGGCCATAGATCTTCGGTTTATTCTTGCCGTCATCAAGATCAATGGCGACCTCGAACGGATTGGCGACCAGGCGATGAGCATCGTTCTGCGTGCGGCAGAGATGATCGAAGGGGACCCTGTGGACTTACCGCTGGACATTGATGGAATGCGGAATCACGCTTCCAGGATGATACGGACGGCATTGCAATCGCTGTTGGATGCGGATGCGCTGGTGGCCGAGTCTGTGCTGGCCATGGACGATGAAATTGACCGCATGAACCGAATCGCCCACCAGGAGCTGACGCGCTTCATTCAAGAGCATCCGGAGCTGAGTCCGCAGGCACTGCAGGCGATCATTATTTCGCGCAACCTTGAACGGATTGCGGATCATGCGACGAACATCGCCATGGATGTCATCTTCTGGGTGCGGGGAGCAGACGTAAGGCACCAGTTGACGGCCGCGGTGGATTGAAAAGCCAACATTTCCGACTCGGACTTATCGCGCTTGCTGGCGGGCGCTGTACTGAGCAGGTCCACCTTACTCCGTCTTCTACTCTATGCCGGCAGGCCGTACCAAGGTATACTGGTAAATGTGACAGCGACCAAAATTGACACCTTTTCTGCCCCGGACAAGCGGGTCCTGCTGCTCAAGCCCCGTGGTTTTTGTGCCGGTGTGGTGCGCGCCATTGACATTGTCAAGATTGCCCTTGAGACCTTTGGTGCCCCGATTTATGTGCGCAGAGAAATTGTCCATAACCGCTTTGTGGTGAATGAACTGGCGGAAAAAGGGGCCATCTTTGTGGACGAAATTGATCAGGTGCCCGAAGGGATGCGGGTGATCTACAGCGCGCACGGCGTTTCACCGGCTGTCCGTGAGCAAAGCAGGCAGCGCAGGCTGAAGGTGATTGATGCTACTTGTCCCCTGGTCACGAAGGTCCATGTAGAGGCGGTGAAATTCGCCAAACAAGGATATGCGTTGGTTCTGGTCGGCCATCGCGATCACGATGAAATCGAAGGGACCTTCGGTGAGGCGCCGGATGTGACCCAGATTGTGTCCAGCGTGGAAGAGGTGGAGGCGCTTCAGGTTCCTGACCCCAATCGGGTTGCCTATCTCACGCAGACCACGCTGTCACTTGATGAAGCGCGCGATATTATTCATGCGCTGAAGGCAAAATTTCCAAACATCGTTGGCCCTCACTCGCAGGACATCTGTTATGCCACAGAGAACCGACAGACCGCGGTGAAGAATGTGGCGCATAACGCGGACCTGGTGCTGGTGGTCGGTTCCAATAACAGCTCGAACTCAAACCGACTGGTTGAAGTTTCGCGCAATCTGGGGACCAACAGTTATCTAATTGATAACTCTGCGGCCATTCATCCAGAGTGGCTGGAGGGGGTTTCAACGGTTGCAGTGACGGCAGGTGCATCTGCTCCTGAGGTCCTGGTGGAGGACGTGGTCAGCTACCTGCGTCAAAAGGGATTTAACAGCGTGGAAGAAGTGGAAGTGATGCCGGAGAATGTCCGGTTTGGGCTTCCTCCGGAGATTGTGCAGGCAATTGCTGCGGCTCCGGCACCGGCCCAGGCATCCATTTAAGTGCGGAAGATTTGTCCGCAATCAGGAACAAGGACCCAATTTAGCGACAGCATGAGTAAAGTCACCGGATCGGCGCAAAGCAGCACTCCACGATTTGGCAGATTGGATGCCGCTCTGGAAGCTGTACAGGCCGCCATCATACGCTCCCGCGACTACATTTTCTCCCTGCAGCATCATGAAGGTTTCTGGTGTGGTGAACTGGAAGCCGATTCCATGCTGGAGGCGGACTACATTTTTATGCACCGCTTCCTGGGCACTGGAGATGAAGACAGGCTGAAACGCGCACTGACCGAGATGCTTCGCTTCCAGAATGACGATGGGAGCTGGAGCATCTACCCGGGCGGCCCGGGGAATATCAGCTTGTCTGTAAAGTGTTACTTTGCCTGCAAACTGATGGGCATGGATCCCGGCGATCCGGTCCTGGTCAAGGCCCGGGAGTGGATCCTGGCCCACGGTGGCGTGGTGCAGTGCAATACATTTACTAAGATTTACCTTTGCGCGCTGGGGCAATACGATTACGATGCGGTGCCCGCAGTGCCGCCGGAGATTGTTCTCTTTCCACGCTGGTTCTACTTCAATATTTACGAGATCTCCTCCTGGTCGCGCGCGATTTTGGTACCGCTTTCGATCGCATATGCCAAAAAGCCGTTTAAAAAGATTCCGGTCGAGCAGGGAATTGATGAGCTTTTCGTAGGTGGCAGGGAAAATGCTGATCTGCGCCTCCAGTGGGACCGCCGGAACAAGGTCAGTTGGCGAAACTTTTTCCTGCTTCTGGACAGGATGATGCATTGGGCCGAGCGGGTCCATATCCGGCCGCTCCGCAAGCTGGCGCTGAAGAAGGCTGAAAAGTGGATGCTTGAGCGGTTTGAGATGTCCGACGGACTCGGGGCGATTTACCCGGCAATGCTGAATGCCATTATTGCTCTGCGCTGCCTCGGCTATTCTCTGGATGATCCGCAGGTCATCCGTGCCATGGACGAGTTTGAAAAGCTCGGAATTGACGCTCCCAACGGTACTCCTGACTATGCGGAGCCGACCTTCCGGATGCAGCCCTGCATGTCGCCGGTCTGGGACACCGCGCAAGCTGTTTTTGCATTAGGCGAGGCCGGAGTTCCTCGTACGGATGCGCGGATGTTGAAGGCAGCCGACTGGTTGCTGTCGAAAGAAGTCCGCCACAAAGGCGATTGGGCCATGAAGGTGCGGAATGCTGAACCGGGTGGATGGTACTTTGAGTTCAATAACGAATTTTATCCCGATGTGGACGATACGGCCCAGGTGTTGCTCGCATTGAATAAAGTAGACAATCCGCGCGAGCGATACCAGTACGATGTTTGCAAACGCGCCATAGACTGGATTTTCGCCATGCAGTGCAAAAGCGGCGGATGGGCCAGTTTTGACAAAGACAACACGAAAATGATCTTCCAGTACATCCCGTTTGCGGACCATAACGCGATGCTGGATCCGCCGACGGTGGACATTACCGGCCGCATTCTGGAAATGCTGGCCACCTACGGCTATACGCGCAAGGACAAGCGCATCGAGCGGGCCATCAAGTTCATCTTTAGTGAGCAGGAGCCGGACGGAAGTTGGTTTGGCCGCTGGGGGGTGAATTACCTTTATGGCACGTTTCTGGTCCTGCGTGGACTAGAGGCCATAGGTGTCTGGAACCATGAGCCGCAGATCCAGCAAGCGGCGGAATGGATCCGGTCCGTACAAAATGCCGATGGCGGATGGGGAGAAAGCTGCGGAAGTTATGATGATCCTGCCACCCGCGGGGTCGGAATCAGTACGCCTTCGCAGACTGCCTGGGCAATATTAGGGTTGCTGGCCGCCGGTGATACAAGAAGCGACAGCGTGGCTAAGGGCATACGCTGGCTGCTCGATAACCAGCAAAAAGATGGGGGCTGGGATGAAAGCACTGGTACTGGCAGGGAGCGCCAGGCAATTTATACGGGAACAGGGTTTCCGCGTGTCTTTTATCTGGCCTATCACCAGTACCGGAACTACTTCCCATTGCTGGCGCTGACCACATATAAGCGTGCAATGGAGCGTGAAGAGCAGTAACAATGAAGAAACTGACCGCTTCCTGAAGAAGCAGGTCAGCATCCTGCGCCTGCGGGCAGGTGGCGGAAGGGCCAGATTTCTGGCTGTGTCGCTTTCAGGATGACATCACGAGTCGATTCAGTGAGGGGACAAATATGGCTGTACCCATTTCTCAGGCCTGGACAGTGGCCACTTACGTCCTGAAGCAGAAGCTGAAAGGACGCAAGCGGTTTCCGCTGGTCACCATGTTGGAGCCGCTCTTTCGCTGCAATCTGGCATGCGCCGGCTGTGGCAAGATCCAATATCCGGCCCATATTCTGAAGCAGCAACTGACTCCCGAAGAGTGTTTTCGGGCCGTTGAAGAGTCGGGCACGCCCATGGTTTCTATCCCCGGTGGCGAGCCATTGTTGCACCCGGAAATCGACAAGATTGTTGCAGGTCTGGTTGCGCGTAAGAAGTACGTATATCTGTGTACGAACGCGCTGCTTCTTAAAGAAAAACTTCATCTTTTTAAGCCGAGTAAATATCTCTCTTTTTCTGTCCACGTAGATGGACAGCGGGAACATCACGATTTTTCCGTATGCCGTGAAGGTGGCTATGATGCGGCCATAGAAGGCATCAAGGCGGCCGTGGCCGCCGGGTTTCGTGTAACCACAAACACAACCTTGTTCGACGGTGCAGATCCCAATTCGGTCCGCGCCTTCTTTGATGAGATGATGGCCCTGGGGGTCGAGGGGATGATGGTGGCCCCCGGCTATACCTATGAAAAGGCCCCCGACCAGAAGCACTTCCTGGGACGTGCGCGGTCCCGTCGTCTGTTTCGCGCGATCCTTTCCAACCGGAAGAAGGCGTGGAAGTTCAATGCTTCGCCCATGTATATGGAGTTTTTGATGGGCAGGCGTGAGTTTTCCTGCACGCCTTGGGGGATGCCTGCTTACAGCGTTTTTGGCTGGCAGAAACCCTGTTACCTTTTGCAGGATGGTTATGCCGATACGTTTGAAGAGCTGATCGAAACCACCGACTGGTCAAAGTACGGAACAGAATCCGGCAATCCTAAATGCGCCAACTGTATGGTCCATTCCGGATATGAGGCTTCCGGCGTCTACTATACGTTTGGGTCGCTGCGCGGCTTTCTGGATACGGTCATCGCCACACTCTTTGACAAATACGAGGACAAAGAGGCACTCAAACTGCTGCATGAGCCAGTGAGACCAGTCCATAGCTATGAACCGCTGGTGCAGATTGAAACAAAGGTCCACGTGGTCGAAACTCGTTCGGTGCATGATCCGAACGAGCAAGAAGTGGCCAGAGGTTTTGAGCGCGAAAACCTCGAAGGCTGGACCCCGAACCTGGATTCCGAAGAAGCTGTCCGCCAGGCCTTTGAAAAGGCCTTTGATTATCGCGGAGATGTGACTGTCACTCTCAAGGACGGTCGTCGGATTGAGAGCTATGTCTTTGACCGGAAGACAGGCAAGACGCTGGCCGATTCTGCTGTGCGCGTCATTCCCGCCAATGAACGTGTCAAATTGACCATTCCCTATTCTGAGATTGCTTCCGTTGCTTTTACCGGACGGGACACCGCTGCAGGCAAAAGCTTTGAGGCGTGGGTCAAGAAATATTGGGAAAAGAAAGCCGCCGGAGAGCGAAACATCGGCTTGCATCCGGAAAAGCTGGATTAAAATCCCGACATTTCGCCAGCAAATGGGCCACCTGCTTCCATAAAAGAGGAAGGCCCTGCCGAAAATGCTCAGGTCTCTCAAAAAGCTCCCCCTTGTCGGGGAGCTTTTTGCTCGTTATCGCCCTTTCTGCTTCGACCTCGATGGATCCAGTCAAAAATCTGGGAATTTATCGCTTGACATAATATGTAACCTTTTGGTTGCATATTGTCATGAGCATGAACGAGGTCTTCAAGGCGCTTGCCGATCCGGTCCGGCGGCATTTGTTGGACAGGCTTCATTCGTGCAATGGCCAAACGCTTGGCGAGCTTTGCGACGGGTACCAAATGTCGCGGCAGGCGGTGATGAAGCACCTTGCCATCCTGGAAAGAGCTGGGCTGGTTGTTACGCAAAAGCAGGGCAGGGAAAAGCTGCATTATCTGAATCCTGTTCCGATTCATGAAATTGCGGACCGCTGGATCAGCAAATATGAGCGCTCGCATCTGCGTGCTCTTGCTGATCTAAAACACAAGCTGGAAGAGAAAGAAAACAGATGAAAGGGAGAAACATATGGCTGAAAGTAAGTTTGTTTATGTGACTTATATCCGCACGACCCCGGAAAAACTTTGGTCGGCGCTCACCAACGACACAGAGTTTATGCAGCAGTACTGGTTCGGAACTCGTTGTGAGAGCCGCTGGACGGCGGGTTCTTCATGGAAGATGGTGCAGGCAGACGGAAGTGTTTCCGATGCAGGAGAGATTGTAGAATCGCAGGCACCGCATCGGTTGGTGATTCGCTGGCGTCACGAAAAGAGGCCCGAGCTTAAGGCTGAAGGTGAATCGCTCTGCACAATGGAGCTTGAGCCTTGCGGATCGGCGGTGAAACTCACCGTGACGCATACGATTGGCCGGGAAAACTCAAAACTGATTGAGGCTGTTTCTGGCGGCTGGCCCAAGATTCTTTCTAATCTCAAGTCCCTGGCCGAGACAGGCTCCGTAACATTGCACACCGCCTATCCTCCTCAGGGCGCAAAGCTGGAAGCAAGCCATGCCTAGTTGATTTCTGTTGTTTCGCCTGCAGAGACTAGTGAAAACGCTGTGGGCGAAACAGCGGGACATGGGACCTGAACAGTCCAATTGTCTGGACCGGCGCTCTGGTCCTTGGCCATAGAGAAACCATGCAATGTTTTGACGGCTGCTCATAGATACAAACATAAAATCTCAGCTGGCAGTGATTGACCGGGCCTTCCTGGGAGGACTATCATCCTCTCCCCGAAGGTGGGTTATGGCCGAACTTGAAAGCAATATTGGTGCAGTTTTGAAGAACAAATCAGGAAAGATCTGGTCTGTCTCTCCGTCTGCCTCCGTTTATGAGGCCATAGAGCTGATGGCAGAAAAGCAGGTTGGCGCTCTTCCTGTGATGGATGGAGAGAAGCTGGTCGGAATCATCTCAGAGCGGGATTATGCGCGCAAGGTCATCCTCAAGGGACGCTCTTCGAAAGAAACAGCGGTCGTCGAGATTATGACCTCCGGTCCGATTACGATTACTCCACAACACACAGTGGCGGAATGTATGAGGATCATGACCGAGAAACGCTTCCGTCATCTCCCCGTCATCGACAACGGGAAGCTGGTGGGTATGGTTTCCATTGGCGATCTGGTGAACTGGGTCATCACGGAGCAGCAGCAGACGATCCGGCACCTTGAGGCGTACATTAGCGGGAACGCATCGTAGGACCGCGCGGACCAGCGGGACGAGCTGTTCAAGTCCTCGTGCCGGTGTATGATGCCGACATGCGCAAGACCATTTTTCTTCTTTGCTGGATCCTTCTCTCAGGAATCTCTGCATCAGCCCAGGCATCGCAGAAGTGGGCTGTTGTGCTTCATGGCGGGGCCGGAGTCATTGAACGCAGGAACATGGACCCAAAGACAGAAGCTGCTTACCGGGCCTCGCTTCAGGCAGCCTTGCAGAAAGCAGCCGATACGCTTGATAAGGGGGGATCCGCTTTGGACGCGGTCGAAGCGGCCATTCGCATGATGGAGGATGATCCGCTGTTCAATGCAGGACGGGGCGCTGTTTTTACCGCGGCCGGGAAGAATGAACTCGATGCGGCGATTATGGACGGGTCGAATTTAAAAGCCGGCGCTGTTGCTGGAGTTACACGGACCCGCCACCCCATCTCGCTGGCGCGGGCCGTAATGGAAAAGTCGCCTCATGTCATGCTTATCGGGGCGGGCGCTGATGAGTTTGCCGCAGAGCACGGGCTGGAAATGGTGGACCCCAGCTTCTTTTTTACCGAGCGTCGTTGGCAGGCCATGGTGAGGGAGCTGCAGAAAGAAGGCAAACCCATTCCTCCGCGTCCCGCGGGTGCGCCCCCGGCACCAGACAAACCGGCTTCAGAAATTGAACCACCCAATGCTCATAAATTTGGCACAGTCGGAGTGGTTGCATTGGACAAGCAGGGGAACATCGCGGCCGGAACCAGTACGGGTGGCCTCACCGCCAAGATGTGGGGGCGTGTAGGCGATTCGCCCATCATTGGGGCAGGGACCTATGCAGATAATCGCTCCTGTGCCGTTTCTGGAACAGGTACCGGAGAATACTTCATCCGACTGACGGTAGCGCGGACCATCTGCGCACTGGTGCAATACAAAGGAATGGGGTTGCAGGCCGCTGCGGATGAGGTCATCCAGCATCAGCTTACAGAGATGAGGGGAGACGGGGGCATCATCGCCATTGACAAACAGGGCGACATGGTCTGGAGCTTTAACACTCCCGGGATGTACCGTGCCCGGCTTGCCGAAGGAGGCAAGCCGGAAATAGAGATGTACAAGGACCAGCCTTAATTACTTCACCAAGTGCAGGGTCCGGCTCCATCGGGTCTGGTCAAAGAAATGAAGAATGATATGGCCAATAAAGCCGACCTTATCGCCAAGTGAGGTCTTATCAATCTGGTTTTCCGGAGTGACAAAAGACCAGTAGACAAAGAGGGGCCTTCCGACAATATTTTGGCGTGGAACGAATCCCCAGTACCGGCTATCGAGGCTTACAGGGCGATTGTCGCCCATGGCGAAGTATTGCCCGGGAGGGACAACAAGATCTTCTCCCTGAATATGGTTCGGCAAATCCACGGCCCATTGTGCTGTGACGTCTACGGCCTGGGAGGGCGGGACTGAGGGGAAATCATCCCGGTAAGGGTAGTACTCGTCATCGCTAGGTTTGGCTGCCTGGGGCTCATTTTGTGGCTGACCGTTCAGGTAGACAATTCCGTTGCGTAGATGGATATGGTCCCCGGGAACTCCGATGACGCGCTTGACCAGAAAAATGTGGTCACCATTGGTCTCTGCTACGGGCTTGTAAAAAACGATAATATCGCCCCGTTTCACATCCCGGTAATGGACAAACGGTGCCCATTTGGCCGGAGGCGCCAGGGTCATGCGGTCCACCACCACATGGTCTCCGATCAACAGCGTCTTTTCCATCGAAGCGGAAGGGATCTCAAAATTCTGAAAGATAAACGTCAGCACAAAGAGTCCGATGACGAGGACGCCGCAAATTGAGGCGATGAATTCCAAAGGAGTTTCGTCGTTGTGCTTCTTGTTTTTCTTTTTGTCCGATTGTTTTTCGATCGTCTGTTCCATATTGATTGAACTCAGCAACTGATTTACCAAACTTTGCGAAAAATGCGGTTCCAGCGGGCAAATCCGAGGATGCCATGTGCTGAACCAGTACCGTGTCCGAGTCTATCATCCGGAAGATCGGGAACGGTGCTTGCTGGCTTCTGGCGCAGCGAAAAATAGATGATGAAAGGGCGTCCTACGATGTTCTGACGACGGACAAAGCCCCAGTAGCGGCTGTCGCGGCTGTGGTTGCGGTTATCACCAAGGACGAAATAGCTGTCTGGGGGTATGACCAGGTCGCCGTTTTGCACCTCTTTGCGCATCTCTGCCCACCATTGCATGTCTACGCCGGGGTCTGTGTACTGCAAAGTGGGAAATTCATCACGGTATTGGTCGGCATAGGAGCTTTGGTATTCAGCGTAAGGCTCGGGCAATGGTCTGCCATTCACAACGACCAGGCCATTGTGCAGGTGAATATGATCTCCGGGAAGTCCGATGACGCGCTTGACCAGATGTTCTGCGGGATCAGGCGGGAAGTGGAAGACGATGATGTCTCCGCGTTGTACATTGCGATAGGGAATGAGCCAGTGCCAGATTCCTGCGGGGGCGTAGACAGCCTTGTTTACCAGGAGGAAATCGCCAACCAGCAGTGTGTGCTCCATGGATTCTGAAGGAATACGGAAGGGCTGCACGATGAAGGTCAGGACAAAAAGTGCAATGACGATGACAGACAACATGGAGCGAAGCGCATCCAGAAGAGAAGGGTACAGATGAAGGTGCGGTTGCAGTTTTGTTCGAGACGCAGTCAGAATTTCAGTCATGGCTGGCCTCAACGGCTGCTGCTCGCAGCTTTTCCAGGGCGCGACGCGCAGCTTCCTGTTCGGCCTTTTTTCGTGAAGTGCCTGTACCGCGAGCCAAAGCCATGCCAGCACTGCCATTGGCAGAGTGATGGACCTCTACGGTGAATTTTTTGCGGTGGTCGGGGCCACTCTCCTTCTTGAGAATGTAGACGGGCTGGCCACCTTTGTATGCCTGTAGGTATTCCTGCAAGGCGGATTTGTGATCGCCCATGGCACGCCCTTCAAGCATCTCTTTCTGCAGGTCCTCAACATACGGCTCGACGGCGTGACGCTCGACAAAAGCACGAGCGGTTTCAAGACCGGCATCGAGGTAAAGGGCTGCCACGAGGGCCTCCATGCAATTGGCAAGCAGGGCCGCCTTTTTGCGGCCACCACTACGCTCTTCTCCTTTACCCATGCGCATATACCGCCCCAGCCGGAGCTTTGCACCGACGTGACCCAGGTGCTTACGGCTAACCAGGGCTGCGCGGAGGCGTGTCAATTCTCCCTCCTGAAGCTGAGGAAACCGACGGAAGAGCGATTCACCGACCAGAAGCCCAATCACCGCATCTCCAAGAAATTCAAGCTGCTCATTGTCCTGGTGAAGCTCTGCGGGCGCCTCCCCGGTCAGATGCTGTTCATGTGCCAGAGAACTATGGGTGAGGGCCTGGACGAGGAGGTGCTGTTGCCCGAAGCGGTGTCCGAGCGCGCGTTCGAGCGTTTCAAGTGAAGGTTGCCCCATTTGCGCTGCAAATACCCTACTTTAGAGTATTCGATTTATCAGACGGACTACAAAATTGAATGGATATGGCCAAAAACAGCATGTCAGGCGCACGCCTTCTGTTCTAATATGTGGCCTAATGGCAAGGGGGGACCCGTCAGGAGGTGATCCATGAGGTCCGGTAAACTCTTTCTGCTTCCGCTTTGTGTCGCGTTCTCTTCGTCTCTGGCAATTTCTGCACAGGAAAATCAAGTCCGTGCGGTCCGCATCAGCTATGTGCAAGGCACCGTAAAGCTTGTGGACGCAAGTGGGGTCGAATTTGATCAGGCCCATGCCAACATGCCGGTGACCCAGGGAATGCTTCTCAAGACCGGGAGCGACGGCAACGTGGAAGTGCAGTTTGAGGACGGGAGCGTGGCCCGTGCTACACCGGACAGCTCTTTGCGTTTTGACCAACTCCAGCGAAATGGAGAAGGCAGGACAGAGACGCAGATTACGGCGCTTTCCGGGTTGAGCTATTACGAGTTCAATAACCGCGATGGCAGGTACTCTGTACATTTCGGTCCGTATACGGCGAGTGCGAGCAAGAGCAGCATCCTGAGGCTGGGCGTTGACAGCAATTCGGCACAACTTGCTGTCATGCGAGGAGCAGCCCACGTTGAGACGGCCTCGCGTGAGGGAGTGGATCTTTCCTCAAACAAGACCGCCACGCTCAATTTGCAGATCGGATCGGGATACGATGTGGCCCATGGGATCCAGACCAATTCCTGGGACCAGTGGAACTCTGAACGGGACGGGTACCTGGCCAGACTGGGGGCCAAGGCGACCCTGGCCCGGACTTTGAGCAATAACCCTGACAATCCGGCCTGGAGCGACCTGGACTACTACGGAAATTGGTATAACTTTCCCGGCTATGGGGCGGGATGGATGCCGGCCGGGATGGAGATGAACTGGGACCCCTTCGGTTCGGGGTACTGGGGCTATTATCCGACTTACGGTTATACGTGGATTTCTGGGTATGCGTGGGGATGGTATCCCTATCACTGCGGCATGTGGAATTGGTTTGACGGGACGGGATGGGCTTGGTTCCCCGGCAACTGCGGCTGGGGCGGATATGGATACGGCTGGTATCCGGTGAACAGTATCGGAAACTATCCGAAGAATTACATCCCGCCTGTTCGGCCAAAACCCATTCAGCCTGTGCGGGGAGGCCATATGCCATCACAACAGGCGCTGATTGCCGTTAACCGCACGGAGGGCACTGTCACTCCACCCGCCCGGCCTGCCGGGGCTGCAGGACCCATCATGTTTGGAGGCAGGAAGTTGCAACCGATTGAACCAGCCATTCATCTCAGAGGGGCTGGTCCACTGGGAGACAGCTTCCGAGCAGCGTCAGGTTATGGATTTGTCCGTTCGAACGGAACTCCGGGCGGTGTGCCTGACCCGCATTCTACGATGTTGCAGCCACGATATGTGCCTACGCCGGGCAGTTTGCGCAACGGTATGGGTATAGCATCTCCTGCGCAGGACCATTCGATGCCTATAAACGGTGGTGGAGTGCGTATGTCGCTTCCGCCTTCTATGTCCGCTCCACAGGCATCTGCACCCGCGCCATCAGGGGGAGGAAGCGCACACCACTGAAAATTTCAGAAAGGTGTGGGGACGCCGAGCTGGGTCACAGGTTTACCTCTCTGCCATCGAACCGGAGCAAGGGAGGAACAGGAGATTTTTCCCGCAGCCGGGTCCTGAACCGGTCTGCTTCTTTCGCGCTCATGCGCACATAACGCTCGTGCATCAGTGCTTTGCGCAGATAGTGCGGGGCATTTTCCAGCCAACGAACGCGCGGTCCAGAGGCCTGCTCCAGAGAGACAATGGCGAGCTGGTCAAGGTGCGGCAGCCAGCGCGCCGGTGCTTCTGCAACGCTCCAGGTAACGTCAATCCAGTCATTGGCAGGAGCCGGAGGCAGCAATTCTGCTCCGCGCTGCAAAAAATGAGGGGTAGCTGATTGGTCCGGCAACACGATCTCTGGTTGGACGCCACGCTCAAGCATCTCTTCGGCAACGTGGCTGGGCGGACGAAGCAGTCCTACAGACACGGGCCTTTTCCTGCGCAGTTCATTTTTCAGGATGCGGAGCGCTTCATCGAGATGATTCACCATGAAGTCGCAGAAACCCTGGCGCAGGGCGATTTTGATGCGTTCTGGGTCAGCATCCGCTCCCAGAGAAGCTGCTCCGGCGATGCTGGCAGCGGCTGCGGTGGCTATGCCGGAAAGGTCCATCTCCCCAAGAAAGACAAGCTGGCCTTCCAGCGAGGGGGCCATGGCGCACAGGGAACAAAAACGGCCGAAGACTTCCGTAGGAGAGGGTGTGTAGTGGGAATCCATGGGCAGACAGTGCCAGTGTAAATGGCTGATTGCTCCTGAATGGAGGCAAAAGCGGGCGTTTACCAGCTTGAATACGGTTGCCCGTTGCTGCCAATAGCATCCGAGCCGCTGTGGACGTCAGAGATTCCAGGCTCAGTCTGGTCTACAGATTGCAGGCTGTCATCCATCTGCGTGACCCAGGTGTCTTTGCTGTGAGTCATCGGGTCGACGGGGATTTCCTTAAGGTAACCGTCCTGTACCAGATCGTCGAGGGACTGTGGGCCTTTTTCCTTGTCCATGGTGTAGGAATCGATGGCCTGGCGCATGATGTGGAGGTCTTCTTTCAGGACGGCCTCCCGGGCAGAGCGGAGGGACTGGAGATAGATGGGAATGGCAATGGACGCGAGTACCCCGATGATCAACATGACGATCATCAGCTCAATCAGCGTAAAGCCCTGTTCCTTTGGCCGCATTTTTACCATGTGTTGTATTTTGTCCCGTCCAGTGCTGTTCCGTCAGATTTCGAGTACACATCAAAGACGTTTTGTCCGCCCCAGGAATCGCTGTTGGGATCGTCCTGCATGGAGCGTAATCCCCAATCATCCTTGCCGGTCATGGGATCTACCGGAATACGCCGCAAAAAGCGCACTTTTTTCCCCTGCACGTCCACTCCGTTAACGAGGGTTTCAAGGTCAGGCGGATAGCCGAAGCTGTCCACCTTGGTCTGGAACGCATTGCGGTCCGCGGCATCCTTGTAACGGTCAATGGCATCGCGCATCATCCAGAGGTCATAACGCAGCTCACGCTCTTTCTGGCGCTTGACTTCAAGCTTCGTGAGCGGGATGGCGGCCGAGGCCAATACGGCAAGGATGGCGACGGTGACGATCAACTCGACGAGAGTGAGTCCGGCTTCAGGGTTTCGTGCTCTGGTCCTGTACATCATGGTCGGTATTGCGAACCCGCGGCCGGCACATCGTTGATGAAGTACCGGCCGAAATCCAGACAGGCGTCCGGGCAAAAGGGATGCGCCATCTTATTGCACATGGACGACTGTCTGTGAGCCGACGGCAGGCATGGCCTGCTGGGCGCTGTTTCTGACTACGGGCCGAGTGATGGCGATGGATGCGTCCCCAGGCGCTTTTGCCTGGAAGGTGAGCACCACCACGGGGCCGCTACCGCTGACGCCGCTTACCCCCGGCGGGCGCGAGGCAGAGATGGCCACGCCTCCATTGCCGTCATCGCGATGCACCAGAGCGACGGCCTGGCCGTCCTTACCGAGCAGGCTGCCGTTGTCTACATTGATGAGCGTCAGGCGGGAGTTGTCATACTGCATCTGCATGGGGACAGAAAAGACGTCCTTGCCGCCCTCCAGGTTGACTGTGACCTGGAAGGTGGAACCGGTCTTCTGCGGAGCGGGTGGCGCAACAAGCTGCAGACTGACGGGAGCGCCAGCATTGGCCTGCTGCTGCATCTGCTGCAAAGCATTCTGTGCTGCCACTGAGGGCGTCTGCCCGGATACCGTGCCGTCCTGGCTGACAGCAGAGGCTGAGGAAACGGGCCTTGTTGTCTGGGCTGAAGCGGGAAGACGCCGGATTTCAATGGAATTCATCGTGCCGGAGTCCACGGCCTCTGTATTCAGCGGATTGATCTGTTCGGCGCGGACGATGTGGGGAATCACAAGAAAGACAATCTCATCGTCCCGCACCTCCCGCTGCTCGGACCCAAAGATATAGCGCAGGATGGGAAGCTCAGCCAACCCTGGGGTACCGCTCAGAGACTTGCTTTCCTGGCGCATAAGGATGCCGCCGAGAATGCTGGCTTCGCCTTCCTTGAGGCGGATGGTCTGGTCTACGGAGCGTTGCGTGATAATCGGCTCGTTGATGCCTCCCAGATTCACGGTGCCGTTTTCCGAGGAGACCTCGATCTTCATTTTGATGGTAACGTCGCGGTCATAGTGCACCGTGGGCTTCATGTCAATGTTCACGCCCACGTCGAGGTACTGGAACTGGGTGTTGACCAAAGAGCTTACGATGGCGGTCGCAGCCCCGGTCTGGTAAGAGCCGGTGGCCACGGGGAGTTTTTCGCCAATTTTGAGGACCGCCTGCTGGCCATCGGAGGCGCGCACCCGAGGGTTTTGCAGGAGTTTTGTGTCCGTATCACTGAGCAACAGGTTGACCTGTGCCTGGCCAATCGTGACCGCGAAGTTGGTGGCATTCAGGTGGGCCAGGTCATTCAAAGACAAGGTGCCCGTAGAAGAGGTGGTTGTGGTGCCGGTCGTGGTGCTGGAAGAGGACGATGTCGTGGACTCGTTTGCGTTCGAGGTCTGGAAGTTGATGGACGCTGTCTGCGGAAGCTGGATGCCGATGTTCCGGATTTTGTCGCGGTTGACTTCCATCACTGCGACATCAATGACGACTTCAGGTTTGGCCTTATCCAGGTCATTGATGATTTTCTGGGCCAGAAGCAGCTCGTCAGGTGTTCCGCGCA
Organism: Pseudacidobacterium ailaaui; assembly: GCF_000688455.1. Classification (NCBI taxonomy): domain Bacteria; kingdom Pseudomonadati; phylum Acidobacteriota; class Terriglobia; order Terriglobales; family Acidobacteriaceae; genus Pseudacidobacterium; species Pseudacidobacterium ailaaui. Next base: position 2,646,314 of record NZ_JIAL01000001.1, read on the forward strand.
TGATGATGGCATTCTGGCTGGGCACCGCATAGAGGCGCGCCGTGGTAAAGACCTGGCGCAGCGCGGTCTGGATATCGTTGAGGTCCTGCTGCTGGGCAACGTTGGTCAGGTAGAAAGTCTGGACCGCTTGTTCGTCCAGCTCCGTGCGCTTGCCGCGGTTGTTCTCAGCGACAAAGATGGTGTTGTCAGTAATCGGGCGCCAGAAGGTGCCGGAGATGGTGCCGATGATCCGCAGCGCATCATAAAGTGAGACATTGGTGAGGTCTACCTGGATCCGTTTTGAGGTGTACTGCGGGTCAAAGAGCACGTTGATGCCGGCCAGTTTGCCGACCGTCTGGTAGATGACGCGGCTGTCTTCAACCGAGTGGATCGTGATGGGTTCATTGGAAATGGGCTTGAGCGTGGGTGGGCCGCCCAGTTCACTCAAGGCCGGATTGGCGTTCGGGGACGATGGCATCTCCTGATTGGGCGGAGCATTGATTTTGTCGCGGGTGGCACGAAGCTCCTGCTGTGCAAGTTCGTTGCCGGGGTCGATTTCGATGGCATGGAGAAACTCGGTGACCGCGCCGGTCATATCGCCCTGGTCCCGGAGCTTTTCTCCGCGCTTCACATGGGCCGAAGCAGCGGCAAAACGCGTACGCTCGTAGGCGGTTTTATAGCGCAAGTCGGTGGGCTTTTTCTGGAAGGCCTTGTAATAGTCCTCGTAGGCCGTCTCCACGTCATCGCGAGCCTCGGCATTCTGGCCCTCTTTGAACCAGTGGCTGGCGGACTGTGCGTGTAACGATCTCCAGGGGCCAAAGAGAAGGAGAAATCCGACCGAAAGAAAGGCCAGTTTGAGGGCGTTATGCTTCATGCAACTCCAGCGGAAAGATGTATCGGAAAAGGCGTATAGTCGTGGCCGATTATAGCATTCCGGCACAGAGGATTCAGGATGACGGACGCGCGCTTCGGGTTGAATCCTGTGCCTTGTAAACTAAGTATATGGCCCGTCAGTCCAGTCATCCGGTGGCTCCTGCCCCCTCCCAGAAATCCAAGCCGCGCGACCCGGTGGCTGCCGGCTCGCGGGATGCGGCGCAAAACCGTGCCGCCGGGCACAACTATTTCCTGCTGGACAAATTTGAAGCAGGAGTTGCGCTGCGCGGCACCGAGGTCAAGTCCATTCGTGAGGGCAAAGCCAATCTTAAGGATGCCTATGGCATCATCCAGAACGGCGAGGCCTTTCTGCTGAACGCGCATATCGGCCCTTACTCCCATACCGGATACACGACGCACGACGCACTCCGCACACGCAAGTTGCTGCTCCATCGGGACGAGATTCGCAAGCTACAAGGCAAGACGCAGCAGAAGGGATTTACGCTCATCCCCACCCGGCTTTATTTTCGCAACGGGCGCGTAAAGTGCGAACTGGCCCTGGCCAAGGGCAAACAGGACTGGGACAAACGCGAAACCGAGCGCCGGAGGGAGGCTGATCGCGAGGCGCGGGCAGCGATGGCGCGGGCCAAACGATAGGATTTTCCATGCGGGCCGCAGGAAGGGACCTTGAACAGACCTTTCGTGCGACCGAGGGCTACTTTTTGTCCCTGAGGTCGAGGACGCTACGCACCTCTGCCTGAAAGAGCTCCAGCGCCTGCTTGACAAGAGGGTGTTCCATGGCCACAGCCTGGATCGAGCCGCCGGAGGCGCGCCGGGGGCGCGAGTTTCCGTTGGCGCCGCCCTTTTCTCCGGGAACCACTGAGAGTTTGAGCGGAGCGCTGATGGCGCGCAGAGTATTCCGGACAATCTTTTCTGCCTCCTGAGTCATGGTCAGCTCGATCATGGTTTTGGTCCGTGTGACCTCGACCTGAACGGTGTCTCCCTGGAGGGTCCAATTGCCCTCATCCAGAAGGAGAGCGGCGGAGTTGTGTCCTTTTTCTTCCAGGGCCGAGCAGACGGCCTCATGGATGCGGTCCAAATCTGTTTCCGGGGCTGCATCCACTGAGGGAGTGGCGGCCGGGGCCAGAGCCAGAGTGCCTTCGGTGGTCGCAGCAGGTGTTTCTGAGATGGCAGAAACAGGGGCTTTGAAGGCGGCCTGCGATGTAATTTCCAAAGGCGTAAGCGCACGGGGAGCGGCAGGCGTTTCGGAGACTGCCGCGGCCGTACTTTCACTGCTCATCTTTCGTTCCCGGTCGGCTTCAAAAGGAGAAATTGCTGGACGCGATGGGCCGGTGGGACGTGCCGGGGAAGGTGCAGACAGAGTGTGGGTCGGGACGGAGGCGGTCCTTGGCAAGGCGCTGCCGCCTGGCTGTGACTTGCTTCCCGAAGGCATCTGGCTGAGGAACTCCTCGACCGGCAGCAGGCGTTGCAGATGGACCAGTTTGACGAGGCCCAGTTCCAGATGGAAGCGCTGCTCTTGCCGGTAGTTCAGCTCATCGTAAGTGCGCAGCATGACTTGCAGGAAGCGGGTCAGGTCTTCTTCAGAAAAGAGCATTGCCGAGCGTGCTGCGCGGGCGCGCTCATCGGCAGAGATTTGCAGCAACTCAGAATTTTCGCCTGCGATGCGCGCCATCAGGACGTTTCTGAGATAGCGGACGAACTGACGGGCCAGTGCTTGCGGGCTGTTTCCGGCATTGAGCAGTGCATGGACCTGGAGAATGACGCCGGAAGTATTGTTTTCGCTGACTGCCTCAAGCAGGCGCTCAAAGACGGTGTTGGGAACTGTGCCCATCAAATCGCGGATCCGGTCTGCATCCAGGATGGGGCGTCCATTGAGGACCGGAGCGGAGGCAATGGCCTGGTCCATGATGGAAAGCGCGTCGCGCATGGAGCCGTCACCGGCCTCGGCGAGCAGGGCCAGGGCATCCTCTCCGGCAGCAATGTTTTCCTGCTCGGCGATGGCACGCAATTGGCCCAGGATGTCCTCAAAGCGGACGGCGTGAAAGCTGAAATGCTGGCAGCGCGAGCGGATGGTCTGAGGGAAGTCCTCTGGCTGCGTCGTTGCCATCATAAAAATGACATGCTCGGGCGGCTCTTCAAGGGTCTTGAGAAGAGCATTGAAGGCGGCGTCTGTAATCTGATGGGCCTCGTCGAGGATGTAGATTTTGTACTTGTCCCGCGCGGGACGGTAGCGGGCGGCATCGCGCAGCTCACGGATTTCGTCGATGCCGCGGTTTGTGGCTGCGTCGATCTCAATTACATCCACGGCGTTGCCGGCCCGGATTTCCTTGCAGGAATCGCAGACGCCACACGGCTCCGGGGTGGGCCGCTCCGCAGATCCAGCAACAGAGCGGCAATTGAGGGCCATGGCAAGGATACGCGCAATGGTGGTTTTGCCGATGCCGCGATGGCCGCTGAAGATGTATCCGTGGGCTATGCGTCCTTGCTCCAGAGCATTGAGCAGGGTGCGGGTGACGTGTTCCTGACCGACCACATCAGAGAACCGCTGAGGGCGATATTTTCTTGCTAAGACCTGATACGCCATGATGAGTCTGAAAAACGATTGTAATGCTGTGATGAGGGCCGTGCGTTTGTCCTGACTCAAATTTTACGGAGTTTCTGTCCGGACATGTATTCTGGCTTTATGCTGGATTTTGAGCTTACTCCCTTTCAACTGGCCGAAATTCTGAAGCGGCCCGAAAGGGAAAAGACAGTGCTGCTGGATGTGCGGGAACCCGGAGAGTATGCTCTTGCCCGGATTGAAGGCAGCATTCTCATGCCGATGGGAGAGGTGCCCGGACGAGCACATCGCGAGCTGGATCCGGAAGCACACATCGTAACGATCTGCCATCATGGAGTGCGATCCATGAGTGTTGCCGTCTGGCTGCGCAACGAGGGGTTTGAGCAGGCGCAGTCCCTGCGCGGCGGCATTGACGCCTGGTCGCGGCTGGTGGATCCGGCTGTGCCGAGGTATTGATGCTATGAAGAAACCGGCGCTGCGGCTTTTTCTGCACTGGATCCCGGCTATGGCCGGAATCCTGGTCATCGTGGCTGAATCTACCATTTTCTTTGGCGCCGGCAATACCAGCCGGTGGCTCCTGCCCGTGTGGCAAAGACTTTTTGGACCTGTCGCTCCGGAGCGATGGGAGGTCATTCATTTCTATATCCGCAAAACGGGGCATTTTGTGGGATACGGTCTGGTCAGCCTGGGCTTTTTTGAAGGCTGGCGAGCGACATTCTCTCCCGGAAAGGATTGGGCCCGGTTGTTGGTTGCAGCAGCACTCCCTGCTCTGTTCTCGACTCTGCTGCTTGCCATGTGGGATGAATGGCACCAGTCCTTCCTGCCCGGGCGGACCAGTTCTCCAGTAGACGTAGGCATTGATTTTTCCGGGGCCGTGATGGCCCATCTAATACTTCTGCTGGTGCTGACTGCGGTCTGGAAGGTCAGGTCATCCCGGGCCAGTGCCTCTTCCGGAGCAGTGCCGGTTGTGCGTTAAACCAAGAACATTCCGTATACTCATCTGTTCACAAAACAGGAGAGGCCATGCTGACATCTGCTGCATATGCGCGCACCCATGCCGCGCGTTTTCTTGAAGAGCTAAAAGCGCTTTTGCGCATTCCTTCGGTTTCCACACTGCCGGAACACAAGGGCGACGTGCGCAAGGCCGCCGAATGGCTTGCCGCTGAGCTCAAGCGCATCGGAATGGAGAATGTCCGGCTGGTGGAGACCGCCGGTCATCCACTGGTCTATGCGGACTGGCTTCACGCTGAAGGCAGGCCGACGGCGCTCTGCTATGGACACTACGATGTGCAACCCCCGGACCCGCTGGAGGAGTGGATCTCCCCGCCCTTTGTGCCGACCGAACGCAACGGCAATCTCTATGCCCGCGGCGCGGTGGATGACAAAGGGCAAATGTATATGCACCTCAAGGCCCTGGAATCATTGTTTGCTGCCCATCAAGGACGGCTGCCGGTCAATGTCCGGGTGATTCTGGAGGGAGAAGAGGAGGTCGGAGGGGAGTCGATTGCAAAGTTCATTCGCGAGCATCCTGAGCAATTGAAGGCCGACTTCGCGCTGGTGTCAGACACAGAGATGTTTGCTCCGGAGCTGCCTACGCTCTGTGTGGGACTGCGCGGTATGATCTACACCGAGATTGAGGCGCGAGGTGCAAAAACGGACCTGCATTCCGGCATGTATGGCGGAGCAGCGCCAAATCCTTTTGTGGCATTGGCCCAAATTATTGCGCAACTGAAAGACAAGGACGGACGCATCCTTATTCCGGGATTTTATGACCGAGTCAAGGCCCCGGATGCGGAGGAACTGAAGGCCTGGAAGAGGCTGCCCTTTGACGAGGAACATTATCGGAAGACGGAAATTGGGTCTTTGCAACTGACTGGCGAGTCAGGCTATTCCGTGCTGGAACGGACGTGGGCGCGACCAACGCTGGATGTTCATGGTATGCCGGGAGGCTTCACGGGGGCGGGAGCAAAGACGGTCATACCGGCAAAGGCCACAGCGAAGATCTCTATGCGCCTCGTCCCTGAGATGACGCCGCAGGAGGCCTTTTCGCAATATAAGCGATACGTAGAGTCGCTGACGCCCGCGGGCATTGAACTGGATGTAAGACTCATCCACGCGGGGGATCCGATTGTCGTCGGTACTGAGAATCCATACATTCAGGCGGCAACCCGGGCGCTCAAGCAGGTCTGGGGCACTGAGGCGGTGTTTGTTCGCTCCGGGGGCTCGATTCCTGTGGTCGGTGATTTTGAGCGTCATCTGAAGGTCCCCACCGTGATGATGGGGTTCGGGCTGCCGGATGATAATCTGCACGCGCCGAACGAGAAGTTCCACCTGGCAAACTTTTATCGGGGAATTGAATCCATCATTACGTTCTTTGAAGAGCTGGCGAAGTGAACGCATATGTCCTGGCAGGAGGGCGTAGCACCCGCATGGGGCGGGACAAGGCCCTTGTCGCCTACCGGGGCCGTCCGCTGGTTGAGCGCGCTGTTCATCTTTTGCGGGAGGCGGGGCTGGAAGCCTGGATTGCTGGTTCGCGACCCGATCTGCAATCCTTCGCTCCTTTTGTTCCAGACCGATATCGGGAGTGTGGACCGCTGGGAGGCATCGAGGCAGCTCTGAGCACTGGGAAGAGTGAGTGGAACCTGTTTTTAGCTGTAGACATGCCACTGATGACAGCGGCCTTCCTCCGCTACCTGAAGGAGCGTGTAAGCATCACAGAAGCATATGCGACCATCCCAACGATGGCAGGGCGGCCAATGCCTCTGTGTGCGGTCTATCACTGCGAACTGCTGGGCGGAATCCGCAGGGCGTTAGATTCCGGAGAATACCGGGTGGTCCGCGCAGTGATGGAGGCAGCGGGCAGCAATCTGGACCTTTTCAGTGCTGAAGCTGTGATTGCTGTGCGAAAGGACCTGACGAAAAATTGCAAAGGCGCGACGTTGGCCCATCGATGGTTTAAGAATGTAAATACGACAGCCGACCTGGCGCAGATTGTTGAAAGAGAAGGGGATTTCTGCGGGGAGAAACAAGAAGAGGCCTGATTGAGCAGCGTTCCTGAAATTATTATCGAAGAGAAGAACGGCCAGAAAGGGCCGCAGCCCTATATCGCCTTTGAGCATGTCTCCAAGTCTTTCGGAGACCATGTGGTGCTGGATGACGTCAGCTTTTTTGTCCTTCCGGGCGAGACGCTCTGTATTCTGGGGCGCAGCGGAGTAGGGAAATCAGTCTCACTCCAGCACATCATGGGATTTCTCAAGCCGGATTCCGGACGCATTCTGGTGGCCGGGGAGGACATCTGCGGATATGGCGAAGAGCAGATGCAGGCCATCCGGCGCAAGGTGACGATGGTTTTTCAGAATGGGGCGCTCTTTGACTCACTCACGGTCGGGGAAAACGTCGCTTTTCCGTTGCGGGAACGAGGAGAGCTGCGCGAAGACCAGATCCAGCAAATTGTGAATGGACTGCTGGAAATGGTGGGTGTTGCTGAAATGAAAGATCTTCTTCCTTCCGATCTCTCGACTGGGATGAAGCGCTGTGTTGCCATTGCGCGCGCCCTGGCGGCCCAGCCAGATGCCATTCTTTATGATGAGCCCACGACCATGGTAGATCCGCTGATTGCACGGCTGCTGGGGGACCTGATCCAGAAGCTCAAACATCAGCTGCACCTGACCAGCATCGTCGTCACGCATGACATGCGATTTGCCAAGAAGCTGGCGGACCGAGTGCTGTTTTTGCATCAGGGCAAGTCGGTCTTCTTTGGGACGATGGAAGAGATGGAACAATCGCAGGAAGAGGTAGTAAGACAGTTTCTTGAGCTGGACGAACTTGTCCTTCCGGAGGCGTAGACAGGATGGCGCAAGCGGCCAATTTTGTGGGTACATGGAAGCTACTGGACTATGCATTTTTGTATGACGATGGCAGAGTGGAAAGGCCCTGGGGCGAAGAGGTTGCAGGATATTTGTTGTATTCCGCCGAAGGCTACATGAGTGGAAATCTGAGTGCTGCCCGGCAAAGCCGCAGTGTGGAGAGAGGCCGGGACGGAACATCGTCGCGCAGACGCGATTATATTGCCTATGCCGGGCCTTACACTGTGGGAGAGGAAACCATCATCCACCATGTGGAAGTCAGTCTTTTCCCGAACTGGCTGGGAACGGCTCAGGTCCGATATCACACGCTGGAAGGCGACAAGCTGGTACTGCGGACCCCACCGGTGTTATCGGACGAGGGAAGAATGGCCGTGCAGCTCATTTGGCAGCGGGTGAGGGCTTCAGAAGTCCTCTAGAATAAAGAAATGGCTGATCAACTGTATCTTAGCCTGTGGTATCCGAACTTTCGCCTGACGTCTCTTGGGCCTGCACTTCTGGGTGTGATGCGCCAATTCAACCTGGCAGGAGGCGACCGCATGGTGCGCTCTGCTTCTGCCTATCCGATTTCCTGGAATGAGGCCCCGCAATATCAGCGGATTTATGACGAGGAGGACGGCGAGGCCGCGGCCCCGGAACAGGCGGTGCCAGCCGCATTGGAACTCCTTCATGATGATTTTGCCTATGAGTTTGAGATGACCTGGGAACTATGGACGCCGGAAACAGGAGGGGGTCTGGACCCTATCTGGCGTAAAGAGCCGCGCGTGGTGCGCATTGCCGGATTTGGACCGGAATTTGATGAAGGAGCTTACGAGCAGAATGGACAGATCCGGGTGGATTTTGGTCTGGACACGGCGTTTCTTTATGAAGATCTGGATCTTGATCCGGAGGCAGCCGAGAGGGTCAAGGAAAATGTCCAGATGTTGGTGGATTTTACCAATGGGGTCCAGCAGCACTGCGGGATTTCCTCGCGCCTTCTGTGGTCAGAATCTGGCGAGAGCCTGGCGCAGAAGCTGATCGCGAGATTACAACAGGTCAATTGATCGCATGGTGGCTGCGATAATTTCATCATGACCATCACGATCAAGCGGCTGCGGGTGCTCATCGTGGCCCTAGCATGTTTGCTGTTGGCGGTGGTCAGCGGTTTTCTGGTGTATGCTCGATATCGCGTCCGCCACATTGGCAAAGACCTCCCGGCAAAGCTGGGCATGAACATCCAGCGGACAGCCAACGGATTTACCTATTCCCAGTCGCAAAAGGGCCACACGCTGTTTACCATCCACGCCTCCAGGCTAGTGCAGTTCAGCAGCGATGGCCATGCCACTCTGCATGATGTGGCGATTACGCTGTACGGCCCTCCGGGAACAAACCGCGAAGACCACGTCTATGGCAGCGACTTTGATTATGACCAGAAAAATGGAATCGCCTCAGCCAAAGGTGAGGTGCAGATTGATCTGGAATCTCCGGAGGGGCAGGGCGAAGGCGAGGAGGAGGCTGAGAGAGGCACAATCCACGTGAAGGCGCGGGGTATGGTTTTCAATCAGAAGACCGGCATCGCCAGCACGGACCAGTTTGTGGAGTTTTATTTGCCCAAGGCCGCAGGTCAGGCCGTCGGTGCCAGCTATGACTCCAAACAGGGAGTATTGATACTTGACCGGCAGGTGGAGCTGACATCGAGTGATAATGGCGAGCCTGCCATTGTTCACGCTGCCCACGCGCAGCTGCTAAGGGATTCGCGTCAGGCTTTTCTGCTTGATGCAGAGGCCGAGTTCCGCAACACGCATAGCAAGGCCGACCAGGCAATTGTGTATTTCCGCAAGGATGGTTCGGCGGAAAAGATAGACGCCCGGGGTAATGTCCATTTGATTACGGACAGTGGTGCGGAATCGGTCTGCCAGACTACGACCATCCACCTGGATGCAAAGAGCCAGCCGCTACAGGCGCTGATGGGAGGAGGAATCAATTTTACCGACCACGATCCTTTACGCACGATGCACGGCAACGCGGTCGAAGGTACGCTGGACTTCGGAGCGAATTCCACACTGAAACATGCGCAGTTCCGAAACGCGGTCAGTTTTGTGGAGCAACAAAAGCTGGTGGACGATCCGAACGGATCGACGACGAGGCAGATCCAGGCGACGAAGCTGGATGTGGACTTTGCTCCCGGGCCGGACAAGAGTGCGGTCGCGCAAAAAGCGCTGGCCACCGGAAGCGCTGTAGCCACATTCCGCAGCATTCCATCCAAAGGAAGCGAGCAGAACACTGTGGTGAGTGGGGACCAGTTGCTGGCCACGCTGGAGGGCGGACGTACGGTCCGTCAACTAGACGGTACAGGGAACACAAAGATTGTGGACACGGCCAAAGATGGCACGGTGAATACGACTTCTGGCGATACGCTGCACATGACCTTTGCAAATATGGCCAAGGCCCACGCCGAGACCCAGCGGCAAAAAAGAGCTGCACAGAAAGACCATGATATGGAGAATGCCGGGATTGAGACCGCCATTCAGGAGGGTCATGTTGTCCTGACGCAGGTCCCTCCGAAGAGCAAAAAGGACGCATCCGTGCTGCAAGCCTCAGCGCTGCGGGCCGAGTATCACGCTGCCGATCAGGTCGTCCACCTTATCGGGAACCCGCATGTGAACAATGGCGAGATAGACCTGACGGCGCAGGTGATTGACTACCATCGCGATTCTGGGGATGCGACCGCAACGGGCAGTGTGAAGGCCACCGATTTGCAAACAAATGGAAAGCAGCAGGCGCAAGGTGCGATGCTTGGTGGCCAGGGACTGACACATATCTTGGCCGATCAAGCAGAGTTGCACCACGCCTCCGGAGACAGTATCTTCCGTGGAAATGCAAGGATGTGGCAGCAGACTGGAAATATGGTTTCAGCACCGGTCCTCGTGCTTTCCCAGAGTCAGCAGACGCTCAAGGCCTATGGTGAAGCCGGCGAGATTGCCCCGGTCAATACAGCCATTGCCTCAGTCATGGGGTCAAAAAAACAGCAGGGCGTGGTACGCGTCAGGAGTCGGATGCTCGTCTATTCTGACAAAGAGCGTCGCGGCGATTTTACCGGAGACGTGGTGGCCATTGCTCCAGACGGGACCATCCGCGCCGACCGCGCCCAATTTTTTCTGGAATCGGCGGAGAAAAAGCCGTCGGGCAGCACACAGCAAAGTCAGCAGTCGCAGATTGAAAAGATTGTCGCCACCGGGCATGTATTGCTGACGCAGCCCGGGAGAAAGGGAGAAGGTGAGCAACTGGTGTACACCGCCGCCGACGGGCGCTATGTGCTGACCGGTACTTCGTCAAATCCGCCGTATATCGTGGACGCAGCGCAGGGCACAACGACGGGAGCAGCGTTGATTTTCAATGACCAGGATGATAGCGTCGAGGTGAGTGGCGGGGCGTCCGCGGCGGTCACCAGAACGCACACGCGAAAGTAAATGCAGAAATTGTCTACCGATGGAATCGGAAAGTCTTATAAAGGCCGTCAGGTCGTCCGCGGCGTAGACCTCGAAATTTCCCAGGGTGAGGTAGTGGGACTGCTTGGTCCCAATGGCGCGGGAAAGACAACCTCGTTTTACATGATCGTCGGATTGGTGTCGCCTGACACAGGACGCATTCTTGCAGATGGTGAGGACATCACACGGGTCCCGATGTATTTACGCGCGCGTCAGTATGGAATCAGCTATCTGCCACAAGAGCCATCGGTATTTCGCAAGCTTACCGTGGAAGAGAACATTCTGGCTGTGCTTGAGGTGCAGTCGCTCACGCCGGAGCTGCGGCGTGCCCGTACGGAGAAGCTGCTGGACCAGTTGAATCTGGGGCACATTCGCAAAACACGAGGATATGCACTTTCCGGGGGAGAACGGCGGCGTGTGGAGATCGCCCGCTGCCTGTGCATTCAACCCTCTTTCATCCTGCTGGACGAGCCGTTTTCCGGCATTGACCCGATTGCGGTGCTGGATCTACAGGAAATTATTTATGACCTGAAGGCGAGCGGGATTGGGGTGCTGATTACCGATCACAATGTGCGCGAGACCCTCTCGGTAACAGACCGGGCCTACATCATTAATGAGGGCCGCATCTTCCGGCATGGTACTCCGGAGCAACTGGGCAGTGACCCAGAGGTGCGGCGGGTATATCTGGGCGAGGGCTTTTCTTTGAACTAAACGTGCCAGTACTGTGCGCTGATACATTAAACATAAAGACCCATGTTTTATCCCACGAATAACTTACGTATTCAGGCAACCAAGGTTGTGCTTCCTCCCGTGTTTTTGCAGGAGGAGATCCCGGTCACAGAAAAAGCAAGTGCAACGGTATTTCAGGCACGCCATGAGATTTCCGCGATTCTGAATGGACAGGACCGGCGTCTGGTGGTGGTAGTCGGGCCTTGCTCTATCCATGATCCAAAGGCAGCGCGTGAGTATGCCGGCCTGCTGAAAGGGGCCATCGCAGAGTTTTCCCAGGATCTGATGATCGTGATGCGGCTCTATTTTGAAAAACCCCGGACGACGCTCGGGTGGAAAGGGCTGATCAATGACCCACATCTGGATGAGTCGTTTCGCATCAATGATGGGTTGCGTATAGCGCGCCATCTGCTGGTGGACCTTGCGGGAATGGGGGTGCCTGCTGGGACGGAATTTCTGGACATGATTTCGCCTCAATATGTGGCCGAGCTGGTAAGCTGGGGCGCGATCGGGGCGCGCACTACGGAAAGCCAGGTGCATCGCCAGCTTGCATCCGGATTGTCGTGTCCGGTGGGCTTTAAGAATGGGACCTCAGGAAATGTGCAAATTGCCATTGAAGCGATTGTTTCAGCCGGTCATCCCCACACCTTTCTCGGGACTTCAGAGACTGGCCAGTCGGCAATCTTGTTTACTGCAGGGAATCCGGACTGCCATATCATTCTTCGCGGCGGACGCCAGACGACCAACTATGACGCGGCTTCCGTGGCGACGACGGCTGAGCAGATGGAAAAAGCCGGGATCAAGCCACGCATCATGATCGATTGCAGTCATGCAAACAGCGGTAAGGACCACCGGAAACAGGGGGCCGTATGCCGCAATGTTGCCGGACAGATTGCCGCAGGAGATCGGCGCATCATGGGCGTCATGCTGGAGAGCAACCTGGTAGCGGGAGCACAGCAACTGGTTCCGGGCAAACCCTTGGTATATGGGCAGAGTATTACGGATGCCTGCATTGACTGGCAGGAGACATACCAGCTTCTCGGCGAGCTAGCGGCTGCGGTAAGGGCCAGGGGATAGCAGGCGCCTTGCCTGTGTGGCTGAGGAAGTATCATAGAGTTATATCCTGCATGGCAGACCAGCCTCCAAGTACCCAGCCTCTCGGCTCCGGGGCCGTTGCATTTTTGTCCCGCGATTTTCGGCTTTACCAGCTTGCGCGTGTGCTCGTCATTATTGGTGCAGAGGCGCAGACGCTGGCCATTGCTTGGTTGGTTTACCAGATTACGAACAGCGCCTTATATCTGGGATACACGGGCCTGACATTGTTTCTGCCCGGCCTTCTCTTTGTTTTACCTGCCGGGCACGTCTCTGACCGCTTTGACCGGCGGCAGGTCATTATCGTCTGTTACACACTCCAGATCTTCTGTACGCTTACTTTGTTTTTTTTCGCCTGGCATGGGCTGCACCGGGTGTGGCCCATCTACACGGTACTGTTCCTCATCGGGACGGGACGCGCCTTCAGTGGTCCGGCAAGCTCGGCGCTGATTCCGCACCTGGTACCGAAGGAACATTTTGTGAATGCGGTCACCTGGGGAGCAACCATGTTTCAGATTGCGAATGTAGTTGGTCCCTCGCTTGGCGGCATTCTTTATACATTGCCATTGCATCATCGGATTGCGGGTGCGGCCGCCGTATTTCTATTCACGCTGGTCACTCTGGTCGTATTTGTTGCCCTCATGTTTTCTCTGCGCGTGCGGCCCGGGCGGATGGAGCATCGCGCTGTATCCAGAGAGGTGCTGCTGGCCGGACTGCGCTACGTATGGAAGACACAGCTTCTGCTGGGGTCCATTTCGCTGGACATGTTTGCCGTATTGTTGGGTGGGGCTACGGCGCTGATGCCGATCTTTGCCAAAGAGGTGCTCCACACCGGTCCGAGGGGCCTTGGTCTGCTCCGTGCCGCTCCGGCAGTGGGGGCATTGACTGTTTCGATGTGGCTAACGTGGAAGCCGATCCAGCGGCGTGCCGGTGCGAGGATGCTCTTCTGCGTAGGTATTTTTGGAGCGGCCACTATCGTTTTTGGAGCATCCAGAAACCTATGGCTCTCGCTGGCAGCGCTGTTCGTTGTAGGCGCGTCTGATATGGTCAGTGTTGTTATCCGGTCGTCCATCCTGCAACTGGCTACTCCGCCCGAGATGCGAGGGAGGGTCAGCGCCGTCAACTCCTTGTTTATTGGCGCATCAAATGAACTGGGCGAGTTCGAAAGCGGATTAACGGCGTCCTGGTGGGGGGCCGTCCGGGCCGTGATCTATGGCGGCATTGGCTCGCTGGCGATTACGGGCCTGTGGAGCGTCTTTTTTCCCAGTCTGAGGCAGGCCAACCAGCTCACGGCGGAATCGCTGCTGCAAGTGGAGCAAGAAGAGGCGGCGCAACAGGTGCGTCAGCTCTAGCGTTCGAGTGATTTTTCGCTAATTGAATCCTCGTCGTGTGCGGCGCTGGGTCCAGTCTTCTACTTCGTGTTCCAGATCGCGTTCCATCCGCGATTGGCTGCGCTGTGGTTTTTCCGCAGCGATAAAGGCCCGCTCTTCTGTGCGGCTGATACGGTGATGAGCGTACATGCCTTCAAGAAGAAATTCAGCGGCGGCCACCAGGTGCTCCGGGTCAGATTTGGAATGGATACCAAGCGGCGCCAGCTTTTCTATGAGCCCCTGAATCTGTTTTAGCTCAGCGGCAATGGACCGGGAGGGCTGGTCGTCGTCAAACCTGAGGGAGCCTCCTAGATTGAACCACTGCTCAATCTGCTGCGTGTTGGTCGCAGAAAAATATTTATCAAAGATTTTTGCGATGGATGCACGAAGAATTTCGCGGACGACTGTTTCGGCCCCGCGCATTTCGCCTTCGTATTCAAGTTCCAGTTTTCCAGTGATGCCTGGCAAGGCGGCGTAGATGTCCCCGACGCGAGGCATGATGAGGGATTCCTTGTGCAGCAAAGCCCGTCGTTCGGCATTGGAGATGACCAGATCCATGGTTGAAATCGGCAGACGCTGACTGACGCCACTGCGTTTGTCCACCTTCTTGTCTTCACGCGCTGTAAAAGCAATCTGCTCGACGATTTCACGCATGTACTGGGCAATCTCAATTCGGCCCAGGCCGCGCTCGCTCCATGTTTCCTGGGCTGTAATGGAGATGCCCTCTTCGAGTGTCTCAGGATAGTGCGTGCGGATCTCAGAGCCGATACGGTCTTTGAGCGGTGTGACGATCTTTCCGCGAGCAGTGTAGTCCTCCGGATTTGCGCTGAAGACCAGTGCAACGTCCAGGGGAAGACGCACGGGGTAGCCCTTTATCTGGATGTCGCCCTCCTGCATGATATTGAACAGCGCCACCTGGATTTTTCCTGCGAGGTCGGGCAGCTCGTTGATGGCGAAGATGCCCCGGTTGGCGCGAGGCAGCAGACCAAAGTGCATCGTGAGTTCGCTGGCAAGATGGTGTCCGCCACGTGCAGCCTTGATCGGATCAAGGTCACCAATCAGGTCCGCCACAGTCACGTCCGGTGTTGCCAGTTTCTCGACATAGCGCTCCTCACGCTCCAGATAGTCCACCGGTGTGTCTTCTCCGTTTTCGGCAATGAGATCGCGGCATCGCTGACACAGCGGCTTATAGGGGTTGTCGCGGATCTCACATCCGGCGATGTAAGGCATCTGTTCATCCAGAAGCGAAGTAAGCGCCCGTAAAATCCGGCTCTTGGCCTGACCGCGCAAGCCTAGCAGAATGAAGTTCTGGCGTGAGAGTACGGCGTTGATGATCTGCGGGACGACTGTATCTTCATATCCGATAATTCCCGGAAAGATGGGATCGCCTGACCGGAGACGGGCGATGAGATTTTCACGCAATTCATGCTTTACGCTGCGGTTTGCGATGCGGTCTTCTGCGAATTCCGCGCTCTTGCGCAAGGCTCCGAGGGTCCTGGGCAGGGAATTGGTCGCCATAGCTGCTCCTGCTTTTAGTATGACCTTTTTGAAGCGCTGGGGAGAGGGAAAAGGAAAAGATTGGACGAGCGCAAATGGGAAGTCACATGATGCGGCCGTTTCCAGCGGCAGTGCGAGTGGCATGGGCCCCAGCGCGAAGCTTGGGCAGCATGGTTTTGTAAAACTCACAGAGGAGCTCAGTACGTTTTGTGTCAGAACGCAGGGCGAGCAGTTGTTGTTTAAAGCCCAGGTCTGCGGGCAAGGCGGCAGCAAGCTGGAACGCGATCGGCCCACCCAGGTCGAAGTGGATCTGCGGCTGTTCCATTCCGGCCAGTTCGAGGACTTCAAAATGCAGCGCAAGACACTCTTCCCGAAGATGCTTTGTGGATTCGCATCCATCGTCATCAGCAAAGAAATCGACTTCAGCCTGCAGAAAGGTCCGGGAGTTGTCGAGATGTTCAATCTCAAAGCGTTCACCGCCCTGGCACAAGATGTCCATGCGGCCATCACTGTATTGATGCAGAACACGCACAATTGAGGCCATGCAACCCACGACAGAAAGACCTTCGCGCTGCGCACGTACTACGCCGAAGCCGCTGCCCTGGGCGAGGCACTCGCCGATCATCTCCTTATAGCGCTCTTCAAAGATGTGGAGCGGCAGCGGCGTTCCCGGAAACAATACGACATGAAGAGGGAACAAGGGAACCTTCATGACCAAGTTATTATCCTTGACTTTGTGTGATGGGGGAACGGGTTGGCGGCAAATTTGTTTTGATAAGGATTACAGGTCCATTTCCAATTCATCGAGCATGGCCTGCATCTCATTGCGCGCATGTTGATTGCTGGTGCGGATGGCAGAAGCGATGCCTTCTTTCAGACGAGATTTTGCCTCCTCCTTCCGTCCGACCCTGGCCAGGGTCTGCGCGGCCATGAAATAGCCGGCTGTGTAATCAGGATGGTCGGCAAGCAGCCGTGCAAATTCAGAGAGAGCAGCGTCTATCTCGCCCTGGCTGGCATACTCCATAGCGAGACCATAGCGAGCAAAGGCATTGGTTGGATCTTGCGCAAGAATTTCTTTCAGTGTGGCGATTTTGTCCATACGGAGGTGTTCTCAGGGTAAATTCTTTTCGCTGTCTTGTGTTGCATCGAGGCTGGCAACCAGGTTTGCGCGAAGAGTTGGTCCTCATGCGAAACTAGAAGGTCAGGCTCTTTCTATGTTCTAAAAAATTGTATTGAAAAAGAGGAAAAAACAGAAAGGCAGGAAGGAATGCATTTTCCCGCACGTACAGTTTCCGAGTCTCAGTCTGAAATGACGGAACTGATTTTGCCGAATGACACAAATACTCTGGGCAATCTGCTGGGCGGACGCCTGATGCACTTCATTGATCTGGTGGGCGCCATGGCCGCTTACCGGCATTCACGGACACATGTGGTGACGGCTTCCATGGACCATATAGACTTTATTGCTCCGGTGCATGTGGGCGATCTACTGATTTTGAAGTCATCGCTGAATCGTGCTTTTCATACTTCCATGGAAGTGGGAGTGAAGGTCTGGGTGGAAAATACAATTGCCGGAACACACCGCCATGTGGCCTCAGCCTATCTCACATTCGTGGCTGTGGATTCACAAGGGCGTCGCGTGCCTGTTCCCCAGGTGCAGCCAGAAACAGAAGAAGAAAAGCGGCGCTATGAAGATGCTGCCCGCAGACGAGAGCTTCGCCAGAAGGAGCTGGAATTAAAAAAGGCCAAGAGAAAGGCCGAAGTGGAATTGCCGGGATCGGTGCGTCCAGGCAGGGTGTAAAGAGGGCAGCTCTTTCGGAGCAGCGAGAGAAATTTCAACAGACAAACAGGAGTTCTTCATGGCACATCCTCATGCAGCAGCGCCCACCCCCACCTCGATTCCCGGAGTTGCAAATATTGTTGCCATTGGATCCGGAAAAGGCGGGGTAGGGAAGACCACGGTTGCCGTCAATACCGCCATTGCGCTGGCGAAGCTGGGATTTAAGGTGGGGCTGATTGACGCAGATGTGTACGGTCCCAATGTGCCGACGATGCTTGGTACAGGACAACAGCCGCGTGTACTTTCCAATAACATGATTGAGCCAAACACGGCCCATGGCATCAAAGCAATCTCCATTGGCTTTATTTCTCCAGGAGACAAACCGATGGTCATGCGTGGGCCCATGCTGCATCAGATCATTCGGCAGTTTTTGCAGCAGGTGGAGTGGGGAGATCTGGATTTTCTTCTGGTAGACCTGCCTCCGGGGACCGGCGACGCTGTCATTTCTCTTGTGCAGACAGTGCCTCTGACCGGTGCCGTTGTCGTTTCCACGCCGTCGGATGTTGCTCTGCAGGACGCGCGCAAGGCGCTGGAAATGTTTCACCAGGTAAATGTCGAAGTATTGGGAATTGTGGAAAATATGAGCCACTTCATTTGTCCACATTGTCACCAGGAAATCGACATTTTCTCGAAGGGAGGGGCCGAGCACACTGCCAGACAGTTCCATGTTCCCTTCCTGGGAGCGGTGGAGCTGGATCCGGAGATCAGGATGGGCGGCGATCGAGGTCTACCGGTTGCGTTACTGGGAGAGCATTCGCCCAAGGCGAAAAGTTTTTATGCTGTGGCCCGTCAGATTGCGGACCGGGCCAAAGCACAGGCTGCCAAAAACGAAAATATTCTGGAAATCCATTGACCGCCGGACCAGGCCTGCCCCTGAAGAGCAAAAAGAAGCTTTCGCTGGGCGCGGATGCTACCGGAGGAAGTCTTCGGGTTTGTCCCTACGCCAGTCAGCGAATGCCTCTTCGATGGTGTACTGGTAACGGTATCCCATTTCCTGCAGGCGGCGTGCTTCAATGTTGGTAGAGCGGTAAAGTTTTCTCACGCGCGTCGGGGAGATTGGCTGTTTGATTCCGAAGATGCTGGCCACTCCCTCGATCGGATACGAAATGCCAAGAAGGAGCTTGCGAGGTACTGAGAAGGGCCTACGCCGGATACCCGCACTTTTGCATATAGCACTGACGTATTCCTGGAGCGCTGGAGTAGGAAACATCGAGAAATTCAGCAGCAGTTGTCCTGTATGGTGCTGCTCCAGAGCATCCAGGCCGAAGAGGAAGACATTGACCAGCTCTTTGACGTATCCTCCGGCTTTGCGGGTTTCACGGTTTCCCATGTATACGAAATAACCCTTCACCAGGCTTCGTACCAGCCGGGTGACATTTCCACCCTCTCCTGGCCCAAATACAACTCCTGGCCGCACAATCAAGAGTTTTCTTCCGGGGGCTGCAACCTGCCAGGCAATGTGTATCTTTTCAGCCACAAGCTTCGATCCACCGTAAGGAGTTTCCGGCACAGGAAGAGAGTCTTCGTCCCTGCTTTCTTCAGTGGGGCCATAGGGAGAAATAGAGCTGGTAAAGACCAGGCGCTGGCAGCCCGTGGCCTCTGCATATGCGCAGACGTGAGCAGCACCCTTCAGATTGGTTTCATAGTATTCATGGGGCTGGTGGCCCGGTTCACGATGGACAGCGGCGAAGTTAAAGATGACGTCCGGAGAAAAATCCGGTAAAGAAAATGGCTGCCGGATATCATGCTGAAGAAACCTGACCCTGTTGTTTGCAAGTCCCTGCTGTAGCTCTGTGGTGTAAGAGGCCACACGCGGCGGTGCAACGTCCACAAGGAGAATTTGTTCAGCTGTGGAGCTGCGCAGAAGACGGAGCGCAGTGTGGGTCCCGATAAATCCTGTGCCACCAAAAATAACAATTCGTTTCAAGAGAGTACTTTCCTTGGCTGGTCTGGTTTCGTGCAGACGATGTCCATTTTTATCAGAACTTCCGATTCAAGCCTGGATGAGATGGAGAAAACGGTCGGCAATGGATTCGATATTAAAGTTCCGTTCAGCATAAGAGCGGGCATTTTGACCAAAAGAAGACCTCTTTTCAGAGTCGTGCATCAATATCTGGGCCGCTGCCACAAACTCTTCACTTGAATCGGGGGAAACTACAAGCCCAGCGTGGGCCTTATGAATGACTTTAGCGGCCATATTGACGGCCGGTGCAGCCATCAGGATAGGCCTTGCCGCGCACAGGTAAGAAAGGGTTTTAGAGGGTACGGCAAAGGTACCGGCATCCTGGTCCAGAAGTGTGATGAGCACATCAGCTGCGCTCATGACCTCAGACAGTCGCTCATAAGGTTGGAACGGCTGTAAGCGGAAGACCTCGGGAGGCAGGTCCTTTGTGTTTTCCCGAAGCCAGTCTGCACCGGCACCCGCAGCATTTACAATCAGGCGGGCCCCTCCGGTCGAAGACAGATGCTGGGCAAGAGCCAGAAGCAGTTCAGGGCGGTGCTTCATACCCAGGGTACCGGAATACATGAAGCAGAATTGTTCTGCGACCCCATTTTCCCGCGCCCAGGCGTTGTCTTTGGGCATAGGCTTAATCTCATCGAGAGGCGACCAGTTTTCGATGAGATGGATCTTCTTTTCGTCGATTCCCCAGTTCCGCACGTAATCCACAAAACTGTCGGAAATACATACGACCGAGTCGGATTGACGGAGCAGCTTTTTTTCCAGGGATTCGTAGTAGGCGCCGCCTACTCCCGCAATGAGCCTCAGTTTCCTTGCCAAAACAAAGCGCACTGCCATACTGTAGACGTCTTGCAGCCAGTAGACGAATTTTGCATTGCGCCTTTTGCTCGCCTGCAGAAGGATCTTCTGTCCGTCCAGCGGCATGTTGGCGGAAAGTACGGCATCAGGACGGAACTTTTCAACAGCCTTGGCCACTTCGTTTCCATATTCAATATCCGCGGCGCGACGGCTGCGGATGGAGTGCTTGGAGAAGCTGCGCCCAATATGCAGGCCATGGATGTTCAGATTTTTGACAGAAGACCCTGTTGCAACAGCACCTTTGGGAGTTGAAGTGTTTCCGGCGAAATAAACATGCTCTACTTCATGACCACGCTTGGCTAGCTCCCGGCTCAGTTGGATCTGAAAAGGATGGCCACAAAACTCATTGATAAAAATTCGCATCCATGGACCTCAATCGTGCTTCCACTTCACGTTAAAGTGGCAACAAAACCCATCCTCACAGTTCAATCCGGATAAATTCTTTATTTTGTTGCCAAAGCAGGGCCCGCTTTTTCTTGTGCAGAGCCAGGAGTCCAGCAATAAAACTTTGAAAATTACTTCAGCTTAAAAGCTTAGGTACTTTATGTTCTAAATAAAAAGAGAAAGTCAATGAGGTGAAATAACCAGCCGCTGTGTGGGGCATGGTGTATTAAGTCTACTTTATCATAGTCATGTCGGGTGCTTTGATGATTGTTTGGTTACAAAGCCCTTGCAACCTCTTGTGAGAGTGCAAGATCACGATATACGGATCGATCCACTATCTTAAGGACAAAGGCAGTTTGATCTCCAGCCCGGTTACAAATACGGTAGGGAAGAAAGAATCCCTGAAGAGTGCGTCCCGCTATGCCTGGGTGGTAGTGGCGTACAATGTCGCTGTTATTTTGTGGGGTGCAATTGTCCGTGCAACTGGATCGGGTGCGGGCTGTGGCGAGCATTGGCCGCTGTGCAATGGCACCGTTATCCAGCATTCCCCACGCCTGGACACGCTCATTGAACTGACGCACCGCATGACCAGTGGAATTGCTTTATTGGCCATGCTGGTGCTGCTGGTATGGACGTTTTCCGTTACGGCAAGGGGCCACCTGGCACGTGTGGCCGTTAGTGCTGCTGGCATTCTTACCTTGAATGAGGCGCTGCTGGGTGCCTTGCTGGTCCTTCTTGGGAAAGTAGCGCACGACCAATCTGCCTCGCGAGCTGTCTATCTTTCCCTGCACCTTGCCAACACGATGCTTTTGATTGCTGCGCTGGCATTGACGGCACACTTTCTGTCGCGCCGCATCGACCCGATTCGGGGGCGTTTGCGCATTGATTCGCTGGGGACTGCCGTTCCGGGGATGCTGGCTACACTCTTTGTTGGTGTCAGTGGATCACTGGCAGCTTTGGGCGACACGCTTTTTCCGGCGGCCTCATTGCGTTCCGCCATCGCTGAGGACTTTTCTTCACGGAGTGCCTGGCTGATACGCATTCGCTGGCTTCATCCTACCCTTGCGGTGCTGGCAGGAGGCTTCATCTGCTGGCTGGTCTTCAGGAGTGTACAGCACAGGAGAAACCGGAGGCTGGCAATAGTTGTAGTGATGCTGCTTGCGGTGCAGTATGTTCTGGGGGTGGCGGACCTGACGCTGCTTGCTCCGGTATGGATGCAGATTGTCCACCTCCTGGGCGCCGACCTGTTATGGCTCACTCTGGTTGTGCTGGCAGCCCGCATCTGCGTGGTTCCAGCAGAGCAATAGACAGGCAAAGACGCTTCGGGGTCTGATTCAGGGTTTCAGCGTCGGCGACCCAAAACAAAATGCCCCATCCAGAATGGATGAGGCAAATACAGAGGAACCAGGAATCAATAACAGGTACAGTCTTCCTGACCACAATAGGAGCAGCAGCGCAGGACAGGGCGCCGGGCAGAGCAATCGTCCGGGCAGCCGCCGGCGATGGAAGGAATGACGAGTACCTCGTCGCCATCTTTAAACGAATACTTCTCGTTGCCCAGGAAGCGGATATCTTCCTCGTTGACGTAGAAGTTGATGAAGCGGCGCACTTGTCCGGTCTCATCGCGCAGGTGTGTCTTAAGCGCGGGAAAATGTGCTTCGATGTCCTCAATCAGCGCAGGCAGGTTTGCAGCGGTGGATTGAATCTCCTTCGCGCCATTGGTGTGCTTTTGGAATGCATTGGGCAACAAAACTCTAACGGACATCGATGCCTCCTGTTACCAGCTCGTTTAGTTCCTTGATTTCGTTGATGTAGTTTTCAAAATCGGTCAGACGCGGGCGAATGGCCTGCCCCTGCTCATAGGCGCCATGCAGAACGTCGGTCGTCTTCAGGCCGTTTCCGGTGATGCAGCTTACCGTCACCTCATCGGGCTGAATTCGGCCATGTGCGTAAAGGCGTGCAGTGACGGCAGTGGTAACGCCGCCAGCGGTTTCTGTAAAGACGCCTTCGGTTTCTGCAAGTTCCTGGATGGCGGAGACAATTTCTACGTCGGAGACATCTTCAGCCCAGCCGCCGCTCTCGCGGATGGCGCGCGCGGCATAGACACCGTCTGCGGGATTGCCGATGGCCAGTGAGCGCGCAATCGTCGAGGGCCGCTGCGGATCAATGTGGTCGGCGCCGGATTTCACGGCTTTTGCAATCGGCGAGCAGCCGGTGGCCTGCGCTCCAAAGAAGCGCACAGGCTTGTCTTCTACGAGGCCGAGGAGAACGAGTTCTTTGAATGCTTTGCGGATCTTGGTGATGAGCGATCCTCCGGCCATGGGAACGACGACGTTGTCGGGCAGGCGCCAGCCAAGCTGCTCGGCGATCTCGTAGCCGACGGTCTTTGATCCTTCCGCGTAGTAGGGGCGAAGGTTGACGTTTACAAAACCCCAGTGGAAGCGGTCGGCAATCTGCGAGCAGAGGCGGTTTACGTGATCATAATTGCCGTCTATGCGGATGAGGTTCGCACCGTAAACCTGGGTATTAAGGATCTTTGCCGCTTCAAGGTCGGCCGGAACAAGAATGTAGGTCTTCAGGCCGAGACGCGCCGCCTGGGCGGCCACGGCGTTGGCGAGGTTGCCAGTCGAGGAGCAGCCGACGGTGTCAAAGCCGAAGTCCTGCGCCGCGGCAAGGGCCACGGCCACTACGCGGTCCTTAAAACTGAGTGTAGGCAGGCATACTGCGTCGTTCTTGATGTACAGATTTTTTGCGCCAATTCTCTTGGCCAGACGCGGGGCCTTCAACAGAGGTGTCCAACCCGCAGGCGTCTGAGGGAGGTAATTTTCTGCGACCGGCAGCAGGGCCTGATAGCGCCACATATTGGTGGGACCCTGCGCAATCGTTTCCCGAGTCACCGTCTTTTTTGCGGCATCGAGATCAACCTGTACTTCCAGCGGCGAGAAACACTCGTCACAGATGGAGAGCGGCGCGTTCGCATATCGCTTGCCGCACTCCCGACAACATAACTCGTAAGATGAAGCCATCCTAGCCCTCGCAATCTGCGAGCGGCGGTTGGGAACTCTCGCCGGGATACGGCCCAGCGAGTGCAAAACTGCACGGGCACTGCGTGACGACCACTCTGATACAGCCTTACTGCTACTGCGTACTGCACTTACCTGGGATTTAGCGAGATGCGATACAACCTGCACCCCGAATCTCATGTATCCCACCCTTTTGGGTGAGCGAGAGTTGACACCGATGTCCCGAATTGCTCGGGCCGGTTGTCGTGGCGTCACAGGGCCCGTCCCTCAGCCACTCTGCATGAAATTCAGGCTCGCTCACACGGAGCAAACATGAATGATTTGTTTGTAACACAGGGAAAGAGTGAACGCAAGAGGGAAATTCAACTCGGACAAAGTTCTTGAGGTGCTTTTGAATGCGGGGAGCGGGCTCGCGACCTGTCCATGCACAACTTTAAAAGTCCGAGGTAGCAAACGAAAACCCTCTCAAGTTATGATCGTCAAAAATAACAAAAGCAAAAAGAGGTCTTTGAAATGAGCAAGATTTACATTTCATCTGCCGAAGTTGCACGCGATTTTTCCGAATATCTGACGAAAGCCCAGAACGGGGCGCAGATCGTCATTCATGATGTCACCCCGCCCGTTATGCTTTGTATTGCAGAACAGGCCGTTAGAACGTCACTGTCTGCGGCTGGGGCAGCCGAGGACAAGTCACAGACAGAGCCAATACCCGCATTGCTGAACAGCTTCCCGGCCAGTGTGGAAGCAATCATCACGGTTGCCGAATCCATTGCCCAGCGGTATGGCGTATGTGCCACAGTCATCGATGACCAAACTGCGCGTACAAAAGAAATTCTTTGTTCCCCTCCGCGCCCAGAATCGGCGACTCAATCTGGTCAATCCTCTGGCCGCCAAGCTTCTCCAGGCAACGACGTACTTTTTCCGTAGCCATCGAGTGTACTTCGGGGTCGCGCACGATGCCTCCTTTGCCAACATATTCGCGTCCTGCCTCGAACTGGGGCTTGACCAGTACAACCGCTTCGCTCAGTTGCGGGCAGGTTGCAATGACGGCTGGCAGGACCATGGCTGCTGAGATGAAGGAAACGTCCATGGCCAGAAAGCTGATACCAGCAGGGAGGTCTCCGGGTTGCAGATGGCGGGCATTGGTCCGCTCCATCAGAGTGACGCGAGGGTCTGAGCGCAGCTTCTGCGCAATCTGGCCGTGGCCAGTGTCGATGGCGATGACCTGAGCGGCGCCATGCTGCAACATGCAGTCTGTGAAACCGCCTGTAGATGCACCTACGTCCACGCAATGACGGCCCGACAGGTCAATGTTCCAGTGCGTCAATGCGGCTTCGAGCTTCAATCCGCCGCGGCCCACGTAGCGCAGGTCCTGGCCCAGAAGACGAAGTGTGGCGTCCTGTGGTACCTGGTGTCCAGGCTTGTCGAGCTTCTGCTCATTGACGAGCACGCGCCCGGCCAGGATCATGGCTTGTGCGCGTTCCCTGGTGGGTGCCAGATTGCGTTCGACCAGGAGTTTGTCCAGACGCATTTTCATGGGAATCCTGTGCGGTCACGGGAAAGTTTTCAGGGCAGAAATTGACTGCACCTCGAAGCAACGCGCCGCATCTTTTAAGATATGTCAGAACTCAATGGACAAGTTGCAGTAGTGACCGGGGCTGCGCGCGGCATCGGAGAAGCCATCAGCCGGCGTCTTGCTGCTATGGGAGCAACCGTCGTACTTGCCTCGCGAGACCTCACACAACTGGACCGCGTGAAGCTTGCGATTCAGAGCAAAGGGGGAGTAGCAGAGACGGCGCATCTGGACCTGCTGGATGAGCGGTCCGTTCAGCATCTGGCCGCCTCGATCAAGGAGCGGCATCACCGCTGTGACATTCTCGTCAACAATGCAGGCATTGGCCTCTCCGCACGGCCACTGCACGAAACTTCTCCGGCAGAGTGGGACATGATTATGGCGACAAACCTGCGAGGCCCCTATCTGATGGTCCGTGCATTGGCGCCGATGATGATTGCAGCTGGCTCCGGGCATATTGTAAACATCTCTTCCCTTGCAGGGCACAACCCATTGCCCAACGGGGCCGCCTATGCTGCATCGAAATGGGGGCTGAACGGACTGACCTATTCTCTTGCTGAGGAGCTGCGTCCGCATAACATTCGCGTTTCCGTGATAGCGCCTGGATCGGTGAATACGGGCTTCAGTGTAAGCAGTGGGAAGGATCCGGGCCGGAAGATCCAGCCAGATGACGTGGCCCATGTTGTGGCCATGCTGGTCACACAAGCGCCCCAGTCTTTTGTGAGTGAAGTCCTGCTGCGTCCGACACAAAAGCCCTAATGGCAGAAAGAGAAAGAGGCCACGCCGGGCAAACAGCGTGGCCGTCCTGAGGAGATGCTGGCAGCGAGCGCCTTATTCCTCCTCTGCGTTTTGCTGTGGTCGCAGGAGCGGGAAGAGAATCACATCGCGAATCGAGCGCGCCCCAGTCAGGACCATTGTAAGGCGGTCAATGCCGATCCCTTCGCCTCCTGTGGGCGGCAGGCCATAGGCAAGGGCGCGGACATAGTCCTCGTCCATCTGGTGTGCTTCATCGTCGCCGTGTTCGCGCTGTGCGAGCTGCTGCACAAATCGTTTCCGCTGTTCTTCAGGATCGTTTAGCTCGCTAAATGCATTGCCCAGTTCGAACCCGCCGATGTAAAACTCAAACCGTTCGACCCAGTCTGGCTCATCAGGTTTCTGCTTGGAAAGCGGCGAGACGGCAAGAGGAAAGTCGTAAATGATAGTGGGTTGGATCAGGTGGTCTTCCGCCACCGTTTCAAAGATCGTAGCAATGGTCTTGCCGCGTGGTTCGCCGCGCTTGTATTCCATGTGAATTCGGGCTGCGCGCAGACGTTCAACCAGAGCAACTGTGGACGCATCGCTGTTAAAGTCGTCCATTGTCGGTTTTGCGCCCGCTTCTTCTGGCCAGAACTCGATGATGGCTTCGCGCATCGAAAATCGCCGCCACTTCGCCAGATCAATCTCGTGCCCATCGAAATGTGTAATGCTGGTGCCATTGACCTCCTGGGCCACGTGCCGGACGATTTCTTCCGTAAGGTCCATCAGATCCTGGTAGTTGGCATAGGCCTGATAAAACTCCAGCATGGTGAATTCAGGATTGTGCTGGGTTGAAATGCCTTCATTCCGGAAATTGCGGTTGATCTCGTAGACGCGATCTAAGCCGCCTACGACCAAACGCTTGAGATACAGCTCCGGCGCAATGCGCAGGAAGAGATCGATATCGAGCGCATTGTGGTGCGTAACGAACGGGCGTGCAGCGGCCCCTCCGGCGATGGGCTGCATCATGGGTGTTTCCACTTCGATGTAGCCGCGCTGATCAAAAAAGTCACGGATGGCTTTCAGCACCTTGGCCCGTTTGATAAAGACGTCGCGCACGTGGATTTCATCGGGGCCGCCTTCATTCAGCGTGCTGTTCATGAAGAGGTCCACATAGCGCTGACGGTAGCGCAGTTCAATATCTGAGATGCCGTGGTACTTTTCCGGCATGGCCAGCATGGCCTTGGCGAGGAAGGTGATGGTTTTGACGTGAATGGTCAACTCGCCAGTGCGGGTGCGGAAGAGATATCCGGTAACCCCGATGTGGTCGCCGAGGTCGAGCAGCTTGTAGAGCAGGAAGGTCTCTTCGCCCACGTCGTCTTTGCGGACGTAGATTTGCAGACGTTCGCCATTCTGTTGAAGATGGGCGAATCCGGCTTTGCCCTGTCCGCGAATCGTCATGATGCGCCCGGCGACGGAGACATCCACACGGTTGGCCTCAAGCTCTTCTGCGGTAGCTGCACGGTATTTCGCCCATATCTCGGGGATGGTGTGTGTAGTGATGTACTGATTGGGATACGTCTGCTGGCCAAGTGCGGCAATCTGGTTCAATTTTTCGCGGCGGAGTGCAAAAAGGTTCCGCTCGAAATCGGATTCAAACACTGGGGTTGCCTCGGTAATTGTGAGTGATCGTGTAAGGACTAGTATAGCGGGCCAGCTGGCGGCCCGCGGCCATCCGCGATCGGCTTTTTCGCCATCAGCTGTCAGCATCGCTGCACCGTGATATAACAACCTTCGAGTACTCCAGGCATGGCATTCAGCAATCCACCTGAGAAAAAACAAGACGGCCACAACAGTGGCGGCATGGACACACTGCTGCGGGCCGAAAAGCTGACGCAGATTGCCGTCATCTTGCCGGCTGCGGTCTTTGTGGGCTGGGTGATTGGCGGCGCGCTCGACAAGTGGTTGCATCAGAATTGGATTTACATTGTGGGCATACTTCTGGGGGCGATTGCTGGCTTTGTCCAGGTCTTCCGACTCGTATCGAGCACAGGGAAAGAGATTCGGTGACAGAGAGCGGCAATCCAATGTTTGATTTCAGCGATGCGGACCTGAAGTCTGCCCTTCAGCGATCCCTGAAGGCGACAGCCATTGCGGGGGTCGTCATCGCCGTTGTACTCGCCATTGCATTTGGCTGGCAGACGGGAGTTCTGCTGCTGGTCGGCGCAGCGGTTTCTGTGACTGGAATCTGGGAGTGGCAGCGGCTGGTGGCCTTTATCAATGCCCGTTTGGACAATCAGAGGCCGTCGGCGGGGGCGGGCCGCGTGGTCGCTATGTTTATTCTGCGCTTAATTTTGGCTGGCGCCGCGCTTTATCTTAGTCTAAAGTATTTAAATGGATCGGTTTACGCGCTGATTGGTGGGCTGGGGCTGGCAGTCCTGGTCTTGACAATAGAAGCGGTGCGCCTGATACGGTCTTAGACGGCACGTTTTTCCCGCAGAAATCCTTATGTACGGTTTATTGATTGCATTTACCCGTCTGCTCAATGAGCTTTTTGGCGGCCTGATCACCTCAGTGGTTGACAAGCTGGGCATTCATCCAGTGCATCCGGCTGCGCCGATTCGTCCGGTTCATGCTCTGGAAATCTTCGTTGCACTGATCTTGCTGCTTTTCTTTGTGATGGTACGCCTTACCCTGAATGTGGAGCGGCCGGGCAAGATCCAGCACCTGGCAGAAATGATCCACGAGTTTGTGAATGGACAGGCCGAGGCCATCTTTGGTCATCACGGATATGAGCCACACCTTCCGTTTGTCACGACAATTCTGCTGTTTGTGCTGCTGTGCAACTGCCTGGGACTTCTGCCGCACATAGAGACGCCGACGTCGGATCCTGTCGTACCCTTGGGCATCGCCATCCTGACATTTCTTTACTACAACTTGCATGGCGTGCTGAAGCAGGGGCCAGTCGGTTATCTGAAGCACTTTATGGGGCCAATGTGGTGGCTGGCTCCCCTGATGTTTCCGATTGAGATCATCTCGCATCTGGCGCGCATCATGTCGCTGACGGTCCGACTTTACGCGAACATGTTTGCCAGCGATCTGCTGACCCTGGTCTTCTTCTCGCTGGTGCCGATTGCCATTCCGATTATCTTTCTCGGGCTGCACTTCGGCGTCGCCCTGATCCAGGCATACGTGTTCATGCTGCTGGCGATGATCTATCTGGCGGAAGCCACGGCACAGGAGCACTGAGGGGCACGCCAGGCAGGACGGTTTTTAAGGTTCCGTGACCGGAGTTTGCTTCCACTCCGGCAGAGCGGGCCGTGAGCGTGAGGGGGCCAGCACGGTGAGCCTCAACCACCCACTGACGGCATATTTTTGAGGAAGCACAAGGAGAAATACGAATGCGCAAACTGCAATATCTTTTCATGACGCTGAGCGTGCTTTGCATGGCATCGCCGGCGTTTGCACAGTCTACTGGTGGTTCGGCCCCAAGCTGGGTGCCGATCGGTGCTGGAATTGGCATGGGCATCGCATCGGGCCTTTGCGGAATCGGACAGGGGCGAGTGGCCGGGTCCGCCGCGGAAGCCATTGCCCGCAACCCAGGAGCGCGCGCCGGCATTCAGCTGATGCTGGTGCTTGGTCTGGCGTTCATCGAGTCGCTGGCCCTCTTTACGCTGCTGATTGTCTTCGCCAAGGTGAAGTAAGAAGCAGTTTGCGACAGGCAAATAAAAAATGCCTCCGGTAATCCGGAGGCATTTTCATTTCAAGGGATTTAGCTCTTTCGAGACAACTGTTCGGCCTGTAACGTCACCAGATTGCTGAGGTCGGCCTTTTCGATGCCATGGACGGTCTTGTTGTATTCATCCACTTTGCTGGACCAGTTCATAGAGCAGAATTTCGGTCCGCACATGGAGCAGAAGGCGGCCTCCTTGTAGTAGTCATCAGGAAGCGTTTCGTCGTGCATGGAGCGGGCCGTTTCCGGGTCAATGGAAAGCGCGAACTGCTTTTCCCAGTCGAAGGTGTAGCGGGCGTAACTGATGGCGTCGTCGCGGTCGCGGGCGCCGGGGCGATGGCGTGCGATATCGGCGGCATGGGCGGCAATCTTGTAGGCAATCATGCCGTCTTTTACATCCTTCTCGTTGGGAAGGCCGAGGTGCTCTTTCGGTGTGACATAGCAGAGCATGGAGGCCCCGTGCCAGCCGATGAGCGCCGCTCCGATGGCCGAGGTGATGTGGTCGTATCCCGGTGCGATGTCGGTCACAAGCGGCCCAAGCGTGTAGAAGGGTGCCCCGTGGCAGAATTCAACTTCCTTGTCTACCTGTTCCTTGATCTTGTCGAGCGGGACGTGGCCGGGGCCTTCGATCATCACCTGGACATCGCTTTCCCACGCCTTTTTTGTAAGCTCACCGAGGGTCTTCAGTTCAGCAAACTGCGCTTCGTCTGAGGCATCGGCCACACAACCAGGGCGCAGTCCGTCACCCAGCGAGAAGCTGACGTCATACTTCGCCATTACTTTCACAATGCGGTCGAAGTTCTCATAAAGAAAGTTCTGCTTGTGGTGGTGGGTCATCCACTGGGCAAGAATGGCGCCGCCGCGGCTGACGATTCCAGTGATGCGTTTTGCCACCAGTGGAACGTACTGGATGAGGACGCCCGCATGGACGGTGAAGTAGTCCACCCCTTGCTGGGCCTGCTCTTCAATCACTTCCAAATAGACGTCAATGTTCAGATCTTCCAACTTCTTGACGCGGTTGAGCGCCTCGTAGATGGGCACGGTCCCAATGGGGACAGGAGAATGGCGCAGGATGGCTTCGCGGATTTCAGGAATATTGCCACCGGTGGAGAGGTCCATGACGGTGTCCGCCCCAAAGTGTACTGCCATATGCAGCTTGCGTAGCTCTTCGTCAATGTTCGAGGTGACGGCCGAATTGCCGATATTTGCATTGACCTTGCATCGGGAGGCGACTCCAATGCACATCGGCTCCAGCTCCGGGTGGTTGATGTTGGCTGGTATGATCATCCGGCCCGCGGCAACCTCAGAGCGGATGAGTTCTGCAGGCAGCTTTTCGCGTTTGGCAACGAACTCCATTTCTTCGGTGATGATGCCCTTGCGCGCAAAGTGCATTTGCGACATATTGGTGTCTCCGGTGCGCGCTGCTTCGGCTTTGCGTTTCGCGATCCACTCCGCTCGGGGCCTGAAGATTTCTGTTGCTGACTGCGGAGCGCTGATGCCGTTGGTGCTCATAATCACCTCGTAGAAGTCGTTTTTTGTGTTAGATGTCAGATGATGAATGCAGGATGAATCCTGAAGGCGATTATAAATTCCGAGTAAAATAATTCACAGTCATGAAGAGCAATCAGGGCACGCGCATTGGTATCGCGATTCTTGTTGTGCTTGGCGCGATTCTTTATCTCGCGGTCAGCGGAGTCCAGGCCAACAAGAGCTATTACGTCACCATCCAGGAGCTGCATGGAATGGGAGACAAGGCCTATACACGCCATTTACGGGTGGCAGGGTTTGTACAGCCTGGATCCATCCAGCGCAATGGCTCCGATGCAAAATTTGTCCTGGTGGAAAACAACCTTACGCTGCCTGTGACGTATCAGGGTGAGGAGCCTCCACCGGACACCTTCAAAGACAATTCGCAGGCGTTGGCGATTGGTACATTCGGCCGGGATGGCGTCTTCCATGCCACGCAGCTCCAGGCCAAGTGTGCATCGAAATATGCTCCCGCTCAGCCCGGGCAGCAAGGCGGTGCTTTGAGCGCCCGAAGTGCCGGAACAAATTCTTCCACCACCCCGGCACCACGATAGCAAAGGGTATGGTCATGCGGCTGCCTTGGAGACCGCTTTCTGATGGTTGCTCCCTGTACACTCATTCCAGCCAATGCAGATAATCGCCCAGCTTGAGAATGTTTCCCGTGTTTATGGGACCTTTGCCGCGTTGAGAAAGGTTTCCCTTACGCTGGAGGCAGGAAGATGTTATGTCCTGCTAGGCGAAAATGGTGCGGGCAAGTCGACGCTGCTGCGGATGCTGGCCGGACTGCTGCGGCCATCCTATGGTGTGGTAAGGGTCTTTGGCAGTGCTCCGGATGCAATACGTGAGCGTATCGGGTATATGGGTCACGCACCCATGCTGTACGACGAATATACGGCCCTGGAAAACCTACGCTATTTTGCGAAACTCTATCGTTCGCGGCCTTGCCTGGAGGGAGAAGCGGCACTGCGTGCAGTTGGGCTCGATCCGGGGCTGAAGCGGCCCGTAGGACAATATTCTCAGGGGATGCGTCAGAGGGCCTCTCTGGCGCGTGTGCTTCTTCCGCAGCCAGATCTGCTGCTGCTCGATGAGCCGTTTTCCAACATGGACAGTACCAGCGTGCACCAGATGCTGGATCTGCTGAGAAACCTTCGGGCACAGCAAAAGACAATTGTTTTGACAACGCACCAGCGTGATTTGGCAGAACCCCTTGCAGATGCGCTGATTGTGCTGGCGGCCGGGAGTGTGGATGCCGTGGTCAAGAAAGGGAATGGAGCTTTTTCGATTTCGCTTTCTGCCGACGCTCCAATAGAACGACACATTCAAATCTACGGCCCCAAATGACGGTTCATAATAAACGATGAAGACAAACGCAGCACGGTATCTCGACTCTCTCGGCATACATTACGAACTGCGCAACTATGCGCTGGATGATGAGAACTTTTCCGCAATTCTTGTGGCGGAAAAAATAGGGTTGCCGCCGGAGCAGGTGTTTAAAACCCTGCTGTGCGTCACCAGCGAGAAAGAGCATATCTTCGCGGTCATTCCCGGCAATGCAGAACTGGACTTCAAGAAGCTCGCCCATGCGGCCGGGGCGCGCAAGGCAGAAATGGTTTCCCTTAAAGACATCCAGCCGCTGACTGGATATGTCCGCGGAGGTGTGACCGTATTTGGAGCAAAAAAAGATTTTCCTGTCTACGTGGACGAGACCATCGAACTTTTTGACCAAATTTCAGTGTCCGCCGGCACGCGCGGTACACAGATTCTTCTTTCGTCCACAGACTATGTTCGTGCAGCAAAGGCCGTCGTGGTCCCGCTGACGAAAGAGGCGATGGCGTGAAACTGCCATACTTCATCACGCATCTGGTAAAAGACCTGCGTCTGGAATGGCGCTCTAAAGACGCCATTAACTCCATGCTGTTCTTTGCACTGCTGGTCGTGGTGCTTTTCAGTCTGGCCTTTGATCCCACGCGGGAATCTTCTCGCCAGATCGCGGGCGGGATTCTATGTGTGGCAGCCATGTTTGCTGCTGTCTCAGCTCTGAACCAGGCCTGGGCGCGCGAGATACGACATCAGGTACTGGATGCACAGAGGATGACTCCCGCGCCATCGGCTTCACTGTTTCTGGGCAAGGCCCTGGCAAATTTTTTCTTTGTTACGGTGGTTGAACTCATTCTTGCTCCGGTATTTATCGTGTTTTACAACCTGCATGCCCTGGGCAATGTCTGGCTGCTGGCAGGCGTGCTTCCGCTGGGAACATGGGCGTTGGTGGTCAACGGGACCTTTTTTGCGGCGCTCTCCCTTCGTGCCCGTAATCGCGAGCTTCTGCTGCCTCTGCTTCTGTTTCCATTGTTCATTCCAGCGCTGCTGGCCATGGTATTGGCAACAAACTACATTCTTACCGGCGAACAAGACCCGGGTCTTTGGATCAAAATGCTCGCCGGCTATGACGTGATTTATACGACCATCTGCTTGCTTCTGTTTGAAGTCGTATTCCATGCTGAATGAGGGACGGGGTCGCCAGCTCCGCAGTCTTTCCAAGCATGGCCAGCCGATGAAGGAGACGAAGAGGTCCGCTTTCGCTCCTGGCGAGAAGACAGAGCCAAAGTCAAATGTGCCCGGTAAAACTCCGACGATCGTTACTGAAGTGTTGTTCAAATTGACGGTCTGCCCGATGATGCTGCGATCGCCGTGAAACTGACGTTTCCAAAACGGATAGCCAGTAACGCTACAGGCTGGGCATGTTTCACAAATTCATCAGACCGCGCATACACACTCCTGTGTGATCACCACATGTGTATGCCGTGTTTCCTGTGGGAATACGACAGAAATGAGGCATGTCCTTCGTATTTATTAAGGACGCAGGGCGAATGAAGCTTCGTCCATAACCCGGAGAGTTGATCCTCAGATGGCAGATAGGGACCTTTCCCTGCGACAATCAATGTATGCAATTTGTCGATTTAAAGGCGCAATACCGCAGGCTGAAGCAAGAAATTGATGCACGAATTCAGACAGTGCTAGAGCACGGCCAGTACATTTTGGGGCCAGAGGTGGCAGAGCTGGAAGAGCAGCTACGGGTGCGTATCGGCGCAAGGCACTGTATCACCTGTTCGAGTGGCACGGATGCACTTCTGCTGGCCCTGATGGCGGCTGGAATCGGCCCGGGCGATGAAGTGATTACTTCTCCGTTTACATTTTTTGCAACAGGAGAAATGATCTCCCTGCTGGGTGCGGTGCCTGTTTTCGTGGATATTGATCCGGAGACCTACAACATTGCGCCCGAAAAAATCAGCGCTGTGATTACTTCTCGCACGAAGGCCATTTTGCCCATCAGTCTCTACGGGCAGTGTGCAGACTTCGATGCCATCAACGCAATTGCACAAAACCATGGACTTGCGGTGATCGAAGATGCAGCCCAAAGCTTTGGGGCCACCTACAAAGGGCGTCATTCCTGTAATCTCAGCACCATTGGATGCACTAGCTTTTTTCCCTCCAAACCACTCGGCTGCTATGGAGACGGGGGAGCTTGTTTTACAAACGACGATATGCTCGCCCGGCGAATGATGGAACTTCGTAATCACGGACAGGACCGCCGCTATCACCATACTGCGATTGGAATCAACGGTAGGCTGGATACGCTTCAGGCCGCTGTGCTTCTGGCAAAGCTGGCGGTCTTTGATGAGGAGATCGCTGCACGGCAGAGGATCGCTGCTGAGTATGATTGCCTGCTACAGGATGTAGTCAGGACGCCTGTCGTGCGGGAGGGTCATACCAGCGCTTATGCGCAATACACGATCGAAGTTGAGCGGCGTAACGAGGTCGAGAACGCTCTCAGGCTGACCGGCATTCCCACGGCCGTCCATTATCCTGTACCCCTGCACTTGCAGCCGGCATTTGCAGCCATGGGGTTAGGCGAGGGGAGCTATCCCCATGCAGAGCGGGCCGGGATGCGGGTCCTCAGCCTGCCCATGCACCCCTATCTTGATAGGGACCAGATCGTGCGGATTGCCCAAGCCGTGCACGATGCCGTGAAAGCCTGTTCCGCGTGACCGCCTTCGGGAACATAAAAAATTACCACGTACATAGATTTTGCATTGACAGAGTGGGCCGAGAAGAGAAGAATCACATCAAACATTTCTGCCAGGAAATGTTTTGAAGGGCATTTATCTGATGCTCCAGTGTTTTACCACTCGCGACGTCCTTCATCTCACTGGCGTCTCAGCGCGCCAGTTGCAGTGGTGGGACGAACAAGGCGTGGTGGTACCGAAACGCGAAGGTCGCAAACGCATTTATTCGGCAGAAGACCTGATTGAAATTCTCGTGATTGAAGAACTTCGGCGCCGGCAGATCTCCTTGCAGCAGGTGCGGCGCGTTCTGCGTTTTCTGCGCAAGGAGCTACGTTTACGTCTGGCAGACCTTGCTCAGGGCAAAAGGGAGCATCACTTGTTACTGAGCGGCCGGCACATCTACCTTGAATCAGACTCCCACCAGATCATTGATCTCATGCGCAACACCAGCCAGCCGATGCTGTTGATATGTTTAACGGATGCAGTGAAGCATCTCCGAATGGATTTGAGGCAGGTTCTGGCCCAGGCCCCGAAGAAGACCGCAGGTCCGGCCAGAAGCAAAAGGAGGGCACCGGAAAAAGCACAGACGGCGTAATTCCAGAATTCAGTCTCCGTAACAGAACCAGGAAAGCAAATCCAAGGAGGGCATGATGTCAGCTGAATTGCAATGGCTTGAAGAATGGATACCAGAACAGATGGAGCCGGGAACACTCTTTGTGCTGGAAAATGCTGGAACCATGGGGGATGCACGGAACCCTTATTGGGCCGTGCTGGCCTGTCCTCGCTGTGGCTCTCTTGGACTGATTACCCGCGGGCAGTTTGGTGGGCTTGAATCCATTATTTGCGGTAGCAATCATTGCTCGGCAGAGTATTTCCTGTATGGGGATGAGATTGAATACCGAAAGCCCCATTAATGCCAGCAAGGTTTCTGAGCAGGCAACTCCGAGGGAAAACCGGACATCACCTAAGTCCGGTTTCCCCGAATCTCAGCGGATCAACGCCTCCGCTGGAAGCAATAGGTAATTCCTCCTGAGATGAGAGGATAAGTTTTCAAGGGTTCCAGATCATTTCTGTATTTGGTGACTTGGGCACGCAGATTGGCCTGTACCGTAGGGTCGGTAGCTACGTTCACGCAGTTCTGGCCATTGCTGTCACATACCTGGCCGGAGGTCAGCGCCATATCAAAGGCCGGGGCCCCGATAAAGGCCACGCCGATCTCAAAAGGAAACGAAAACTGGCCCTTATGCGGAATCATATTGCCCCATCCTGTGGTGATGGTAAAGGCAGGGTTGTGGGTATGCAGGCCAGCAGTCCCATTCCCCCGTACCGGATCAGAGCCGGATGAGTAGTAGGTATAGCCGTTGAGGGAAAAGCTGGTGCCCGGCTGTGCGGTAAAGGTGGCCTCCGCACCGCTGTCATTGTAGAAAAGAATTCCAGGACTCAACTTCCAGCCATGTGCTGCAAAAGGGAAGTAATCAACAGAGATTCCTGCAGAACTTAAATGCAGATGGGCGTCCACATTGAACCCGTTGGTGGAAATGTTATTGTCGGTAAAGCCAAAGACGCTGCCGGAGGCCCGGAGATTCAAATGTGGGCTTAAATAGCTAGCGGTTTGCATTCGGATGCCGAGCGTAGAGAGGTCCACCCCGACCGCAAAACGAGAAAATGGGCGGGGGGCCGTGATGGCGGAGGCAGGTGTCTGTCTTGTGATTGGTGTGCCGGAGGAGATGGAAGCAGCTGAGGAGGCGTTGACCGCAGGAACCTCATCAGCGAGTTGTGCGGCCGATGGCAGTGAACCAAGACAGAGTGTCATTAAGGCAAGCGCCAAGATCGCCTGCACCGAGCGAAGGGGGAGGATACGCATGTGTGCTCCAGTTAGCCAGGGTGAAACAAATACACAGACAGATATGCTTGCTAGGGATATCGGCTGGATTGTCTCGGGATATGAGAAATTCTACTTAATTTCATTCCATCTGTGAAAGCGAGGTCGGGGAAATCTGCTGTGATGGAATCAAAGTTCTTTGCAATAGCACAAAATCAAGCACGGTCCGCCAAGTGGACGGGGATTTTTGCCGCATCAGGGAACGAATATGGCAAGATTCGCGTAAAGCAAGTCTATGCGGGTCATTGTTGACGACATTCGCTATGGGTTAAGGCAATTCAGAAAGGCCCCCGGATTTACGATCACGGCCGTCCTGACTCTGGCGTTGGGCATCGGAGCCACCACTGCCATTTTTACTTTGATTCATGCTGTCCTGCTCAAGTCGCTGCCGGTAACACGGCCCGAGGACCTGATACGGGTTGGCAATGAGGAAAACTGCTGTATTAACGGCGGAATGCAAGACAATTGGTCGCTTTTCTCCTTTGACCAATACAAGCTGTTCCGGGACAACAATCCTGAATTTCAGCAACTGGCCGCCTTTCAAGCGGGGCGGGACCAAATCAGCGTGCGCCGGCAGGGAAGCAGCCAACCGGCGGAAAGCTTTATCAGTGAATTTGTCTCTGGCAATGCATTTGATGCGCTAGGTATTCAGGCCTATGCGGGGCGTCTGCTGCAACCCTCCGACGACCAGAAGGGCGCCGCCCCGGTGGCTGTGATGAGCTTCCGTACTTGGCAGCAGAAATATGGGCAGGACCCTTCGATTGTGGGTGCCAGCTTCATGATCAATGGATTTCCTTACACGCTCATCGGAATTGCTCCGCCGGGGTTTTATGGCGACCGGCTGGCTGATAATCCTCCGTCCTTCTGGCTTCCTCTTTCCAGTGAACCGCAAATTGATGGGGTCATGGCTGTTCTGGACCGTCCGGACTTGGACTGGCTGAACCTTCTGGGCCGTATCCGGCCAAACACAAACCTGAAGCAACTGGAGGCCAGAATGCAGGTACAGTTGCGACAGTGGATGCTGAGTCCTCAAAGCAAAGTGCGGCAGAATGACCGCTCACTGATCCCCAAGCAGACACTGCATCTCTCTCCAGGTGGTGGCGGTGTCCAGACCATGCGCGATCAGTACAAAGACGGTCTGCGTCTGCTGATGTGGATCTCCTCATTTGTCCTTTTAATTGCCTGCGCAAACCTGGCGAACCTGATGCTGGCGCGGGCGGCCACTCGGCGTCAGCAGACCTCAGTGCGCTCTGCACTGGGCGCTCCACGGACCAGATTAATCCGGCAGGCGCTAACGGAAAGCGTTGTGCTGGCTGTTCTTGGTGGCTTGGCTGGACTCGCTGTGGCCTACGGCGGGTCCCGGCTGATTCTTCATCTGGCTTTTCAGAAAAGTTTTGTGCCGATCGATCCTGCTCCGTCTCTTCCAGTGCTTGGATTTGCCTTTGCGGTTTCCCTGCTGACAGGAGTGCTTTTTGGCGTGGCCCCTGCCTGGATGATGGTCCATGCCAGCCCAATTGATGCGCTGCGTGGTACAAACCGCACGACCGCGCAGGGAAGTACGATGGCCCAGAAGTCTCTGGTCGTACTGCAGGCAGCCATCTCATTGGTGCTGCTGTGTGCTGCCGGCCTGCTGACGCAGAGCCTTCGCAATATGCAGAACCAGCATTTTGGTTTTGAGACGCAGAACCGCTACATTCTGCATATCGATCCGCAGATGGCCGGCTACAAGCCTGAGCAGATGGATGCTTTTTATCGTGAGCTGCATGATCTTCTGGCGGCCATTCCCGGCGTGAAAAGCGTGGCCTATTCTCTCTACAGCCCTATGGAAGGCAACAACTGGGGTACTGGGGTCTTTCTTGAAGGGCAGGCACCTCCGCCTCCCGGGAGCAATGACAACAATACTTCCTGGGTACGGGCCAGTGCGGATTACTTTGCGACCATTGGAACCAGGATCATTCAGGGACGCGGTCTAACACTGGCCGACACAGAGTCATCGCAGCCAGTCGCGGTCGTCAACAAGACCTTTGCCAAGAAGTTTTTTAAAGACGGGAATGCGATTGGCAAGCATTTTGGCATTGATGGTCCCGAGCACACTGGCACATTTGAGATTGTGGGAGTGACGGAAGATACCCAGTACTGGGGACCAACAGAAAAAATCCGCCCTATGTTTTTTCTCTCTGCTCATCAGTGGGTGAAATACACCGATGCAGACATGAACATGTTTGAAAAAGTCTCCCATTCCAAACTGGATTCTGTGGAAATTCAGACCGCTGGCTTTGTTCCCGGTCTGGAAGCTCAGGTCCGCCGCGCCATTGCGCAGGTAAATCCAGACCTGACCGTGATCGACTTCAACAGTTTTGCTGATCAGGTAAAGGGAAACTTCAACCAACAGGCCATGATTGCGCGGCTCACATCTCTTTTCGGTCTAGTGGCCTTGGCGCTGGCTTCTATCGGACTGTACGGGGTCACGGCTTATTCGGTTGAACGGCGCACAAGCGAAATCGGCATTCGAATGGCCCTCGGGGCGGACCGCCTTGCTGTGCTGAAACTGGTCCTCCGTGGAGCATTCCTCCAGGTCATCATCGGGCTTGCGATTGGGCTTCCCGCAACCATTTTGGGAGGGCAGGCACTTTCCAGTCTGCTCTTCGGTATCCGGCCCTATGACCCAGCCGTATTGCTCATCACAACGGTCATTCTGCTGGGTTCTGCTTTTCTGGCCGCCGTCATACCGGCACGCCGGGCGGCCAGTACAGAGCCGATGCAGGCGTTACGCATTGAGTAGGACGCGGTCGAAGATCGCGTCCACATTTTTAAGTTGCCGCTCCAGAGCAAAGGTATGTTCAAGCTTTTCTGGACTTAGCTTTGCGGTAATTTCCGGATCATTTTTTACCAGATCGCGAAAGACCAGGTCTTCCTTCCATGCGCGCATGGCATGTTTCTGCACGAGCCGGTATGCATCTTCGCGTAACATTCCAGCCTCAGCAAGATCGAGCAATAGTTGTCCACTAAAGATCAATCCGCCGGTGCTTTGCAGGTTCTTCAACATGCGCTGGGGAAAGACCAGTAAGTTCTCAACGAGGCTTGCTGTTTTGACCAGTAAATAGTCTGTCAGGATCGTTGAGTCCGGGAAAATGATGCGCTCAACCGAAGAGTGGGAGATGTCCCGTTCATGCCAGAGCGCCACATTTTCATACGCGGCCTGTGCATTGGCCCGCACTACGCGCGCAAGTCCGCTGATTTGTTCTGATGTAATCGGATTTCGCTTATGCGGCATCGCAGAGGAGCCCTTCTGCTTTTCAGAGAAGTATTCTTCTGCTTCCCGCACTTCCGTCCGCTGGAGATGGCGGATTTCCACGGCAATCTTGTCCAGGGTTGCAGTTATGATTGCTAGGGCAGAGATGTATTGCGCATGGCGGTCCCGCTGGACCACCTGGGTCGCGATGGGGTCCGGTTTCAACCCGAGCTTTTCGCAAATGCGCTCTTCGTGTTTAGGACTTAGATGGCCGAAGGTACCCACGGCGC
Organism: Pseudacidobacterium ailaaui; assembly: GCF_000688455.1. NCBI lineage: Bacteria > Pseudomonadati > Acidobacteriota > Terriglobia > Terriglobales > Acidobacteriaceae > Pseudacidobacterium > Pseudacidobacterium ailaaui. The sequence continues at coordinate 2,686,866 of NZ_JIAL01000001.1, forward strand.
CGGACAGCTTTCCGATCCGCATTTGTTCCGCTGCAGCATCAAACCGCTCCAGATTACGGCGCATCTCCGCATACCAGTTCAGCAGCTTCAGCCCAAAGGTAGTGGGTTCAGCATGAATGCCATGCGTGCGTCCGATGGTCGGCGTGTGTTTGAATTCAATGGCGCGCTTTTTGAGGACTTCCATAAGGGCCAGAAGGTCCTGCCGGATGAGGGCAGAGGCTTCTTTGACCAGAAGGGCCAGAGCAGTGTCTACCACATCATTCGAGGTAAGCCCATAATGCAGCCAGCGCGATTCCGGCCCAACGTTTTCCGCCACGGCAGTGGTGAAAGCGATTACGTCATGCCGGACCTCCGCTTCAATCTGTTGGATCCGCTCTACTGAAAATTTTCCTCGCTCGCGGATGGCCCTCGCTGCTTCCTGCGGGACGATGCCGTCTTCAGCAAGGGTTTCACTGGCTGCCACCTCTACGGCCAGCCAGGCACGATATTTGTTTTCTTCGTTCCAGATGCGGCCCATCTGCGGACGGGTATAGCGGGCGATCAAAGACAGCCTCCTTGAAATCACTTTCTTTTAGTGTAATGAAACCATCCAGGAAAACTGGGCAGAAGAGTGCAGAGAGGGGGCCTGGCACGGGAATGTACCAGGCCATGGAAGCGCTCCTATCCGACGAAATCCACCTTCACCGGATGAGGGATGATGCCGCGTTCGTGTCCCAGAGTGAGGAGCTTGCGGATGGCCTCACGTCCATCTTCGCCGTAGTTCAGTGTGCGCTCATTCACGTACATGCCGACGAATTTATCTGCAAGATTGGTATCAAGGTCGCGCGCAAACTGCATGGCGTAGGAAAGCGCCTCTTCACGGTGGTCCAGCCCATGCTGGATGCTGTCGCGCAGGGCCTGTGTGACTTTGAGCATCACGTCCGTACCCAGAGAGCGCCGGATGGCATTCCCCCCTAGAGGCAGGGGCAGTCCTGTTTCCTCGCGCCACCATTGGCCAAGGTCAATGATTTTATGCAGACCGTTATGCGCATAAGTAAGCTGGCCCTCGTGGATGATGAGTCCAGCATGGTAGTTCCCAGCCAGTACCTCGGGAATGATCTTGTCGAAAGGAACAACAGCCGTCTCAATTTCCGGAGCAAAAAGTTTCAGTGCCAGGAAGGCAGTGGTCAGTGTGCCGGGGACGGCGACTTTGACCTTCTTGATCTCGTTCAGAGTAAAGCGCTGGCTGGCTACAATCATTGGGCCATACCCTTCTCCTACGGAGCCGCCACATGCCATCAGCGCATAGTTGTCCTGAATGTAAGGATAGGCATGGAAGGAAATTGCGGTTACATCGTAAAAGGCCTCTTTCATGGCCTTCTGATTCAGCGTTTCAATGTCGCAAAGTGTGTGGGTGAACTTGTAGCCATTCACGCGGATTTTGTTCGTCGCCAGCCCATAAAACATAAATGCGTCGTCAGAATCAGGGCTATGGGCGATGGTGATCTCACGTATCCCGGCGGATTCAGCGGATGCGGTCACTGCGAAAACTTTCCTTTCTACTGCAGACACACCATGTGCATCACGGTGTAATTCTGGAATGAAAACAGGTGAGAAAAATCAGCGGACTGCTGCTGTTTCTATTTTACGCGCACGGAACCACCCGGTAGCGATACCTGCGGCCAAGCAGACCTTCAGCGCATCTCCGGCAAGAAACGGTACAACGGCCAGCGCTGCCGTGTGGGCCAGGCTCTGGTGCGTAAGCACAGCCAGCCATGTAGTCCCGGCCGCCAGAATCAGGGCGTTACCCGAGAAAGAGGCAACGAGGGCGGTCCAGAAGCTACGAGCGGACAGGCGGCGATAAAGAATACTGACCAGTGCCGCGACAACCGGGTAGGACAAGAGATAGCCGCCGGTAGGGCCAAGAAGCTGTGCTATGCCTCCTGGTCCTTGGGGGGTGAATACGGGCAGTCCGGAAACGCCTTCTAGCAAATAAAGGGCCAGCGCTGCGAAGGCCGCGGACGGCTCCATAAAGAGGCCCAGCAGAAGGACAGCAAATGGTTGCAGCGTCATCGGTACGGGCGTAAAGAAAAGCGGTACTGAGATATGCGCGCATAAGGCCACGATTGCGCTCGCTGCCAATACGGACACTCCCCAGCGGGACACGGAATGGACGCGGGAAAGATTGAGAACAACGGACTCTGCATTGCTTTGCGCCATAATTGACTCCTATTCCTGTTCGTGGTCTGGCTCAGTTGCCTTGATCGATATGTGCTCGTCTTGATTGCCGTTCCTGCGGATGTGGCGGGCAACCGCCACTGCCGTCCAGAGAATCGCAACGATACTCAGGACAAAAATTGCAAAAAGCACACGCATGGAACCATGTAGAGAATACCACTCCTCACTGAGAGGATTCACGCAGCCAGCGCAGGTATGCGCTGCTTCCCCCTTCTACCGGCAGGACCAAAAACTCAGGGACATCGTAAGAATGCATCTGGTGGAGCCTCGTTTCGATGGCCGCAAGCTTTTCTACATTGCATTTGATGATCAGCATGATCTCCAACGATTCTTCCACAGCGCCCTGCCAGCGGTAGATGGAAGTTACGTTTTCGACAAGGTTCACACAGGCGGCCAGACGCTCTTCAACCAGGGTGCGGGCAATACGCTGCGCCTCTTCCCGGGAAGATGTTGTACTTAGAACAATGCGCGCCTCTTCCATAAAACCTTCCAGAGATTAAGATGGCAATGTTAGATGTTCTTTGTGCATCTTAGAACAGGAGAACCATGGCCACACAAATCAAGTTTGGGACCTCAGGCTGGCGTGCCATCGTCGCTGAAGAATTTACCCTTGCCAACATTCGCCGGGCTGTTACAGGCATTGCAAAGTATGTAACTTCGCAGCCGGGACCTCATACTGTCCTGGTAGGGCGCGATCCACGCTTTCTGGGTGAGATTTTTGTTGCCGAAGCGGCAAAAATGCTGGCTGCAAATGGCGTCACCCCTGTTCTGATACCGGAAGCCGCTCCGACCCCTGCGATTGCTTATGCGGTGCGCACCCGTAAGACCGGCGGGTCCATTAACTTTACTGCCTCTCACAATCCTCCCGAATATAACGGCATTAAATATTCCACTTCTGATGGCGCGCCTGCACTGCCAGAGGTGACAAGCCAAATCGAAGCCTATATCGCGGACCTGGGAGAGAGCGTACCTGCACCGCCCGAATCAAACCAGAAATTCGAAGAGACCGACGTCAGACCCGATTATCTGAAGCGTCTGGCTGAGCTGGTCGACCTGAAGGCCATCCAGAAGGCCGGCATCAAGGTGGTTTGTGATCCTTTCTGGGGAGCGGGCCGCGGTTATGCCTCGCAGCTACTGGCGGAAAACGGCGTTTCCGTGGCAACTGTGCATGATTACCGCGACGTGCTCTTCGGTGGCCATGCGCCTGAGCCGGATGATCATCTTCTGGCTGATTGCAAAGCCAAAATGAAGGAGACTGGGGCGGCCATTGGCATTGCTACCGATGGAGATGCAGACCGTTTCGGCGTGGTGGATGCGGACGGTACCTTTATCCAGCCGAATTACATCATTGCTTTGCTTTTTGATTATTTGGTGGAGACGCGCGGCTGGAAGAACGGTGTGGCCAAGTCGGTGGCCACGACCAACTTGATCAATGCGCTGGCGGAGCACCACAACGTCCAGCTTTATGAAACGCCCGTGGGATTCAAGTACATCGGTGCGCTGATTGATCAGGACAAGATTGCGATTGGCGGCGAAGAGAGTGCAGGACTGACCATTCGCAGCCACGTTCCGGAAAAAGACGGCATCATCGCCGGGCTCCTGGTCGCAGAGATGGTGGCTGTTCGAGGGAAGAGCGTTGGCCAGCAACTACGAGAATTATTTGCTAAGGTTGGTTCCTTTTATCCATTAAGAGAGAACTTTCGCTTGACGCCGGAAGTAAAAGAAAAATTTACTGAAAAAGTAAAGTACGACCCGCAAGACCTGGGTGGGCGAAAAGTAACGCAGGTGGTACGTACCGACGGCCTGAAGCTGGTCCTGGATGACGGTTCCTGGGTTTGCTATCGCCTCTCGGGTACGGAGCCAGTTGTACGTGTCTACTCCGAGGCCAGAACGGAAAGTGGCCTTGCTCCGTTAAGCGAGGCGGCAAAAAACTGGGTGATGGAATAGGGCCGGCAAGACGGTGCAGGAAATCATTCATAACCCGAAGGTGGCGCACGCCGCAGGTGTTGTCTATCGGATGCGGCGGCGCATCGCCACTGCCATGGCCATTGTGCTGGCCTTATTTTTGGGGTATCACGTCGTCTTCGGGCAGAACGGCATAACTGCCTATCAGCAGAAACGGCTGGAAGACAGAGAGCTGCAAAAGCAGATTCAGGAGCTTCAGGAGGAGAATGCTCGCATGAAGGAGCATGTAGATCATCTCCAGAATGATCCCGATGCGATCGAGCATGAGGCCCGCGAGCGTTTGCACTATACCCGACCCGGCGAGGTCATCTATACGCTCAATGGAAAGAATGCTCCGGCTCCCGCCTCAAAATGAGGCGCAACTCCGAAAAGCCTGGTGGGTTTCACCCGTTAGCATGACCCATGCACCGCATTGCTGGAAAGGTCCTCTATGCTTGATGGCTCTTTGCCTTTTTGTTTTTTCAGCCCTGCGTCTGCAGGCGCAATCGGTGCCATCAGCTGAACAGCAGCGAATCCTTGATCTTACAAATCAAGCGCGGGCGCAGCAGGGCCTGCCTCCCCTTGAGTGGGACGCTTCATTGGCAGCGGCGGCCCAGACCCACGCGCAGCACATGCTGGATGCGCACACACTGAGTCATCAGTTGGCCGGCGAGCCGGATCTTGTCGTCAGGGCCGGACAGGCAGGTGCACACTTCCGCGCCGTGGCCGAAAATGTTGCCATGGCAGGGAGTCTCGATGGTCTGCAAAGCGCATGGATGAAGTCACCTCTGCACCGCGCCAACATTCTCGATCCCAGGATGGACCATATCGGAGTGGGGCTGGTTGAACGGGACGGATATTGGTATGGAGCGGTGGTCTTTGACAGCGCAGTGGCCAGTTTAGGTCCTGCACAGATTGAGCAGCAGCTGGCCACACTCCTTCGACAGAGAGGAATCAGCCAGTTCCGGCCTCCCGATGCCGCGCGTAAGGACTGCGCGCTGGAGGCGGGAGATGTAAGCGGCACCAGACCACGCTTTATCATGCGGTGGGAAAGCACCAGTCTCAATCGACTGCCTTCCGTGCTGGAGCAGCGGCTGCAGTCGGGCAGGTATACGGCGGCCTCCATCGGGGCATGTCCTGAGGCAGGCCAGCAGAATCAAGGCTTTACAACCTATCAAGTCGCCGTTTTATTGTATTAAAAAGAAATCTATCCTATCAAAACAGGCGCAAAAAATCTCTTCCAAATTGTTGTTTTTATGGAGTAGATTGGTGCGCCATGGCGACGACTACGCTTATTTTTGGCATCATTCTTCTTGGAACCGGGATTTTGGGCCACCACTTCTTTACCCGCGAAAAGCGGCAGCTTCACCCCGATGAGCATCGGGCACGCAAGTGGGTCATGACCATCGGCTCACTGGTAGTAGGGCTATGGCTGGTTGCATTTTCCGCAGCGCAGCTATTGCACATCTATCACGCTGGCTGAAAAGAGCAGACAGTCCAGTAAAAATGGACCCGGCTGTTCCCGGGCGCTGTACTTGCAGCTTGCCCTACTCACGCAGAGAACAGGCGGAGACGGTGCGTGCTCCGGCGTGTTTTGATTTGGTCACATGGAAGCGGTGCAGGCGCATATATCGCACGCGCAAACCATCTAACACTGCCGGCATAGAGCGCGGTGTTTTGTCCATGTCAACCAGCACCAGCAGCGCGGCCTCCCGCGGATCATCCTGGCTTTGGGTAACTCCTACTCCGAAGATGGCAGGGTCGGCCATGAGCTGCGGAGCATAACGGTTTGCCGTTGCCGTTGCTGCGCTAAGTTCCGAGGCAGAAAGATGGATTCCCGGGTGGACAACGGGGAATTTTGGAGCCGAACCATTCGCAATGCTGGCCGCATCAGTGGGAACCACCACGGTGCGAACGCCTGCAACGGTGGCGGGTATGCTGCGAGTGGAGTTGTTCTTGTCTAAATAAACAATGACCGCCGCTTCTCCAGGAGCATCGGCACTCTTCCCGGCTGCCACTCCCAGGACACCCTTTTCATGGTTAACCAGCGAGGCGGATGCGATTCTCGCCGCATTGATAGCTTGCGTCTGCGCCAGAGGCGGTAGTTCGATTGCCGGCGTTGTCTGAATGTTTCTGTCATAGTCCAGGCAGGCGATTGCATGAGGTGCATGCGTGCCGACGAGGCTTAGCTTGGTTCCGGCCTGCTTACTCAGCTCACTCAAAACGTCTCCGATAGGATTGGCTACGCTTAGACCATGCCCGTCTCCGTCCGTTCCTCCGGCATAGAAAAGGCCGATGGCTTGTGCATTCCCTGCATCAAGAACCAATGATCCTGAGTCTCCGCTGTCAGAGAAACGGTCGCCTCCGATCCCAATCTGCCCGGTGAAGGTCTTGGTGTAGTAAGGCTGGGTTTCGGCGCAGTCTTTGTAGTAGTCCACTTTGACATTGAGATTGATGGTTTCAATCGTTGAGCAGGTCAGGCCGGTCGTGCGGCCGCTTTTTACCACCCGAATACGGCCAAGATTTTCAGCGGTCAGGGCTTCGCCGCTGCCAGCCACAGGCGGCGCGGACCCCAAAGTTTCATTGCTTCCAGTCCCCTGCATGCCCAGTTGCAGGATGCTCCCATCAGGGCTGACTGCGCCAGGTACAACAGAGGCCAGCGCTGCATCCACGTTTGTTTGCGGGGAAGCCAAGGGAACATAGTAACGAAGTGTTCCCACGGGGCGCGCAGTCAGTGGATGGCACGCATGATCAATCAATCCAGGCTGGTCGATGCTATCGCCAATCTTGGCCTGGTCTGATTCAGCCAGCACATGATTATTGCTCAGGATGTACTGGTTATGGGAGGTGTCCTCGACCAGTGCGCCCAGGGTCCCTCCACAACAATCTGCAATATAGCTGTTTCCAGAACCGTCCTTGAATACGTCATAGTCCGTGTCATTGCCTCCGGAAGCTCCTAGGGATATCGGACCTGTCTGTGTGGACTGGTTCGTCAGTGCGTTGGAATTGATCCCCTCGTTGTTCAGCAGCAGATGAACACGCGACTGCGTACGAGTGTTGTTCACCGTGGCCGTCACATTTACCGCCTGAGGAGCAGTCAACAATGCAGGCGCCGTGTAAATCACTTTGCAGACCGTGTACTGGTGTGCTCCACGGCTGCACGTGGAAGAGCTGAGTGCACCAGCATTGCTGTCGCTAACGTCCCAATGGACAGAGCCACCTCCGACCTCAGCGATCTGCGCCGAAATTTCCAGAGAAGCGCCGGCGGCCAGGGCCGCATTCTCTGGAAGAAGAGATTGCAAAAAACCCGGCGTTACTGTGATCATGCTGGTTGCTGTGCGGGCAGGGTCCTGTTGCAGATGCGCGGTAACCTGTACCATCAGGCTGTCACTGGCCAGAGCGCTGGGAGGCGTATAGAGACCGCTTGCATCCATCGAACCGATACCCATCGATGCATTCGATTGGGAAGATGCAATCGACCAGGTGACATCTGCGGGAGATCCGTCGGGCAGGAAAGCTTTCAGGCGTACCTGTTCTGTTGTGCTCAGACTTGCCGTAGCTGGGGTGAGGAAAAGTCCAGCGCTATTCATGCCGCTCACTTGCACACCACAGCCTGCCATCAACAGGAGGAGCGGCACAAGCAGAGCAGACGCGCGAAATCGTTGTAAAGAAAACGGCATGAGTGGCAAACAAGGGGCCAAGAATTATTAGACAGGCTGGCCCACAGGTTTGTCACTGTTTGTCTCAGGCTGCGACACGTGGCTTGCCCTCGCCAGTGAGTGAGGGGGAGACCTTGGCTGAAGGGACCACTTTCAACTCCCCAGCCTGAGAAGCCTCAATGCGGCGCACTTCGCGTGCGCTTAAAGGCCTCATCGTCTGGGGTGAATAATAGATGCGCTTTCCGCAATCAAGACAGACCTTATAAGTTTCCCGCTGGATGGTGAAAGGCCGCGTCAGATGTGAATGATGGCATCCCAGGAAAATTTCATAAAAGAAATCAATGATGGTTTGCAGAATTTTCATTGCTGGCCCTTTCTGGCTTTCACCCCATAGTGGTCAGGGTGAAAGCGGCGTTTCAGTCCAACAACAAATGGCATCTACGCACTTTTTAAGATGCAATTCAGGCCAAAATGTCGCTTTCATTTCACTCGTATGACCAGCTTTCCGAAATGCTTCCCGGATTCCATACGGCGCAGAGCGGCAGGCAGCTCCGAAAAGGCAAAGACTTCATCTACAACAGGTTGCAGGCGATGGAATGCAATGGCCCGGTTCATTTCAAGAAAATCAGCCCGTGACCCAACATAAATGCCCTGAATCTGGATTTGCTTATGCAGGATCGGGGCAATCTGCAAAGGCTCGCCGGACTGGCTAAGAACGCCAATCTGTGCCACCGTGCCGCCCGTGCGTACCGCTTGCAGAGACTGGAAGAATGTACCGGCGCCTCCTACCTCTACCACCAGGTCCGCACCTTCATTTCCTGTCTGTGCATGCACCCATTCTGCCCAGCGGGGGTTACTCCGGTAATTGAAGCCAGCATCCAGACCCAGTTCTTGAGCACGTGCCAGCTTCTCATCGCTACTGGAAGTCCCCAAGACCCGCGCGCCCAGCAACTTTGAAAATTGCAGAGCAAAAAGGGAAACACCTCCTGTGCCCTGAATCACAACCGTGTCTCCAGCCTTTACCTTTCCCGCGCGGACGACCGCATTCCACGCCGTTACGGCAGCACAGGGAAGTGTTGCGGCCTGCTCCCAGGAAAGATGGTCTGGAACCGGGACCACTCCATGCTCAGGGAGCAGGACATACTCGGCCAGCATTCCGTCGATGTCTCCACCCAGCGCGCCGCGCTGTTTTTCTGCTGAGGGAGGTCCCTCCAGCCAATTCTGCATAAAGATGGCCGCAACCCGGTCTCCGGACTTGACCTGTTTGACGCCCTCACCTGTGGCCACCACTTCGCCAGCCCCGTCGGATGCGGGAATGCGCGGCAGGTGCATCCTGGGGTTATATTTCCCCAGTGTTACCAAAAGGTCCCGGTAATTGAGAGAAACCGCCTTGACCTGGACCAATATCTCTCCGGGACCAGGCTGCGGCATGGGCCTTTCCGCTAGTTGCAGATGTTCAATGCCAAATGCTGGAATTTGCCAGAATTTCATCCTCTATCTCCTGATTTCTGGTTACTGCAATATAGATGGAGCTAGGGGCTTTCACGATGCGTCCGCGCGGCGATACCATAAAAGTATGGCCAGAGGCTGGGAAAGCAAGTCTGTGGAGGAACAAGTGGCTGAAAAAGAGCATGTGCTGGACGCGCGGGACGCCAAGCCGGAGGCTGCGGCTGAAGCGGAACGGAAACGCAAACGCCAGATGCTGGAGCTTCAGCGCGAGCGAATCCTGGATGAACGGACATCCAATCCTCATCGCAGAGCGGCACTGGAGGCCGCTCTGGCCGATATTGAATCGAAGCTGGCGGCAATCCCCTGAGACAGCCTATGCTTTGCGGTGGAAAAGAAGAGAGTTTGCCTGATCAATGCTCGTCATCAGAACACGGGCGATATTGACATGCGCCGGACGCGATACCGCCCAGACAATCGCATCGGCCACATCCGCGGGGGTCAAGGGCGTCAGCCCCTGATATACCTTCGCTGCCCGTTCTTTGTCTCCGTGAAAACGGACCTCGCTGAATTCTGTTTCCACCATACCAGGATCGATGCTGGTAACCCGGACTGGTGTCCCCAACAGGTCTTGGCGCAGCCCATCATTGATCGCACGTTCCGCGGCCTTTGTTCCGCAATAGACTGAGCCGCCAGGATAGGTCATTTCTCCAGCCGTAGAGCCAAGGTTGACAATGTGGCCGCGCCCCCTTGCCACCATCCCGGGGACGACTGCGCGGGTCACATAAAGCATTCCCTTGACATTGGTGTCAATCATTTCCTCCCAGTCCTCGACTTTCGCCTCATAGACCTTGTCCAGGCCGCGGCTGAGTCCGGCATTGTTGATCAACACATCTATAGGCTGCCATTCTTCGGGCAGGCTTCGGATCTGCTGTTCAACCTGTTCCCGGTTGCGAACATCCAGGGCGAGCGTGTAGATAGCATCGGCCCCTGCTTCCAGCAACTCGGGTTTCATATTCTCTAGTCTTTCCAGGCGACGCGCCGCCAGGAGCAGGCGGGCACCCTCCCTGGCAAAAGCCCGGGCTGTAGCCTGACCAATTCCTGCGCTGGCTCCGGTAATGAAAACAATTTTTCCTTTCAGATTTCCCATGCTGTCATCGTATCGGATGGATGGTCCCCATGGTGCAGCCAGGCTTCACTCGCCGCCTTTTGAAGCCCCTCCAGAGACTTGCATTCCATGGGCCGCTCAGCGGAGTGGTGAAGGATGGTCCTGACGGCTTGTTTCCGGAACAAGAAAGGAGAGGGCCATTGCGGCAGCCAGAGCAAGCACGGCAAATGCCCAAAACGTGGCTTTAAATCCAAGGTGCTGTACTATAATTCCGGAGACAACCGGCCCCACCACGCCGCCTACCGCCTGGGCTGTGGCAAATAATCCGAGCAGACTGTTAAATTTGCCTTTGCCTGCGGTCAGATCGGCGGCCATTGCCACCACAACCACGCCATAGATTCCGGCACCGATCCCGTCCAGCATCTGCAAAGCCACCACCGCGCGAGGACTGCTGGCAAATGTGTAGGAAAGAATGCGTAAGGGAAGTGCCCAGAAACCAATCATCATCACCGCTTTACGTCCCCGGCTCTCACACATTCTCCCGCTTAGCCAGGCAACAGGAACCATAACGACCTGTGCCATGAGAACCGTTGAAGTCATGAGAGAATCGGACCCGCCGAGCATTTTTACATACAGCGCCGTAAGCGGAAGCACGGGAGCGTTGGCAAAGTGGAAAAGGGAAATCGCAACGAAGAGCCCTAGGATAGCACGGTCGCCAAGCAGGGAGCGCCAGCTCTGGTCGTGTTCGATTGTAGGGCCGTCTTTGCGTCCCGAACCCCTGGCCTCGTCCAGCTCATTGCGACGAATGAGGAAGACGGATGCGGCCCCAATGAGCGATGCGAACCCGACAGAATAGAAAACACCCGCCGTCCCGAACCATTTCACGAGTCCGATAGCAAGCAGGGCTGCGACGATGTTGCCCGCGTGGTTCCAGCTCTGGTTCTCGCCCATGAGTGGTCCCAGAAATTGCTTTCCGGCCAGTGCCAGTGCCAAGGCGCCCAGGAGCGGAGCAAAGAAGCTTTGCGTAATTCCAGAGAGAAAAAGCAGCGGGTCGATCCATGCAAATGCAGGTGGGACGATAGGCAACAGAACAAAACACAGGCCCGTAGTGATGGAGACTATGGCAAACAAAGTACGCCGTGAGGCCACCTTGTCCGTGATGATCCCTGCCGGCGTCTGGAACAAAAGGGTTCCAAGTCCTGCGGTGGCTGTGGCGACCCCGATTGCGTCGTACCGCCAGCGAGCATCTTTCAGGAATGCACTGAGCACGGGAAGCAGGACCCCAACCGACTCTGCCTGGAAGAAATTTGCGGCATTCAGGCCAATCCGGCTGCGGGCTGAGAAGGGCCAGCCGGATTGGGCCATTTCTTTCATCCAGCGGTTAGACTGGAAAGCATTTCTCAGAGTTGTCTGTCACGCTACGCTGCGCCCCGCACTTTGCCATACGCACCTTCTTGCATCAAGACCACCAGGCGCATCGATCAACCCATGTACATGCCGCCGTTGACATCCAGGACATGTCCCGTGATGTAAGAGGCATCATCGGAGGCAAGAAAACGGACAGCCTTGGCAACATCCTCTTCCGTCCCGGGCCGTCCCAGAGGAACCTGCGTCAGCATGGCCGTGCGCTGCTTTTCATCCAGCACAGCGGTCATCGCGGTTTCGATGTACCCGGGGGCCACTGCGTTCGCTGTAATGTTACGTGAGGCCAGCTCGCGCGCGAGGGACTTGGTGAAGCCGATAAGACCAGCCTTGCTGGCAGCGTAATTTGCCTGTCCTGCCTGTCCAGTTTCCCCTACAACACTTGAGATATTGATGATGCGTCCCCAGCGCGCCTTCAGCATGGGACCAATCAGCGCCTGCGTGAGAAGGAATGTTCCGGTGAGGTTAGTGGCGATGACGTCGTCCCAGTCTGAGCGTTTCATGCGCAGCAGTAATGTGTCTTTTGTAATGCCAGCGTTGTTGACCAGGATATGTACGGTGCCGAAATGGTCCTGAACTGCTTTGGCCGTGGACTTGATGGATTCTTCGTTTGCAATATCAAGGACAAACGCTTTAGCAGTGCCACCATTCGCGGTGATTTCAGCAGCGACTTGATTCAGCTTTTCCTCATTACGGGCAGCAAGAGCAATCTTTGCTCCGGCGTGGGCCAGCGCAATCGCGCAAGCGCGCCCAATTCCTTGGGAAGCTCCGGTAACAAGCGCAGTTTTTCCCTGTAAAGATGACATGGTGTTCTCGGCTTTCTTTTTGAGAAGTGCAAATGAAATTATAGAAGGGCCGCATCTTCACCGGCGGGAAAGATCATTTTGAAGCATCAGAGGGGCTTCGCTACGGGCACAGGTGCAGCGGAGGCATGTTTCCCGAGGGCCGGCAGCAGCTCCAGCTCCCAGACATAGACCACCAGTTCGCGTGCATAGTGCAGCACCGGCTTTACCTCCGGCAGTTGGATGCCATGCACCTGCGGCAACTCGTTGATTTCAATTTCGGCCTCTGCCATCTCCAGGGGCCAGGGCAAATGATGAATATTTCCGCGATAGAGCGTGCCCTGTTTGTCTGTTGTGTACAGGCAATACCGTTCGGTGAGAAAGCTTTCAAGTCCTCCCTTTGTCCCTGGCTGGCACAAACTGCGATAACTTGCGCGAAACCGAACATCTTTTACCGTCAGCAATCGCGTGCTTTGGTAGTGAAACTCGCGCCCATCTTTCGTCTCGATTCTCATGTGGGCCCAGTAGTAGGGCAGCTTGAAAAAGGCGCGCGCAGCCAAAACCGCAGCTGGATTTGCCGCATCCAGGGAAAAAAAGAAGACTCCGGGCAGGTTGGAATGTCTTTCGCGCACATACGTCCGCAGATTCAGTTCCGGAAAGCGGTTTGCGCCAGGGATCAGAGGCATTCCCCGCAGCCGAATCCGGTCCATCCAGAAGGGGACCACGCCCACCCAGGCCGATCCATCGAAGGTATCCAGTACAAGTCCTGGAGGAATCAGATGTGCCATTTGCATTGCCGGAATCGGCCAGTGGGCGAACAGGAGATCGTTCCAGCGCTGCGTCATGGCCCAGCTCCCGGTGGGCAGCGGCCATGGGCGATGGCTTGTCTGGGAAAGGATGTTCTTCACTTCAGGCTGAGCAGCGCGTAAAGGAAGGCTCGCAAACTCCTGAAGCGGCACAACTTGCAATTGAGACAACTCTTCCAGAGGCAAATGCCGTATTCTGGTTCCCAACATGCCTGAATCCATCGCTGAACCCGTTGCTGTCACGCCTGCTGTACCTCAAAACCAGACTGAAGTCTTTGCTGTGCACGGCGCCGACCCTGAGGTGCTGGCCTACGCCATGGCCAAATATTCGCGTTCGGCGCTCTCCATGAAGGAATCGTTAAAAGAAATCAGCAGCCAGCGCGCCGAACAGTTCCTGAACACATTTTATTTCCAATATGGGCACCGCTCGATTGCAGATCTAGCACATGTTGCTTTCGCCATTGAGAGGCTATCCCTGCTGGCCGCTATTTCTCTTGTGGACGAGCAGAGGTGGGATGGGCAGGAGCGCTCCACCCGCTATCAGAATTTCAAAAAAAGCGGCTGGTTTTTACCTGACTTTGGCCAGAACCAGGCGGAAAAAGATCTGTATTCACGCCAGATTGAGGAACTTTTTGCTGCCTACCATGCAATCTCCGAGGGAATGTTTGAGTACCTGAAGACGCAGGTTGCCAGGCCCGCAGAGATGAAACAGGAAAGTTACGAACGTACTTTGCGTGCTCGCGCTTTTGACGTGGCCCGCTACCTGCTTCCTTTGGCAACCAACACATCCCTGGGACAGATTGTCAATGCGCGCACCCTGGAAACGCAGATCTCGCGCCTGCTTTCCAGCCCGTATGCGGAGGTCAGGCAGTTGGGCGAACGTCTGCGCGCTGCCGCCGGTGGAGCGGCCTGGAACGTCCATGCCGAGGAGATGGCTGCCCTGCAGTGTGAGATATCGGCGCTGGACCCTGTCCTGGGCGAAAGGGCGGCAAAACTGCTCACCCGTGAGGTAAAAACCACGCCTACACTGGTGAAATATGCAGCACCCAACCCCTACGAGATGCAGACCAGGCATGAATTGGCCCAAGCGGCGCAGGAGTTGATGAAAGGCATGACGATTGCTTCTGCTCCGGTTGTAGACCTGGTCGAGGCAGGTGAATCTCTGGAAGTAGAGATCGCCACGACTCTGCTTTATCGTGTCAGCCACTATTCCTACCGTCAACTCCGAGACCATGTGGCGGACCTGGATGAAGCAAAGCGCAACGAGATCCTTGCCCTTGGTGTCCGCCATCGTGGCCGGCATGACGAGCTGCTGCGTGAGTTTGCTGCAGGGCAGGCATTGCGGTTCGATGTTCTTATGGACATCGGCGGCTTCCGAGACATGCACCGTCATCGCCGCTGCGTGCAGATCATACAAGGCTACACTTCGACGCACGGCTATGAGGTCCCCGAAGGAATTGCCGAAGCTGGCCTGCTGCCGCAGTACCAGTCAGCCATCGATGCGGCCTTTGCCACACACCAGCAAATCGGGCAGAGCAATGCTCCGGAAGCAGCACAGTCTGCCGACTATGTTCTTCCCCTGGCCACCAGGATACGCGCGCTGTTCAAGATGGATTTCGCAGAGGCCGTCTATATTTCCGAGCTGCGATCTCAGCCCCAGGGGCACTCCTCCTACCGCCGCGTGGCCTGGGAGATGTATCAGGCAATCAAGCGGCAGTACCCTGCGCTTTCAGAATTTTTCCGGACCACGGATGTGAACGAACCGGTAGATTTGCTGAGAAGGTAGCTCTGGTTGAATCAGTGGCCGCCCTCAGGCTTGCGGGTGGCCCAGAGAATGCAGACAGCAAAAATTGTCACAAAGCTGAAAATTGAGAAGATAGCCACGGTTTTACTCCCGAGAAAAAATCAAAGACAGCATAGCAGGAGAGTCAGCCCTCCGTCAGCAGCTTTTCAAGCATGGTAATGCCTTCCCATACGGTCTTGCGTTCTGCTGCCGAGGCCCTTTTCAGGGCTTCGTTCAGAGGGTGAAGCGTCAATGCTGGCGCTTGCTTTTGCAGAAATTCCCGCACCGCTGGTGAGGGAAGAATCTGGGTCACCCTGCGGTCGCTTTCCAGAGTCTGGCGTATGAGCAGTCCCCGTTTCTCCAGCCGGTCAACGATGCCAGAGACGGTGCTGTGAGCAAGGCCCATCCTACTGGCCAGTTCTTTCATGCTGATGCCATCCTGCTTGCAGACGACCTCCATGACCAGCATCTGCGGTCCGGTGAGATGGCCGCGGGCATACTGGGCTTCCAGCGGTTTGCGCAGCGCCTGACGGATATTCTGGAGCTTTCTTTCCACCTCTCGGGCCAGTTCAGGAACGGAAATGTCTCGTGTCAATCGTGTCTCCATCAAAAGAGGAAGGGGACCAGGGCACGCACCTGCTGACGATAGCGTATGTATTCTTCGCCAAAGCGCTGTACCATCAACCATTCTTCCATGGTCACTTTAAGCCAGAACCCAAAACCAACCAATATCACTCCCAGCAGGCCACGCAGCAGCCCTCGTTGCAGAGCACACCCCAGAATGGCCAGCAAGAGACCCGTGTAGATCGGATGCCTGACTATGCTGTAAGGCCCCTTTCGCACCAGAGTATGGCCTTCCTTGATGGTGGCAACACCACTCCAGTTGCCGCCCAGAACCAGCCTGGCCCAGATACTGAACCCTACCCCAATGGCAGCCAAGAGGAATCCAGCCATGGCCATGCGCGGAGTTACCGGAAACAGGTGAACATCCAGCCAGGCTCTGGTTGGGCCATGGAAGAAGACAAGAAAGCAGCCCAGTGCCAGAATGGAAAGCTGCCAGAAGCGGGACATGCTGGATTGTCTCTGTACCGTTCGCTTGGTGCCGAGTGAGGTCAACAGCCAGACCGCGCATAGGAGGATCCACAGATAACTGGTGGCATGACGGAGGGTTTCGACGGAGTAGGACATGGTAGTTGGTTCCTCTTCTCAGATACGTCGTATACGACGTATCGTATACGACGTAATTTGATACAAAAGAGGGAGTGGTGTCAAGAAAAATTTTGATGCTGGCCTTAGAGAGTCATTTGAGGGTTCTCTTCCCGGACTGCGAGCAAGATACGGAGATCGCGCAGGTTATTGCCAGTTGGACCGGTCATCACGGTATCGCCGAGCGCGGTAAATAGAGGACAGGTATCAAAACGGCGCAGATTCTCTTCCGGGTCAAAATGGTAGGCCCGTGCACGGGAGACTGTGGTTGTGTCGGCAATGGCCCCGGCGGCGGGGCTGTTGCCATCAATGCCATCAGAACCTGCGCTGAGCACGACCATCGGCTGGCCTTCATGCCGGGCCAGTTCCAAGGCTGTGGCCAGTGCAAATTGCTGGTTGCGTCCACCGCATCCGGGGTCTCTGTCCAGTGGTACGGTGACCTCTCCGCTGGACAGCAAACACAGGCGTGGATGCTCTGCCCGCAGCTCGTGAAAGCGCTTCAGTAGATAACGGGCCGCATCCGTATAGTCCCAGTCATCGCAAGTGTTATCAATCACAACGCGGAACCCGAGTTCGTGGGCGCGGTCACGTGCGGCGTTTACAAAGTCATAGTTGGAGAGCAAAGTGTCAAATTTGGTGTGCTGAAAACTCTCCTTAGCCTCAGGGCCGTGCGTTTCCTGGATGACCTCCGGTGGCAGCGACTCAAAATAGGCGCGCACGGCTGGGGGAAATTTTTCGAGCAGTTCATAGCGAACAAGGATCTCGCGGCATTCCTCCGGCGTGGAATGGTCTGGCAGGGTAGGAGAGGACGCAACAGCGCCAAGGTCCTTGAGCGGAACATCGGCCACCAGAAGGGTCAGCTTTTCCGCCTCGGGTGCAGCGAGTGCAAGGCGGCCACCTTTTACTGCGGAAAAGTATTTGCGGACAGTATTGATTTCCGTGATGGTTGCGCCGGATGCGACCAGCGTCTCATGAAAGGCAATGCTGTCTTCCAGTGTGATTCGTGAGTCGCGTGGCAGCTCGAACATCGCTGAGCCTCCGCCGCTGACAAGAAAAAATACAAAAGTGTCCTTGCGGGCCCGTTTCAGCAGTTTTAATGCGGTCTCCGCAGCTTCAAAGGAATCCCTGTTGGGCAGCGGATGCCCTCCAGTAAAGTAGCGGATGCGCCAGTTTCGCTTTTGGGGCAATTGGGGTGCGGAACAGACGCCCCGTATCTGGATTTTTTTGGGGAGACGCTCCAGCAAAGCGTCCAGCATGGCAAGGGCGGCCTTGCCGAAGGCGATGACAAAGACCTTCTTATACTCCTTCAATTCAATCGCAACCGGCTTCAGGACTGAAGAAGGATGATGGACCAGGACGGTCCCTTCAAAGTGCAGATGGCGGTCAAAAGACCTTCCGATGTCGCACGCTGCTAAAGCATGGCGGAAGATGTCTTCGGCTGCGGTATGGAGGTCGTCGAGAGTGGTCATGAGACTTTTGTCGGAAGCAGATAGGTTTGCACCCAGTTACGGATGGCCAGTTGCACCTCGTCCAGTTTACCCGTGAAGAAATGTTCGGCGCCTTCCACCCAGACGACTTCGACGGGCGGGGCAACTTCATCAAAGACCGCCTCAAGCTGTTTGCGTGGAGCGAACTGGTCCATTGTTCCGCTGATAAAAAGCTTGGGCTGCGGACAGGATTGCAGAAATTGGTAATGGTAGTCGCGTCCTTCGGCATGGGTCGGTAGTCCCAGGGCCACCAGGCCTTGAACGCGAGGGTCCCCACAGCAGGCACGTAATCCGACGGCCGCGCCAAAAGAGAAGCCCGCACAGAGGACCGGCAGACCAAATTCACGGTCCAGCCAGTCTACGGCAGCACGAACATCGTCCTGCTCGCCATGTCCATGGTCATGGGTGCCATCGCTGAGCCCGGTACCACGAAAATTGAAGCGCAGAACAGGCAATCCGAGCGTCTGGAGCGCTTTCATCGCGTGGTATACCACTTTGTTATGCATTGTGCCACCACCAAGCGGATGCGGATGGCAGACCAAAGCTGCCATTGCTGCATCTGGGCCCCCTGTATTCAAAAGCGCCTCAAGTTTTCCCGCGGGTCCGCGAAGGTCATCAATCGTTCGCAGCGTGGCTGCGCCAGAATCGGCCATTGTCATTGTCCAACAACATTGTATTCTGAGATTCGATGACGTTTGATCCAGTGCAATTGACGAGAAGGCTCATTGATATTGAGTCGATTACCTACAATGAAGGTGCTGTCGGTGAATTTCTTGCCGATTTCCTTTTTCAGCGCGGTTTTTCTGTAGAAAAGATGCCGGTAGAAACACCGGATCGCTTCAATGTCTATGCTGGGGTGAAAGACGAGACACCTGACGTGGTTTTTTCCACACACATGGATACCGTCCCGCCATTTCTTCCTAGCAGCGAGGACGATGAATTTATCTATGGTCGTGGCGCCTGCGACGCCAAGGGCATTATTGCCGCGCAGATTGCTGCTGCTGAGCAGCTTCGCGATGCCGGGATTCGCGCTGGGTTGCTCTTTGTTGTAGGGGAAGAGCGTGATTCCGCAGGAGCAAAGGTTGCCAATGCGCAGCCCCGGGGCAGCCGCTTTCTGATTAACGGAGAGCCTACGGACAACCGGCTGGCCATCGCATCCAAGGGAGCCTTGCGTGCCGCCATTCGTGCAAAAGGGAGGATGGCGCACTCGGCCTATCCTGAACTGGGAGAGAGTGCCGTGCATAAGCTTGTGGAGGCGCTCCACCGCCTGTTGCAAATCGAATTGCCGGTCACAGAAGATGTTGGCCCCAGTACGCTGAATGTAGGTCTGCTGGAAGGGGGGCGTGCGCCAAACGTGATTGCAGACTATGCTGAGGCGCAAGTGCTGGTGCGTCTGGTTGGGCCCTCCGCCGAGATACGACGTTCCATCGAAGAAGCAGTTGCCGGTCTGGCAGAGGTTGAATTTACGCTGGAAATCCCGTTTACCCGCCTGCATGCTCTGGATGGATTTCCTACGATGGCCGCCGCATTTACGACAGACATTCCTGCGCTTACGAACTGGGGAGAGCCGCTCCTGCTGGGACCAGGATCCATTCATGTTGCTCATACATCGAATGAGAAACTGGCAAAACGCGAGTTGTTTGATGCCATCGGATTGTATATCGAGGTAGCCAGGCGACTGGTGTCTCATCCTGCATAAACGAGGCAAAGCGCCATGTCTGGACTGAACGCCCTACAATACGCAGCATCCTCATATTTGCGGTCTGCCATGCATCAACCAGTGCAATGGCATGAGTGGTCGCCAGAGGTATTTTTGCTGGCAGTGCAGCAGGACAAGCCCATTCTGCTGGACATCGGTGCGGTATGGTGCCACTGGTGCCATGTCATGGACCGTGAATCCTACGAGGACCCGGTCCTGGCACAAATCATCAATGAGCATTACATTGCCATCAAGGTCGACCGCGACGAACGGCCTGACGTGGACAGCCGTTATCAGGCCGCAGTGCAGGCCATTTCCGGACAAGGGGGATGGCCTCTGACAGCGGTCCTCACTCCGGATGGACGGCCCTTTTTCGGTGGAACCTACTTTCCGCGCGACGACCGCTATGGACGCCCTGGGTTTGAGCGCGTTCTGCGCACTCTGGCCGAGGTCTGGAAAAGCAGACGCGAGGAGGCGATCGAAACCGCGCAGAGTGTTCTTGCTGCAGTGGAACACGGCGAAACCTTTTCCGGACGGGCCTCCAACCTGGGCCCGGAACTAGTAAATCAGCTTGTTGCGAAGACGCTCAGCCAGTGGGACCCACGGTATGGAGGCTTCGGCAGCCAGCCTAAGTTTCCTCATCCTGCAGCCGTGGACCTTTTGCTTGATGTGGCGGCGCGCGGTCATGAGGGCGCAAAAAAAGTGGCAATCAGCACGCTCAAGAAGATGGCCGCAGGTGGAATCTACGATCATCTTGCAGGTGGTTTTCATCGTTATTCCGTAGATGAGCGTTGGGTTGTGCCGCACTTTGAAAAGATGCTGTATGACAATGCTGAGCTACTGAAAAACTATGTTCATGCTTTCCAGACATTTGTAGAGCCACAGTTTGCTTACATCACACGGGACATCATGCGCTGGATGGACCAATGGCTTACAGATCGCACACGCGGCGGCTTTTACGCCTCGCAGGACGCGGATATTTCACTTGAAGATGACGGCGATTATTTTACCTGGACGCGCGAAGAAGCAGCAGCTGTCCTGAACAACGCAGAACTGGCCGTGGCTGAGATTTATTACGACATTGGCGAGATGGGAGACATGCACCACAATCCTAAAAAGAATGTGCTGCATGTGACGCACTCGATTGAAGAGGTAGCGCAAAAACTCTCCAGAGACGTGTCAGAGGTGGAACGCGATCTTGCATCGGCGAAAGAGAAGTTGTATCAGGCGCGGCTTCAACGTCCGACTCCTTTTATTGACAAAACCATCTATACAGGCTGGAATGCATTGGCGGTCTCAGCCTACCTGGAAGCGGATCGAGTACTGCAGCTTCCTGTTGCAGGGAGCTTCGCCCTGAAGACCCTGAACAGAATTCTGCTTGAGGGTTGGGACCCGAAAAGCGGGCTGAAACACGTTATTGCTTATGCGGCGGGGGTGGCTTCCAGACAGCAGATTACTGGCGTGCTCGATGATTACGCTTTCCTCATCCATGCCTGCGTCGATGCATGGCAGGCCACCGGTCTTCTGCGCTATTTCAGCATTGCCGTGGAGCTGGCCGACGCGATGATCATCCGCTTTTACGATGAGACAGGCGGGGGGTTCTTTGACACGGAGACCCAAAGCATTTCCGCCCCTGGTGCTTTGCGCGCACGCCGAAAACCCTTACAGGACACCCCGACCCCGGCTGGAAATCCTGCTGCAGCTGCGGCGCTGCTTCGCCTGGAAGCACTCAGCGGGCGGCCAGATTTTCGTGAGAAGGCCGAAGACACTTTGGAGCACTTTGGCGGTATTGTCGAGCAGTTTGGTCTTTTTGCCGGGACTTATGGACTTGCTCTGCAACGGCTTCTTTTGCCTCCGCTCCAGGTGGTCATTATTGGTGAAGATGAGCGGGCAAAAAACCTGGCTGCGATGGCCACTGCGCGCTATGCCGTCAATAAGTCCGTGATTTTACTGCGGCCTGATCAGATTACAGAGCAGAATCTACCTCCGGTGCTGGCGGCGACCTTGCCTGGATTGCCTAAGCTCCATTCCGGAGACAGCTTTGCTATCGTCTGCAAAGGAAACACCTGCCTGCCTCCGGTCAGAGATGCGGAGGAGTTGTTGCAGGAACTGAGCGGGGCCTGAATCAGGCTGAGACCTCGGCCTTCTCCCGGACCAAGCTGCTGTCGTCGTTCCCGACTTTGAGGAGGTTTAGGATAGGCGTCGTGCTCATTGTGGTCACCAGTGCCATAACGACCATCATGGTGAAGAGCGTGGGAGAAAAGGCGCCCACGTTGTAAGCAATATTCAGCACGACCAGCTCCACCAATCCCCGAGTATTCATCAGCGCACCCAGGGCAAAGGCATTTCGCCATCTTTGGCCTGTCCAGCGGGCAGCCAGAACGCCGCCCCCCATCTTTCCAAAGACTGCGCCAGCCAGCACGATGGCGGTCCACCACCACATTTTTGCATCGTCCAGCAGGTCCAGCCGGGTGCGCAGACCGGTCAGAGCGAAGAAAAGCGGCAGGAGCAGGGCAGAGGTCACCATGTCGAGTTTTGCCCGGACCGCCTGCTGCCAATGCTCAATGCGCGGAAAGCATACGCCAGCAAGGAAGGCCCCGAAGAGCGGATGCACGCCAATCCATTCCGTGGCAGCCGCCGAGGCCAGTGCGAAGATGATGAAAATGCCCAGCAGTTCGAGGGAAAGATTTGGCTTTTTGCGTAAGGTAACGGCCCGTGCAGCGAGGGGACGTACCATGCCAAGCATCAGCAGGAGATACATGGCCAGGTATGCGAGGCGCAAGGGCAAGGAAGCCGGCCCCCCATCGGCCCCGATCAAAGTGAGCGCGAATGCCAGCAGCGTCCAGGCCAGCACATCATCCACCGCTGCACAAAGAATGGCCGTCGTGCCCAGCGGCGTACCCTGCAGACGCCGCTCTTCCAGAATGCGCGCCAGAACGGGAAATGCCGTGATACTCATTGCGATACCCAGGAAAAGCACGAACGGAAGATTCCCGATGCCATGCGGTGCAAACCGGATGCGCAGTGAGTGCGCCAACGCTGCGGCCGTGATAAAGGGAATGAGAATGCTTGTTCCGCTGGCCAGCACTGCGGTCCTGCGTTGACATATAAGCTGGTCATAGTCCAGCTCCATGCCAATCAGGAAGAGATAGAGCACAAGTCCAACGGTTGAAAGAATCTCAAGAGGGTGGAGAGAGCCTGCGGAAAACAGCAGTATGGAAGTGTGAGGAGCAAGGCGGCCAAACACAGACGGTCCCAGCAGAATCCCCCCGACCATTTCGCCGATGACACGGGCCTGCCCAAGGCGGCGCGCCATCCACCCACAAATCAGGGTGACGGCCAGAATGACGGACATCTGCGCAAGTAAAAGAGTCATAAGGGCCTGTGATGTTTCGGGAATTTTTTTATGAGATGCTGCTTTTGCCTTTTGTGTTGGGTAACTCGGGTGAGAACTTTCCCACTCTATCGTCTAATCTAGAGGCATGGACAATCGCACTCCTCCAGAAGTTTTTGATGTCCTGGTCATTGGGGCAGGACCGACGGGCATGGCCTGCGCAATTGAAGCGCAGCGTATCGCTCTTCGTAGTGTGCTGGTGGATAAAGGATGTCTCTGTAATTCCATTTACCATTACCCGTCAAACATGACGTTTTTTACGACTCCAGAGCTGCTGGAAATTGGTGATGTCCCTTTTCCCAGCGTAAACCAGAAGCCCACACGCAATGAAGCGCTGGAATATTACCGGAAGGTGGCCGAACACTATCAGCTTGATGTTCGGCAATATCAAAAGGTGAACACCATTTCGGGGGCAGATGGTGCTTTCCGTGTCCATGTAACAGATAAATTCGGACGCCAACTTACCCACCATGCGCGCAAACTGGTGGTGGCCACCGGCTATTATGATCTGCCCAATCTTATGGGCATTCCGGGAGAAGACCTGCCCAAGGTCCATCATTATTATGAAGATCCGCATCCTTACTACGGACTGGATGTAATGGTCATTGGTGGAAAAAATTCAGCGGCAATTGCGGCACTGGACTTGTGGCGTCACGGAGCGCGAGTCACACTTGTGCATCGTGGTCCTGCCATGCACAAGCACGTAAAATACTGGATCCTTCCTGACATTGAAAACCGCATCAAGAATGGGGAGATTACCGCATATTTTCAAACCCAGGTGGAACGCATCGAGGAAGATTCTGTCATTCTGAAGACGCCGGAGGGAGAAGTTTCGGTGAAGAATGATTTTGTCTTTGCCATGACTGGCTACCATCCGGACTTCGATTTTCTGATGTCGCTCGGGATCCGGCTGGAAAGTAAAGACCGCTGTCCCGAGTGCAATCCGCAAAGCTTGGAAAGCAACATACCAGGAATTTACCTGGCTGGAGTAATTCTTGCCGGCGAGCGTACGAATGAAATCTTTATTGAAAATGGCCGCTTTCACGGAAAGAGGATTGCGGCCGATCTGAAGGAGAAGCTGACAGCTGTGCTGGAAGCTTAAGTGAATGAGCGGTCCTCCCGGCAGAAGCGTAGCGATTTCACCCAGATTCTGGATGGAGCTTCGGCGTCTTCTGGGGAAATTTTTTGAAGGACGGAAAACTGCTTTTGTGGAAGCCCAGAACAATTCGTGGCCAGTTGATTGCCAGCCTGGTTCTATTTGAGCTGCTTGCTCTTGGATTGTTTACTGCTTTTCTTGTGCGTGAGCAGCAGAAGGAGCTCCAGCAGCGCATTGACCGCCGCCTGGAGTATCAGGGATCGCAATTGGCATTGCAGGCTGCAGAAGCCATTGAGGAAGGCAAGGCCGATTCCCTACAGAAGATGGTGAGCACGCTGCTGCATTATCCCAGCATCGGCAACGTGCAGATTACTGATTTGCAGGGAAGGGCCATTGCGGGTGCAGATGCTTCCATGAACGGAAAGCTGAATCTGACGCCGACAGAGCGCAATTTTCTCAGACGTCTGGACCGACCGGCCATCTTCAACCTTAAGGAAAACGTACGTGAAATCGTTGCTCCTGTGATGGTCCAGGGCCAAATCAGGGGACTGGTATGGATCGCCCCTAACGAAGAATCAGACCGCCTGCAACTGCATTCGTTATTGCGGGTCACACTCATCTCAGCCATTCTTGCTACTCTTGGGTGCACGATTCTGGCCACGCTGATGGCGCGGACGGTCACCAAACCCTTGAATGTACTGATGCGTGCCACCCGCCAGATTGTGCGCGACCCGGAAGACCTCTCGAATTTTCCGCTCCCAGTTACCTCAGAAAATGAGGCAGCGGCTTTGACCACGGCATTCAATATGATGGTTGCCTCCATCGAGGAGCAGCGTTCCGGGTTGAACGATACTCTGGCGCTGCTGGACTCCATGCTGGCCAACGCCCCAATTGGTTTTGCGTTCTTTGACCGTAAGTTCCGGTTTGTTCGCGTCAACCAGTTTCTGGCGGACATGCATCACAGCACGATTAGCCGGCACCTGGGGCGCGCCGTCAATGAGGTCTTTCCGGAGTCCGCCGCAGTTCCGCTGCAGCGGGCCATTGACCAGGTTTTTTCCACAGGACGACCAGTGCAGGACCTGGAATTGACCGGCGAGATCGAAGGCCAGCCGGGCCGCATCCGTGCATGGCTGGCCAATGTATATCCCGTACAGACGGGTTCTAATGCGGTGCGATGGGTTGGCGCGGTGATTGTGGACACAACGCAGCGCCGCAATTCCGAAGAGGCATTGCGAAAAACGGAAAAATTGGCTGCGGCAGGTCGTCTGGCAGCTTCCATCGCTCACGAGATTAATAATCCGCTGGAAGCTGTAACGAACCTTTTGTATCTCATCCGTCTTCAGGAAAAACTTCCATCTGAGATCGAGAGATATGTGGACCTGGCCCAGCACGAGCTGGCCCGCGTTTCTGAAATTACCCAACAGACGTTGAGGTTCTACCGGCAGTCCACTCTTCCGGTTACAGCAAACATCTGTGAGCTGCTGGAATCGGTGCTGACTTTGCATCAGGGGCGGGTCAATTCTTTGCATGTAGAAGTACGCCGCTTTTATGACTCACAGGTTGAAATCTTCTGTTTTGCAGGTGAACTGCGTCAGCTCTTTGCCAACCTTATCAGCAATGCTTTGGATGCGATGATGCCCGGTCCAGGCATGCTGACGCTCAGCGTCCGGCAATCACGTTCGTGGCGTAATCCATCCGTTGAGGGAGTGCGCATTTCTGTTGCTGATACTGGATGCGGAATGTCCGATGAAGTGCGGGCGCGCATTTTTGAACCTTTCTTTACCACAAAAGACGCAACCGGCACCGGGCTTGGTCTGTGGGTCAGCGCCGAAGTCATCCGCAAGCACCGGGGTGAGGTCCGCATTCGCAGCCGCGCCGCTGATACGTGCCATCCGCAGCGAAAGCCAGGGACGGTCTTTATGATTTTCTTTCCCCAGTCCGCTGTTGAGGGGCACTTGAGCGAAAATTACGCTAATAGCTCTCAGACGGCATAACAGGGAGCTCCCCGGCGGGAGTGAATTGGGCTAAGCATGCAGTCGTTCCCAGGCCAGGGTGTTATAGACACTACGGTTTGAGGATGGCATTATATCCATCCGCCAGCAGACGCGAGCGCATTGCCCGGGCTGCATCCCGAGAAGCAAAGGGCCCCACCTGAACGTGGTAGAGCTTGTCTTGCGGCTCATTGCGC
The DNA here is from genome assembly GCF_000688455.1 of Pseudacidobacterium ailaaui. Classification (NCBI taxonomy): domain Bacteria; kingdom Pseudomonadati; phylum Acidobacteriota; class Terriglobia; order Terriglobales; family Acidobacteriaceae; genus Pseudacidobacterium; species Pseudacidobacterium ailaaui. Next base: position 2,713,103 of record NZ_JIAL01000001.1, read on the forward strand.
ACAGAAACGGTATAGCCATGCTTTTGCAGGGCGTTGGCCAGCGTATTTGCGTCTTCCTGGCGCGATACTGCAGCGATCTGCACCATGAAAGATCCGCTGGATGGGGTAGAGGCCGGTGTGGCGACTGGGAATGCTGCGGGCTTCAAAGCGGGCCTGACGACGGAAGAGGGTTGTGCCAGGGTCTGTGCGGGAGCAGGTTTTGGCGTCGTATTTTCGGTGTCTTCCTGCGACATGCTCTGCGCCGCAGAAGGATTGGTTGGGTCCGCAGACTGGCCTTCTGTCTGCAATGCTTCCATGGCCGATGGCTTGGGCGTGCTGTTTGCCTGCGGCGTGGAGGTTTCCGCCTGTGGGCTGGCCGTCGGCGATGCCTCAGGTGGGCTGGACGTATTCGCTGTTCCGCGGCGTCCCATCGAGTAACCAAAGCCGAAAAACACGCCGCACACCAGCACAAGGCCAAAGAAAATCCCCAGTAACGTGCCTGTATTCAGCGTAATTTCAGACTCGTTTTCGTTTATCTCTTCGTACTCGGCCACATTTCTCATTTTTGCTCCTCAGATCTGGCGGGAACAATTTTCTGGATCAGGGAAATCAGTTCCACTGGCAGGGGGAAGATGACAGTGGTGTTCTTCTCCGTCCCGATATCTGTAAGTGTCTGCAGATATCGCAATTGCAAAGTCATGGGCTGTGTGGCCAGCAGGTTCGCGGCATCCACCAGGCGCTGCGCTGCGGCATATTCGCCCTCGGCATTGATAATCTTCGATCGCTTTTCGCGTTCGGCCTCTGCCTGCTTGGCCATGGCGCGTAGCATCTGCTCTGGAAGGTCCACCTGCTTGACTTCCACACTCACCACTTTTACGCCCCAAGGTTCTGTACGCTGGTCCATGATGCTCTGGATGCGCTGATTGAGAGCGTCCCGATGCGCCAGCAGACTGTCCAGCTCGACCTCTCCAAGCACGGAGCGCAAGGTGGTCTGTGCAAATTGGGAAGTCTGATAGACATAATTTGAAACTTCGATCACAGCCTTTAAAGGATCGAGCACGCGCAGGGTGATGACCGCATTTACCTTGATCGTCACATTGTCGCGCGTAATGACGTCCTGCGGAGGGACTTCCAGGACTTCCTGTCGCAGGGAAACGCGGATCATCTGATCAAAGGGGCGAAAAACAAGAATGATCCCCGGCCCCTTGGGCTGCTGCAAAGCGCGTCCGAGACGGAAAATGACGCCGCGCTCGTATTCGCGCAGTATCTTGATAGAGTTCAGCAGATAAAGAATGATGACTGCTACGACAATCAGGCCGGGAATGCCCATGGTCCTCCCTCCCGCACTGGGATTGTATCGCAGCCCATGAGCAGAAAAACGGGTTATTTTGTTGTGGACCGATTGTCAGGAACCCTTTCTACCAACAGGGTCAGGCCGCGCACATCGCGGACCCGCACAAGCTCGCCGGCTGAAACGCGTTCTGGGCATTCGGCAAACCAAAGCTCACCGTGGACCAGAACTTGTCCGCGCGGGTCCAGCGGCTGCTGGGCCATTGCAATCGAGCCAACCAGGGCCTCCGGTCCAGTAAGAGACTTGTTTTTTCGCGCCCGCCACGCCAGCCGCACAAGGAAAGTCGTCACGGCACCGAAGGCAATGCCTGCTCCGATGGCCGTTCCCATGCTGACGCGCATCTCCGGAATGGGCCCTGCTACCAATGTCAACAGACCTAGAACCAGGCAGAGGATGCCTGAAGCTGCGAGTACACCGTGCCCGCCAAACTTGGCTTCGAGCAGCATCAGCACAAACGCACCTGCTATCAGCAGAAGGGAGGTGTAGCGCACCGGAAGCAGATTCAGCGCAAAAAGTGACAACAGCAAAAGCATCGTTCCCAGGGCACCGGGAACAATGGTACCGGGAGTATTGAATTCCAGATAAATCAGTAGCGCGCCAATGACCAATACGAGCACGGCCAGATTCGGATCCATCATCCGGTCAAGGATGTTTTCGCGCAAGGTCGTGGCCACCGGAATCAGATGAGCATGATGCGTGTGTAGGAAGGTAGTCGAGCCGTCGAAACGCGTCACATTACGGCCATCCAACATGTTGAGAAGAGCAGTATTGCTGGGAGCAATGCAATCAATCAGCTTCAATTGCTCGGCCTCGCGCTCGGTGTAAGACTTTGAGTCCAGCACGGCGTCCTGCGCCGCTGCTATGTTGCGTCCTCGGCGTGAAACGTAGGAGCGCAGAAAAGCTGTTGCATCGTTCTCCAGCTTACGTTTCATCTCATCGTCGAGCTTTCCGCCCATCACCACCGGGTGAGCAGCACCGGCATTGGTGCCCGGCGCCATGGCAGCGATATCGGCGGCTTCAAGAATAAAAAAGCCCGCCGATCCGGCGCGGCTGCCCGCAGGAGCAACATAGACAATGACCGGTACGGGAGAAGCGAGAATATCATGCACGATGGCCCGGGTAGATTCAAGCATTCCGCCCGGCGTGTTCAATTCGATCAACACAGCGTCGGCATGGAGTCCGGCTGCAATGGCCAGCCCGCGACGAAGATAACCCTCGCTTACCGGCTGGATCGTGTCGTCAACGTGAAGAAGTACGACCTGCGGTGGTTGTTGGGCTGGACAGAAAGCAGGGAAGAGCAGCGTCAGGATGCAGCCGACAAACAGGCCCAGGCCGTGCCGTCTTCGTTTCATGGCACTTGCTGGCCTTTCTGCTCCAGAGCCATTTTCATCACGCGCGCATTGGGATTATTAGGCTCAATCTTCAGTGCTGCGCTGATTTCATTGGCTGCGGTGGCCAACTGGTGTGCCTGCTCATCCATACGAGCCAGAATCAGATGGGCCTCTACGTTCGGCTGCAACTGCAAAGACTTCTGGGCCTCCTGACGGGCGGCGTCAGGATCGTTGGTGCGTTCGCGTACTTCGGCCAGTCCGGCATATGCGGAGGCTGAGGACGGGTCCGCCTGGATGGCAGCCTGAAACTCGCGCTCTGCTTCCAGCAAAAGTCCGCGATTCAAAAACTGTCTGCCATCCTTTACCAATGCGGCGGAGCGTTCCTGGCTAGGCAGAGCGGCCAGCCGCAGGTTTTGCATTTGCTCCATCTCAAAGGCGGCCTGGCGGAAACTGGCCTCGTTGTAGCTGCGTTTAATGCGCTCCAACGGCAGCTCAGGCGTCTGTGCCGCATTGGTAGCATTCTGCTGTTCCGTATGCAGCGTGTTGGCAAAGCTGGCAATGTCGGCGTCCTGTGGACGAAGCTTCATGGCCAGGTCTGCTTCCTTCATCGCGCCTGCAAGGTCGCCCCGTCGGCGGAGAGAAACAGCGAGGTTGAAGTGATAATCGGCGTCTTTCGGGTCTGCTGCTGCGGCTTGCTGAAAAAGAGATGTCCCATCGCGACCCCGGCGGGCTGCGGCCACGCCCTGGTTGTTGACTACTTCGGGCAGGGGAAGACGCGTCGTGTCAAAGGCAAAGGCGTCTTCAGCCTCAAGATATCTTCCGGTATAGAAAAAAGCCAATCCACGGTAAAAATCCGCTTCGAGTGCATTCGGGTCATCTTTTGGCAGATTCCCCAGAGTTGTTGCTGCCAGATCAAAGTTCTGGTTGGAAAAGTAGGCCTTTCCCAAGGCGAGCATTGCAGGATAAAAATGCGGCGCCAACCGCATGGCCTCGCGCAGATGACGGATGCGCTCATTCAGCGAATCCTCGGTCAGGCCACGGATGTAATTTTCAAAGGCGGCAACGGGAAGATCGGAGTCTGCATTAAGAAACGTCTGCTGCGCCACGGCATAGCTTGGGTCTAGCTGCCGGACCGTCATCCAGGCAAGGCTGTTCAACAGATCGAGCAGGCGCGTCATGTCCATTTGGATACTGATGGCATCGCCCAATTTCAATTCGGTCACATCCAGCACCTGCGCCGTTGCGTTGAGTGAATTTCCTGATGTGGTGAAAAAGCCAAAGATCACGTAGTCCGCATCGAGGGTCTGCGCGATGCGGATCGTGCTGGCGCGAGAAGGTTGAAAGTTGGCCGGCAGTCCCAGGCGATCGAGCGCATACAGGCGGTCGTTGCGGCTGATAGGAAGAAAGCCTGCCGCGCCAAGTCTACGGTTGAAGATTTCCGGAAAGGCCTCGCCAATCCAATTCAGGTCAGCCCGGCCGCTGTGGTTTTCAAAGGGCAGCACGAGTAGCAGTCGGCCGTGTTCGGCCGGCTCTGTTTCGGCATGGGGGCGTGAGGCAGCCGTAGCAGGTTGCTGGGCTGCGAGAACCGGCGCTGCGAGCAGCAGCAGACCGCAGATAAGGGAGCGAAATCGATTCAAAGGCCGCACTTCAAGGCTGATTATATTGGAACGGGTGCAGAGGAAGCCTTGCTTCCTGTGGGCGGTCAAAGCGAAGCACCGCCGCCCATTCCCCATGCTGCTCGCCGTGCCAGGTGATGATGCCGCCCAGCAGATGGGCGATGGAGCTTGGTGGCAGATCACGGTGGAAATCAAAATAGCGCGTATCCAGGGCCTCATTCCTGCGGCCCAGGCTTAGCCATGGATGTGGCGGGTCATACTTGGTGGAAAATACCAGGGCCACGGAGTATTCCGGAGCAAGCCGGGCGGCTGCTTTCACCTGATCAAAGGAGAAGTTGTCCACGGCAACAGTATCAATCGGATATGGAACGTAACCCAGCTCCGGTTTACGTAATTCATCGGTGACAGGCCATGCGGTCAGCACAACGGCTCCGGGATCATGCTGCACAATCTGCTGGATAGCGGCCTGGTGCAGCAGAATGACGTCCCTGTACGCCAGATTGTCTTCCGGAGCAAAGCGGTAGGGCGGATTGATGAAGATTCCTGCCAGAAAACCCGCCGCACATAGGGCAACGAGCGCGGGCCACATTTGGAACCGCCGGTAAAAAGTGTTGACACAGAGCAGCAAAACTAACGGGTACAAAGGCAGAAGATAGCGTGTAAGGAGTGCTCCACCCAGGACAGAAAATAGAACAAGATTGGCCAGAATCACGATATAGAAGGTGTTCTGAGCCTGAGTGGGAATGCGCTCCCGGCCATCAATCGGCGGCAGCATCATACATGCCAACATGAGGAGCACCGGCACAAACAGGTTCATATGTGCTGTTAATTGCAGCAGGCGATGGAAAAAGGCTAGCAAAACCCGCAATGGAAGAATCGTAGCTGTGGCGTTATAACGCAGGTATTCCGGATTGCCAAAGATGAAACCTGTGCGGTGCCAGTGCCAGGCATACCAGCAGGTGAGAGGAAGAATCGGGAGCAGAAGTGCGGCCCCCTGCAGCCACTGGCGCTGGCGTGACAATTGCGACGGAGGTTTGGTGCGGCTTGGGTTTGCAGCCAGAAGCATCATCTCCCAGACTGCCAAGGCCAGTGGAGTTACAACGGCCGTTTCTTTACACAGAGCTGCGAGTGAGAAACAGAAAACACACGCCCAGGTCTGTTTCTCCAGATAGAAAAGCAGCGCCCAGAGAGTGGCTGTAGCCGCAAAGAGGTCTGCATGGGCCAGAGAGCTTTGCACAAACCAGATGGGATATATCGTCGTAAGCAGAACCGTTGCCCATGCCACATGCCATTTCCGGGTCGTGTTTCTGCCCATTTGGAAAACAGCCAGCAGAGCGAGTGAGGCCATGGCGCACATGGCTGTTCGTGTAACCCAGGGGGCGAACCCGAAGACTTTCCACCAAAGTGCCAGATAGATCGAAGGCAGAGGAGGATGGGCGTTCGAGAGCGTTGAAAAGGGAATCAGTGCTCCGGTACGAAAAAAATCATACGCGGCAGGAATATAGTAGCCGGCTTCGTCCCAGTAGTATGGCAAATGGAGCAGCGGAAGGTGGGCTGCCAGAACAGCGGCAAAGATTGCAAAAAAAAGAGCGGCCTTTTTCATTTCGTCAGTTGTCATCATACGAAAGCCGAAGGCCGTTCTACGCACTGGATAGAATACGCAAACCTCCTAAGAGCTCCACTAGCAGAAGAAGGCATGCTACACGCAGAAGATGCCGCCCGATGCCATTCGAAAGGTCACCAGTTTGACCCGCCTCTTTAACCGTTGTTAATATTGAACTGCGGGGTGGAGCAGCCTGGTAGCTCGTTGGGCTCATAACCCAAAGGTCGTAGGTTCAAATCCTACCCCCGCAACCAAATCTTTCAATCACTTACAAGATTTGATTGCTCCCGGCAAGTCCCCGTTATCCCCCGATAGGAATGGCTGCAATTTACTGTAGCGTCGCAGATGCCTCGCCTGTGGCAGAGTTCTGCGAGTTGGGGCCAAATACCAGTCCTACAACCTGGCTGTTTGCTTGGCGTTTCGTTTCCGTCATGGCCCGCCCATAGACATTCATCGTCGTCTGGATCGAAGCGTGACGCATCAATTCCTGTTGCACCTTCATAGGAGCACCGGTCTCGTCGAGCCAGGAGCGGTAGGTGTGGCGAAAAGTGTGCCACCCAATGTCTTCTCCCAGTTTGGCGAGCTTTGCAGCCCGTTTGATCTGCGACTTCTGCAGGCTCTCCTGGTGGTACGGCCTCCCCGTGACCGGATTGGCAAAAACCCAATCTTCATCTCGCGGGAAGACTGAAGCAGAGCGCCATTGCAACAGCACCTCCGCCAGACGAGCATCGAGCGGAACATCGTCTCTTGAGTATTCCGTCTTCACGTCGTCCACCCTTCCGCCCACCACGCTTCTCTGGACCAGAACCGAGCGATTCTCGAAATTGAAATCGCCCCATTGCAAGCCCAGAATCTCGCTGACCCGAAGCCCCAGGCACTGCGCTACCAAAACCATCGTGCGGTAGGGTTCACCCCAGAAACTTGAGCAGTTCAAAGAACTCGTCCACGTCAAGAACCCGTGGCCGCTTGAGCCGTTTGCTTCCATTCTTCACGCGCACCAGAGAGACAGGGTTCTTGCCGAGTTCGATAATGCCCCACCGCTCCGCGCACTTGAAGACTTGGTGCATGATTCCCCGTACATGAGTCTTTGACTTTGGGGCCAGCGGCAAATCGTGCAACCACTGCTCCATCGCCATCGGTTTCAGCTTATCCACGGGGTGTTCTCCCCAACGTGGGCGGATGTGGACTCGGATGTTCGACAAGTGCGATTTCCGAGTCGAGTAACGCTCCGAGAGTTCCTGCTCGATATACCGGTCGAGCAAGGCTCCAAAAGACGCCGCCTCCACTTCCGCGCGTGGAGATTCTTCGTTGAGTCTAAGAAGAAGAGCTTGCGTGGCTTTCCGTGCTTGGGTCTCCGTTGTGAGCACACCGCGATCACCAAGGATCACGCTCTGCCGTTTACGCATCCCCTGAGAATCCGTTTCGTAATAGCGGAACTCCCACACGTCCGGTCCGCGCTCGCGCTTCCTCAACCGCAGACTTCCATATTGATACCGTGTCCGAACTAGCAAGGGTTGATCTCCTCTCTGGTTACGGGCACGAGTGGCTGATTCCAGCCTACTGTGCCTGGTCGTCGTCGAGTGGTTCGATCCTCGTGCCGGATCGGTAAAGGTCGGACGCCCGGAAGCGCCACAGCTTTCCTACGCGCACGCCGTGAACGATTCCATTTCGTGCGTAACGCTGAAGGGTCTTGGGGTGAACTTGAATGATGGCTGCCGCCCGATCACTGTTTAGCAGCGGTTCGAATGAAACGGGAGAATGAGGGGAATCGAACATGGTTCGCACACTCCTTAACACCACAATGTGTGGGGCCAAGACGCACTGTCAACCCACTGCTTGGGGCGCATTTTCATTCTCATGGATGCGGCGTGCGAAGCAAAAGCGAACGGTTGGGTACAGTAAGTGCATAGAGGTGCACCATTGTCATTCTTTGGCACTCATTGTCCTCGTGGATTTTCGATCTCACAAAAACGAAATTAGTTTCGGACCTCTATTCCACTGGACAAATCCCGCTGACATTCGCCAGACAGCTACAGAGTAGCAGGCAAAGCGAGTGATGCCACGACATCGCCTCGTGATGGAACAACTGCGAATCCGTCACCGTTCCGTCAAGGGAACGATCCTATGATCGTAGAGAGCCAGTACCTGTTTCACCATCGTCACGGGTTCTCCTCGGAAGGACTGGTCGGGCGCATTGGATAGAACTACTACAGCCAGACTATCGTCTGGGAAAATCGCGTTGAAGCAGTATCCCCCTGCGAAAGGGGCATAGCCGTTATGCCACACTTCACGGTGGGTTCCAATGGAAGTGGCGACGAAGCCCATCGCATATTCTAGGGGTTTTCCATCCGGCAACCTGCCGTTGGTCCAAAGCTCGCGCCGGGAACCCGAATCAAGTATCTTGTCGCTGAGCAGGGCCGAATCCCAACGAGCCAAATCTCGTGCCGTTGAAACGATGCTGCCGGCGCCATAGTACAGATCAAGGCTGACCGTGCGTTTCACAGGCCGGAAATTTCCATTACTGCCTTCGTACGGCGTCGCGGTTCCCGACTGGGCCGCAAATCCATTCCCGGATGAACTCATGCCGAGTGGGCCGAAAATATGATGAGCCAGAAAACTTGAATACGTAGTACCGGACGCACGGGCAACTACAGCGGCGAGCATCGCATAATTTGTGTTGCTATAAGCCCACTTTGCACCGGGGGCAAAATCAGGTTTATCTGTTCTCAAGAAATTGATGATTGTCTCAGGCGCAATACGTCCGGTAAGTGGCCAGGGATGTTCACGAGTATTCGGCTAATTATGCAGGCCAGAGTCCTGGTTCAAAAGCATCCGAAGAGTGATCCGGTCGGCATTGGGCATACTCGGGACATACTTTTCAAGCTTATCTTCAAGGGAAATCTTACCCTGCTGCGCGAGAAGAAGGATGGATACGGCAGTGAATTGCTTGGTAAGCGAGCCGATGGCGAAACGCGTGTCTGCCGTGACGGGTGATCTTGTCGCAAGGTTGGAAAATCCATATCCCTTAGCGAAGACAATACTTCCGCGCGACCACACGAGAAACGCGAAACCGGGTGCCCGATGGTGGTTATAAGCTTGTTCGCCAATTTGATCGAACGCGGACTTCGCCGGCCTTTCGGCGCTAACCATCACGGGACCACCCAGAGGCAAAATCAACAGGATACCGACAAGTCTCTGAGCGAGGCGACCCATGAATCTGATCCTACTATTCCTTGGGGCAGTCCTCAGTATCCGGCCCCTCATGCTCCAAAAGACATTCCCCGGATAGCAACAGCATAGCCGAGGCGCGGGCGGTGTCAAGGGCGGCTGCGCCGCCGCGAAGCGGTCAAGACCCTTGACACTGCCCTCTCCGCCTCGGCGCACAATCCCAATATCCGGGGAATGTCAGGTTTTTTGCTTCTCTCCGCAAGCATTCCGGGCTTCAGCGCCGTGCAGGCCGTAGCAGCCCAGTGCAGTCCGATACAGCGCGTCTCTCTCAACCAACGGTTGCAGAGCGTTTTAGCGATGAACTGCCATTGCCGGCGCGCCTGCTGGAACGCGCCCGTGTCGCAGAAGATCGGACAGCGCCAGTCCTCCGCCTGCCGCGCGAAGTACGCGCCACGCGCCGGGGAAGCGTTTGCAAACGTTCAATAGTGTCCGGGAATCGAGTAACAAGTTCCACAAATGTGGCGGCGAGCGGGCTGACCTGCCCTCCCTGCTCCCACTTCTCTACCGTGCGCGGGCTGACGCGCAGCATGTTCGCCCAGACCGCGCGGGAGACATTGAATTGCTCGCGAGCCGCAACGAAGAATTCCGCACCCGGAGATTGCTCCACATTGGGAACTGGTACAGCGTGGGAGCGAAGCGTCACCTTGCCCTCGCGCTGGGCTTTCATAGCCTCCACGCCTTCCATCAACTCGGCAAACAGATTCCGCTTTGTCGCGTTCTGCTTTTTCATTTCCTGCTCCTGGCCCTTCGCACGGCACGTTCCGCTTCGAGTAGCCGTCTTAACTGGTCTCGCTCCTCTTTCGTCATATCAGCAGCTTCATCTTTGTGATAAAGCGTCAGCAGCCAGATTTCCTCTTCTGACAAGAAGCGGTAGTAAATAATCCGCAGGCCGCCGCGCCTGCCCTTGCCGCGGCGTGAATCTCCCCACCGCAGCTTGCGAATGCCTCCGGCACCAGGCACCATGTCTCCGGCTTCGGGATTCTTCGCCAAGTACAGCTGCAAATCGGCGAATCCATCATCGTTGAGATAACGATCCCGATACCGCGCGAAGGCCGGCGCTTCGACGAACTGAAACCATCCCGTGCTGTTGCGCCTGGGGCCACTCTGTCTCCTCATTATACCCATGCTGGGTATAGTTCGCAAATTTCTCGTGCTGCGTCGCTGCTGTTCAACTACAAGCCCAGCCCAATATCGTGACCAATGTTTATTTCGTGGCGAGGGACGTGTGGTTCGATTTGATGGGCTGGAGCTTGCTGAATGCTGCGCTCTGGTTGGGGCAAATAAGCTTGCTCACGCGCCAACTCCGTGGCTGACGGACGCGCAGACGAGATTCCAAGTGATTCACGCAGTTGCTCACGGTCGCTGGTGACGATTGCGATTTCGCTGCGACCACGCGAAGCCCCGACGTAGAACAACTCCTGTTTCATGGCATCGGCTGACAGGATTACGCCGTCAACCGTTTTCCCCTGGCTGCGATGGGCGGTAATGGCGTAGCCGTGATCGAATAGGTGATAATTCGTCGGCAGTGTGCGACCATCCTCAAGTTGAATGCGTCCCCGCTCGATACCACGCACTGTCACCAGCTCGCCATTCGTCGCGCGGAAATCGGCATCTCGGCGATTGGCCGTAAGCATGAGCCGGTCGCCCGGAGCCACGTCAATGGATTGCCGCTGATAGACAGAAAAGGAGCGCGTCTGTGCCGGTGTAAAGCTCCTCTCCTCGCCGTGAGCATTGCGAGCGATCACCGTGCCAGAGTCAACACGGCTGACAGTGAGCGACTCGTGTTTCTCCATACCCCTCGCTGCTCGATGCACTACCAGCACCTGCCCCTCACGATAGTTCGCCAGATCACGTTTCTGGGCTTCCGTCCATTGCAAAGGGACATATCGATCCATCGTGACGCTTTGGCCGAGATGTCCGCGCGCAGAAAGGTCATTGCGAATCGCGCGAGTGACGCGGCCAATTTCCTCATGCGTGGGCGCGACAACCAAAACACGCCGCGACGGATCGACGGTCATCTCCCGGTAAAGATCAGCAACCGCCCGGCCACGCTCGCTACAGGGGACCTCGTGCACAGCGCCAAGCCGCTCCAGCTTCTCAAAGCCCTGTTCGGGAGCCTGGCGCTGGGTTTGAATGGCGTCTCTATATTGTGCGTGTGTCTGGCGCTGTACGCCGGTCAGAGAGACGCTCTTCATCTGCGACTCGCGCTCCAGAATGCGCAGGGCGTCTGACGCCTCGACGCTCTGTATCTGGCGTGTATCGCCCGAAAAAACGACGCGTGCCATATGTTGCTCGGCAAGCCGGAGTATGCCCTCCATCTGTCGCCCCGAGATCATTCCGGCCTCATCGACGACCAAGACCCTGCCCCGGAGCGCAGATTGGGCCGTTTCGTCCCCAACCAGGCGTGAGACCGTCATCGCATCGCGAAAGCCCACCTTTTGCAACTCCTCCACCGCACCGCGCGTGGGCGCAACCGCTGTGACTTCGCGGCCAGACTCACGCAGGCCGCGATCAATCTCCTTAAGTGTCGCGGTCTTGCCGGTTCCGGCAGCCCCGCGCAAATTGATGGCAAAATCGCGAGAATCCAGAACCTGCTGCACGGCGCGCCGTTGCTCATCACGCAGGTGCTCGGATGGTTGAAACTCATGTCTGCCGCCAAGCCGCGCGTATTGGTCGGTGCCATGGTTCACCATGGCAACCATGCGCTGTTCACGATCCAGACTCTCGTGTGTGGCCAGCCGGTCGCCGGCATGAATGACGGCTCCCTGGGATTTTTCGATTTCCAGCGCGCCGCGCAACTGGCTGAGATCGACCCGTCCACGACCGTATCGCAGAGCTTCGGCTAGCAGTTCGTGATCGTAGACGACAGAGCGGCGTTCGAAGAGATGGTCCTTTGCGTGTTGCAGCGAATCCGCCGCTGGCGAAAATTCATATGAACCGCTCCGGCTTTGCTCCAGGGATGCGCCTCGCAGGCGATCCAGGCTGTGAGATTCTTCCGGTGAGAGTCGTGCTCGTTGTTGTTGGCGAACTTGTTCCGTGGCAATCTCGGTGAGCTTGTCAGCGTGGGATTCCCGGACCAGCACGGCCACTTCGTTGTCTGTCGGCTTCCGGCCATGATGTTCTTTGAATTCTTCAATGGCTGCGTCGCGCTGTGCGCTTCGCTGACTGTAGCGTTCCAGAAGTTCATCTGCCACGCCACGAATTTCAAAGCCGAGATCCCGGCCACGGGAATCACGGCGTGGTTCAATCTCATAACCAAGATTCCGCACCTCGTTTGCCAGAGCGTTCCGGTAGACCTCTGTGAGGTATGCCCGCCGCTCGTACAGCCCCGACGCCTGCAAAGCCTTCCACCGGCCCTCTACGCCGTCGTAGGTAAGATTGGCGGCCACGGCGTGAGTATGCAGTTGTGGATCGAGTTCTCGGCTTGTATCGTGCCGATACGTCGCGATAATCCAATTGCCGGTTACGCGATTCTCATTCGCTCCGTTCGGTCGCACACGAGCGCCTGCATGGTTTTCCGCTTCCGCCAGGGCTTCGCCGACGGCTTTATCGTGGGCGGCGACCAGGCGCTCGTCACGGCCAACCACAGCTTGAACAGAAACCGACTTTGGCGCAGAGAATGTCAGATCGTAGAGAGACCGCGCCTTGCTCTGTTCGCTCCCGTCACCGTTTGTCCGGTCGGCGCTGTGGCGCGGGCGCAGGAACTCGCCGGTTTCGGGATGCAGCCCTTGCCGCACCGCCTCAAACTGTTCAGGTGCGACGTTGCCCCGCAGCCCAAGCAGCTCTGCGCCGCGGCCGTGCCACTCGCCCTGTACACGACGGTGTTCGTCGTAGTAGTCGCTGTGTTGCAGATGCCGCTGTGCATAGCCAGCGCCGCCGGTCATAGCCCGTATAGTCAGCACGAACCGACACTAACGCTGTTCGAATTTGTAATGCAACTTCCTTGTGTCCCGCCGTCTTGATTACCGTCCAATGCAGAAGCCTACAGGAGCATGGCCCTACGCCCAGTTTGCCGGTATTGCGGTCTTCACGGACAGAATCCGCAGGCGTCATTTCGGCTGAGTCCGGCCAAGATCGTTCTCGCTGCGCTCGTTTTGAAGGTAGACACCATCCCTAAGCCTCACGGCTTAGGAACGGTCGTGTCTGGTGCTCGGCTCGAATGAGACTCGAACAATCTAAGACCGTAATCGAGTCAATTCGGCAGCCATTCGAGGTGCGTACCACCCGGTGAGTTGAGGGACCGTTGCGGTTGGAGCTTTCGCTAAGAATTCGCTGCGTTTTATAATTGGTGACCAAGAACATCGGTTCCGGAATTTGCACGTTCTAAGCCCTTAACAGTTCGGCACTTACCTGTCAGAATGCGAAATCGTTCTGCGCGCGCTGGCGTAATCCCGGAAGGACTTGCTGACTGGGAAGGCGGGCTGGCGAATAAATGTTATGCCATGCCAGATGGAGCAAGTAACGTATGGCGACGACCCCAACTCGCGCGAATGAAGAATTGCGCCTTACCCTGTCGGAGGTTCGTAAAGACCTCCTTGACTTTGGCCTGCGCAATCCCCTCCTTAATTATAGGCTCTTGAAAACGCGAGGGCTCGAAGTTCCTGAAACGCCCCCAGCAGATGTTTTCCGCCTGCTCGTCACCGAGGGTGCAGAGCTTTCATTTCTTCCTATTGAAGCGACGCCGCGCATGGGGCTGCTTTATGAGCCCGAGGACAGCGAGCGAGATGATCGACGCGCACTTGTGCGAACGATGTCGGGTAAAAGAACACAGACGCAGCAGCAAATGGGCTTTGAACCCAATTCCAATGAGTTGCCAACAGGCCTTTCTGAAAAGGAATTAGAAAAACGACTCCTGGCTACTTATTACGCCGCCAAGAGTTCGATTGAAGAGCAAGGAGTCAACACCCTGTTCATCGCCCTTGGTATGCTCATCTGGCGAGACTCCAAAAATGCCGATGAGGTTCGCCGCGCACCACTATTGCTGATTCCAGTCGAGTTGGAGCGGCGAAGTGCGGGCGAAGGGTTCCATCTGAAATACTCTGGCGACGACGTGGCCCCGAATGTCTGTCTGCTGGAATACCTAAAACAGTCGTTTGGTCTTGTTCTGGATGGATTATCTGATTCGGAAGAGATCGACGTTGACTCCTATCTCTATTCCTTTGGTAAGGCTGTTTCCAAGCAAGATGGTTGGAGCGTCGATCCAGAGTCGGTAGTCCTGGGGTTCTTCTCATTCGCAAAGTTTTTGATGTATCGAGACCTTGACCCAGCTACGTGGAACGACGAATCAATGCTGCTCAACCACGACGTTTTGAATCGCCTCCTCGGGGCAAGTACCTTTACAGGGGACGCATCACCCCTCTCAGATGACGTATTCGTCGATGACCATATCCCTCCATCGAGTACCGCGCACGTCGTGGACGCCGACAGCACCCAGTCGCTCGCCATTTTCGACGTGCAGCGCGGACTAAATATGGTGATTCAAGGGCCACCCGGAACCGGAAAATCGCAAACAATTGTCAACCTGATCGCAGGTGCCTTGGCCTCTGGGCAAAGAGTGCTGTTCGTCGCTGAGAAAAAGGCTGCGCTTGAGGTTGTCAAGAGTCGGCTAGATCGCATCGGACTGGGAGCAGCGTGCCTTGAATTGCACAGCAACAAGATCAAGAAGAAGGAAGTTATCGGCGAGTTGAAGCAGACTGCATGGCTTCAAACCAGAGCCGCCCGGCGCGACGAATCGACTGTCGCTGCATTGGATGAAGCAATCACTCGGCTAAACGAATACTGCAATGCGGTCAATTCCCAAGTTGGCAAATCGGGTGAGACCATCCGTGATCTCTACGGTTTAGTCTTGCCTCTAAACAGGAAACTGAGTGGCATTGCACGCCCCGGGCTGGAGATTTCCAACTGCCTGAACTGGACATCTGCCGATGTTTATCGCCGCCAAGAACTCGTTGAGCAACTACAGGAGCGTGTCTCGCAGATTGGCGTACCAAGTCAACATCTATTCTGGGGGAGCCAGCTTCAGGTAGTGCTGCCATCCACCAAGGATAGTATTTGCCGTTCACTGAACGACGCCGAAGCCACAGCTGCAGCCCTTCACATCGCCGTGTGCAACGTGGCAACAATGCTTGGTCAAACACCCCCAGAGTCGCGTAGAGCGTTTGACGCTCTTTGTGCCACCGCGAGACAGGTTGCACTCGCCCCACCACTGGAAAGCATCGACACAGCGAATCCAGATTGGCTTAACCAAGAGTCGCAAATCGAGTCTGCGTTGTCAGCCCTCTCGGATGTCGTAGGCATCCGCTCTCACTGGCAAGGTCTTATTCGTGAGGAAGCATGGTCCACGGATGTATCGCAACTCCAAGCAGTGCTAAATGAACTGAGCCACAAGTGGTGGAGAATCTTTTCCTCTCGCTGGAAATTTTTGAAGCGCGAGGTCGCTGCGCTGATTACCAAGCCCATCGGTCAGTCGAATGCGCCTATGAACGAAATACTTGAAGCCATCAGTTCGGAAGCAAAGGGTACTGCTGTCCTGGCATCTTCAAGGCAACTTCTTTCAAGCCTCTACGGGGTTCATTGGAGAGATGAACAATCCGATGTGCCTCTCTTGAAGAGTCAATTCGCGTGGATCGTTGCTACAAAGCGCGGTGTAAAGGCAGGGCAATTCGACGAATGGTGCCTCAACGCAGCAGTTGCGTTTTCAGATAAGGCTGCACTTCTGGAACGTCTGTCGGAAATTGACACTCTCGTTCAAGCGTATTGGACGCGCTTGGAAGAAGTTTCCGATAAGTTGAAACTCGGCGACGCCAATTCTTGTCCACTTCGGGCAGCTCTTTCGACGAAGTGGGGCAAAGACGCTGCTACCTTCTTCAAGTCTGTTTCGGAAGCGGTGGGTGATCTCGATGGCATCGCAGCATATTTGCAAGATCGGGATCGGTGCAAAGATGACGGGTTAGAGAGTGTTGTGCAATTGGCAGACACTTGGAAGGATGCGGGGCGGTATCTATTCGACTTCTTCGAGTACACGCGGGCATCGAAACTTCTGGAGACAGCTTTCCAGAATAGCCCCGTTCTTTCATCTTTCGATGTGCTGCGCCATAAAAGCACATGCCAGTCTTTTCGAGAACTCGATTTGCGTCATATCGAATTGAGGCGCGAGGCGCTCGCAAGAAAGCACGTTGACGGTCTGCCTAGGAATGGAACTGACAGTGGCCAGATCAGTGTTCTTTGGAGAGAGTTCGAGAAGAAGGCCCGTCACATGACCATCCGCAAGTTAATCAGCAAAGCGGGCAATGTGGTCCAGACCATCAAACCCGTCTTTCTGATGAGCCCGCTTTCAGTGGCAAACTTTCTACCGCCTGGCACTATCAATTTCGACCTCGTGATCTTCGATGAAGCGAGCCAGGTCAGACCAGCGGATGCGCTGGGGGCGATTGTTCGTGGAAAACAGACGGTCGTGGTCGGCGATAGCAAGCAGCTTCCTCCGACGAGCTTTTTTGAAACCATGGTGGCGCAGGACGCCGATACAGAGGACGACGATGCCGTTGCCACATCCGATATTGAAAGCATTCTTGGACTGTTTTGCTCAAGAAGAGCGCACCAGCGCATGCTTCGGTGGCACTACCGCAGCAAACATGAATCGCTGATTGCCGGGTCGAATCATCTGTTTTACGATAACCGGCTTGTCGTGTTTCCAAGCCCTGACCGGCACAAACAAAATGTCGGATTGGTTTATCGGCGCATTGAAAACGCGCACTACGACAGATCGCGTACAAGAACAAATCCGAATGAAGCAAGAGCGGTTGCGGAGGCAGTGATTCGTCACGCAAAGGAGCAACTGGAGAAACCGGCAAAGGAACGGTTGACGCTTGGAGTGGCGGCACTCAGCGTTGCACAGCGTGACGCGATCCTCGATCAACTTGAAATGCTTAGGCGGCATTCACCTGCAAGCGAGGAATTCTTTGTAGCTACATCACATGAGCCATTCTTCGTGAAGAACTTGGAAAATGTTCAGGGTGATGAACGGGATGTGATTTTCATCAGCATCGGATACGCGAGAACTGCCGAAGGCTATTGGGCAAACAGTTTTGGGCCAGTAAATCGCGCTGGGGGAGAACGGCGGCTCAACGTGCTGTTTAGTCGTGCCCGAATCCGATGCGAAGTATTCACCGGAATTTGTTCGGAAGACATCAACACAGAAAACAGCGGCGATGGTGTAAGAGCACTCAAGACCTTCTTGTCTTATGCCGAGCATGGTCAACTCGATGTTCCTTTTGCTTCTGGCCGCGCATCAGATTCGCCGTTTGAAGAAGAAGTTGTAAACGCGCTTCAAATGCGAGGCCATACCGTCCATACTCAAGTTGGCTCAGCGGGCTTCTTTCTCGATCTGGCAGTTGTTGACCCCGATTCTCCGGGCCGATACCTGCTCGGCGTTGAGTGCGATGGGGCAGCGTACCACAATGCTCGCTCAGCCCGTGACAGAGATCGTCTTCGTCAGGCGGTCTTGGAGTCCCTTGGTTGGAAGATTCATCGCATTTGGTCAACCGCATGGTTTCGAGCGCCCGAAAAGGAAATGAGGGCTTTGGAGGCGGCTATCGAAGAAGCCAAGCTGCACCGTGGCGAAAATCCGAAGGAGAGCACCAAGCAGAAAGTCAAACCAGCATCCTCTCCCATACGACGCCCCGACGATCTAAGCGATCCTCCGCCTTTGGCAATCCAGTCGCTAAACGGCACAAGGTATAAGTTCGCAAAAATGAAAATCAATCTTGGTATGCAGGAATTACACGAGGTTTCGCGGGAACAACTGGCCAACTGGCTGCAACAAGTGGTTGCTGTTGAAGGGCCTGTTCATTGGCTGGAAGCTACAAAGCGCATTGCAGATGCTGCAGGAATTCAGCGTGTTGGCAATCGCATTCAAAAGGCATTTCAAAGTGCTTGCACCTACGGGCATATGTACAAGAAATTCGAGAGCCGCAAGGGATTTCTCTGGTCTTATGACCCCGTTCCTGTTCAGGTTCGTGATCGCTCTGAATTTCCGCCGCAGCAAAAGAAGCTTGAATATGTGGCCCCCGAGGAGATTTGTGCCGCCATAGAACAGGCGGTGAAGGAGAGCTACGGAATGGCCGCCGCCGATGTCGCAGTTGCAGCCTGTCGCCTCCTAGGATTTGCGCGTATTACCGAAGATATGCGTGCGGCTATTGGAGAGCAACGAGAGAAGCTAGTCAAAGAAGGCAGATTGGAGTTGAGGGGAGAGACCTTAGTACTGAATCAAGATATCTCAGTGCGTTAAGTACCTTTTGGCAGCAAGTCTTTAGTCCCGACGAGATAGAGCCGTTCAGCCGGATCACTGGCAAGCTGCAGCAATTCGGGCGAGAAGCCTCCCAACGCGAAGAGGACATAACTGGGCTTGTTCCGCCAGCGAGCCTCGGGCAAGCTGGCAACCTTCGCTTGCAGCGCGCTCAGATCGATCAGGCGCATTACACTATCCGCGCGCCACTTGCATTCGCCAAAGAGGTAGGTTCCGTCAGCGAGTTCCGCCATGAGGTCGATTTCGATGCGACCGTCACGGCTCCAATAGCGGGCCATCTTGCGAACTGTCAAGCCGAGACGCTGTTTTGCGTGACGTTGAAGCCACTGCCCGCAGATTTCCTCGAATACCGACCAGCCCATGTACTCGGCCAAGCGAGGCGCGACATGGGTGGCATACACAGCCGCAGGATCAGAAAACTGCAAGTCGCTGGCAAGCGGCGCGACGAAGCGATACCAGAAAGCCAGGAACGGATCGGCAACGCGGTACAAGTGCGCGACGTTCGGAATGCTCGTCAAAAGGCAATTCGCGTCGAATCCAACCCCGTTTCCAGAAGGCTGCGCAAAGGCTTTGAAAGCGCCCCGCGTTCCACACCGATCAACTGTTGAATGCCGTTGAATTTTGTTTCGCCGCCAGCAATCGCGGCAAGAATTGCGTTGTAAGGCGCAGGGTCGCGAATCTGTTCGCTGCCAAGGAGGAAGCGCACTTCATTTTCGAGAATGGCGCGCGGCTGCATCAAGAGAGTGACAATCTCTTCGGCAGGTGGGCGAGACGGATCGACCAGAGCGTGATACCGCGGTGTTCCGCCAAAAACACCGTACATTAGCAGCTTTTCAACAACGCCATAGTGCGGGCTGTTTGCGTAGAAGCAGGCGACATCTTCGTACTGAAGCGGATCATGCCGAGCCGAAAGTTCGGCGCAAAGACCTGTCCTAGAGTTACCGGCATCTGAAACGTGGAGTTCGACGCTGGTTTCGTCTTGAGAGATGCGAAAGGCGGGAAAGGGATGGTTCCGAGCGGTGTCCCTGACCATGGATCGCTCAGTGGAATGTTCTGACCGAGGGAAGGGTTCGCGTAAAACGTAAAGGTTGGGCTGAAGGGGGCAATATCTGCGATGTGATTGTACTGCGAGTAGCGCAGCGGAGCCGTGAAGATGCCGAAGCCGCTGCGGACCGCTGTCCCCTTGCTGAAGAAAGGCTGCCAGCTGAATCCGATTCTTGGCTCGACGTAGCCATACGTAGTTGGCATAAGAGCGTCGGTAATCCCCGTATCGCCCGGGAAGACCATACCACGCGGTGCGTTGGGGAACCGCGTGCTCTGCTGCCCTGGGACAAAGACCGACCCGCGACCTCCCACGGAAGCAGGAGGGGTATTCGGATCCCACCGCACGACAAGATTCACAGTGAGATTTGGCCTCAACTGATATTGGTCCTGCGCATAGAGACCGAACTGCCAGCCTTTGACGCTGATGATCTCGCCGGCGCCCTGTGTGAATTGATAGACATCTCCAAGCAGAAAGTCGGCGAGGCCGAAGCCGGTATATCTATTCGAGAACTTCAGAATGGGCACGCTAGGATAGTCAGCAGACTCCTGTGCAAACTGCCTGTTGACATCGACACCGAGCGTCACGGAATGGTGCTGACCGAACTGACGTGTTACGGCCTCGGTCAAGCCATAGGTCCTGTGGTTTTCGTCTTCGAGCTCCGGGGAGTGTGTATTGAAGCTGTTTGTAACGCTGAACTGTTCAATATAGCAGCTATCCGGAGGATCGACAACATTGATGACTTTCGACCAGCAGAAGGCATCTCCTTAATTGTCTCTGACTGTGCCAGCCGCATTCACATGTTCGCCTGTCCAGGGTGATATTGTTCAAGGTTTTCGCATTGATCGCCCAGGTGTGGCCAATAGCCTCATTGAAGTATTTGCCTGGTATTGCCTGCAGCCACGCCAGAATGTTCCCATTCACGGAACCTCCCTTCTGGTTGTAATACTGGGTGAAGCTGCGGACGAAGAGATGTTGATTGTCGTTGATCGTGTAATCGATCCTCGCCGTTCCTTCGTTATAGGAGTCGTGCTGAGCCGGTCCGGCATAATTCGTCAAACCGGTCGCTGGCGTCTGTCCGAGAGGGAGGGCGGTCGTTGCGATCGTCACTGCGGCACTGTTGAAGAGAGCAGGGTTGACCTGATTCGGCTTTCCGTTGACCGTAGCGAACGGAGCCTTAAGGGTTGTGGGTACCGCACTGAAATCGCCGTTGAGCATCGCCTGGGTCGGCGTATATGTCGTATTCCTTGCTGCGTTGGTGCTTTCCCTAGTTCCCTGGTAGTTCACAAAGAAGAAGAGCTTGTCTTTGAGGATCGGGCCTCCGACGTCGCCACCAAATTGATTTCTCTTCAGTGAATCGACGGCGTGCGAGAAGTAGTTCGCGGCGTTCAGGTTGTTATTGCGAATGAACTCGAAAAGGTCGCCGTGAATCTGATTGGTGCCCGATTTCGTTTGCACGCTGACCACTGCATTCGGTGCGAAACCGTAGCGGGCATCGAAGTTGTTGGAGATGACTTTGAACTCCTGGGTCGCGTCCGAATTTGGAAACGGCGCTGCCAGTAGCAGGTAGGTGTTCATATTCGGCGCACCATCGAGGAGATAGTAAGTGCTCCCCTGTCTGCCGCCGCCCGCGGAGGCTCCGGTTTCATCCGGGAGGGACTGACCTCCCTGTAATTTGCTGGCCGTAGAAAACATGACGTTGCTGATACCTGGAGTCAGAAAGACCAGATTCGCGGGATTGCGGCCATTGAGCGGAAGCTCTTTGACGGAGTTCTCGCCGATGACCTGGCTGATCTCGCTGTTGGTTGTATTCACGAGGGCCGCGCCGCCTGTCACTGTGACGGTCTCGTTGGTGCTTCCTACCTCGAGCGCGATATCGACGGTGGCATTCTGTCCTACGGTCAGAGTGATTTCGGTCTGGATCTTTCTTTTGAAGCCGTTGGCATCGACCGTGACGGTATAAGGGCCGGGCAGCAACCGGCCGACGTTGTAGACGCCGGAGGCGTTGGTCACTGTGTCCTGGCTTGCGTTCGTCGCGGAGTTTTCGACGTGGAAATGGGCTCCAGGAACTGCGGCGCCGGTCGTATCGGCAACCGTGCCCGTAAGTGTGGCGTTCGTCACTTGAGCAGACGAAACAGACGTGAAAATCAGGATACTGGCGAAAGCCCCCATAAGTGTTCGTAGCATTCGCGTTACATGCATCGATATTGTCCTTCTCTCTCTGTGGAAGCTCGCCGAGCGGTTTCACTTCGGCGTAACTCTTCTATGGAAATGCAAAGCTGGTGAATGCTACCCATCGGGAGAAATGATCGGCAATCGCACTTCCGCAGGTTAAGGGAATCCCACAATTGTCAAGACGGAGATGCTACATACGTCCCGTTGGCGAATCGCACAAATGTACTACTCATCGCTCCGATGGATCGACGACGTAGCACTTGAGGGGGCACACACGAATAAAATGAAGCATGTCGCTCATGAGCTGGACGGAAGCAACGAAACTATGCCCGTTCTTTGCTGCGGTTCGCACCCGTCCTGGGGATAGGTCCCGGGTCCAACATGTCCACCGGTCATGGAGCAGGATCGGTCGCCATTGCTTGCAGGTCGCAAAGAGGCTTTTCGTCATTTCGTATTGTCTGGGCTTGAGCCTCTGCTGTGCACAGTCTGTACCACGATTCATCGAGCACGCGCGCGATGTACTCGTTCTTAGCTCGGAAGATGCTGCGAGAGCAATCTCGGTCACACTTCATGCGGTGGTGACCTGTACCACGGACTATGGGCTCTTTGTTGAAGACCGAACGTCCGGCATCTGGATTGATTGGAGCCACCCGAAAGACTTTGCTCCCGGCGATGAGCTCAAAATCAAAGGTCATTCCAACGTCGGAATCTTCTCACCCACCGTGACAGCTGATTCCATCCAGAAGCTCGGGAAAGCTCCAGTACCTTCACCTCGACCTGCCAATTTGAGGCGGTTACTGAGCGGTGATGAAGAATCTCAGTATGTCAGTGTCATTGCCACGGTGCGCTCCATAGGCTTTCGCCCCAATGTACACCCTCACAGAGGGTTTGGCTCAAGCTCACCATAGACAACAGTTCTATCTTTGCAACATTGCCAGAAAGCGCTCGTGCCGTAGCAAATGGCTTGATCGATGCTGTAGTTAAAATCGATGCAGCGGCCACATGTGCAAAAACTCCAAACGGACAACTGGCTTTTATTGTTCTGGTGGTGCCCGGAATACGCAGCATCAGCGTCATACATTCAGAGCAATCTGGCGCGCGATGTCAGTCTCATTGCGGCCTAAGAAGTATCCGATTGGGTCGTTTTTCTTGAAGAAGCAATCAAGCTCTTCCGAGAGCTCAAATTTGACGTTCAATATGGTGCGCGCACTTCATCTGTCCCTTTCTAGAGACTGACCATTGCATCGTGCAAATAAAAACAGAGCTCATGCTCATCCCGACATGCTGCGTGAATATTAGCTAGTCGTTCTTCAGGAAGGAAACCAATTATTCTGATACCTTTTGTGCCAATGAGAACTGAAAATGGAATTGCTTGACTCGAAAAGAATCAACCGACGACTGTTGGGAAAAAATGTGAAAGTTCCGCAAATGCTCTGTTCGCCGAAGGATCAAGCCGACACTCTTCGTGAGGAATGATCGTGCGCAAGGCTTCCCGGCAACGAACCAGGTCCGATGCCGTGAATTGGCACTCAAACACGCAAAACTGAAGGTGACCTCCAAATCCGCGTATCAGCTTGAAGACCTTCTCCAGGCGCTTATCATCCGAAATGTCGTAACAGACAAGATAAGAACTCCGCATGGTACTTCTCAACGGCTTGGTTTGCGTAGAGCGTGTTAACGTGTTTTCTTTCGTTTATATGCTCCCATGCAATGGCGGGGTGAAATATGATCGTCGTGGGAGACGCTGCTTCGGTTGCCTCTGCTGCGAGCGTTATTTTGCTCGGCCTCCAATCCTTTTACGGTCCCTGTTTTGGTATGCGCTATGGATTTCCGTTCGTTTTTCTTGTTAAACAATACTCGACTGGCTGCTTTCTTTGATTGCCAAGGCCGCATGGCAGACAAGATGGGGTCTGATCTCCTGAGTGCTCCGACTAGCTTTGGCAAAATGGCTGGTAACTCTTGTCTCGCGTTGGAAACGCGGTTAGGGGGTATTGGGCCGGGTGATGGGCATGATAGTCTACCTGCGATTGAAAGCGCACAGCGAACGGATCAGATTATCCAAATGATCCAAACTATGTAACGAAATATTTGGACAGGCCTCTGGCAAACCATGAAAGAGTCGATCGGCATGAATAACGGGCAAGAAACACTGAGAGATGTGATAGTGTTTGCCAAGCAATTTGAAATACTGACAGGCTTCACGCCAATGAGGTGGCAACAGCGCCTGTACGACGAATACTTTGCTAACGGCGCGTTGCCTTCTTCGGTCAGCATGCCCACAGGTCTGGGTAAGACAGCGGTCATGGCTATTTGGCTGGTTGCTTTGGCACAGCAGATGAAGTCAGGCCAAGTCAGTTTGCCACGCCGTATGGTTTATGTGGTGGACCGCCGCGCTGTGGTCGACCAGGCGACGCATTTTGCCGAAGACCTGCGCGCTAATCTTCAGAATATTGAAGCCATAGAGCTGCGTGACGCACTAGGGTTGGGAGAGGCCGAAGCCCTACCCATCTCCACTTTGCGGGGCCAATTCGTAGATAACCGCGACTGGTTGGAAGACCCATCGCATCCTGCCATCATCGTCGGCACGGTCGACATGGTCGGCTCACGGCTGCTCTTCGAGGGCTATGGAGTCAGCCCCAAGATGCGGCCTTATCACGCTGGACTACTTGGAGCAGACACGCTGGTGCTGCTGGACGAGGCGCATCTGGTTCCACCTTTTGAAGCGCTGCTGGCCGAGATCGCCGAAAATGCTGGACGATATGGTTCGCAGGAGAAAGCACTTGGAGCACTGATTCCGAAATTTCAACTATTGCCACTATCAGCCACCGGGCGCAGACAAACGGCGCGCCCGTTTGTGCTGGAAGAAAGGGATTTTCGTAATCCCGATGATGCCATCGTCCTGCCACGCCTTTTCGCAGAAAAGCACCTGACCTTGCATGCAAAAAGCGGCGAGAAACTCGAAGATGGCTTGGCCAAGCTAGCCTGGGCCGCCGCACGAGAGACGCAAGAACCAAACAACGGCGAGAATACGAATACTAGTCTCAAGCCCGTGCGTGTCATCGTCTACTGCGATTCGCGCGACGTGGCGGAAAAAACCAAGGCTGCGCTTGACAAAAAAGCCGAGGAAACCGTCTCCAAAGGAAGAACAGAGCTTTTCGTAGGCGCACGCCGGGTGAGAGAACGCACCATGGCCGAACAGCGGTTGAAGGAATTGGGGTTTCTTGCAGACACTGGTAAGCAAACGGCGCCAGCCTTCCTTGTGGCTACTTCGGCAGGTGAAGTCGGCATAGACCTGGATGCTGACCATCTGGTTTGCGATCTGGTGGCCTGGGAACGAATGGTGCAACGCTTCGGGCGCGTGAACCGGCGCGGAGGCGAAAATCGGCTAGCGAATATAGTGGTCATTGATGAAGGCGAGCCCCAACCTAAAAAGCAGGAAGCGCCGACTGCCGATGAGCAGATGCGCATACGCATCTACCGAGGCGTCAAGCAACTGCTCGAAAAATTGCGTGACGTTCATAGCGCGACAATCAGCGTCAGTCCTGAATCTTTGCGCCAACTGAATGAACGCGCCAGCAAGGACGACACCCTGCGTCAACTCATCGCTGATGCCAGTTCTCCTGCGCCGCTGCGTCCGGCACTGAACCGCGCGCTGGTGGATGCCTGGAGCATGACCTCTCTGCCAGAACATACCGGGCGGCCTGAAATCGCACCTTGGCTGCGTGGCTGGGTGGACGAGGAGCCGCAAACGACGGTGGTGTGGCGCAAGTACCTGCCGGTGCGTACAAAGCCGCAGGTGACGAAAAAAGAAATCGAGGATTTCTTCGAGGCTGCGCCGATCCATACGAGCGAAACGCTGGAAACGGAAGCATTCTCCGTTATGAAGTGGTTGAAGGCTCGGGCCAGTAAATTCGACGTAGAAGTAAACGATCATGTATGCGGCATATTGCTGACTGTGGATGGCAAGTTCGCCCAAGCCTTGTATGTGAAGGACTTGCTGGGTGATTTAGAAAGTGACAAAGAGCGCCATAAAGACATAGAGAAAAAACTGACAGGCAAAACTCTCGTCCTCACTGCGAACTTCGGTGGCTTGAAGGATGGCTTGCTAAAAAAGGACGAGAAAGATGGCTGGTTGAGTCCCGACAGGGAGAGGTTGCAATTGCCTGAAACTGCCGATGGCGATGCGCACTGGATGGATACAGACGGAGAGACGCCGCCCGTTATTCGCTTCCGCATCGTCGAACGCGATACGAAGTCCGCAGAAGACAGCGATGATGCCTGGCTTGAAAGCCAGCGCTTTGTGTTGGAACGTAGCGACGACGGCGAAATCACGCGCTGGCTCTCCATCCAGAAATGGCGCGACACCTCGAACACCGAGAACGACCGCGCGGAAGGGCGGCCACAGGCGCTGGCTGAGCACCAGTGCTGGACAACGAAGCGTGCAGAAGCGATTGGTAAACGGCTCGGTCTTCCAGAGGACTATATCGCCATGCTGGCAATCGCCGCGCGATTGCACGACGAAGGCAAGCGCGCCAGGTGCTGGCAGAAAGCCTTCCAGGCAGAGCGTGACAAGAAGAAATTTGGCATATCGGGCGACTTGGCCAAAACGCGCGGCCCTATCCATCAACAAATGCTGGGCGGTTACCGGCACGAATTTGGTTCGCTACCCCATGCGAAAGATGACGCCGAGTTCAAGAAGCTCCCGGAAGAACTGCAAGACCTTGCCTTGCATCTGATTGCCGCACATCACGGTTACGCACGGCCCTTGATCGCTACCAGTGGCTGTGATGATGCGCCTCCTTCAATGTTGGAAGAACGCGCCTGCGAAGTGGCCCTGCGCTTTGCCCGCCTGCAAAAACGTTGGGGGCCGTGGGGCCTGGCATGGTGGGAATCGCTGCTGCGCGCTGCCGATGTGCAGGCGTCGCGTGACAACGACAAGAGGGAGAAGAACTGATGGCCGAATCAAAAATCCCGGTGGACTTGTTCAACCCGGGCCAGGTGTTCGCCTGCCTCGGCTTCATGGAACTGGCTGATGTGCTGCTCGGCGATGCCGAAGCGGGGTTTGATTGGAGTGATAAGGAGCAGGTCTGGTTTCGCCTCGCAGCGAATGGAGACGAATGCCCGTTCAAGGCTGCAATCGAATTTGTAATAGGTGCAGATCTTAAATCCTTATCACCCTCGGCCAATAAAATAAATACAGCAAAGTGGAATGTGCAGACGAGAGAGATCGGTGAAGATGAGGCATTTCCCTTTCCTTCGCCAAATAGCCCCGCCACCTTACCCATTGAACTTTCCAGGGACGGCAGGGTATTTCAAGTAAATCACTGGGGCGACGGCACTGTGCGCGACAACGTGAAATTTTGGGCAGGTTCGGGCGGGTATCCGGGGGCAGCATTGTGGCGCGATGCGGTGGACTTGGTAGAAAAGCAAGCGCTTGCTCACACTGCCAATCCTTTCGCACTGCGAGCACCACAGAGCAGCAGTTTTCGGTTTGACTGGCACAGAGATTACATTCCATTAGATGCAGGGTTCTCGCCGAACGAGCATGGGGACATCGAGATGGTGGGTTACCCGCTGGTGGAGTTGTTTGCAGCCATAGGCATGACTCATGCACGTCCACAGCGGCCTGACAAGCGCAACAAGCTCTTGTATCGCTATGGCGTCATTGGTAGCGATGCGCAAGATGCAGGGCTACTCGCTCCGCCCCTCTTGCGTGTCGCGCTCGGCGCGCATGTACTGCCGTTTCCACAGCGTTGCTTCCGCATGAATTTGGGTTGGCCGGGTCAGGAAAATCAGGCTCGTTGCATTACGACGGTGACCGAAGAATGATCCATGCCACCTACCAGTACCATCGTCACTTTAGACAACAGGAGAATACACATGAGCACCGCTGAAATCACCGTCACCGAAGAATTACTCGACCAATGGGCCACCGACCCAAACGGTCCAGTCGCCTTACACTTGAAGCAGAAGCTGCTGCCTGTGGAGGGCGAAGGCGGCGTGATCTTTCCGCCGACCTATGCGGACATCGGCTACAACATCGACACGTTGTCCGACGGCACCAAGGTGGCGACCATCGATAGCGTAGGTTCACAGGCCAATCGCATGGAACCGATATTCAAGTCGATTAAGAACGAAAAGGGCGAGGAGTTGAATCCGCTGGCCGCGCTTGTGCCGCAGGTGGAAATTATTTTGAACCCCGTGCCTGATGACCAGGATGCAAAGAAAAAGCTGGTCAAAAGGCTGGCTTCTTCTGAAGAAATAAAAAAAGAACTCGAAAAGAAAGAAATTGATGAACTGAAACAACTTTGGATCGCCAATTTGGAGCGGCGGCAATCGCTTCTGGACTTGGCGCACCGCAGCGCCGATGCCGTGGTGAAGGCCACGCCCACGCTGTTGCCACACATCAACAATGCGTTTCAAGAACTCAACCGCAACGGCAACGCCACCCCCTTATGCGCTATTGCGCCAACTTCGCTTTTGTTCGGCGTGTGGGATTCGCGCGATGGAACGGGCGAGAAGCGTCCCCGGCTTGTGCGCTCCATCATTCGGGCGTGGGATGTTGAGCCGCTGTTCTCTGCCGCGCAATTCAATTCTGCATGGAAGTCACTGGACGAGGCGCAGCAGGAAGAGCTCGAAAAGGAAGCGCAGGCCAAGAGAGTCAAGCTGTCTGAAAGGGGATTTGCGGATGCGCCTGTTGTATTCAGGAAGGTCAGCCAGAACGCGGCCAAGCAGATGACAGAGTTTCGCAACGGTTCTCCGAACCCAGAGCGCCGCACGCTCGGCGGCGTGCTTGCCAAAGGCCCGATTTATCGCGATGTCACCATCAATCTCGTTGCGCTACGGGCATTGCGTGGTGCGGATGGTGAAACGGAGCAGATTCGCAAATACTTACTGAGCCTTGCCTTGCTCGCCGCGACTTCTGAACTTGAACTGTCCCTGCGCGAAGGCTGTCTGCTTCGTTACGCTGATGAGAAGGACGAATGGAAAATGGTTCCGCGCCGTGGCGCACCGATATCTATTGCCGGCTTTCCTGACCGCGACGACCTCGTGAAACTGGCAACGACTGCTGCCGAACCGTTCAAGGCGAGGTGGCCGAACGAGAAGGACAATGCGGGGGAAGAAAGACCTCTTCCGCTTGAACACAAGTTTGATCTCGCGGCGGCCAAGAAAATCATTGCCAAGAAGGATGCGGAAGAAGAAACAACTACGCCATGAGCAAAGCCCTTCTCATCTCCGTTCGCTTCCATGATGGCCGCTACCACGGCGCGGGTGACTGGCCGCCGTCGCCCGCGCGCCTGTTCCAGGCACTGGTGGCGGCTGCAGCTCGCCCTAGGCTGAACGACGAAAAACGTAAGGCGCTGAGATGGTTTGAGAAACTCGACGCTCCGATGATTGCTGCGCCGACAGCTTACACAGGACAGCCGATCAATCTGTTCGTTCCGAACAATGACCTGGACGCCAAGGATGGCGACATTCGGCGCATCGCGGAGATTCGCAGCGCCACGAAGCGCATCCGCCCGCGCCTGTTTGATGCCACTGTACCTCTGCTCTACATCTGGCATTTTGATGGCGATGAGAGCCAAGCCCAATGCATCTGCAACATCGCCGATGGCCTTTATCAGCTTGGCCGTGGCGTGGATATGGCTTGGGCGGTGGGCGAGCAGATCGATGAAGCAAGGACCGAAAAACTACTGAGCGATTATCCCGGCGCCATCTATCGGCCATCACGGGGCGGCAAGGGCCTGGCATTGGATTGCCCTGACGAGGGTTCGCTCGTCAGCCTGGAAACCCGGCACCAAGCGAACGCCCAACGTTTCTCGTACGTCAACGGCAAAATCCAGTTTGCGAACGCACCCAAGCCGCGTTTTCGGGCTGTGGCCTACAATAGCACGACAACACACCTGCTGTTCGAACTGCGGTGCACCACCGCACCCGGCACACCTTTTGCGCCTTGGCCATTGAAAAGTGCAGCAGCGTTGGTGCGGACGTTGCGTGACGGCGCATGCGCGCGGCTTGAACGGCACTTTAATGGCAGTGGTGTAGTGGAGAAAGTGCTGATCGGTCGCAACGCAACCGAAGCCGACAAGACGCAGCGCGTCCGCATTATACCGCTACCGTCCATCGGCCATGTCCATGCCCACCCCGGCATCCGCCGAGTGCTGGTGGAGGTTCCGCCGAATTGCCCGATCCGCGTAGACGACATGGTTTGGGGCTTCGCGGGCCTGGAAGTGGCCCCTCCCGTGCACGATGATGTAACGGGCGAGATCCTCTCTTCACCGGTCGAGCTGGTGAGGACGGAAGATGACTCTATGCTGGCTCATTACGGCGTGGAGGAAGAACATTCTGCCCGCCTGTGGCGCAGTGTGACCCCACTTGTCCTGCCGGAAGATGCGAAGCGTCGGCGGATCCCCCCTGCAAGACCGCACGAGGAAATTAAGAGTGGCAAAGAGCGTGCCGACGAACAGAGGCGTGTCTGCCACACTGTTCTACAGGCGTTGCGCCATGCTGGTCGGCGTGAGAAAGTTGTCGGCATCCGTGTGCAACGCGAACCCTTCTCTGCTAATGGAGAACGCGCGGAAGCCTTTGCCAATGGTACCCGTTTTTCCAAACATCAGCTGTGGCATGCAGAAATTGAATTTGCCGAAGCCGTCTGTGGGCCACTGATACTGGGCAACGGGCGTTACTGCGGCCTAGGCCTGATGGCTCCGGTTCAACAGGTAGAAGGCGTAGTGGCATTCAGCATCGTGGATGGCTTGGCCGCCGATGCCGAGCCTTTGCATCTGGCGCGTGCACTGCGGCGCGCCGTGATGGCCCGCGTGCGGGACATCATGCATCTTCGGGATACGGATGCTCTTCCCGTCTTCTTCTGTGGCCACGAACTTGATGCTTCTACAGCGCGACGCGGCGTGCACACGCACTTGGCTTTCGTGCCCGACTTAGCGCGCCAGCGTCTGCTGGTGATCGCTCCGCACTTAATAGAACATCGGAACCCCTTCAAGGATGAATACGCGCATTTGAAAACACTGGAGCGCGCGTTAGCCGGTTTAAGCGAACTGCGCGCAGGACGAGCTGGCAAACTGGATCTGGAACAGGTGGATATTACCCCCGAAGCTGACCCGCTGTTTGCCGCTTCCAGAGAGTGGACGTCAACTACACCCTACGTGCCCACGCGACATGCCAAGCGCAATGGCAGCGACTCCCTGCACGAAGATGTGTTGCAGGAAGTGCAGCGTCGCCGGTTGCCGGCGCCATTCGTAGTATGGATGAAAGGCAGAAGTTTGCTATTACAGTTCAAGGTGGCCGTTCCGGGCCCCGTCCTGCTGGGGAAGACAATGCATTTCGGCGGTGGCTTATTTGCATGCAGCATGTGAACACTGAGGCCATCAAAACTTGTCTTAGAAGCAACTGTGCCAGCCCCAAAACTTCATAGTTGCAAGCAGAGAGGCAATTCTGGTTGCTCTGACGTGACTTTCCATGTCAAAGTTTAGCTGGTCTATCAGGCTACCTATATAAAGGTGGGACTTTTACAGAAAATTCTCATTACATCAGTACTCGCGCGAGAGACGTATTCTGGTCAGAGTGCCGGATGAGGCCTACATTCTTTTCCCGGCACTCACTGTTTCTTTGCTGCCCTCGTTGCCGCGAATGGCGGACTGAATGTTGTCCCAGACCTTCGGGCTAGGGTCATGGATCGGCAGCAGGAGCTTCGCCTGTGACGCGATATATTCAAGATCGCGCACCAAAGCGGCACAGTTCTCGCAGTTTTTTACATGTGGATCATTGCTGACATCCACGCCCGACTCAAAAAGTTCCGGCAGTTTTTCTTGAAATTCCGCGCAATTCATGGTTCCCTTGCCGTGCGTGTTTTGGTGTCCACTCATGCCACTGACTCCTTGCGCTGTCCTGAGCGGAGCAAATCACGCAACTTCATGCGTGCTTTATGCAGTTGAGATTTGCTGTTGCCAATCGAGCAATCCAGCATTTCAGCAATTTCGTTATGTTCGTAACCTTCTACGTCATGCAGAACAAAAACCAGTCTATATCCTGGAGGGAGGTTCTCCACGGCGCGTTCCAAGGCTACGCGGTCCAGAGAACCGGACAGCACAAGATCTCTTTCTCCGATGTCTTTGCGTGGCCCGTCTTCCTGCGATGGCTCCAGGGTCTCTTCCAGAGACACCTGAGGCAGGCCCTTCTTCCGCAGGTGCATCAGAACAACGTTGACCGCCAGCCTGTGCAGCCATGTAGAGAATGCCGAATCACCCCGGAAAGTACCGATCTTGCGATAGAGCTGGAGGAAGGCTTCCTGCGTCAGGTCTTCGGCCTCTGCAACATTGCCCAACATGCGCAGGCACAAAGAATAGACCCTCCGCTTATGCAGAGAATATAAGGTTTCAAAAGCCTTGGCGTCTCCTGCCTGGGCACGTGCGATGGCATCAGCTTCGCCTTCAATCGGGGGATTGCGCCGCATATGCTGTATCGGTTTGGTTTGTACGTTTGCGCTCATTCGCACTCTGCTTATATGAAAAATTCAAAATTCCATTGCTGGAAGTATTTCGTCAATCGACTGCCTGAATCGAGGACCGCATTTATGAATCTATGACGTCTTCATTCTGATCATTCTGTTTGGAGACTAAGGAGCTTAGAAGAGAAAAGATGCCAAATGGTTGTCCGTGGGCTTCAGGAGCCAATAAATCGCGCATACAGGGTCCGGGCCTGGGTCACATCAGTAGTGCCCTGCACAATGGTGCGGCCATCAGCAAAAAGCGTCAACACATAGGGTCCATACTCAAATCTGAGCAGCAGGTTGTTGTAGCGTACAGTTCCGTGACGGACAAGGCGTTTTTCCATCTCGTGGAAGTCCACTGGACGGTGCCTCTCATGGATTTGTACAGAGTTACGCCCGCAAAGGGTTATGTGTGGACGGCCTTCGCCCCTAAGATGCCGAAAATCATGCTGTTGGCACACCTCACAGTCCGGCCGCGGGCGGCCTGTTGGCACTTCAGAGCGTTCATTGGTCCACAGATCGAAAGAAAGCAGGCTGCGCCTTATCTGGTGTTGGGCGCCCACAATGAACTTGATTGCTTCCGTAACTTCAACGGAAGCAGCCAGGTTGACGGCCGTATTAAGGATTCCAGCAGTATCACACGTTTCTACGGTGCCTTGCGGAGGCTTGGGAAAGATACAAGCCAGGCAGGCCGTGTTGCCAGGCAGCACATTCATGGTAACCGCATATGCGCCGATTGCAGCCGCATAGATCCACGGCTTGTTTTGTTCCACAGCATAATCATTCAGCAGATAGCGGGTCTCAAAGTTGTCCGTGGCATCAAGAATGATGGCTGCATCTCTCAGGAGCTCATGCAGGTTGGCCGGGACCAGGTCAGCTACATGAGCGTGAACAGTAATACCGCTGTTAAAGCTCATGATCTTGCGTCGCGCCGCCTCAGCTTTTGGCAAAGACTGCGCAGCATCGGATTCGTCAAAGAGCACCTGCCGCTGGAGATTGCTTTCTTCCACAAAGTCGCGATCGATGAGGGTGAGCGTACCGACTCCCGCGCGGGCCAAAAGGCTGGCGGCAGCCGCCCCGGTGGCCCCGCAGCCCACAACAGCCACGTGGGCCTGGCCCAGTTTTTTCTGGCCCTCTTCGCCAATTCCTGGATAAAGGACCTGGCGGGAATATCGGGCGGTAAGCTGTGCGACAGTCATCTGCTGATTATCTCGCTTCCTGATTAGTATAAAAGTGAAAGCACCTGGGCAGGTTACAGGCCCGGAGTTGCTGATTTGACGGTAAGCAGCATCTTAAGAAAACTGAGTCCATATCGAGAGAATCTGATTGTTTTTTTGCTGCAAATCCTGGTGGAGAATTTGCTGGATGGGGTTCATGGCCTTGGCGATGTGCCTGCGGGTCCCGCTCTTGGCTGCGCAACAGCCTGGTCACGATGGTGAAATCACACTGCGTACCTGGAGCGGCCTGCAAGTGGACGCAATCCAGTTCAAAGGCATTGATGCAGAACGTTTGGATCCGCTGCCCCAAAACCTTGCTCAGCAGCCTCATCAGCCACTCAATCCGGAAAATGTGCGGCAGAGCTTGCGCCGGTTGTATGAAACTGGTCTTTATAAGACGATCCAGGTCGAGGGGCAACGCCATGGAGACAAGGTCACGATTATTTTCGATGGCACACCCAATCTCTTTATTGGGCGCATTACGGTCAATGGTGTAAACAATCAGCGCCTTTCCGGAGTGTTGGAACGCTCTACGCGCATGAATCCCGGCACAATTTTTACGGATGATAAGCTGCAGCAGGCGCAGTCGCAGTTGAAGCAGACCCTTGAAGAAAATGGGTACTATGAATCGAAAATCTTTGCCAGTACGACGATAGATCTGACCAACTCTCAGGTGAACGTCGCATTTCAGATTGAACTGGGCAGACAGGCGCGCGTAGGCGATGTTGCTCTTCAGGGCGACAGTGGCATGAGTGTAGAGAAGTTTCGGAAAACAGGAAAGCTCAAGGAAGGATCAAAGGTCACACGGAATACAGTCAGCAACGCCCTGACACGCTTACGCAAAAACTACCAGAAAAATGACCGGTTGGAAGCGACCATCAAACTGGACTCTCGCACGTATCAGCCTCCCGTGAATCATCTGGACTATGGCTTCACTGCAAATCGTGGCCCCCTGGTTACGATTCGCGTAGAAGGCGCATCCTTGAGCAAAGGTAAGATTAAAAACCTGGTTCCAGTCTATGAAGAAGGCACTGTGGATGAAGACCTCTTGAATGAGGCAGACCGCCGCATACGCGATTACTTTCAGCGACAGAGTTACTTTGACGCTAGAGTGACCCATCGTGAGCAGCAGGTAGATCCACAACATGCTTTGATTACATTCCACGTAGATCTGGGAAAGAAACACAGCGTGGACGAAGTCCGGATTACCGGCAACAAGTATTTTGACGATGATCTGATCCGCCAACGGCTCAGTGTTGTACCGGCAAGCATCCTCAGCCGGCATGGCATGTACAGTTATGCGCTGGCGCAGCAGGATGCGAGCAATATAGCAGATCTATACCAAAGCAATGGTTTTACCCAGGTTAAAGTTACTCCTGAAATTCAGGATGTAGATAAAAGTCCTAGCGGGCAGCCTTTGAAGACCGACCATATTACGGTCACTTACCGGATTGAAGAAGGTCCGCAAATGCACATTGGGACCTACAGCATTCATGGCGAGCAAAAAGTTCCTCTGGCAGATCTGACTTCTTTGTTAAACACGCAGTCCGGGCAGCCCTATTCCGCTGCGAACATCAACAGCGATCGGGATTCCATTCTGACCTACTATCTCAGTCATGGTTTTGATAAAGCCCAGGTCCAGGTTACACAGCATCCCTCGACTACAAAACCGAACACAATGGATGTAAACATAAGTATCACCGAGGGTGAACAGGTGTTCGTGAACCGAGTACTCATTTCCGGACTCCATTACACGCGTCCCAGCACCGTCGAAGATCGGGTCCTGCTGCATCCCGGCGACCCGCTGGACCAGTCTGCTCTTTTGGAAACCCAGCGCAAGCTTTACGATCTGACACTTTTCAACCAGGTAAATACTGCCATTCAGAACCCGATGGGTGATGAGCTGCGAAAGAATGTACTGGTGCAGTTTACTGAAGCGCGGCGTTGGGACCTGAGCTATGGTTTCGGTTTTCAAGCGCAGACTGGGAATCCGCAGACGAGCTGTAACAGCATTACACCGCAGGAATTGATCCAGCTTGGCATCAATCCAGCCACATATACTTGCAGCCCAAATGGAAAGACCGGTGTAAGTCCGGCTTTCATGTTCAATGTTTCACGTATCAACCTGCGCGGGACTGATAAATCCATCTCTCTGAACACAACCTACGGCACTCTGGAGCAGAGGATCCAGACGATTTTTTCTAATCCTCATCTTTTTGATAATCCGAAATTCGATCTGATTTTTTCCGGTGGATATACCAATGCTCAGGATGTGACGACGTATGCCTCAACACGGTTAGAGGCTTCGATGCGGGTCACACATCATGTCGATAAACCAAATACATTCATTTATCTCTGGAGTTACCGTCGGGTAAAGGTAGACCCGAACAGCGTGCAGGTGGCCCCGAACGAGATCCCTCTGGTCTCTCAGCCGGTGCGTGTCGGAGGTCCGGGAGTTACATGGATTCGTGATACGCGTGTGCCTACCCCCCTGGATGCGACGCAGGGCACCTACAACACGGTACAGGAAACCTGGGCCGACTCGCATTACGGTTCACAAGCCAATTTCAATCGCATTGATGCAACCAACTCCAGCTATTATGCCTTCGGAAAAGAAAACAAATGGGTCATCGCAAGAAGCACCCGCATTGCCGTTGAACGGTCCTATGGGGCAGACAAATATGAGCTGATTCCCCTGCCTGAGCGCTTATATGCCGGAGGCGCACAGTCGCATCGCGGCTTTGGTATTAACTCCGCGGGGCCGCGCGATTCCTTGACTGGCTATCCCATAGGCGGTGCTGGGGCTTTTGTAAACAGCACAGAACTGCGCATGCCCAATCCGACATTGCCTTATGTAGGAAACAGTCTTGGCTTTGTGCTCTTCCATGATATGGGGAACGTATTTGAGAACTCCTCCGACATTTGGTCCAGCATCTTCCGCATCAAACAGCCGCACAGCTATACCTGTAAGGATTTCAGCGAAGTAGACCAGTCAGTACCACATCAGCATTCCAGCACGGGAGGCGCAGGGACCTGCAGCTTCAATGATTTCTCTCATGCTTTAGGGCTGGGTTTGCGTTATCACACCCCTGTAGGTCCGCTGCGTCTGGATTTCAGCTATAACCTCAATCCCCCGATCTACCCGATCCTCATTGACTATTCCGGAGGTCCCACGCCGCGACTGGGCCAGGCGCCGCACTTCAACTTTTTCTTCAGCATTGGGCAGGCATTCTAATGGACTGGATCAGACATGGTGGTCAAATCATCGCAGCTTTGCTGCTCAGCCTGCCTGTTTTTGCCCAGACTTCTTCAGCTTCCCCCGTTGTTTTGGACCGAGTCATCGCCATTATCAATGGAGACGTGTTGCTGGAAAGCGATGTGCGTGAAGAAATGCGCATGAATGTGCTGCAGGCAGTGCCTGTTTTGCCCAGCCAGAATACGCCGGAACGGGCGGCACAGCGTTTGATTACGCGAACGCTGATCCTGCGGCAAATGAAAGAACAAAACGCGGTCAATTACAGCGTCAGCCCGCAGGAGGCACAACAAAGCCTTGCAGAATTCCGAAAACAGCTGCCAGCCTGTCATACCATGGAATGCACCACGGAAGCGGGTTGGCAGAATTTCCTGGCAAAGAATGGCCTTACCGAACAGGAGGTGCTGGATTGGTGGATCCAGCGGCAGGAGATATTGAAGTTTATTGATCAGCGCTTTGGCGTCAGTATTCGCATCAGCCATCAGGATATTGCGAATTACTATCAGAAAAACTTCCTGCCGGCATTTGCCAAGTCCAAACAGAAGCCTCCATCCCTGGAAAGTGTTGCTCCGCGCATCCGAGAGCTTCTGTTACAGCAGCAAGTCAATGCGCAACTGCGCGATTGGCTCCACAGCCTGCGCGAACAGGGAAGTGTCCAGGTCCTCGACCCGAAATATGGACAAAGTACAAATAGTGACGACGATACCGGAGGCGGAGCATGAGATCGCAACAGAGGCTTCCGGTCCATGTCCGAAAAGCTTGGATTCCGTTGACGCTGTCCATCATAGCTGTGATTGCCGGCCTTCTCGTGCTGGGCATCTGGTATGCTTCAACCCCGCAATTTGAAAATCTGGTACGTAAAAAACTGATTGCAGTGCTGGAGCAGTCCACGGGCGGCCGAGTGGAATTGCAAGCATTTCACTGGTCATTGCGGCATCTGGCCTTTGAAGCCGACGGCCTTACAATTCATGGCCTTGAAGCTGCGAACGAAGCGCCTTATGTCCAAGTCGACCGTATCTATGTACGAGTCACCATTCTGACTCTTTTAGGTCCGAAAAAGATAAGCCTTAACTATCTTGAGGCAGACAGACCCGCGCTTCATTTGATTATTTATCCAGATGGATCTACCAACCAGCCGCGTCCACGTACTGTGCGTCAGGGGAAATCAGTAACCGACGAAATCTTCGACCTGCAAGTGGTAAGAACAGAGATACGTGATGGTGTTGTTCTGATAAATCAAAGGGCGATTCCCTTTGAGTTTGCAGCTAAAGATTTTGGTGTGGTGGTCACTTATTCGTCTGCAAACGATCACTACCTGGCCAAGGTCCATGCCGCAGATATTGTGGCGCAACGTGGGTTCCAACCTCCCGTAAGGTCGCATCTTGATCTGGCTGCGGACATCGGAAGAAATACCCTTGATTTCACTCAATTCCAGCTGCAAACGGGGGCCTCTCTTTTAGAGGCAAATGCTTCAGTCAGGAACTTCTTCGATCCACACTGGACCCTGACGATGCAGGGCAAGGTGGATGTGCGGGAGATGATGGCACTTGCACCAGTGCAGGGGGTGGACAAAGGCACAGCCAGTATCAATCTGAGAGGACAAGGCACGAAGAAGCAATTTCAGGTCGAAGGGCCGGTCCTTGTCGAGGGTGCTGTGTATCACGCCGGTTCCTTCCGCTTAAGCGGAGCAGACGCTAAGATGACCCTCCGCATGACGGAAGAGGACCTGGAGGTTACCGGGATTCTCGCAAAACTAGACCGCGGTGGAACAGTGAAAGCTGACATGCGCATCGTGCACTGGATGAAGTCGCAGCGGCAGGGAAGTGTGCGCGCTGCGATTGCGGGATTTTCTCTTCAGTCCGTGATGAGGATGGTTGCGCCGACACGCTTTCAGGACCTTGGTTTTGACACATGGATTGCAGGCACTACTTTTGTAGACTGGACCGGGGACGCTTCTGACCTGAGTGGTAGGGCCAATGTAACACTTACTCCTTCGCGCCAAACGCCAACAGAAGAAGTACCGCTTTCTGGAAAGGTAGATGCTACTTACTATCAGAAGAACGGTACTGTGGAAGTCAAGCAACTCACGGCACAAACGCCTGCAACCCAACTGGTTATCACGGGAGGAATGGGAGTATATCCTGCAAGCCGTCCTTCAACTCTCCTGGTAAATGTTGAAACTGCGAATCTGGGGGAGTTTGATAAGGTCCTGTCGGCCGTTGGGGTTGCCGCAAATGGAAAAAGAGGTGTACAAGCACTTCCTGTCCATCTGCTTGGGACAGCACAGTTTCATGGTACAGTTTCCGGAACCCTTAGCAGTCCTGATGTGAAGGGCCATCTTGCGGCCAACCAGTTTGCCGTAGAAGTCTCTGGACGCTCCATTCCCTGGGATTCCCTTGTGACCGATGCGGAGTACTCCCCGCGTGGCATCTTCGTTCAACAGGCCGTGTTGACTCGTGGCAAAGCGAGCATTCAAGCTTCTGGACAGCTGCACGCTGCGCCTCTAAGCAAAGGTGGCTATTCCTTCAATGAAGGTTCGACGATCCAGGCAGATCTTCATGTACGGGATGCAGAGCTTGCCGATGTCATGGCAATTGCGGGAAGCACGATCCCGGATACAACAGGCACAATCAATCTGAACTTACATGCCGGAGGATCGCTCTCGAATTTGAATGGAGGTGGGCATCTATCCATTGCCGGTGGAAAAATTTATGGCGAGCCATATCGGAGTCTGAATGCAGATCTGCGTTTTACCGGAGACGAGATCGGCAGCACGAGGCTCCTGTTCTTACAAAATGGCGGACAGCTTACAGCAGAAGGCGGCTATCATCTCCGTTCCAGGCAGTTTCACTTTACAGCCCAGGGAAAAGGCTTCGATTTTGCTCATCTGGAACGCTTCAAAAATACGCGTGTACCGCTTACTGGACAGTTGGCATTTACTGCCAGCGGTACAGGCACACCGACTTCGCCGAATCTTCAGCTGAATGCCCATCTCGCTCACATCACAGTTGGAAATCAAACCAATGGAACAGTGGACCTGATTGCACATACCAGCGGCGACGCTCTTTTCTATGAAACATCCGGCCATCTTGGCGAAGCATTGTTACAAATCAGTGGACAGACCGTTATTTCTGGAGATCTTCAGACAAAGGCGCAGGCCCAGCTTACAAATTTTGACATGGATCCATTTCTGCAAATGTTCCATGTCGAAGGAGTAAAGGGGCATTCTTCTCTGGTTGGGCTGATTTCCGTTTCCGGACCATTGCGCACTCCGCGACAGATGCAGGGCGAAGCGCAGATCAGCCAGCTTGCGGTTTCACTGGGCGGGGTTCCGTTAAAGAGTCAGGGGGCTTTGCACGCTTTGCTTAGAAATGGGACCCTCCATCTGGATCCATTGCACATTACGGGCGAGGATACCGACCTGCGTGCGCAGGGCGAAGCGGGAATTCTAACTGACCGCCATACGATGAATTTCCAGGCGCAGGGGTCCGTGAATGTAAAGCTTTTACAAACACTCCGATCTGATGTGGCCTCTTCAGGGCAAATTACCTTTGCCATGAACGCAGGCGGCACTTTCCAGAATCCTGAACTCACCGGACAAGTGAAGTTTTCCAATG
Source organism: Pseudacidobacterium ailaaui (assembly GCF_000688455.1). NCBI lineage: Bacteria > Pseudomonadati > Acidobacteriota > Terriglobia > Terriglobales > Acidobacteriaceae > Pseudacidobacterium > Pseudacidobacterium ailaaui. Next base: position 2,753,326 of record NZ_JIAL01000001.1, read on the forward strand.
TTGCCATGAGCGTTGAAAGCCTGCCGAATGGACTGAGCCAGCTGAACGGGACGTTGCAGTTTACCCAGGACCGTTTGCAAGTACAGAGCCTGACCGGAACTACAGGCGGAGGACAGGTAAATGTAACTGGATATATTACGTATCAGCAGGGCATTTATGCGGATTTGACGGTTACTGGAAAAGACATCCGCATCCGGTATCCAGCCGGTATCAGTTCTATGATTGATGCCAAATTGCGTCTTCAGGGAACGCAAAGTGCTATGACATTGGGCGGAAATATTCAGCTGACCCGTTTTTCCATCAATCCCAATCTCGATTTTGCAAGTTTCAGAAATGTTTCTAGCAATACATCGCCACCGCCGGACCCGAATGCATTTTCCAACCATGTACGTTTGAACGTGCACGTGACTTCGTCGCCGGACCTGGATTTTCAGAACTCCTATGCAAAGCTGGCGGGCGATGTGGACCTTAGAATACGGGGTACCGTGGCCCAGCCTTCCGTGTTAGGACGCATCACGATTACTGAAGGCAGCGCGACTTTTGCTGGAACCAAATATCAGCTCCAACACGGGGACATCTTTTTCAGCAATCCGGTCCGCATTGAACCTGTAATTGACATTGATGCTGCCACCCATGTAGAGGACTACGACATAACGATTGGCGTGCATGGCACGCCGAATAATCTGACGCCGACCTTCCGCTCTGAACCTCCGTTATCTCAGCAGGATATTTTCTCTCTCCTGGCGATGGGCCGCACAGAGGAAGAACAGCAGATCTACTCGATGCAGGCACAGCAGGCCGGAGTAAACACAACAGCCGATGCAATTCTGGGCGGGGCATTGAATGCAACCCTGAGCAGCCGCATCCAAAAGCTGTTTGGAGGCGGAAGTGTCAAAATTGATCCTTCCTGGGTTGGGTCCATTGGCAACTCCACAGCACGGATCACCGTTTCACAGCAGATCTCCAACAATGCCACGCTTACCTATGCCACCAATATCAACTCCACCGCCCAGCAACTCATTCAGGCAGAAGTCAATGTAACTCCGACGGTCTCGATTCTTGCCGTCAGGGATGAGTCCGGGGTGTTCAGCCTTATGTTCAAAGTGCATAAAAGATATCAATAAAGGGCAAAAAAAAGGCGATTCCTGGCATCAAATCTGAGTACAATTTCGCAGTAGCTTATATCGGGCTGCGATGTGTCCGGTATCTGGCGATGTTCTGCTTTTGTTCCGGGCCAAAGACGCAGCTCGCAGGAGAAAGATCTATATGAAGAAGGTGTCAAGGAGTCTTGTTCCGGCCATTGCGGCAGTCGTATTCAGTATCTCTCCAGCCGTGATGATGCCACATACAGCTGTCACCTTTGCGCAAAGCGCACAGGATGCGCAGATTAAAGCGGACATTCTTAACAATGCATTGAACAAGTCAAAATTCAAAAATATTCAGGTAAGTGTACAAAACGGCATTGTAGTGCTTTCAGGGACCGTGGACGTTTATGACACCAAACTCGATGCTGACCGCCGAGTGCATCGAGTGAAAAATGTGAAGGGTGTTGAGAATGATATTGAGGTAGCAGGGCCAGAGGTTCCCGACCAACAGCTCCAGGACAAGCTAATCAAGGCCATCATGTATGACCGCGTAGGTTATCCGGGAGATAGCATGATCATTCGCGACGTCACTCCATTCAATGCAATCAGTGTGAGTGTACACAATGGAGTCGTGACGCTGGGAGGACATGCCTACGGTCCGGTAGATGCCGACTCAGCGGTTGCCGTGGCTGCAAACACCCCTGGAGTGAAAGATGTCATCAACGATATTCAGGTAGATCCCGTATCTCCGATGGATGATCGGATCAGGATCGCAGTGTTTCGGGCCATCTACGGCTTTCCCAGCCTGAATAAATATGCAATTGACCCCGCTAAGCCTATCCGCATTTCTGTCCAGAATGGTCATGTGACACTCTACGGTGTTGTGGATAATCAGGGAGACAAAGAGGCGGCCGGTATTCGTGCCAACTCAGTCCCGGGAGTCTTCAGTGTTACGAATGACCTTCAGGTTGCCGGCCAGCCAGAAAAGAAATGAAAAAGAAATTTGCCTTCAGCCACCAAAGGGCCTCGCGCAAAACGAGGCCTTTTTTCTGGCTTAAACTAGGAAAAGAAAGGAATTTTTATAGACAAGATGGCCGTTTTGCGCAGCGTCGGTATTACGCTGGAAATGATTAAATGGGAGCATTCTGTTTTTGCGCTGCCTTTTGCCTTAACCGGTGCTATGCTTGCCGCGCATGGATGGCCACATCCCCACCAGCTTTTTTGGATCATTGTCTGCATGGTGACTGCCCGCTCGGCCGCGATGGCTTTTAATCGCTGGGCTGATGCTGACCTGGATGCAATCAATCCACGCACTTCAAACCGTGCGATTCCCGCAGGCCTGCTGTCGCGCAGGTTCGTCGCTGTTTTTACTGTCTTGATGGCAGCATTCTTTATTCTGGCCGCAGGGCAATTAAACAGACTCACATTGCTGCTGTCCCCTGTTGCTCTCGCCATCTTATTGTTCTATTCCTATACCAAACGCATCACACGCTGGTCCCATCTGGTTCTCGGTTTGTCGTTAGGGATTGCTCCAGCAGCGGCCTGGATTGCCATTCGAGGCAGCCTGGACTGGCGGATTGTGGTGTTGACTGTTGCGGTCCTCTTCTGGGTGGCTGGTTTCGATGTTTTCTACGCCTGCCAGGATGCGGAGCATGATCGCACACATCATCTGTACAGCATTCCTGCAACTGTTGGCATTGCAAACGCATTTTGGATAGCGCGAATCCTGCATGTCCTCATGCTGGCTTTGCTTCTCTGGATGGTGAAGCTGTTTGTTTTAGGTCCGATCGCGCTGGCAGGAATCGTACTGGTTGCAGTTTTGCTCCTCTACGAACATCTGATTGTGTCGCCAAGGGACCTGAGCAGGTTGAATGCAGCATTTTTCACGATGAATGGCATGATCTCTATTGTGTTCTTTGTCTTTGTGGCTGCCGACCTCTTATTGCGCTCTTCCTGAAAAACAGAAGGGGCGCGGAACAAGGAACACGGCGATATCCCTGGTCTCGCGCCACCTTCAGATCAACCCAGACGGCTTTCAATTAAGCTGACTTTTTAAGCTGACTTTTTGTGTTCTTCGATCTTTTGGTTGATGTGGTCCTTGATGTCTTGTGTCTTCTCAGAGATGCGTTCCCGAAGATGGTCTGCATGTTCCTTCTTCTCATCTTTTTGCTTCTCGTAGTGGTCCTTGGCAGCTTCTTTGATATTTCCTGCCACTTCCTTAGCGGCACCCTTTACCTGGTCCGTTACGCCGCTGTTTGCCAGCCGCTGATTGTTAAGGGTCTCTCCCAGCTTCTCCTTCACTTTGCCGGTTGCCTGTTCCAATTTGCCGCTTACTTGCTCTTTATTCATAACATTCTCCTTCGGGCCTCAAGAGTGAGGCAGGTGTTGATTTGGTAGGGTGATATCGGTAGGTCGTCCGGGACTGAAGCAGAAGATCCTACACCGCGCGTCGGCCCGTAATCAGCTGGATCAGCAAAACAACCAATGCGATGACCAGCAAAATATGGATATACCAGCCGATTGCATGAAAACTCACTAGCCCAACCAGCCAGAGCACCAGAAGAATCACAAAAATCGTCCATAGCATAAACTTTCTTTCTCCTATGGTGTGGTATGGTGCGGTTGGTGGCATTCCGGGTTGCCGCGCTATGGCAGCATTTCATCAGGAGAACGTAAAAATGAAGGTCGCAATTCAGGGAGAGCCAGGCTCTTTCAGTCATGAAGCAGCAGAAAAAATGCTTCCCAGGGCAACCATTCTGCCGTGCGCTCTTTCCTCCGATGTCTTCCGGGCCCTTCTGGAAGGACAGGTGGAAGCTGCGGTCATACCCATTGAGAACAGCCTTGCAGGCCCCGTCACCGAGCATTATGATCTGTTGCTTCAATTTCCTGTAGCCATTGAGCGCGAAGGTCTGCTGCGCATCCGCCACAATCTGATTGCTGTTCCAGGAGCAACCCTGAGTCAGGTCGAGCGGGTATATTCCCATCCAGTGGCATTGGCCCAGTGCCGCTCCTTCTTTGCACAACACTCCCATCTGCAGGCAGCGCCTTTTTACGACACGGCCGGGAGCGTGAAACATCTGATGGAGCTACAGGACCCTAAAATTGCAGCCATCGCCAGCACACGCGCGGCCGAGTACTACGATGCCCAGGTGCTGGCCCAGGGCATTGAAGATAACCAGGAGAACTACACACGCTTTTACGTCGTACGACGTAAGGAAGATGTGCAGCTTTCGGAAGATGCTGACAAGGTCAGCCTGGCTTTTACCGTCGAAAATCGTCCGGGGACCCTTGTTTCCGCCCTCCAGATCTTTGCCCGGCATGGCACCAACCTGACCAAGATTGAGTCACGCCCTGTGCAAGGCAAGCCCTGGGAGTACGTCTTCTATGCTGACTACCAATTGCCTCCGCAGACCCGGGCCGATACGGTTTTCCATTTGCTCTCGCAGGCCTGCTCGATGGTCAAGGAGCTTGGGCGGTACCGATCTGGCGAGCGACTGGCATGAGGAGATTGATTTCAGGACACTTGCTGCCGATAGCTTAAGAGTGCATCTAAAGCATGTTAGAAGCAGGTCATGCTCCAGAGGCTCAAATCGTCTCCAGATTGCGACTTTTTTCTTTGGTATGAATCAAAAGGTAGTAATTAACTGTAATCAGATCATGTAATCTGATAGAGAGACACTCATGGCTAGTGATTTTCTTAGCGTCATCCACCCAAGTAATCCAAAACAACGTGAGAGCCGCAATGAAGGCAGGGTATTGCCCGTTCTGCCGGTCAGGGATACCGTGTTGTTCCCCCATGCCGTGCTGCCTCTTACTGTGGGGCGGGAGAGCTCCATTCAGCTGATCCAATCTCTCGGTGATGAGAAGACCATCGTGGTGGTAGCGCAGCGGGACGCGCATCAGGATGCTCCGCAGCCCGCCGATTTGCATATTTTCGGGACCATGGCGACCGTACATAAGGTCGTGAAAATGCCCAATCAAAGCTTGTTTGTCTTCACAGAGGGGACGGAACGGGTCCGGTTGGGGGCGTTTACCCAGACCGAACCATTCATGATGGCCCACGTTGATCCCATTGGGGATGTACCAGCCGAGGGTGGTCCGGAGCTGGAGGCATTGCAGCGCAATATTCTGGCGCAATTCCAGCAAATCGTCGCCTCCTCCCCTACGCTTTCGGATGAGCTTTCTACCATTGCCGCCCAGATGGAAGATCCGGGCAGGCTAAGTGATTTCGTTACGGCGAACCTGCCGTTTCTCACCACACCGGACCGACAGGAGTTGCTGGAAACACCGGACGTTCGCGCCCGTCTGGAAAAGCTGCATAAACATCTCGTCAAGGAGATTGAAGTCCAGCAATTACGCAACAAGATCCAGTCTGAAGTGCAGGACCAAGTGCAGCAGTCCCAGCGGGACTACTATCTTCGCGAGCAACTGAAGGCCATTCAGAAGGAGCTCGGTGAGCAGGACGAGAGCCAGAAGGACATTGAAGAACTCAAGCAGAAGATTGAAGCTGCCGGGATGCCGGAAGAAACCAAAAAAGAGGCACTCAAGGAGCTGAATCGGTTATCGAGGATGTCTCCCATGGCTGCCGATTATTCACTGACGCGCAATTACATTGAGTGGCTCGCGGCACTTCCGTGGTCAAAGTCTTCAGGCGGGGAAGTAGACATCGCGAAGGCAAAGGAGATCCTGGACGAAGACCACTATGACTTGAAGAAGGTGAAGGACCGGATTCTGGATTATCTTGCTGTTCGCAGGCTTAAGCCAGACATGAAAGGGCCCATTCTCTGCTTTGTCGGCCCTCCGGGTGTGGGTAAAACCTCTCTGGGGCGCAGTATTGCGCGCGCCCTGGACCGTAAATTCCAACGCATTTCTCTGGGTGGAATGCATGATGAGGCCGAGCTGCGTGGACATCGGCGCACTTATATCGGTGCGCTGCCAGGGCAGATCATCCAGAACCTGCGCCGCGCTGGAGCGAATGATCCTGTCTTCATGCTGGACGAAGTAGACAAGCTTGGACGTGATTTTCGAGGGGATCCGGCCTCCGCTCTTCTGGAGGTCCTGGATCCGGAGCAGAACAGCACATTCCGTGACAATTACCTAGACCAGCCATTTGATTTGTCCAAGGTTTTGTTTATCTGCACCGCCAACATGCTGGACACGATGCCGGCCCCGCTGCTGGACCGTATGGAAATCATCGAGCTTCAGGGCTATACGGAAGAGGAAAAGCGTCACATTGCATTCCGTTATCTGATTCCGCGGCAAATTAAGGAAAACGGCATTCAGCCGGAGAATATTGAGTTTCCGGAAGAGTCTGTTTCTTACATTGTGCGGCACTATACCAGAGAAGCTGGTGTCCGCAAACTTGAACAATTGATTGGCACGATTTGCCGCAAACAGGCGCGCCGCATTGCCGAGGGAAAAACGGAAAAGCTCGTGGTAACGCAAGAGGTCATCCATGAATTTCTGGGTGGCATTAAAGTCCGCGTGGACACGGAGATCGCAGAACGCACCCGGCGTGCCGGTGTGGCCGTGGGGCTTGCCTGGACGCCGGCAGGAGGGGACGTACTTTTTGTTGAGGCCAACAGGATGAAGGGCAAAGGCGGATTCACAATGACCGGTCAGATTGGACAGGTCATGCAGGAGTCCATGCAGGCTGCCCTCACTTGGGTGCGCTCCAATGCCAAGGCTTTGGGACTGACGGAAGATTTCATGAAGGACATGGACCTTCACATGCACGTGCCGGCTGGTGCAATTCCCAAAGATGGACCTTCTGCAGGCGTCACGATTGCGACTGCTCTGGTGTCCCTATTGACAGATTCGCCGGTACGTCCGCTGACGGCGATGACGGGTGAAATTACCCTGAGTGGGAACGTGCTTCCCGTTGGCGGCATCAAGGAGAAATTCCTGGCAGCCAAACGCGCTGGAGTCAAAGACGTGATCCTCCCTGCGGAAAACAAGCAGAACGTTGAGGAAGATCTGACTCCAGAGCAGGTGGAGGGGGTGAACATTCACTACGCCAAACATATTGAAGATGTGTTGGCTGTGGCGCTGCCTTCCTCTCGGGCTGAAGAAAAGAGAGACGAGCAGGTAAGGGAAGAGGTGCTGCAGGAAGCCTCGGCACAGACATAAATAAAACGACCGTTGTTGCGTATGACCGGGTCCCGGAAGGACTGCATCAGAATTCCCGGGACCTTCAATGACCGGGCATATAATCGCAGACGAGAACAGTCAGGTCGTCAGTCTGCGAGACGGACCAATTTTTCACAGATGACATGATGTGGTTGGCGGCCTCAGCGTGGGTAAGGTGCGCGGTTTTGCATACGAGAGAAGAGAGTCTCTCGGTCCCAAATTCGTTTTCATTTGCATCCATGGCTTCTACGATTCCATCCGTATAAAGGACCATTCGGTCTCCGGCACGGAGCTTCCAGCTGGTCTGGGTGTATTCAGCGGTAGGGAAAAGCGCCAGCATAAGGCCATTCTCTTCAATCTTTATGGTCTGCCCTTCACGAAGCAGAAGCATGGGAGGGTGTCCCGCAGCAGCATAGCGGAGCTCGCCCTCTTCTGCGTCGAGATAAGCAAAGGCGGCCGTGACAAACTGGTTTTGGGTGTTACCACAAAGTGTTGTATTCAGCGCACTCAAAAACCGTGAGGGGCTGCTGGATTCTTTCCGATGGGATGTCGATGCGACTTTTACCATCGAGGCAATCAGTGCGGCTGGAACCCCATGGCCGGAGACATCTGCAATGAGAACGCCCGCTTGCTTTTCATTCAACACCTGAAAATCATAGAGATCGCCTGCCACCGAGCGCATCGGAGCATAGTGTGCCGCGATACGAAAATACCGTGAACGCGGAAAATCCTTGGGTAAAACGGAAAGCTGAATCCGCCGGGCGATGTCCAACTCTTTTTGCAGTTCATTGAGCTGCTGGTCTCTTTCGAATGTATGTCGGGCGGCCACATAGCCAAGACAAACCAGAAAAATTGCAAAGCCATACTTCTCAAGATTGGGCAGGAAGCCAAGGAGGCTGCCGACATTGTTCCATAGCGCAAAAGCGATGAAAATCAGCAGACCATTACGCACGATGCGGAGGTCCCGAGCAGGTGAGACGGTGCGGAAGGATTGGAACAGAAGCAGTACAAGCGCTGCAATGACGATGACGTTGTTTGCAAAGTATAGGTGAGGCAGGCTTACTCCTGACAGTGCTCCAACGACAAGTATTGATTGCAGGAGGGTGGCGGTGTAGGCGATATAGTCGCCCAGGCGGCCAAGAAATCCCGTAGCCTGAAAAAAGAAAAAAGCTGGGACCGGAACCAGAAAGTTCGTCGCCGCCTGAAACCGGACAAAATACGGAGATGGGGATGCCAGAAGAGATACGATTCCGGTCTGCATCCAGAGTCTCCCGCCATACAGAATTGCAAAGAGGGCCAGCCAGAAAAGCAGGGCCTCAAATCTGCGACGGGCCAGAAGGACCCCCAACGAAAGTATTCCTGTGGTCGCGAAGGCAGCACCAAAAAAGAGCGAGATTACATCAAAGCGGAAAGTATTCAGTACCTGGCTTGCTGTGTAGTGCACGAGAGAATGTTACATGGTTTGCTTGGTAGCAATCTGACCAATCCAGTGTTTCCTGAGGCGTTGGTGTTGTCCTCGGTTCATTTGCGCCCCAGCCTGCGCTTTCGGGTGCCGAAGAGCCTGGCTTTTCTACAAGGTGACCTTTCCTGGACCACCTGCTGGCAAGTGCATCTTGATGCAGCTTTGATGGCATGAAAGGCCTGAATTTTCGTATGGCAGACCATCCAAGCACAAGCTGACAAAAAGGAGGATACTATCGTCTATAAGGACAGGAGTGTGCTTCATGGCCAAGGCGACTCTTAACAAAATGCTTCCTCACCTCATGTTGGCTGCTGGTCTCGCAGTCACACCTGTGCTTTTTGCGCAAAGCAACACCACGTCGCAAGGTGCACAGACCACGGGCCAATCTGCTCCAGCAGATACCCAGCAACAGCAGAAGAATACGCCACAGCCTCCTGGGAGCACACCGCCAACCTTGCCACAGGACCAGACAAAGGACCAGGGAAACAACAAAGACAATTCGCAAAGCGTAAACTCACTCCCGGTTCAGGAACCTGCAGAGGTACACGTCAAAAAAGGCAGCATTGACGATGTGAATGCAATTGGAACGAGAAACATTGGAGGACGCGGACTAGGAAACTGGTATTCGACCGAGTCCGAGATCAAAATGGGGAAGTCCGCGGCCGATGAGATTGAGAAGAGCACAAAAATGGTCACCGATCCGGTGGTTACGGAATATGTAAACCGTATCGGGCAAAATATTGTCCGCAATTCCGACTGCAAGGTGCCTTTCACCATAAAAGTGATTGATACGGACGAGATCAATGCCATGGCCTTGCCTGGCGGCTTTTTCTATGTAAATTCAGGTCTGATATTGGCCGCCGACGAAGAGGCGGAACTGGCCGGGGTGATGGCGCATGAGGTTGCACATGTCTGCGCCCACCATGCGGCACGGGAGCAGACGCGCATGAACTATGCGCAAATTGGTGCGATTCCGGTCATTATGATGACCGGCTATACATGGACCGGATACGGAATCTACGAGGCGATCAATTTTGCCATTCCTATGACCTTCCTGATGTTCTCACGGGAATTCGAGGCCCAGGCCGATTACCTTGGTGTGCAATATATGTATAAGGCCGGTTATGATCCACAGGCCTTCGTGACCTTCTTTGAGAAGATTCAGAACCTGGAAAAGCACAAACCCGGAGCGGTAGCTAAGGCCTTTTCTACCCACCCGCAAACTCCAGACCGGATTGAGCATACGCAGGAAGAAATCGCCCGTATCCTGCCTGCTAAGGATGAGTATCTGGTGACTACTTCTGAGTTCGATGACGTGAAGGCCCGGCTGGCACGAATTGAAAATCGCCGTAAGTTGTTGGATACAAAGAGCAACAAGCCGACTCTCCGCCGCACCAGTGCCGATCCAAACGCAGGGCAGAGCGGTGACGACCGTCCTACACTGCATCGGCGGGACGATAACAACTGAGTCAGGGTCTTTTAACCGGGAAGGCCGACGCTGGCCATTTCCAGCAGAATTTGCTGGGCGGCCTTGGCCGGATCTGGGGCCTGAGTAATGGGTCTGCCTACAACCAGATAATCTGCGCCTGCGGCCAGGGCGGCTGCAGGGGTGGCAATCCGTTTCTGATCTCCTGTGTCTGCGCCTGCGGGCCGGATGCCCGGGGTCACTAACAAAGAACCAGGGAGAGCCCTCCTCATTCGAGCGGCCTCTTCAGGGCTGCATACCAGACCGGTAATTCCCGCTGTGTGAGCTATATTTGCCAGGCGAAGGACTTGCTCTGCTGGCGATCCACTGACTCCGACCGCAGCAAGCTGGCTTGCATCCATGCTTGTGAGGACCGTCACAGCCAGTAGCTTGGGCGCATTCGGGCAGGATGCCGCTTCACGGGCTGCCTGCAACATGGCCAAACCACCGCCAGCGTGAACAGTAAGCAGATCGGCCCCCAATTTTGAGACAGAACGCACCGCGCCAGCCACCGTATTGGGAATATCGTGTAGTTTCAGATCAAGAAAGACAGAAAATCCAAGGTCTTTGAGTGCCTGAACAAGATGATTGCCGGCGCTGAGGTAAAGTTCTAACCCGACCTTAAACCATTGACAGCAGCCTTCAAGCCTTTGGATCAGGTCGAAAGCCTGGTCGGCTGAGGGAAAGTCCAGCGCCAGGATCAGTCTTTCCCGCGGAGATGGGCGTTGAAGCGCAGGGCTCCCCTGTGAGTTCTTCAATTCTGTCATCTTAACGATGATTTTACGGCTTTGCGGTGGCCGGGGAGAAAGGATAGCTCAACTGGGCCAGATCACGCTTCTTGTCTACCAGATCCAGGCGGACCGGGGCCGTACCCCTGTTGCTGAAACCGAGAAAGCGGGCAGCAGCGTAAGAGAGGTCCACAATGCGACTTTGCGGTAGCGGGCCGCGGTCATTCACGCGGACCACGACGGATTTATGATTTCTCAGATTTGTCACACGGACCAAAGAGCCAAGGGGCAGGCTGCGATGCGCACAAGTAAGCCCGTTCATGTCATAGTCTTCGCCACTTGCTGTCTGCTGACCCTGAAAGTCCTCTCCGTACCATGAGGCGCGGCCAATCTGATACCAATGACGCTTGCCGGGCACTTTTTTTGCTTCCGGTCCTTGATCCGGAACAACAGAGGGCTGATGGTTTGCAGAGGTCGGAGTTCCTGCCTTGAGACTGAAAAGACTCACAGCAGCAGCAAGAAAAACGCTGGCATAGGTCGAAAGCTTTGGATTTCGTCTGGTCGTATCGTTTGCGATAGCGGTCATACTCCTCCTTGCTCTATTTTAGGAAGGCAGATGACCTAAGTCAAACAAAAATCGATACTTGCGGGATTTTTTCCTTGCAAAACTTTCTGTTTTATGGTACAGGGGACTCGGCTTTAAGGACCTTGCCATCAACACACGAGGCGAGAAACCCCTCGTGGATTGTAGGATGGTGGAAGAATGGACCAGGCTGCCCATCATGGCCAGGAGAACCGCGCCGCCCTTGGTGGCTCTCGCCCGATTGCACTGACGATTGCCGGATTTGACCCCTCCTCCGGTGCTGGTATCTCCGCAGATCTAAAGGTGTTTGCCGCACATCGAGTTTACGGGATGGCGTGTATCAGTGCGCTTACCGTGCAATCTACCCTGGGGGTGAAACGGGTCGAACCTGTGCGTGCGGGTCAGGTCCGTGAGAGCCTCGAATGCCTTTTTGAGGACGTTGTTCCCGATGGGGTGAAGATGGGGATGCTGGCCACACCGGAAATCGTAGGCGAGGTTTCGGCCTTTCTCTCTACAAGTCGGTTTCCCAGAGAAAAGATTGTCTTGGATCCTGTCATACGCTCCAGCTCGGGAAAGGAGCTGTTAAGTCCTGGTGGAGTGAAGAGAATGGTTGAAGAGTTATTTCCCTGCGTAGGATGGATTACGCCAAACTTGGATGAGCTGGCGGTTTTGACTCAGGCCGGTTCCGTGTGTCGGGAAGGGATTCCGGAGGCGGCGGCGAGATTGCGGGAAGCATGTCCTGGCCTGAACGTCCTGGTTACCGGTGGTCATCTGGAGCGGCCTGACGATTATCTGCTCCTTTCTTCCGGAGAGTCTTTCTGGGTTGAGGGTGAGTGGGTCAGGACAAATTCGACGCACGGCACCGGATGCGCGCTTTCCTCAGCCTTGCTCTGTGGTCTGATCGCTGGGAAAAACCCGGAGGACGCGGTACTCGCCGCCAAGGCCTGGGTGACCCAGGCCTTGAGAGAGGCCTATCCGGTGGGCAGAGGACGGGGGCCCATGAACCACCTATTCTCTCTGGAAAATCAGGCTGGTTGTGCCTCGATCTCTGCCAGGGACTCTATATAAGGAGGCCGAAGAACCCCTCGTTCCGTAATAATGGCAGTCACATACTTGGCTGGAGTTACATCAAAGGCCGGGTTTTCAATGCCGACACCGTCTGGGGTGAGTTGTTTGCCGGCATGATGCGTGACTTCCACCGCTGGCCGTTGTTCAATCGGAATCAGAGCGCCTGAAGCTGTATCCAGATCAATCGTGGACCAGGGAGCTGCAACATAGAAAGGGATTCCATGCTCTTTGGCCAGAATGGCAACATTGTAGGTTCCAATCTTATTGGCAACATCGCCATTTGCGGCGATGCGGTCGGCTCCGACAACTACCGCCTGGATTTTACCCTGTCGCATGAGACTGGCGGCCATATTGTCACAGATTACTGTCGTAGGGATCCTGTCGTGCAGCAACTCCCAGGCCGTGAGGCGCGCTCCCTGCAGGAAAGGACGGGTCTCATCGGCAAAAACGTGGATTTTTTTCCCCTGCTCGACAGCAGCACGAATGACTCCAAGCGCTGTGCCATATCCACAGGTAGCCAGCGCACCGGCGTTGCAGTGGGTCAGGACCCCGCCTTCGGCGGGCAACAGAGCGGCCCCGTAGGCACCCATCGCCTTACATGCGGCGATGTCTTCCTCGTACATCGTCTGGGCTTCGCGGACGAGCGCTTCGGTAATTGCTTGGTGCGTTCTCTCAGGCTGGGCCAGCAAGGTTCGGAAGCGGGCCCTCATCCGGTCGATGGCCCAGAAAAGATTTACAGCAGTAGGACGGGTGGAGGCCAGAGTTTTAGCGATCTGTTCAAAGTCGGCCTCCAGCTCTTCAAGGGTAGCCGCCTGGCTCTGCTGGATACCAAGGGCAATGCCCATGGCGGCTGAAACTCCGATTGCCGGGGCACCACGCACTACCATGGTCACGATGACCTCTGCGACCTGCTGGTAGCTGGTCGCCAGAACATAAGTTTCTTCCAGAGGAAGCTTTGTCTGGTCTAAAAAGCGGACCCCCTGAGATGTCCATTCGAGTGTGGGAATCATATCTACAGGATAGCAAGGCGGCTGCAGGCCAAAGCCAGAAACAGGCCAGTACAGTTTTCAGAAGAACTATGGAGAGCAAAGGAACCCATAAAAGCAAAAGACGCCGCAAGTGTCGGCGTCTTTTTGTTTACAGTTGCAATGCTGTTACTTCAACTGTGAAACCGTGGCTTTCACTTTTTGCTTTACGTTTTCCGGCAGTGGAGCATAGTAGAGGGAACTCGTTTCGGACTGCCCATGGTCCAGCATCCAGTTAAGGAAATCTTTGATGACCTTTCCATTTTCAGCATTGGGCGCAGGATTTGGGATCAGCAACCAGGTAAAACTGGCGATGGGGTAGGCATTTTTTCCGGGGGCATTGGTGATGGAAACGCGATAGTCGGCAGGCATCTGCTTGACGCTGGCAGCGGCCTCCGTGACCCCTTCGATGCTTGCCTTGACCCAATTGCCGGCAGCGTTCTTTACGTATCCGAAGGGAATTTTATTTTGGAGTGCGTAAATCAACTCTACGTAGCCAATTGCTCCTGGCATCTGGCGGACCAGACCTGCAACCCCTTCGTTGCCTTTTCCTCCGATGCCTTTCGGCCACGCTACGGCGGTATTGCGCCCTACGGAATTTTTCCAATCTGTACTGACTTTGGAGAGGTAGTCGGTAAAGATATAGGTCGTACCACTGCCATCGGAGCGATGGGCGACAATAATGTCTGTATTGGGAAGCTTAACGCCAGGATTGTCTTTTGCAATGCGCGCGTCACTCCAATTATTGATTTTGCCCAAATAGATGTCTGCCAGAACATCGGGAGCAAACTTCAGTTCCGCATTGACTCCAGGCAGGTTGTAAATGGGTACGACTGCGCCAAGCACAGTAGGTATGTGGACAATCTTCACTTTGGATGCCTTGAGCTGTTCATCACTCATCGGGCCATCGCTGGCACCAAAGTCGACCGTGCCGCTGGTCACCTGCCGGATCCCGCCGCCGCTTCCGATTGGCTGATAATTAATCTGAACACCGGGATGCTGGGCGCTGTATTCACTAAACCATTTGGAATAAATGGGATACGGAAAGGTTGCGCCAGCTCCATTGATTTTTTGAGCATGGCCTGCAACTGCTGAACACACCACGAATGCAGCAGCCAAAAGCGTACTTTTTTTCACTGAGAACTCCCCCTCTGGTTAGCAAAACTACAAAGTTATTTTTGGCAGAGATTGTTACAGCCCGTTTACGGATTGGTGAATTAGTGGAAAAAGCCTTCCGGGAGGCTTATGGGTTGACTGTTTGTGTGACGGGGTCACTGGAGGACGATTTCTTTGTCTGAGAGACTGGAAGGGTAAAGTAGAAAGTTACTCCAGAGCCAAGCTCGCTTTCGGCACGAATCGTTCCCCCGTGGGCGAGAATGATGTGCTTCACAATGGCCAGTCCTAGTCCTGTTCCACCCGACTCGCGGGAACGGGCCTTGTCTATGCGGTAGAAGCGTTCGAAGATGCGATCCAGGTGTTCCGAAGCAATACCCGGACCAAAATCACGCACAAAAAATTCAACAGCGTTTTCGAGGTCTTTTGATCCGATGACGATACGCTTGCCGGACCGAGCATACTTCAGAGCATTTTCTATGAGATTTCCGAAGACCTGGTTTAAGGCATCCGGATCAGCCATGACATAGGTCTCCGTCGTCTCAGAGGCTTCCAGCGTCACATCAGAATCAAGGACAATTCCTGTCAGAGAATCGATGGCATCTTCGACCAGCGCTGAGGCACGCATCGGTTGCAGAGCAGGCTTATAGTCGCCAGATTCTACACTGGCAAGCGCCAGAAGGTCCTCGGTAAGGCGGTTCATGCGTGTAGCGTTTTTCAGGATAATGGCAAGAAACTCACGGGCCTGAGAAGAGAGTTTTTCTCCGCCTTCGAGCAACGTTTCCACGTATCCGGAAATCGAGGTCAAGGGTGTGCGCAGTTCGTGGGAGACATTGGCAATAAAATCGCGTCTTGTCTTTTCCGCGCGCTCAATACTGGTTACGTCGTGGAGCACCGCTACAGCGCCTCCCTCCGGAGTAGGCGCAGCGTTGACTTCAAAAATTCTGCCAGGGGCCACACTTAAGGCCTTGCCGGTAAAATTCACTCTTTGTCTGAGCGCCCCTTCCACGCAGCTGAGGACATCGGGATCGCGGACCAGCTCTACCAGGCGGCGGCCCTCGCGCACAGCACTGGCGCAGATGCGTTGCATCACAGCATTCGACCAGATGATCTGTCCCTGGGCATTTACTGCCACAACAGCTTCCTGCATGCTGTCGAGCAGCGCGGTCAGTTCCCGGCGGCTGGCCTCTAGTTCACGGAAGCTCTGCTCCAGGCGGCTGGCCGTCATGTCCAGGGCGCGGGCCACATCCGAGAGTTCGTCCAGATTTTCTTCCTGCAGGCGGGCGGAAAGATCGCCAGCGGCAATTCGGTTGGCAAAAAGAACAATACGGTCCAGTCTTTGGGAGATGCGTCCGGTCAGAAAAGCCGCCAGCAATGTTGCTGCCGCCAGCGCCAGGAAAGAGGCAAGCAGTAGGTCCAGTGCTCCATGGGGCTGTTCCCTTATGGTGCGTTCAAGAATGGGCCGCAAAGAAAGATCGAAAATTGCAGTACCGGCAAGCAGCACAAATACGAAAGAGAGAAGCAGTTTCGTGAATACTTTTCGCATTTTCACAAGTGCTGCGATCCTATCGATGCTGCGGAGTGGTGTAGGCCCTCATCTGCCCGTAGCACTCAGAAGGTCCTGGACAAGATGGTATGCCACGGCATCTGGCACTACTGTACGGGCCGGGGAATCTCAAAACGATATCCGGCACCACGTACTGTCTTGAGATACCGGGGGTTCTCCGGATCCGTTTCGATTTTCTCACGGATGCGGCGCACGTAAACATCCACGGACCGCGGCGTAACGAAGCGGGCATCACCCCAGACAGCATCGAGCAGGTGGTCGCGGCTGAAAACGCGTCCTGGATGGCGGGCCAGATAATCCAACAGGCGGAATTCAGTAGCCGTGGTAGTGGCAATTTCACCACGAACCTTGAGCTGCATGGCCCCGGCGTCTATGACGATGTCCTCAAAGCTGATGATGGAGGGTGTGGAGGGACGTTCAAAGCGGCGCAGCACGGCCTTTACACGGGCCAGCAGTTCTCTGGGAGCAAACGGCTTTGTGATGTAATCATCCGCACCCATTTCCAGTCCCAGCACGCGGTCATTTTCAGAGGCGCGCGCAGTCAGGAAGATAATGGGCACAGTGCTCAAAGCGGCATGGTTCCTGAGCCGGCGGCAGACATCCAGGCCATCTCCTCCAGGTACCATGATGTCCAGCAGGAAGAGGGAGGGGGCTGACGCTCAGCATCAGCAATTACGTTAGAAGGGTTCGCGTAAACGCGTGCGCCGAAGCCGGCTGCTTCCAGATGATGCTGTACTAACCGGGAAATGTCCGAGTCATCCTCAAGTACAAATATTGTTTGGCTCAAGCTGGTTTTTAACCTCACAGGCTACCCGCCTACAGCTTACTCCAGGTGTGCAAAAGGAATGCTAATGTTTTGTTAATTCAGCAGGGTCAAGCTGGAAAGATCGGCCTCTGGGAGGGACACATGCGGGTCTGCTGGCTTCTGGACTCCCTGCTAGGCAGGGAGGATGAGGGTTCTGGTGTCAGGCCCCTGAATGCTATACTCTGGCAACAGTCCTTCTTTTGATCGGGATTTGAGCCAGCTTCCGGCAGATGGAAAAGAGCGCGCCATTTACGGTCCTCTGTGTTGACGACGAGGTCCTTGGATTGCAGATCAGGAAGGCCCTGCTCGAACATGCCGGATTTGCTGTGATTACTGCCCTCAACGGGCAGGAAGCTTTGGCTCTCTTTCAGAGCAAAAATCATTCCATACAGATTGTGCTGCTGGATTACCTGATGCCGGGTATGAACGGAGGCGAAGTTGCGCTCAAGCTCCGCGCGCTAGACCCCAAAGTTCCGATTCTCATGCACACAGCATGTGTGGACCTTCCGGATGAGGTTCGAGGGTTAGTGGACGATGTTCTGTCAAAAGGAGAAGGTCCTCAGGCGTTATTACATCGTATGCAACAGGTCCTGGAAGCATCACAATTGGCGGCAAAGAGGGGGAAGTGAAGCTTCAGGAATTTCAGCGGGTACTACGGCAGGCGTTCTTTGTACCGATTTTGACTCTGCTGGCCCTGGCGGGCATTCTTCTCTGGCAAATTGCCGCCACCCAAAAGGCCCAAAGATGGCTGGACCATAGCGACGAAATCAGCGGGGAAATTGCTGAATTGGAAAGCCTGATCATTGATCAGGAGACGGGTCTCCGGGGTTACGAGCTTACTGGAGATGCGATGATGCTGGTGCCTTTCTATTCTGCCGCGCAGCCGATTCAGGGACACTTTGCTCAACTACGCCGGCAGATCGCAGACGATCCGGTGAAACTACGAGATCTGGAACGTATCTCGACGCGCTATGAAACCTGGCTGTCCTTTGCGCAAGCGATACTTTCTTCACCGGCGAATTTTACCAACCGCAATCTGAACCGCCATGGCGGAGAGCTGATGTACGCAGTGCGTGATGCCGTCCGGCAAATGGCCCGCGCCGAAGACCAGTCACGCCAGCAATGGCTGAAACATACCATTTCTCAGGAGCGGCGTGAGATCGTAGTGCTTCTTTCAGGGACAGCCTTGGTAGGTCTGATGCTCAGCTTCTTTTCTCTATCACGTCTGCACAAAGTCTCTGGTGCCTACCAGCAATCGCTCTTTCTGCTGGAAAAAAGAGGGGAGAAGCTGCGGACCATTTTGCGTTCCATAGGGGATGCTGTGATTGTCTGCCAGGCCGATGGATCCATTGAGTTTATGAATCCTGTGGCTGAAGATCTGACTGGCTGGAAAGAAGAAGAGGCGGCGGGACGTGCGCTGGCCGAAATTTTTCGGATTGTAAATGAAGAAACCAATGAGCCGGCGGAAAATCCAGTCGAGAAAGTAAGACGGCTGAAAAAGGTCATCGGTCTGGCAAATCATACAGCTTTAATTGCTCGCGACGGCGTCCGCCGCATCATTGATGACAGTGCTGCGCCGATCCTCAGCCAGGATGGCCAGATGACCGGAATTGTCCTCGTATTTCGGGATGTGACGGAGAAACGTCGCGCTGAGGCCGCCCTTGCTGTCAGCGAAAAGCTGGCAGTGGCGGGCCGCCTTGCTGCCAGCATCGCGCATGAAATTCATAATCCTCTGGATTCCATTGGTAATTTGCATTATTTGCTGGCGCAGGAAAAAGATGCGGCACGGAGAGATGAATATCTGAAAATGGCGCAACAGGAACTGGACCGTACTCTGCAAATTAGCCGCAGCTTGCTCAGTCTTTACCGTGAACCGAATGCGCCTGTCGAGGTAAACCTTGGCGAACTGCTGAGCAGTGTGCTGCTTCTTCTGCGTCGCAGATTAGATCATCAAGGCACCGTGGTGACACAGCAAAATAAGGACAATATTGTCATCGAAGGTTTTCCTGCGGAATTGCGCCAGGTATTCACAAATCTCATCCTGAACGCGGCAGAGGCGGCGGGTCGGCCTGGAAAAATTCTGATTCAGATCAGCAGGTCTGTGGGCAATGACTCTCGCGCTCCCGGAGTTACCGTCGAAATCTATGACAGTGGCGCGGGCATTTCTCCGCAGGTGGCTTCCAAACTCTTTCAACCCTTTTTTACGACCAAGGGTAGCCAGGGTACGGGATTAGGGCTTTGGATTAGCCTGGGAATTGTCCAGAAGCATGGTGGGTCCATCCATATTGGGAACAGTGATCTTCCGGAATATACAGGCGCTTGCGTTCAGGTCTATCTCCCCGCCCGGACGCTGGCGACTGCGCAATCTCGTTCCACGCCATATGTCGGCTGATAGGTCCAGTCAAAGATAAAAACCGATGGCGGAATTTCTACATTGATTGCACAGGAATCTGCATAATGTCTTCCACCAGGCCCACTTCCTTTTGCACAAATGGCTCGGCATAACGAACGCCACCGAGAAGTCCATAATGCCTTGCTTCGGCAAAGGTGCGTTCACGGATTTCCTCCTCAGGGACAAAGAGAGAGCTGCCTGTCGGCTGATTTCTGTATTGTGATTTGTATGCCATGAGGGCCTGATGACGCTGCTCGATGAAGGGCGTAATGTCTACAACAAAACTGGGACGAACATCCGCGTAAAGGCTGGCATACAGAATTTTGAAAGGTCGGTGTGGCGGGGTCCCGGTGTCGAGTTTCGCCAGTCCGGAGAGGAAACACGCTTCGTAGCCTAGTATGGAAGTGGTGTAGTGATCAGGGTGGCGGCCTGTCCAGTAAGGAAGAATCACAACTCGTGGGCAAAGTTGCCGCAAAACTCGGACAATTTTGATGCGATTTTCCCAGGTGTTTTCCACCCGGCCGTCAGGAAGATCGAGTGCTTCGCGCCAGCTAACGCCAAGAATACTGGCAGCTTGGGCGGCTTCTGCGGCACGTTCTTCGGCAGAACCACGCGTGCCTGCTTCCCCCTGGGTCAGGTCGAGTATGGCCGTGCTCCAGCCAAGTGCCTTCATTTTCAATAACGTACCGCCGCACGTCTGTTCGACGTCGTCACGGTGTGCGGCAATTGCGAGAATGTCCGGCATACTCTTCTTTTAAGTCCGGCCTTTCGGTGCGACAGCGGACCGAGGGTCTTGGAACGCGGCGAAAGCGCCTTTGCCATTGTTAAGAATTACTTCTTATTTTTCAATGCGTTTAACGTGATTTTCAAAAAGTTAATTTAGCTTATGTGGTGGTGAACCTTAAAGTCCAGGAAACTCGTGTGCCCGGCCTGTCGATTCCATCAGGACCTGCACCGGTATCATCGTCGGCATCGAATCCGGACCAGCCGCCTTCGGTGGTGCGGTCCTTTTTATTGTCTCGCGGAAATTCCGCCTGGAGTGATCGCGCCTTCAAGTGGCTGATGCTGTTTTGTGCGCTCAGTGTTTTCTTTATCGTAGCTTTGATTGCCTGGCAGCTCCTGCTGCGGTCTAGGTTGACGATCGCAAAGTTTGGTCTAAGTTTCTTTTTTAAGAGTGCGTGGGACCCGGTGTCCGGGGACTTTGGGGCGCTTCCATTTATCTACGGGACCGTAGTTTCTTCACTGGTGGCCCTGATCATTGCTGTGCCACTGGCCGTGGGCGTCGCGGTGTTTCTTACAGAGATGTGCCCAAAAGTTCTGCGTGGTCCGCTCTCGTTCCTCACAGAGCTGCTGGCGGCCATCCCCAGCGTTGTTTACGGGCTGTGGGCAGTTTTTGTGCTGGTGCCAATTCTGCGTGAACACGTCAATCCTTTTTTGATGAAGACCCTGGGGTGGACAGGTCTCTTTAGCGGGCCGAACTTTGGTATTGGGATGCTGGCTGCCGGTGTGATTCTTGCCATTATGATCCTGCCCATCATTTCCTCGCTCACGCGTGAAGTAATGTCGGCTGTACCGCACTCCCAGCGTGAGGCCGTGCTGGCCTTAGGAGCCACCCGGTGGGAAATGATCCGGATGGGAGTGCTGCGCAATGCCCGAATTGGCATTGTGGGCGCCATTATTCTGGGACTAGGGCGAGCGTTGGGTGAAACGATGGCCGTCACGATGGTCATTGGTAATCGGCCTGAAATTGCAAAGTCGCTCCTGTCGCTGGGGTACAGCATGTCGAGCGTGATTGCCAACGAATTCAGCGAGGCATCTGATGACCTTTACCTTAGCGCGCTCATCGAAATTGGACTGGCGCTCTTTCTTGTGACGATTCTGGTCAATGCTCTGGCACGTTTACTGGTTTGGGCGGTGACGCGCGGTGCCCCGGCGAGGGTAGTGTGATGACGACTCGCCGGTACAAGGCCGGAAAGGCCAATCAGTGGCGCCGTTTTTTTGCCAACCATCTGGCTACCGCGATTGCCGTGGCCAGCACGGTCATTGTTGTAGCACCTCTGGTTGCAGTCTTTCTTTATCTCCTTTACAAAGGGGCAAGCTCGCTCAATCTGAATTTCTTCACGCAAATCCCGCGTCCGGTAGGAGAAAGCGGCGGGGGCATGGCAAATGCAATTGTTGGATCTGCCGTGCTGCTCGTATTAGGAAGCCTTCTGGGGGTCCCTCTGGGGATCGCAGCGGGAATCTATCTGGCAGAATTCGGGCGTGGAGGAAAGCTGGCAAACTTTGTCCGATTCACGGCAGACGTATTGAACGGTGTGCCTTCCATTGTCATGGGTATCGCAGTATATGCCCTGATTGTTCTGCCGCAAAAGCATTTTTCGGCGCTAGCAGGCGGTGTGGCCTTGGGCATCATGATGATCCCAACCATCACGCGGACCACCGAAGAGATGCTGCTGATGGTGCCCAATGCTATCCGTGAAGCCGCCCTGGGGTTGGGCGTACCCAACTGGCGCTCAGTACTTTCCATTACGCTGAAGACCGCCAGTCCGGGTGTAATTACCGGATGTATGTTGGCCTTTGCGCGCGTAGCAGGGGAGACGGCCCCGCTCCTTTTTACAGCCTTTGGCAATAATTTCTGGAGTACGAGTATTAACGAGCCGATTGCTGCACTGCCTCTCCAGATCTATGTTTATGCCATTTCCCCCTATGATGAATGGCACCGTCTGGCCTGGGCAGGTGCACTGGTCCTGATTCTTTTAATCGTTGTGTCCGTCGCGCTGGTGCGTTATGTGACGACCCGCGGCGTCTTGAAGGGAGCAAGTTAAGTGGGTGTTGGGATTGAAGTTCAAGGCCTGAATGCCTGGTATGGAAACAACCATACGCTGCAGGACATCAACCTGCATATTCCAGCCAATCAGGCCACGGCGCTCATCGGACCTTCAGGGTGCGGCAAGAGCACTTTTGTCCGTTGTCTGAACCGGATGCATGAAACAAATCCTATCGCCAAGGTGGAAGGCTCTGTGCGCATCGGAGGGCTGGACATTTATAGCGATGCGTCCCCTGTGGAGATACGGCGACGCGTCGGCATGGTCTTTCAGCGGCCGAACCCCTTTCCGACGATGTCGATTTATGACAATGTCGCATCCGGCCTGAGGTTGAATGGTTTTCGAAACCGCCGTGTTCTGGATGAGGTCGTGGAACGTTCGTTGAAACATGCTGCGCTTTGGGACGAGGTCAAAGACGATCTGAAAAAGAAGTCTGGGGCCAGTCTGTCTGGCGGCCAGCAGCAGCGTCTCTGTATTGCGCGGGCGCTTGCTGTTGACCCTGAAGTATTGTTGATGGACGAACCTGCGTCTGCGTTGGATCCGGTCTCCACGGCCAAGATCGAGGACCTAATCTTCCAGCTCAAGTCCCAGTACACCATTGTGATCGTGACCCATAACATGCAGCAGGCGGCCCGAGTGGCGGAGCGTACCGGATTTTTCCTGAGCGGCAAGCTGGTGGAGTTCGATACAACGCACAAAATTTTCACGAACCCGGGTGACAAACGGACAGAAGATTACATCACAGGTAGGTTTGGATGACTCGCCTACGTTTCCACAAGAGTCTTGATGAGTTGAAAGAGAAGCTGCTGGTCGTAGCGGGAATGGCCGAGCAGTCTATCCAGCGCGCTGTGGAAGCGTACAGGACGCGCGACCTGTCTATCTGCGATCTGGTGGACCGTGGTGAGATGGCCATCAACCGTCTGGAACGCGAGATTGACCAGATGGCACTTGATCTTTTGGCCATGGAACAGCCGATGGCCATTGACCTGCGTTTTATCCTGGCTGTCATCAAGATCAATGCTGACCTTGAGCGGGTAGGGGATTCGGCCGTGAATATCGTGGAGCGTGTGCGCGACCTTCAGGCCTATTCTGCGATTGATTTGCCGATTGACATACCGCGCATGGCGGAACTTGCTGCTGCTATGGTGCGCCGGGCGCTGCAATCATTTATCGAGGCCGATGCCAAAATGGCAGAATCTGTGCTCGTGATGGATGACAGCGTAGACAAAATGAATGAAGCCATTCATTATGCTCTGCTGAATGTCATGCGCACCATGCCCCAACATACTCCGCAGGCACTGGATGCCATTGTGATTGCGCGAAGCCTGGAAAGGGTAGCAGACCATGCCACAAATATTGCAGAAGATGTGATTTTCTGGGTGCAGGGGCACGATGTCCGGCACCAGTTAAGTGTGAGTGCTGGAAGCAATGAACCAGCCCGGTCAGAATAAACCCATCTTTCCGTAGCGGCCCCCCGGCCGGGCTGATGGTGCAGTTTTTCAAGCGATGCGCTCAATGACCAGAGATTCAATGACGACAGGTTTTACTGGTTTGTCTTGCGGGCCGCGGGGTACCCGTGAGATTTTGTCAGCAACTGCCTGCCCTTCTACCACTTCCCCAAAGATTGTGTGCTTTCCTGTGAGCCACTGCGTGGGTGCAACGGTGATGAAGAACTGCGATCCATTCGTGTTCGGGCCAGCATTGGCCATGGCCAGCTTCCCAGGCCGGTCAAAATTGTGGGGAGATCCTTTGGTTTCATCCTCAAATCGATAGCTAGGACCTCCAAAACCTGAACCGGCAGGATCGCCTCCCTGAATCATGAAATCAGGAATGACACGATGGAAGATCGTTCCATCATAGAGCTTGTCCTTGCTCTTCTTATTTGTGACCGGGTGCGTCCATTCGCGGGTGCCCTCAGCAAGTTCAATAAAGTTGCTGACTGTTTTTGGCGCGTCTTTCTCGAAAAGACGGCAAACGATGGTCCCTTCGCTGGTGTTAAAGATGGCGTAGGTTCCTGATGTACGGGCCATAAAACTCCTTTTCATGAAAATACGTAGCTTGTGGTTGCTCGTCTTTCGCAAGGGCGAAAGTCGCTGGATATCACTGCGGATTTGTACCACCTGTGGCAGGTGCGGGCTGGGCCTGTCCGGCGGGAACAATCGTCACTTTTTTTAAAACCACCGGTTCAATCGGCTTATCGTTATCGTCCCGGGGCACGCGAGCAATGGATTTGACGACAAGGATACTTGAATCATCACATTGTCCAAAGATGGTGTGCTTCTGATTCAGGTGTTCCGTGGGTACCTCAGTAATAAAAAACTGGGAACCATTTGTGTTCGGACCCGAATTGGCCATTGCCAGCCGTCCGGGAACATCAAAATTCAAGTTAGGATCAAACTCATCTTCGAACATGTAGCCTGGATCGCCGGTTCCCGTACCGGTTGGGTCGCCACCCTGAATCATAAATTCAGGGATTACGCGATGAAAGATGGTCCCGTCGTAGAAAGGTTTGTTATGCATCTTCTGATGCGTGACCGGGTCGGTCCAGTCTTTTGTGCCTTCAGCAAGGCCAACGAAATTAGCGACAGTCTTTGGGGCCTGTTGATCAAAGAGCCGGCAGGTAATGCGACCCATTGTTGTGTCAAAGATGGCCGTGGGGCCGGTCGGCTGAGGGCTGATGTGCGCCTGTGTTTCAGGGGAATCGGGAAGGTCCTGGGAGGAAGTGGGCGTAGTTTGCTGCGCAAAGCCCTGACACGTCAGGGCCAACGAAATTGTTACGAGCGATAAAAAACGTAAAACGGCATCCATGCGGGTCTCAAAATGTTAGGGTACAGCATGGAAGCGGAAGATGAAAACCTAACTTGCAGCCTTGACTGCGGCTGTAGCTGAAACCAGAAGGATCCAGCCAAAAAGAGGAGCAACGTTGCTGGAAGGGGCCGTGACTCCTCGGACCGATGCGACATCGTTATAGGGGATTTGCGAGAAGTCGTTTCTCGTGACTTCTCGGAGAGCAAACGACGTGGCGGACAATGGTCCGAGATGGCCATAGCACTGAGAGCCATCCCGAAAAATCAGATAAAGATAGGTGCCCTGGGGGTATGAGGCGAGCTGACGGGCTGTTTTACGCCCCTTTCTATCCACAGCGGAGAGGGCGTGAAACACATACGCGCCTGAAATCAGTCCATACAGAACCAGGCATTTCAACATACCAGGTTTCTTTTTCGATTCATCCGATTCGGACGCAAGCGTCTCGCGAATTCTGCGAAAGGAGGGAAGAGCCACCCATGTTCTTCTTTGGTCTTTCAAGTGCTCCTCACTTTTTAAAGGGCTGCTGTTCTGAAATCCTGGGCCTGATGTCGGGTTCGGATTGCAGTCGTTTTGCTGTGGCCTCCACCTCGCGCATGACGCGCAAAAGGTTACCGCCCAGAATCTTGTCACAATCTGCCGCTGAATAGCCGCGTGCCATGAGCGCCTGGGTGATTTTCGGCAGGTCGGCGGCAGAATTGATCCCCTCAGGAAGCTGGTTGGATACACCGTCAAAATCAGAGCCAAGTCCTACGTGGTCAATGCCTGCAACCTTGGCAATGTGGTCAATATGGTCAATTAAATCGCTGAGCGGAGGGCGGGGAATACGATCGAGATACTGTTGCTCAAGCTTGTCTAGTTCACCATAGGTAACCTGTTTGCCTTCTTTTGCATATTGCTCCTTCAATGCTTCCTTGGCTTTGGCAATCTCTGGTTCCATGGCCAGCATAGCGTCGCGATATTTCTGGCTGATGAAAGCAGCGTAATAATTCACCATGACAACGCCGCCTTTGCTGTCCGGACCTCCGCTACGGGCCACGGCGCGAAGCATGTCATCGGTCATGTTCCGCGGCGCATTGCATAAAGCGCGCGCCGAAGAGTGCGACGCAATGACCGGAGCGCGTGAGGTAATGACAGCGCGGTAGAAGGTCTTGTCTGCTACATGCGAGATGTCTACCATCATGCCGAGCCGGTTCATTTCATAGACGACATCCTTGCCAAAATCCGTCAGTCCGTCCTGTGTATGGTTGACGGCGGGATTGTTGATGTCGCCCGATGAGTCGGCCCAGCCGTTTGAATTTGACCATGTGAGCGTCATATAGCGAACGCCCAGCCGGTAATAATCGCGCAGCAAGGCCAGTGAATCTTCGATGGAATGACCGCCTTCAATGCCCATCAATGCAGCCAGTTTGTGTTCCCGATGGGCCGCGAGAATGTCATCGGCGGTAAAGGCCATGCGCATCTTGTCCGGATGTTTTGCGGCCTGTTGATAGACGGCATCAATCAGCTCTAAAGTCCGCCTGGCATAATGACCTTTATAAAGGTCTGGCTCAACCCAGATAGAAAAGAACTCCGCGCCAAGATTGCCTTCTTTGGCTGATTCGAAATTGAGGTTTCCTCCTCGTAGAGGACCGTCCAGGTCATAATTTTCATCCAGCAGACGCTGTGTCGTGTCGGCATGCGTATCAATCACGATGGCATTGCGATGGACTGCAAGAGGATTCACGGAGGGACCTGCCCCATTCTTTTGCGCAGTGGTTTGGGCTGCCAGAGGAAGAACCGTAAGCAGAAGAGCAGCAAGGGAATTTTGTCTCATGTGGTTCAGTTGTTGGCCGGATTGTAGCAGAGATAGAGCAAAAATAAATCAGGTATTTCTGTGCTAAGTTGACTGGGTGAGGACATTACGAGATTTTTTTATCGCGATGGCCGGGATGCTGGCCCCGTTCGCACTTTGCCAGACCTCATATTTAGAACAAGGGCTGACCGCGTTGAAAGACCATCAGCCCCAGCAGGCGCTCAGCGCATTCCAGCAGGCTTTGCAGCAAAATCCCAGCGACGTGGCGGCCAACTTGTATGCCGCAGGGGCAGCACTGGAGCTTTATCAGGGTGGCCTGGCGGTCCAGTACGCTGAACGGGCAAGAGAGCTTTCTCCCAACAACTGGAAGGTGCATACGACTCTCGTAGTGGCCTATGCTATGGCAGGTAGGGTCCAGCAGCGGGATGCTGAGCGGGAGCTGCTCCGCAGGCTGCATTCCGACCCTAAAGCTCCCGAGGCAGTGCAAACCAGCGGTTTTCTGCTGGACATGTTTCCTGTGAAGCAGTATCGCGTGGAAGCGGTGGAGTTTTTTCAGCCTGTCGGGAAATTCAATGTTTACTATCGCTTCATCATAAGAGCTCCTCAGGGAAAGCGCATCTGGGCCTTCAATATCGAAAGCAATGATTTTGACGAGAAGTCCTGGGAACAGGCACACCCACAGCAGGCAGCCGAAGGAGATCGCCAGTTCCAGATTACGGGGGAAGGTGGAGGACGGAATGTGGATTATGAGATGTTCTCGGGCAAACCTGCTTATGATTCTGTAAAAGCGCGGATCCTGCGCATCCTGAATGCTCAGACCGCGCCGTTTCCTGGCGAGAATCCGTAGAATAAAAGAATGCTTCTGGAAGGTATTTTCCCCGCCATCACCACACCTTTTTTGGCTGATGGGCGCCTCTATCTACGTAAGCTGGAAGAAAATGTCGAGCGCTATTCCCGCGCACCCGTGTCCGGGATCGTGGTCCTGGGATCAACCGGCGAGGCCGTCATGCTGGATGATGATGAGTCGCGGGAAGTGCTTCGGACTGCAAGTCAGGCTGCTTCTCCGCAGAAGGTACTACTCGCGGGGACTGGAAGAGAAAGTGCTGCGGCCACGCTGAAGCTGGCGGAATGCGCAGCGGACCTCAATTATGATGCCGTGCTTGTCCGGACACCCAGCTACTATGGCCCTCTGATGCGTCCTCTGGAAATGGCGACCTATTTCCGGACAATTGCAGACCGCTCCCCACTTCCGGTAGTGCTCTACAGCATTCCTAAATTTACGAAATATGAGCTTCCTGTAGATCTGGTAGCGGACCTTGCTGCTCATCCGAATATTATCGGTATAAAAGATTCCAGTGGAAGCATCGAGCGCATTGCCCAGTTAGTGGCAGCAACCCGCAATGCTCCGAAGCGTAGGACTGAGGTAACTCATGTTTTTACTGCTTACACGGGGCGTATGCGTAAGCAGTTTGAGACGGAAGGCAGCCCGCTGGCGTCCTCAGAATTATTGAAATCGGGCACACCGGCCATAGCCATCGCATCGAAGGCGAAGACCCCGGTGCGGCATAAAGAGGTCGGCTTTCAGGTGCTGAGCGGCTCACCCGACAATGTAAAGCAAGCGTTGGATGCCGGAGCCACTGGATCCGTGCTGGCGTTTGGGGCGTGTGCTCCCCAGGCCTGTCAGGAGATTTATATGGCCTGGAAGGACAATGATCCAGCACTCGCGATGCTGAAACAGGAACGCATTCTTGAAGCTGCTCGTGTCGTAGCCGGGAAGTTCGGCATACCGGGCATTAAATTCGCCTGTGACCTGAATGGATACTATGGAGGTTTTCCCAGAGTGCCCTTGCTTCCTCTCCATGCAGAAGAACAATCTAAAGTCGTCCGCGTTATGGAAGATATAAGAAATTAGTGCACTGACATTCGCCTTACCTCAATCGTGCTGACCACTATGTTCCGGGGCCTTGCCAGGTTCAGGAAAATCCGTGTCATGATCGTCTTCCCTGTCTTTAATGAAAGACCCGGCTGAACGATGGGGAAGTTGGTTCCGCATCGGATCGTGTGTATGGTCGCGAGGGGACTCTGATTCAACGGCGCCTTTATGAACATCGCTGTCGTGATGAAGTTTTGTCATGGACTTCTTCTCAGATGACGGCAGGCCTTACAGGAGTTGTACATCTACTCCCAAGTCGGGTGCTTTCAAGCTACGCTGTTCAACGATAGGCAGAGGGTTTGGATGCCGTAATGCGAACACCCATCCCATTCAGTCGGCTGCGGGCCTGCGCCGCTTCGGGAGTCTGTGGATAGCGCTGGATCAGGCTGCGCATGTCCCGGATTCCTGCCTCGCGCTGGTTCAAGGCCAGCTCTGCTTCAGCCTTTCGCAGTTGGGCGGCAGGGGCCTTTGCGTTTCCTGGAAACTGTTCAAGAACAGCGTCATAGTTCTTAATTGCAGATTTGTAATCACCCTGACGGTAAGCGATTTCTCCCAGATAAAACTGAGCGTTTCCAGCCAGGTTGTCTTGCGGGTAATACTTCAGAACGTCCTGGAATTCACCTGCTGCAACATCATATTTTGCGCTGTTGTAGTCACGGATACCGCCCTGATAGAGCTGGTCCAGGGGCGGCGCCTGGGGCGCCTGCTGCATTGCGGCAGCTCCGTCCGGTCCCGGAGATGGCTGCTGTCCTGGATTTGTGGGTGCAGGTTGCGCATTGATATTCTGCAGTTGTGACTGGATGTCCTGAAGGGTCTTGTCCAGACGGGCAATCCGTGACTTCAGTTCGTCCACTGAGTCGTTCAGGCTCTGAATCTGCCCGGATACCTGTTGTCCACTGACTGCATTCTCGCTCTGGGTCTGCAACTGCTGCTGGATACCATTCATCGTCTGGGACATACGATTGACGCTGTCCGCAGTCTGCTCAATCAGGTGCTGCATCACGGCCAGACGCGAATCACTGGTTTGTTGCAGACGCTGCAGCATGTCCTGGAGCGTTTGTACCTGGGTTTGCAACTGGATGATTTCTTTTGATGCTGCGTGAGCGTCAGGTGCCGGGCAAAAAGCAGCAAGTGCGGCGATGGCGGTGAGATGGATGATTGTCCTTCGCATAGAAAGTCCCCGATTCAAAGTTTAGCCCAAAAGCAAAAGGCAGCACTGCGGGAAACAATGCTGCCGGGACCGATGCAAATTAACGGTCAATGTTGAACTGAGCACGGCGGTTCTGCTGCCAGCACTGCTCGGTGTGGTCCGTGCAGAACTGCTTTTCTTTGCCATAACTGACTGTGCGTAGGCGGTCTGGGCTCACTCCGGCATTGACCAGGGCCTGTTTGGCAGCATTGGCGCGATTTTCACCCAGCGTCAGGTTGTATTCAATAGAGCCGCGCTCATCGCAATATCCGCCAATGACTACTTTCAGATTTGGGTGCTGGTTCAGGAATGCAGCGTCCTGCTGAATGGTAGGCTGCGCATCCGGGCGGATCTCGTAGCTGTCGTAATCAAAGAAGATGTCATGGACATTCTGATGGAAGAGTGTATCGTCCATGTTCTCTTCCTGCATGTTGCTTGCCTGGGGCGCGCTGTTTACCGTAAGACGGGCCGTGGCGTCTGCAGAGCCCCCATCTCCCCGCGCAATCAGGTGATAGTTGGTGGATTCGGTCGGTTTTACATTCATGGTGCCAGCAGTCGCAACCTGGCCAATGCCCTCAATGGATACATCCGTGGCATTTGTCGTCTTCCAGGTCAGCACAGCGCTTTCACCTGCGTTAATGGATGTGGGATTGACGGTAATTTCAGCCGTCGGCGCGGGTGCAGACACCGTCGGTGGAGGAGGTGGAGGCGGCGCTGGTTTTTTCTTATGACATCCAGCGACAGCCAAAAGGGCTGCCAGACTGATTGCGGAAGCGATGTACTTGCGATGATTGACTTGCACGATTCTCCTCCAGGAGTGTTGTATTTTCATTTTCACCCAAGAAAGAGCGGCGAGGTGTTCTGCCGCAGTCCTTGCAAAAATTTTATTTCCAGCTCCAGTTCGGCATCGAGTTGGAGCCTCCATGGGTCAACTGATGCTGCTCTGTTCCGTCTGCCAACATGGTCCAGATTTGTGTTCCGTTCCCATCTTCACGCTGGAAGACGATGTGGCGCGAATCAGGAGACCAGGAAGGAAAGTCGCAGCGTCCTGAATCATGGGTCAACTGTGTCCATCGCTTGCTGGCAATGTCCATAATGTAAATGTCCTGTCCACCCGGCGCGCCCGGACCATATTTACGGTTCCAGGCAAAGGCAAGAAATTGTCCATTTGGCGACCAGGCGGGGGAGGTAGCGTATCCGCCATCAGTCATGCGCTGCACATTTGCCCCGTCAGCATCCATGATGTAAATCTGGGGCAGCCCAGTGCGCCCACTGACCCAGGCAATTTGTGCGTTTGTCTTTGGGTTCCATACTGGCGATACGTCAGGTCCTCGGAATGCAGTAACACGGTGTAATCCAGTTCCATCCGAGTTCATGGTGTAAATTTCCGGGTCACCGGTAATCGAGGCCGAAAGGGCCAACTTTGATCCATCGCTTGACCACGCGGGAGAAACCGTTGTCCCTCCGGGAGAGGGGAAGCTCACCATGCGGTTCAACAAAAGCGAGTACATCCGGATGGACCACCCGTTTTTCCCCAGGCTGGAAAATGCAACACGCGAGTTGTCTGGCGCGACCCTTGGTGAAAGCGAAATGGTGCCCAGGTGAGTCAGCGGGTGAGCATTTTCACCGTCATAATCCATGACCCAAATCTCTTTATTCCCACCTCGCGACGAGACGTAATAAATCTTTGTTTCGCAGATACCGGGAATGCCGCCGAGCCGCGCGATGATTTCATCCGCAAAGCGGTGGGCGATATTGCGCACATTATTGACGTTGGCAATGTCCGTGTATTGTTTGCCTAGGATCTGCGGGGACTGCTGATTCTTCGCGTCGAAGAGATAGCCCAATATCGTCACCCTACCGTTTTCCACACCGATCGCGCCAAAGGCCACCATATCTGCATTGGAGGGTGGTGCAGACCATTGCGATAGATTCATCTCCTGGGGAGAACCTGGCATGAGCGGAGGCGCCATGCTCTTTGAAACCATGTCAAAGATTCCGGCGTTTGAGAGGTCGTTAAAAAGGGTGGTGTCAAAGGCGTTCTTTAGATCGCTTGTCTGAGGGTCAGCAGATGTAGGCTTAAAATTCGCCGCGGCAAGCCGCACTTTCGCAGCCCCCAGATTCGTGCCGGTGCGGACCCAGTCCTGCGCGAAAGCGGTCAGACAAGCAAAGGTGCTAAGAAGAAAAAAGGAGAAGAAAATCCGCAAATTCACTAACAAATGCTTCTTGCCTATATTCATTCTTCCGTCCCGCAGACTGAAATACGAAAAGTACCGGGATCACCACCCCGGCCACTCACAATAGTACGACACCGAAAGGGAACTACCACTGTACCCGGCCGGAAGCGGACCATAAGAATCCACGCGTTGCACAGCTCTTAGACATGAGGAGTCAAGGCTTGGTGAGCCGCTCGATTGTTCCACTCGGATGCGACTGGGAGAACCATCGCGCGAAATGATGAAAGACAAATACACTCGCGCTCCTGCCGGAGTTCCCGGAGCGACTTCCTGCAATAACCAGTTTTGCGCAGTCTTTCTCTTAATCAAATCCACATACCAGGGGAACCTCGAACCAAAGTCCCCCCCATTGATTGCGACGGGATTGTTGCCGTTCGGGTTGCTTGTGGTGGATCGGGGAATATTCGACTGCTGTGCTTCTCCATAGTAGGCCCGGTTTTTCTGATTGGGCACAGGCTGTGGATGCTTGCTCTGGCTGGGGTTGGCCGCTTTGGGGGCCTGTTTTACGGGATTCTCCTGTTTTTGCGGTGCTTGCTGTTTTACTTTTGGCTGCTTTTGCTTCTCCGGGACCGGGATGGCTTCCGGAGGTGGAATGGGCTCTGCTTTCTGGGGAGCCGGTGGCGCTGGAGCTGGACTCTGGTGCTCAGTGGCCAAAACATTTTCTGTTGGCTTCTGTTCGCTGGGCAAGGGAAGTGTAGGGGCAGAACTGACCAACGTAGCCTGTATGGCCCCTGGGGCAGACTGATTGTTTCCCCAAATGCCACCATGAAACCTTCCTGCTAAAAAGACATACAGCGCGATCAACCCGGCAATTCCAAGATGGAGCAAAACGGAGCCCGCTGTAGGGCCTCCAAGCCGGTCGGGTTCCATGTTCATTCTTGCGCTGATTCTCATGGCTAGTTTGGTTCGCGTGTCTTTTCGCCGGCTGAGTCAACCCGTGTTACTTTGTCGGGCCGTTCTCAACAGGCTGTGTCACAATGCTGATGTTCGTGATTCCTGCCTGCTTCACGGCATCCATGACGGAGGCAAAGGCCCCAAAAGGCACGCGCTCGTCGGCGCGCAGGTAAATGACCTGATGCGCAGGGTCTTTGCCCGGCTGATGCAGGCGCGATGGCAGGTCAGCAAGGTTCACCGGCTGGTCACCGAGAAAGACGCGTTGGTCTTTGTCAATCGTCAAGACCAGCCGCTGTTCGGTAATTTCCTTGACCGTTTTTGTTTTCGGAACAGCGACGTCGATGCCGGACTGCAGTACCGGGGCCGTCAGCATAAAAATCACAAGCAGCACTAGCACCACATCCACCAGAGGGGTGATGTTAATTTCCGCCAGTGAGGTCTGAGTATGTCCGCTTCTACTTGTGAAGGCCACGCGCGGCCTCCCTTTCAAATGGGTCTTGATTGGGCGCCAGTTCCGACTCTTCCATGCTGTTGAGTAGTTCGCGCGAAAAATCGTCCATTCTGGCGCCGAACTCCCGGCATCGGGCCGTGAACTGGTTGTAGGCAATGACGGCGGGAATGGCAACGACAAGACCTGCCGCTGTGGTAATCAGGGCTTCCGATACGCCAGGGGCCACCGCCCGCAGCGTTGCTGCGCCCGCCGTGCCGAGCCCATGAAATGCATCCACAATCCCCATAATGGTGCCAAAAAGGCCCACAAACGGCGAAATGGCCCCAATCGTAGCAAGCCACGTCAGCCGCTGTTCCAGCACGGTCAGGGCCTCACTTGACGCCGTCTGCGCCGCGCGTTCCAGGGCTGTGATGTTGCGGGGCGGACCATAGCCTCCGGTTTGACGACGGTAAGTCTCATAAACCTCATCAAAAACATTCACCAAAGGACTGGGCTTGAACTGCTCGCTGACCGCTGCAATTTCTTGTAAACGATTGGCCTTACGGAAGGCGCGCAGAAAGCGGCTACTCTGCGTGCGCGCACGCTTAAAACTCCCCCATTTGCCTAGGATGATCGCCCACGAGTAGATGCTGAAGATTAACAGCACCAGCAAAACGCCAATGGCCACCGGCCCGCTGTTTTGCAGCATCTCCACAATGGCGCTACCGCTGGGAGGCACAGGCGGAGCAGCGGCGTCCGGTTCCGCCTGAAACAAAAAGAAGGCGAATATCAAAAGATGTGTCATTCCCACTATCAACGTTAGCAGAAGCAGATTGTCACTACCAGGTTGTACGACGTCCTGAAACGAAAATCGTCATGTCACAGACAGAAAGCGATACTTCTGCAACCCCCAAGGGACCTTTTCTCGTCTCATTGGTTACGCGGCAGTGATTTTGTGGCCGTAAAGCCTGAAGGAGAAATGCGATGGTCATGCTGCAACCTGGACAATGCGGACTTTGTGCTCATTTCGGCGAGCCACACCCGGCAACTCCTATGTTGATTCAGATTCATTCCAGCAAACAGGCTCCAGAAACATTTATGGATGATTGTGGTCATCCCAAACTTGCTTCACTTCATTTGAAAGTGAGCGCCATGAGTGGATGTGACGGTTTCGAGCCGGCCAAAGCGGCTTGAGTCCGTCTACGCCGATTTGAAGGAACCGATGCATATCTCACGCGTTTAACGATGCGTGTGCCCGGATTACGGGAACTGCCTCCTACTTTGCGTCGTACCATTTAGAACAAGTAAAAGATGCTCTTTCCCCCGTTCCCCTGATATCCTGCGCGCAGGATGCTCCTTGAACTGCGCGCAGAGAATTACGCCGTCATTGATCATGCCATAGCAGCTTTTGGTCCCGGCCTAAACCTGTTGACGGGAGAGACTGGGGCTGGGAAATCCATTCTGGTAGACGCTCTGGCCCTCCTGATGGGGGAAAAGGCCTCCTCCGAAGTGGTCAGGCATGGAGCGGAAAAGGCTGTGGTGGCCTGTGTCTTTGAGCCCACACCGGGAGCAGAGGCCATTCTTGAGACCAATGGGATTGATGCTGCCGGCCAGGAGATTATTCTGCGACGCGAGATCTTTGCTAACGGGAAGGGCCGCGTCTTTATCAATAATCAGCCGGCCACAGTAACAGTACTTCGGCAGCTCGCCCCGGAGCTGGCGCTGATTCATGCGCAAAGCGAGACACTGGGGGCCTTTGACCAGGCGCAACAGCGGGGACTCCTAGATCGCTTTGGTGAAATTTCCACTGAAAATCTGGCCATTTTGCATCAAAAATGGCGCGACATTCAGCAAAAACTGGCCGATTTGGAACGTGATGAGCAGGACCGCCTACGTATGGTAGATCTCTGGAGCTTTCAGCGCAACGAAATTGAGAGCGTAAATCCAAGGGAGGGGGAAGATGAAATGCTGGAAACCGAACGGCGTGTTCTTTCCAACGCTGAAAAGCTCTATACGGCCGCAATGAATACGCATGAGCTTCTTTATGAGGGTGCAGCTTCAGCAGAAACCGCGCTTCGCGCTGCGTTGAAACAACTGGAAGAACTTGCGCGGTATGATGCAAAATTTCAGGACGCGATCCAGCAAATCGCTTCAGCCCGCGCTGTGGTGCAGGACGTCAGCGCCACTGTCCGGGACTATGCCGAAGGCATTCAGGCTTCGCCAGAGCGCCTGGCTGAGATTGAAGACCGCCTTGCGGCACTCGACCGTCTCAAGCGCAAGTATGGTGCAACGCTTGCCGAGGTCATCGCTTATGGTGAGGAGATTGCAGTAAAGCTGAACGAAATTGAGAACAGTGATGAAATTGTGAAATCTCTGCGCGTGGAGCTAAAGGCAGCAGAAGATGAGTACCGCAAGGCCGCGCAATCACTGACCCACCTGCGCACGGAAGCAGCGAAAAAGCTGGAAAAGCTGGCCGAAGCGCAGATCAACGACCTTGCCATGAGGGCGCGCTTTGCCGTAACTGTGACGCCGAGTGAAGACCCAGCCCACTGGGCTGCGCATGGATGGGACACAGTAGAATACCGTATCGCCACCAATGCGGGGGAGCCACTCAAGCCGCTGGATGAAATTGCTTCAGGCGGCGAGATGTCCCGTGTTTTGCTGGCGCTGAAAGTCAGCGTGGAAGAAGGGGCCAGCAAGTCCCAGAAAAAGAAGACCCCGGTGCCGCGCACACTGGTCTTTGATGAAATTGATATCGGTATTGGAGGCCGCGCAGCCGAGGCCGTCGGGCAGAAGTTAAAGGCCCTTTCCCGTGCGCAGCAGGTGCTCTGTATCACTCACCTTCCGCAGATCGCTGCCTTCGCTGACCAGCATTTCCTGATAGAGAAAAAAGAGCAGGGCGGTCGCACAAAGACCTCGGTCCGTTTGCTTGAAGACCGGGAGCGAATCGAAGAAGTGGCCCGTATGTTAAGCGGTGCAAAACTCACAGAAGCATCGCTGAAACACGCCGAACAGATGGTGAAGGCAAGCCGGTGAATCTCTGGCCATGGACGGTTCAATGAAAATCAGCTGCAGTCCATTCTTCAGGCAACTTTTTTCTGTTTCCTGCATCGTTTCATGTAGAAAATAACAAACCTGATGTGAGGAGGTAGATGCGAATGGCACTTGTACGTTGGCAGCCTTTACGCGATCTTACTTCTCTACAGGATCGCGTGAACAAGTTGTTTCATGAATTTTTCCCAGAGATAGAAGGTGAAACTCTGTCTCTGATGCAACCGTGGTTTTCTCCAAAGACAGATGTATATGAAGAAGACGATAGTATTCTCCTCGAAATGGAGATACCGGGAATTCGTCAGGAGGACCTCAATATTACGGTCGAAAACAATGTTCTCACAGTGAGCGGAGAGCGCAAACATCAGGAAAGCAGGAAGCAAGAGCGCTATCATCGTACCGAGCGCTTCTACGGCAGCTTTTCCCGTACGTTTACGTTGCCGGCAACTGTGGATGCCGACCAGATTGAGGCCAAATATGAAAATGGGGTGCTATCGCTGAAGATGCCGAAGAAGGCGGAAGCCCGGCCACGTCAGATCAAAATCAGCACTCCAACAGTAAAACAGATCGCTGCTTCCAAGGCAGCTTAGCCTGTCCAGGCTTCTGGTTTTTATTGACCGGGTATGAGGCTTGCCTCTGAGCAAGGCCTCCCCGGCTCTTTACATTCATCATTTGCTTGGAGGGGTGCGATGAAGTTCTTGAGGGAATTTCTGTGCTCCGCTGTCATCCTTGGTTTGTGTGCCTATGCGTATTCGTCTGATAACAACGCTAAATTCAAGACGAGATACTCTCAGGCCAGTCTACTCAAAGCGGCACAGGATGCTTTGGACAGGGACCCGGCACTGGCCCTGGTGGAGGTGTCCATTGCCCATGGCGAGGCAACACTTTCCGGATCCGTTGAGCACTATCAGGACAAGCTCGATGCAGAATTTGCTGTGCGGTCCCTTCCAGGGATTGATCATGTTCAGAACCATATCCAGGTAACTGCATCTCCGGTGGATGACGCGACTTTGCAAAAAGAAGTTGAAGATCGTCTCCGTTATGGGTGGCCGAGTGAGGCATCCGGGCTGGCGAATGTGCAAGTTTCTGTTGCGAATCGTGTGGTTACGTTGTCCGGAACGGTGGATGGTCCGGTATCTCATGCATTGGCACTGGCCATCGCTGGCAGCACAAGCGGTGTAGTAGACGTGCACGACAAGCTACGCACAACGCCAGACCTGAATGACACTGAGCAAGTGCGTCTGGAGTTGAGCAAACTTCTTCAAACGGAATATCCAGGAGTGGCTGCAAGGTTGAAAGATGGAATTGTGACTCTAATGGGATCTGTAGCCAACGATCAAGAGAAAAAACAGCTGATAACAAGGGTGAACGGCATCTATGGCGTTATCAGCATAGACGATGAGTTGGTGGTAGCCAGTCAACGTCGCAGCAGCGAGATGCGCGATGCTGCATTCGCAAATTCTCTTGCATCCGCGTGTCCTACTGCTCAGTAAAGCTGGCCGCTCTTAAGAAAAGAGAAAGGGTGTGGGGCATGAATCTCTTTGTGGGGCAGATGGTTTTAAAAAAGGACGTTCTCCTGCCGGAACCTCTTCGTGCAAAAAGCATATTGTCGTTCGAGGATTGGTTGTTGCTGGAGGAAAACGCAGGCCAAGTTGAGAGGAAAGTACGACTTGCGGGATGGCATTTCTTTTGGCTGACACATGCATGGGACGGTTGGTCGATGGCTTTCAACGCGCAACGATCATTAGAGAAAGCATTGATTAAGGCCTTACGGAAAATCGACAGGCGGTTTCATGCAGCTGAAATTACTACAATCAAAT
Organism: Pseudacidobacterium ailaaui; assembly: GCF_000688455.1. Taxonomy (NCBI): domain Bacteria; kingdom Pseudomonadati; phylum Acidobacteriota; class Terriglobia; order Terriglobales; family Acidobacteriaceae; genus Pseudacidobacterium; species Pseudacidobacterium ailaaui. Next base: position 2,791,727 of record NZ_JIAL01000001.1, read on the forward strand.
GCTACCGCTTACTGGGGCTACGCTTTTGCAAGGTCCTCGTGGAAGCCAGGCATATCCAGCACGGCCCAATCCTTGGGCTGACAGAACCCGTAGGGATGATGAATCGATCATCTGGAAATACAGAGACAGAGAAGCGGCTTCCGTCAGCAGCCTAAACTTGTAGAGTGGTCGCTTTCCTGTGGTGGGAAGCACATTGGGGCTGCATGATGTCGATCTGTACCTGGTGTGTGTTTTATTGGCGGGTACAAGCTGTTCACGGTCAGACTTGAAACCTTATTGCAATTGAATCCTTCGTCGCCGCTGCCATTAATCGGCTATCATCGTCTCACCGGGAAGGATCGGTCTGGTTCTTGGCAACAGGCCCAGGGCTGCCGCCACTCCCAGAATTACAAGTAAGCCTGCATAAACGATCAGCTTTAGGAGATCTGTGGCATGGGTTTTGGGCAAGGTCTTCCAGAGAAGCAGCAGAACAGTCTGCGCGACGGTGACCGACCAGACCGCCCCATAAAAATAGCGACGTTCCACACCCTCTCCTTTGGTAGAGCGGCGGACGCGCGGCAGCAGGCCAGCAAATCCAAGCAGCAAGATCAAGCCACACAGTGGGAAGTAACCGTAGCGGTAAATTTGCATCATGTGCCATGACCCGCTTGTGACGGCATCGATTACTCCGGCAAGATTGAGGAGCGCAAAGCTCAATACGGCATTCCACCCGAAGGTGTAGCAGACTTTGCGATACAGTGGGTTTGGGCGGTCTTCATCGAAGCGCAGAATGTAGGGGCGCGGCTCTGCACCTGGCAACTTGCCGCAGTACGCAGCGATTCCTGTGCCCGTCAGCACCACACCAAGCCAGAGGAGGTTCCAGCGGCTGCCGCCCCGAGCGAAAAGATCAAACGTTAACCAGCCTGGCGCTAGAAAGAAGACCCATATCCAGATTGGCCAGTGTGCCAGCCGGTAAAGCGGTGTGTTGCGCACACGAATTTTTCGATGCGCAGCGTATTCCGCTTTGATGGGAATGGCCATATACGCTTGACCGCAGTGTGGCAGGCCATTGTGCCGGTGGTCAAGGGAGAAACCTTTTTTGAGAGCATCATTAATTGACGCTCAAATCTCCATCCACATCTACCACCAACATATCTCCTTCTACCTGCATGGAGTGGATTTTTAAACGGTCGAGCTTCAGGTCATACCCGGTGCTTTGCAAAGACTGTGCCAGCACCTTTCTTAACAAATCCGCAGCATTTACCTTCATGCTAGACGGAATTTTGCGGTCCAGGAACGGTACCAGTAAGAAGTTTAGTTCGCGAGATTCGCTCAGATGCTCGATGCGTGCATCGCGAAAGCCGATGGTTTCCCCCTCAGCATCTGGCAACAGGGAAACATCGGCCTCTGGCGACAGGCCGATTCCAATACACATACCATGCAGATGTGTGCCCAGCCTTGCGCTGGTATGTACATGAACAACGATGCGGTCTCCGGAGAAGGAGACTTTCGGTGAATCTGCGTACACGTAGCAAGGAGAGCCGATGTCCCCTTTGATGTAGTACCGTCCGCTTGGTGCATTGAAGAGTTGGCTTTTGAGTGTGTGTTCAAGCGCCTGTGCGGAAATCCTGAGCTCAACTGCATACGTGGTCCTGGCCATGAGGAACAGTAGGAGGCAGAGAGCAAATCTGGCAGCATTCATGCGTAGACTTCTTGCATTGAATTATAGTGCGCCTCTGCGGCGGAGAGACGTATCCATTAAAATCAATGCAGCAATCATTTTACGGGACAAGAGAGACTGCGCTTGGCTTCAGATTCAGTTTTAACCAGACAAGGACCGCTCACTTTTCAGGAATTGCTTTTCCGCCTCCAGCAGTTCTGGGCTGAACGAGGATGTGTCCTGCAGCAACCTTACGATGTTGAAGTGGGTGCGGGTACGATGTCTCCGGACACATTTCTGCGTGTGTTGGGTCCAAAGCCTATACAGATTGCATATGCGCAGCCATCCAGGCGTCCCGCAGACGGCCGTTATGGCGAGAACCCAAACCGTTTGTACAAGCACACCCAGTTTCAGGTGATTCTGAAGCCGCCACCGGCAGACATTCAGGATGTGTACCTCGAATCTTTGGAGGCAATCGGAATAGACCTGCGGGAACACGACATTAAGTTTGAAGAGGACAACTGGGAGTCTCCTACTCTTGGCGCCTGGGGGATCGGATGGCAGGTGATGCTAGACGGGCTTGAGATTACGCAGTTCACCTACTTTCAGCAATGTGGGGGAATTGACCTGGATCCGATCTCCGGAGAAATTACCTATGGTCTGGAGCGGATCGCTGCCTTTCTGCAGGACGTTGACTCAATCTATGACATCGTCTGGTCTCGAGACCCGGCCACAGGTCATGCCATGACCTATGGAGAAGTAAGGCTGGCGGAAGAGCTTCAGTTCTCTGTCTATAACTTTGAGGCAGCAGAGATTGAAAAACTGTGGCAACACTTGCATCTGTATGAGGCTGAATGCCAGACGCTGCTGGCAGGTTTTCAGCAGATTCGTAAACTCAGATCACAGCAAAAGGCACATGAGAGACTCGTGCACGATGAGCAGGAATTTCAGAAATCTTTAAAAAGATTTCCCATACTTGCGGCCTATGACCTTTGCCTGAAATGCTCGCATTTGTTCAATCTTCTGGATGCGCGCGGTGCAATTTCAGTGACGGAGCGTGTCGGAGTGATTGCCAGGATCCGTAATTTGGCAGTGGGTGTGGCCCGGGCCTATGTTGTGCAGCAAGACCCAGCGCTCGCTGCCAGTTGAGAGAGTAGCTCGCTCTCTCTGTGTGTGGACAAAGCCATTCAAAGGAAAGGCCGGAAGCGAAGAGCAACCAGCAAAAATCATGGCAGATTTTCTATTTGAGATTGGACTCGAAGAAGTGCCGGCGCGCATGATTGCTTCGGCGCAGGATGAGCTTTACAGACGCATTACCGAACTGCTGACGCGCGAAAATCTATTGCCAGCGGTGGACGGAGTTTCTTTTTCTACCCCTCGTCGCCTTGCCATCTGGGTGAAGGGAGTCCTTCCGCATCAGGCCGATTCAGAGGAACAGATTATCGGCCCGTCCTGGAGCATTGCTTTTAAGGATGGGATGCCCACCGCAGCAGCACAGGCGTTTGCCCGCAAGGCGGGAGTAGACATCTCTGCGTTGTGGAAAATCGCAACACCAAAGGGCGAGTATGCTGCAGCGAAAGTATTACGCAAGGGACGTGCAGCATCCGAGGTCCTGGCCGAACACCTTCCCAAAGAACTGGCTGCGCTCTATTGGCCCAAAAACATGTATTGGCGTGCGGGTAAGCCGGAGAGGTTTGTGCGTCCAATAAAGTGGATTTTGGCCCTTCTCGACCATGTCATTGTTCCAGTAGAGTTTGCTGGTGTTCATGCTGGAAATCTGAGCTATGGTCACCGCATATTACACGGAGGGCACGCCGTCACCGTCAATCACCCGGCAGAGTATCCTGTTGTGCTGGAAAAGGCCAAGGTCCTTGTAGACGTGGAGGTGCGGCGTCAGCGAATTCGCAAGGCGCTTGATGGGGCAACACGCACAATTTCGGGCGCACGCTGGCGCGAAGATGAGGATCTGGTCCAAACAGTGACCCATCTTACAGAGTGGCCGACTGTTTTACTTGGCGGCTTTGATCCGGATTATCTGTCGTTGCCGGAAGAGGTGCTGGTGACGGTCATGCGTGATCACCAGAAGTATTTTGCAGTTGAAGATGCATCGGGTAAGCTGCTGCCGCACTTTCTCGCAGTATTGAATACAGAGATGGACGAACGTGGCGTGGCTGTAGTTCGTCACGGGAATGAACGTGTCCTGCGGGCACGCTTCAACGATGCACGTTTTTTCTGGACCGTGGATCAGAAAATACCGATCGAAGAACGTGTGGAAATGCTTCGATCTGTGACTTTCCAGAAAGACCTTGGAAGTTATTTTGACAAAACAGGTGCAAACCTTCACATTGCAGATCAGATTGCTTCCTTCGTGATTGGCCGCGGGCATGCCGTGGACAAAGATGCATTGTTGAAGGCAGTCCGCCTGGCAAAAGCCGACCTGACTACAGAACTAGTCAAGGAATTTACTGAGCTCCAGGGAGTTGTTGGTGGTCTTTATGCGCGGGCCCAGGGACTGGGTGAGACGGTTGCAAAGGCCATCTATACACAATATCTTCCCACATCCGCAGAAGACGCGATTCCAGACAGTGCGGAAGGGCAAATTCTGGGGCTTGCGGATCGCATCCAAACCATTACTGCTATGTTTGCGATTGGGCTTGAGCCGACAGGATCCAAAGATCCATTCGCCCTGCGGCGGGCTGCAAACGGCGTGGTCAAAATTCTTGCTGAATCCAATCTTCCCTTGGGGCTCTCTGATTTATTGGAGGCCTCTCGGCAATCAGGAATCTCCATGGCCAGCTCTCTGTCCGGCTTCTTCCAGGAGCGCGTCGAGTTTTATCTCCGGGAGGTTCGTAGATTCAACTATGACATTGTGCATGCTGTGCTGGCAGTTGGATATGATGACGTACGCGACGCAATTGCCAGAGCTGATGCCCTTACATCTGTGCGAGGTTCTGCGGACTTCGTTGCCATCTCCGCCGCATTCAAGCGCATTAAGAACATCCTGCGTCAAGCGGAAGAAAAGGAAGATGGAAAAGAGGACCAGGTAACGGTTGTGGACAGCAAGCTGTTGGTTGATCCGGCTGAAGTGGCGCTTTTTTCAGAGATGGAAAAACTGATTCCTGTGGTTGAATCCCTGCGCGCTGAGAAGAATTATCAGGAGGCCCTCGAACAGATCGCCACGCTTCGCCCGCATGTGGACCTGTTTTTTGACAAAGTAATGGTCATGGCCACAGACACTGCTTTGCGGCGGAACCGTATTCAGCTTCTGGACACTATATTCAATGGGTTTTCCTCAATTGCGGACTTCTCAGAGATTGTAGCTTCGTAGATCGCAGTGGAAGTTTAGGCCTAGGGCCGCTCAGCTTTCTGCTACCCTCATCTTTTGTGTATGCAGACAGATCTATTGCCCCAATTTCGAGCGCTCACTGCTCCCCAGAGACATGCATTGCTTGCCTCTTTTCTGGGCTGGACTCTTGATGCATTTGATTACTTCCTATTGGTCTTCTGTATTTCCGCCATTGCAGAAGATTTCCATACACGCACGTCTGTTGTTGCAGAGTCATTATTTCTCACACTAGCTTTTCGCCCGTTTGGCGCATTTTTGTTTGGCATTCTGGCCGATCGTTACGGGCGTCGCCCCGTACTCATGCTGAATGTAGCCTGTTATTCTGTTTTTGAATTGTCTTGCGCCTTTGTACCGTCCATCCACGCCTTGTTTGTTCTGCGTGCTCTTTTTGGGATTGCTATGGGAGGGGAATGGGGAGTAGGAGCAGCATTGGCTTTAGAAACGTTGCCTAAAGAAGGCCGAGGGTTCTTTTCCGGATTGCTGCAGGAAGGATATGCCGTTGGATATCTGGTAGCGGCGGCAACCTATGCCCTGTTCTATCGGCCTCTCACGCATGTTTATTGGTATGGCCATAGCTTAGGTTGGCGTGGGTTATTTGTTGTGGGGGCCATGCCAGCGCTTTTGATCTTCTATATTGCCGGCAGTGTGGAAGAATCGCCCGTGTGGCGAGATGGCCAGCGCAACGTCGCGAAAGCGGGTCTCTCTTTCACGGATCTTAAAAAATATTTCGCAACTTTCTTCTTTCTCGTGCTGTTGATGAGTGGCTTTAATTTGTTTTCCCACGGTACACAAGATCTGTATCCTACTTTTCTGCAGAAAGACCATCACTCGTCTGCTGCGATGACGGGAATGATAGCCATGATTTATAACGTCGGCGCACTGCTGGGAGGTATATTTTTCGGAGCTATCTCAGAGCGGATTGGAAGAAAACGCGCTATCATCGCAGCGGCATTCCTTTCCTTGCCTGTAATACCTCTCTTTGCGCTGGGCCACTCCTTTTCCGTGCTGGCTGCGGGAGCATTTTTGATGCAGTTTATGGTGCAAGGGGCCTGGGGAGTAGTTCCGGCATATCTTACCGAGCTTTCGCCTGCACCAGTACGAGCTACTTTCCCTGGACTGGCCTATCAGTTGGGGAACCTGATTGCATCGCGCAGTGCTGTCATACAGGCAAGATTTGCAGAACATTACGGTAGTTTTTCTGTTGTTATGGCCGGAACTGTCGCCATCGTGGCGATTTATCTTGTCTGCATAACAGCTTTTGGTCGGGAGTCAAAAGGGATGAACATGTCTTCAGAATAACATTGGCTTTCGATACCAGCTTAGGTCAAACTTATAAAATCTTTACAAAAATCTTTTGCATCACTTATTCTAGATCATTTCATCTATATAAGTGGACCCCAAACTTATTGCTCTTTACGTGCTGTCTACATTTGTAGTGTTGGGAATCAGCTTCCTGCTATGGGTACTTTTCAAATTTTGCGAGGAGATGAAAAGAAAAAAGAAGGTAGAAAAGCGTGACGGCATGTAACCGTCACGCTGGGTAATTTCTTAGAGATTGCCGCGTGCAGCTTGCTCGCGTTCAATGGCTTCAAACAGGGCCTTAAAGTTTCCTTTGCCAAAACTACGGCTGCCCTTCCGTTGGATAATCTCATAAAAAAGGGTCGGGCGATCTTCTACGGGACGAGTGAATATCTGTAGCATATAACCTTCATCGTCACGATCCACCAGGATGCCCAGTTTTTCCAGCTCTTGCACGGGCTCATCGATCTTTCCAACACGTTTTTCCAGTTCGGTGTAATAGGTGTGCGGCACCCTCAGGAACTCAACACCTTGCATCTGCAGTTGCGAGACGGTGTGAAGAATGTCGTTTGTCGCCAGAGCGATATGTTGTACTCCGGGTCCGTGATAAAACTCAAGATACTCTTCCACCTGGGATTTTTTCCGTCCCTCTGCTGGTTCGTTGATGGGAAACTTGATGCGCCCGTTGCCATTGGCCATCACCTTAGACATAAGTGCAGAATATTCCGTGGAAATATCTTTATCATCAAAGTGCTGGTACAGCGAAAAGCCCATGATGTCGGCATAAAAATCCACCCAGCGGTTCATCTCGTTCCAGCCGACATTTCCCACCATGTGGTCAATGTGCAGCAATCCTACAGGACGTGCCAATGTGTCTTCCTGCACGGGATGAAAGCCGGGCATAAATACGCCTTTGTAATCAGCGCGTTCCACAAAGGTATGCACGGTGTCTCCGTAGGTGGCGATGGTGGCCAGACGAAGTGTTCCATGTTCATCATGCAGTTCAAAGGGCTCACGCACACTTCGTGCACCGCGTCGGGTCGTTTCCTTCCAGGCAAATTTTGCATCATCTACCCAAAGCGCAATATCGTGTACGCCGTCGCCATGACGATGAACATGCTCAGCAATATCGTTGTCTGGTCGCAGTGCAGTGGTAAGTACAAAGCGCACTTTGCCTTGCTGTAAAACGTAGGAGGCCCGGTTTCGTACGCCGGTCTCTGGGCCCGCATAGGCCACCAGCTTCATGCCAAACGCAAGACGATAGTAGTACGCCGCCTGCCTTGCATTGCCAACATAAAACTCCACATAGTCCGTACCGTTTAAGGGCAGGAAATCTCTTTGTGTTTGTACTTCCGGATGCGCAAGAGTAGACATTGGTGCAACTCCATTGACTGAATTCAGTGCGCCTGGTCAACGACCCTGTTCTGAGGCGACCTATTAACATATACCCTGAAGTGTGCAGTTGGAAAGTGCGGGGAATTCATACCAATGACCGTCAAGATTACACCGCAAGACGTTCTGATCGTTATTGATCTGCAAAAGGATTTTTGCCCTGGAGGAGCGCTGGCCGTTCCGCAAGGTGATGAAATTCTTCCCCTCGTCAATTGGCTTGTCCGTCAGTTCCCACATGTTGTGCTGACCCAGGATTGGCACCCCAAAGACCATCTGTCATTTGCTTCCAATTATCCTGGCAGATCTGTATTCGATACGATTGAAACGGACTATGGCATGCAGACCCTTTGGCCTGACCACTGCGTGCAGGGAAGTGAAGGGGCAGAATTCCACCCCGCACTTGACATCACCCGTGCACAGCTGATTCTGCGCAAAGGCTTCCACCGCGACGTGGATTCTTATTCTGCCTTTCAGGAAAATGATCGCATTACGAAGACAGGACTCACGGCATATCTGCACGAACTTGGTTTCAAACGCGTTTTTCTCGCAGGGCTTGCTTATGACTACTGTGTACGATACTCAGCAGTGGACGCCAAGTCCGCAGGGTTTGAGGTTGTAGTCATTGAAGATGCATGCCGTGCAATGGGTCATGGCCACTCTGTAGAAGAAACTCGACGCGAATTTATGGAGTATTGCGTCCAAACACTATATTGTGGGGATTTAAAGAGCGAGTCAATTTATCGTTAAATTGTCTGTTTGTTGATAAGGTTTATGAATAGAGGATAAAATCTGCTTACCCTTGATGAAAAGAATGTAACAAAACCAATTTCTTAAGCTTCCCTTCAGAAATAGAACTCTACCTTCAAACCTGCCCGGGACAACTTCAAGCCCTGCATAACGAGCAAGGTCGTGCTCCTGGGAATCTTTCCGGAGGGTAGAAGTCCATGATTAAGTGGATAGCCGTGATATTCGTTGCCATCCCGTTGTTACTATCCAGACTCTCAGCACAAACTGGAACTGGCGCAATTGTTGGAACAGTACAAGATGCAGCAGGGGCTGTTTTGGTAAGTGCGAAGATTGAAGTTGATCCGGTAGGGAGACAGACTACGAGCGACGATCAGGGATCATTTCGGCTTTCGAATCTACCCGCAGGGCAGTACACACTGAAAGCAACCTATGTTGGCTTTAAGGCTTTCGAGACTACTGTGAATGTGGCAGCGGGACAAACCTTGACTTTTAATGTAGTCCTTCAAGTAGCATCTGAGGCCGATACTGTAATGGTCACAGCACCACGCCTTCAGGGCGATGCCGAGGCGGTAAATGTCGAGCGTATGTCGGCTGAAATTGTGCAGGTGGAACCAGAAGGTGTCATCACCAGTCTGCCGAATAACAACATTGCTGATGCGGTGGGACGACTGCCCAGTGTCTCTCTGGAAAGGGATGAGGGTGAGGGCAAATACATTCAGATTCGCGGAACCGAGCCTAGGTTAAGCAACGTCACCATTAACGGAATCAACCTTCCTGCTCCGGAAGTAACGGTGCGCAACATCAAGCTGGATGCTGTTCCGGCAGATGTAGTCGAACGGATCGAGGTGTATAAAACGCTCGCTGCTGACCAGGATGCGGACGCAATTGGTGGCACCGTAAACCTTGTGACCAAAACAGCACAAGACAAGCCGCTTTACGCGCTGAGTGGAACTGCTGGCTACAATCCTCTTCAGAATGGCTACTGGCGTGGAGGTTTCGATGGCACCTTCGGTCAGCGCTTCGGCACAAACAAGAATTTTGGGTTTTTGTTGGGTGGGACATGGGACCGCACGAACCGCGGCATTGATGATCTGGAGCCGAGTCAGACTTACGGAACGCTGCCCAGCGGACAGAACATCGCTTATATCAACAGCGAAGATCTGCGATCTTACACTTACTACCGCACACGATACGGCTTTGATCTCGGGATCGATGATCGAATCACCCCTACAATGACTGCTTATTTGAAGGGCCTATATGCTGACTTTCATGACTATGGAGAAGCATGGGTCTATACCCCAAACTCTGGTGCCCTTACCGGCACGAATAGCAGTCAGATCACCTTTGACCATACCGGAAACTGGCAATACCGCCATTACATCCGCAGACCCGACCAGCAGGTCTTCAGTTTCCTTACTGGTGCAAGGCATGATCTAAAATCCGATACGATCGTCTACGAATTTGCGGCATCCCGCGGACACAATATCGGCGGTCAGGCCTTCCCGACCACTTATTTTCAGGGCCCGTCTGGTGTTACGTTTGCGCAGAACAACAGTGACCCATATCGACCCAGGCTTTATGCCACAGACGGGACCAATGGCTTTGACGCGTCCCAATATGGCGTCAGCGAGACAGACTTCTACACTTATCACGCAACGCAACTCAATTATGAAGGCGATGCTTCGCTGGCGCACAATTATGCGACGGCGGGACACCCCAGCACGTTTTCCATCGGGGTCAGGATCCGCAATTCTTACTCTACGCAGCGGCAGACGAATAATAGATACACGCCGTCTGGCGCCAGCCCATTTATGCTTTCCAGTGTTCTCGGGACTTACACCAATCCAACCTACTACAACAGAACATTCGCCATTGGCGGACAAGCATTTGGACCTGCTTCTTCTTACAACAAAATCCTGAATGCTTTTGAGGCGAATTCCAGCGCCTTTGTGCTCGATAGCGTAAATGCTGTCAGCACGGAAGCCCAGGCTTTCTTCAACGCGGATGAGAGAATTTCAGCAGGTTATCTGGAAGACGTAATTTATTTTGGGAAGTTTCGCCTCCAGGGTGGTGTCCGCTTCGATAATGACGCTACACATTTTCTGGCAAACAACGTAACGGCAAACCAAGACGCTCAAGGCAATCCATTGACGCCTACAGTGGTCCCCGTCCGGCAAGACGCAAACTATTTCAATGTTCTGCCGAGTGTCGCGCTACAGTATCAATTTCAGTTAAACAGCAATCTGCGCATTGTCTACGGGCGAGGCATTGCGCGGCCGAACATTGGTGATCTGGTTCCAGCCACGGTAGTTGATCCAAATCAGACCCCATATCCAACCATTACCACAGGAAACCCGAATTTAAAGCCTACAAAGGGAAATAACATTGACGTGTTAGTAGAACATTTCTTTCAGCCATTGGGCATCTTGCAGGCCGGATACTTCTATAAACAACTTTCAGATCCCATATACCCTGTTGCCACTCTTATTCCCAATTACAACAATACAGGCAAGACGTATCAACAGACCCAGTCCATCAATGGCCCGAACGCCAGCATTCAGGGTTTTGAAGCAGAATGGGAGCAGCAATTTTCGTTTCTTCCTGGAATACTGCGTGGCTTTGGGGTGAATGCAAACTATAGCTATGCAACATCCAGAGTTACTTTCCCTGCCGATTTTGACGGCGGACGTACGGACCATCCTCATCTCGATCGTATGGCGCCGAATAACTATAACTTCAACCTTACCTATGATCTGGGCCGTTTCTCTTCGCGGTTTGCCATCAGTCACAACGATGCTAGCATCGCTGCGTATCAGTGGTCTGCGTCCACTGGAGCTGCCAATGATCCTATCCTTGGGCTCAAAGGTCCAACAGGGGACAACTATTTTTATCCGCATACGCAATTCGATGTGCAGGGAAGTTATCGCGTCTACAAGCATCTGCAAGTCATTGCTTCCGGACTCAATCTCAGCAATGAAGTTTTTGGCTTCTATAACGGTAGTGGCATTTATCCGGTACAGCGGGAATATTACAGGCCGACCGTCTCCTTCGGGCTTCGCTGGAAACTGTCCGGTGAATGATGACCCTGCACGCAGAGGCGGACATTGATTTTGGTAGAGTTGTCCGTCTCTGCTCCGCCTTGATTGACATCTCTCGTCTTGAAGTGTAATCCTCAAGAGTTTTGGGTTGAGGAGTATGAAAAGATGACACCTGCATCTGCACACCTGCAAATCGCCGGGCCATACCTTATTCAGCAGGACTGGAAATCTTATTCACGCGAGCAACATGCTGTCTGGTCAGAGCTAGTGCGCCGTCGCATTCCCCAGCTCGAAGAGCATGCCTGCACGGAGTATCTCGATGGCTTTCATCAGATCGGTCTGCGTGAAGACAGGATTCCGGACCTGGCTGCCGTCAATCAACGCCTTGGGCCGCGTACTGGGTGGAACGCAACTCCAGTCAGTGGTTTTCTTCCTCCGGATGCCTTCTTTGAAATGCTGGCAGCGCGGCAATTCCCAACCACAACCTATATCCGCTCGCGCGAAGCGATGGAATACACACCGGAACCGGACATTTTTCATGATGTCTTCGGACATGTACCAATGCATGCGCACCCTGTCTTTGCCGACTTCCTGCAGCACTATGGGCGTGTATGCCTGGCTTTAATAGACAATAAGAAGAAGCTTGAACAGATGGGGCGCATCTTCTGGTTTACGGTAGAGTTTGGCGTCATCCGGCAAAGCGGAAAAATCAAACTTTACGGCAGCGGTCTGATCTCGTCTCATGGTGAGTCCACGCATGTCATCCAGGGAGGGCCGGAAATTCGCGACTTCAATCTTGACCAGGTTATGGCACAGCAGGTCAATGTATCCGAAATGCAAAAAGTGCTTTATGCTGTGGAATCCTTTGACCAGATTTATCAGGCAGTGCAGGATGCTGAACAGCGCCTAATGTAGCCAAGAGTCGCAAATGTGGTTTTGCGGAAGCGGTTTTCAGAACAAAGAAATGGGTGGCATTTCGCCACCCATTCGTTTTGAGTGCGATGCAGAGCTCACACCGAGACGGTTTGCTCTGTGTTTACATTCACGGGAGTGAGCCAGCCGAAGCGGTCCGGTCTTAGCCCATTGGCAATGCCAAAGAACTCATCGGCAAGCTGTTTTGTGATGGGACCTGCGTTGCCATCCCCAATCGTAATCCGGTCAACAGAACGGATCGGTGTGACCTCTGCTGCAGTCCCTGTAAAGAAGACTTCATCGGCGATGTAGATCAGTTCGCGTGGCAGGGCCTGCTCTACGACCGGGATACCGAAGTGACGGGCCAGAGTCAACACAGAGTCGCGAGTGATTCCTGCGAGTACCGAGTTGGCCAGCGGGGTCGTATAGATGACGCCATTGCGAACAAGAAAGAGGTTCTCCCCTGAACCTTCAGAGAGATAGCCATTCACATCCAGTGCAATGCCTTCCGCATAGCCATTCGTATCTGCCTCCATCCGGATGAGTTGCGAATTCATATAGTTGGCGCCGGCCTTGGCCAGAGAAGGCATGGTGTTGGGCGCGAGACGGCTCCACGACGAGATGCAGACGTCGGCACCATGGTCGCCGGCGACATATTTGCCCCAGGGGAAGTTGGCGATGTAGACCTCGACTGGAGAGTTCTTTGGATTCACGCCAATCTCACCATATCCGCGCAATGCGATCGGGCGGATGTAGCATGGAGCAATGCCGTTGGCTTCAATCAGTTCCACCGTGGCGGAGCAAAGCTGGTCAAGGGAGTAGGGTAGTTTCATCCGGTAGATCTTGGCCGAATCAATCAGTCTCTGCATGTGCTCCGGCAGGCGAAATACGGCCGCTCCCTGCGGTTGTCCATAGCAGCGGATACCTTCAAAAACCGACGAGCCATAATGTACGACGTGACTCATCACGTGAATCTGGGCCTTGTCCCAGGGTATGAGGTTGCCATTATGCCAGATCTTGCTGGTGGGCTGGATGGGCATGGAAAGCTGCGCTCCTTATTTTCGTTGAACCATTGATTATATCGCTTGGAGCGCATCCTTGGCGCGGCCCTGTGATTCTTTCACATTCGATGCAACGGAGTAGCTGCCAGGTCGCGCCGCGTGCGGAATCTCCTGCATGTCAGCTTCGGTCCGGTATAGGTCCAGAATGCGTTTTGTGCCGGTGTAACCATATCTGCGGATGAGTGCGTCTACTTCTGGTTTTTCGCCGAACCGTTCCAGGCCCGGAGCGATAATCAACAGCTCCCCTCCATCAGCAATTGCCATGCGTGTGCGGTAAACTGCCTTATTCGCGACCCATGTGCTGCGGAACTGGTCCGCTTGCATTGCGAGTTTATCTACAATTCGTGGGTCTGACCACCAAGGGTGAAACATGATGTTCACTCGTGTTACCACATAATGCTTGCGCACAGAGCAGAATTTTGGATACAAGGGTTTACGTGCGTGGAGGTAGCTGTTCGATGAACAGAAGAAATTTTCTGAGGGGTGCAGGAGCTGCGACAGGGTTCTTGTGGATGCGGCCATTGGCTAGTGCTATAGATGCATTTGGGGAAACGATTTCTCAAGCGCCGATGTTGGGTGTGGACTACTATCCAGACCAGACACCCGAGTCTCTTTGGGGAGAAGATGCGCGCATGATCGCAGAAGCAGGACTGAACACGGTGCGCATTGCTGAGTTTGCGTGGGCGCTGATGGAACCGTCTGAGGGCCTCTACGATTTTGCCTGGCTGCATCGCGCTGTAGCCATCCTGCATAAAAATGGCATTGCGGTAATTTTGGGAACACCCTCCGCTGCGCCTCCGCCATGGCTGACTGAAAAATATCCCGAGGTCTTTGAAGTCAATGATCATGGTATGACACTTGGTCCCGAAGGAAGGCGCTTTACCTGTCCCACCAATAAAACCTACCGTCGGCTTTCGCTCAAGATCGCAACAGAGATGGCGAACAGCTTTGCCCGGACTCCAGGCGTCATCGGCTGGCAGATTGACAATGAGCTGACGCTTGGCGAGTCCGGACGCTGTTATTGCAAATCGTGCCGCGCAGGTTTTCAGGAGTGGCTGCGCGCGAAATACGGTTCTCTCGATGCATTGAACCAGGCGTGGGGCACAGCCTTCTGGAGCCAGATTTACACAGATTTCTCCCAGGTTCCCGTCCCGCTGCCTTCAGGCGCGCCGCCGAACCCGGGCATGGCGCTGGATTATGACCGCTACCAGAGCTACGCCAACACAGGCTTTCTGCAAGAGCAACTTGGCGTATTGCGCAAGCTCTGCCCACAGCATTTCATCACAACGAATAACGTTCCTTTAGTAGACACCATCAACCAGCGTGAGCTTTACGCGAACTTGGACTTTGTAGCCGCAGACAACTACCCCGGCTTCTTCGCTGTCCATATGGAAGAAGCCGGAATGAACCTTACGCCAGAGCAGGTGGCGGCTCCTGTTTCTCTCATTCATGATTTTTCCCGCAGCATCAAAGACGGGAAGCCGTTCTACATTATGGAAGAGCAGGTAGGCAAAGCCGGACAGCCGACTTTCTCTCCTCAGCCGGAGAGGGGACAGGTGCGGCTGTGGTCGTATCAGGCGGTAGCGCATGGGGCCATGGGGATCCAGTACTTCCGCTGGGACACGGCCACATTTGGCGCGGAAGAATACTGGCATGGAATGCTGAATCATGACCGCTCGAAAAGTCCCGCATTTGATGAGATTGTGCAGACGGTGAAAGAACTGAAAGCGCTGGGCCATGAAGCGCTGCATGCTTCCTATGTGTCCGATGTGGCTATTGTTTTTGATAATGATGCAGACTGGGCGGTCAGCATCCAGCCAGGACAGCCTAAGCTGAAATACATGAATGAGGTCATGTCCTGGTATGGTGCCGCCTGGGCCGGACACTATGGCTTAGATGTAATCGATGCAACACGCGATCTTTCCCGCTACAAGATTGTGTTGGCCCCATTTATGTATATCGTCTCAGAAAAACAGGCGGCCAATATCCGTGAGTTCGTACGCAGCGGAGGGGTCTTCGTTGCAGGTTTTCGTCTCAGTGCGAAAGACCCGGAAAGCCGCATGATGAAAACGCCCCTGCCAGGACTTCTGCGCGATGTGATGGGAGTAACAGTAAAGGACTATGTGCCGGTTTATTCGGAGAAACAGAGAGTAAAGTTTGCTCAGACCTATGGGGATGCTGAATCGGACTGTCAACTCTGGTATGACGTGCTTGCTCCTGAAAAAGCAGAAGTATTGGCCACCTACACAACCGGCAGATATGCAGGAGAGGCTGCCGTTACCAGCAATTCTTTTGGAAAAGGAAAGGCTGTTTACATCGGAGCAAGACTTGATCCCGCTGGACTGGGACGGCTGCTGAATACGCTGGCCGCATCAGCTGGGGCCAAAGCTGAGTTGGACGCCTCATCGGGGGTTGAGGTCACAGTGCGCGAATCCGGCGGGAAACGCTGGATCTATGTGCTGAACCACTCCGCGAACCGGCAGACTCTTCCGTTGAAAAGAATGTACAAAGAGGCAATTACAGGCGAAACACAATCAGGACAGCTGGTATTGGAACCTTACGGAGTCAAAGTGTTGCAGCCAGCGTGAGAAAAAGGCTGAGAGGCCGTATTCTTTTTAAGTGCCCAAGATGAGGTCCTTCATCCCTGGCGTCAGCCGTTGGCGCAAAGATGAGAGACCATTCGTGCTGCCTTTTTCGCTTTGAAGCACGTATTACAGAGATACGCTTAGATGGTTCTTCAACTGGCCAAAGCTGGCTGTTTACAAAGGCAATTTTTTGTTATGCAGCTAAATTGGCCACTTTTGTCTCTTCAATCATTAAACTAGCCCCAATGATGGATCGTCGTAGTTTTATGTCAAGAATGGTCGCCGGTTTTGCTGTTTGCGGCCAAACTTCGTTTTTGCGGAGTACTTTCGCTGCTGTGGTTCCGGCAGCGCTGGCAACTGATCCCTTGCGTCCGCAGTACCATCTGCTTCCGGCAGCAAACTGGATGAATGATCCGAATGGCCCAATCTACTGGAAGGGCAAGTACCACATGTTTTACCAGTACAATCCCAACGGTGCGTATTGGGGAGACATGCACTGGGGACACGCTGTGAGTCCGGACATGGTGCATTGGGAGCATCTTCCAGTAGCGCTCGCACCGACTCCTGGTGGGCCAGATGCGGCAGGATGTTTTTCCGGAACAGCAGTGATTGACGGCGACCAAGTGGCCGTCCTCTACACCGGCGTTGTTTCGGTCCCGGAAAATGAAGCCACGATTCGCGATGGAGAACATAGTTTTCGAGAATCGCAGTGCCTCGCAATTTCCTCCGATGATGATCTGACTACATGGACCAAGCAGCCGCAGCCGGTCATAGCAGCCCCTCCTGAAGGAATCGATGTGAGCGGGTTCCGCGATCCATCACCATGGCGGCAGGATGATTGGTGTTACATGGCGGTTGGTTCCGGCATCCGCGGCAAAGGCGGGGCTGTTCTGCTCTATCGTTCAAGGGATTTGCAGCACTGGGAATATCTGCACTTTTTGGCGCAAGGTACGGGAAATGGTAAACAGACTGCAAATCCAGTGGATTCAGGAGACATGTGGGAGTGCCCAGACTTCTTCCCGCTCGGCGATAAGCATGTATTGATTCATTCCGCTGAAGGAAAATCCTTCTGGCAGGTTGGGACCTTCGACACAGAGCGATTGCTTTTTCATCCTGAGCGGAGCGGCCTGTTGGATGATGGTTCCTTCTATGCGCCGAAGACACAGCTGGATGCAAATGGAAATCGCATCCTCTGGGGATGGATTCCTGAGACACGGCCGCAGAACGAGTACCAAACAGCAGGGTGGGCAGGGATGATGTCTCTGCCACGAGTGCTGACGCTCGATGAAAAGAACAATCTGAAAATGGTACCGCATCCAGCTTTGAAGCAATTGCGCACCAGGTCTGAACCAAAGAAGTCCACCAGCATTAAAAAATGCTGTGGCGAAGTCTTCTGCCGGCTGAAAACTTCTGCTCCGATTGCATTTTCGATTCAAGGAGAAAGAGGGCTCGGCAATGTCCTCCATCTCGAATATCATCCGGACCAGCCCGATAAGATTCAGCTTGCTGGTGCGCAACTCACGCTTCCCAACATTCCTGTCGAGCTAGAGTTGCATTTGTTTGTAGATGGGTCAATCCTGGAAGTTTTCATCCAGTCACAAATGGCCTACACAAAACGTTTTTACTTTTCAGGTTTGTCTGCTCCGGATCTGAGTATCCATGTCACCGGAGAGGCGGCTGATTCTTCTGGTTTGGAGATCTGGCAACTTACACCAATCTCCAAAGACCGCCTCTCTCGCTGATGGATTGCCTCAGCACGGGTCTAGCATGTTATCCATCACGTCTCGTACTGCTTGCGGCAGGCGTTCGGCATCGCGTGGAAGAATGGCGTCGCCGGTCAGGCCGCTGTTTTTCAGCATCGCATCGGCAAGGTATATCACGAGCTGCTGAGGGTCTCGCTCTTTGATTCGCAGGGCCGTGGCCACGGCATCCTCAATCGAACGCGCATTCGAAATTTCTATTAAGACAATGTCATGGCGCAATTCGCCCCACAAGAGTTCGGCGTGGCGATAGTCATGGCCAAGATCAACTTGAAATCCAGCTCTTAACAAAGCGTTCCGCAGCGGTATAGCAAGGCGATGATGATCACTGCACAACAAAATTCGAGGAGTTGACTTTAGGTTGCTGTTCAATAAGTTCATTTCCGTGTCTTCTCCGTTTTTTTGCAGGCCTTTCCTTCCAAGGCCTGCGCAGAGAAGAAGCAGACCGTATGCCAAAATGGTCTAGGTCCTACTAAGTACTTGTATTTTCAATAAGTTAAGAAAGAACGAAGACAGGCAACCTTTTGCAACTGTGCAATGTCTGCATGAAAGCCATGAAATTTCGACATGCTTTGTCGATAAGCCCTAGTTTTTCAGCAATTTGCATGTCTCAGGTAACATCAAGGGAAAGGCTAGGTATCATGTACGGACCAGCAAACCAGGCGCTCCACGAACTCCAACATTCGGCGTATGTCCGGTTTTCCTTGCTGGCATTCAGCTCGATTTTCTTTCTTGTAGATCCCTTCGCCGCCATTGGCACATTCATTGCCATTACGGCAGGTGCCGATGCAAAGCGTCGTCGCAGGATCGCTTTTAAGGCCGCGCTGACCTGCTTTATTGTGCTCATGGCCTTTGCCCTTGCCGGGCAGTTCATTTTCAGTCTTTTTGGAATCAAACTGCCCGCTTTTGAAATCGCCGGAGGTCTTATCCTGCTTCTGATTGGCATAGACATGCTAGAGGCAAAACGATCTCCCACCCAGGAGTCCTCTGACGAAGCCATGGAAGCGGCCGCCAAGGAAGATGCCGGCATTGTACCGATGGGAATTCCAATGCTGGCCGGCCCGGGGGCCATTTCAAGCGTGATGGTCTTGGTGGGGCAGTCACCGAACCACTGGCAGCTCATTGCAATTTTTGCCTCTATCGCGATTACTGCCGCAGCCAGTTACGGCGTGCTGAGTGGAGCAGACCGTTTGCGCCGCGTGTTGGGAGAAACCGGCATCAGAATTCTTGTACGTATTATGGGGCTGCTGCTGGTTGCCCTTGCCATGCAATTCTTTGTCAATGGATTAACGGACCTGGGCGTGATTGCAAAGCAGGATTGACCGACGTGAGGGGCCCCTGAGATATGGAAATTGATTTTAGGCAAATAGAAGCGCCGGACAATGTGGGTGGACCAGGCAACCTCACTCGGAAGTTTATTAATCAAGCGAGAATAACACGATGAAGATACGTTGTTCCTTTGTCGCAACATGGCTGCTCTTTCTGGGAGCGTGCTTTCCGGCGAGCGCGACCTTTCAGCAACCACCGCCATGCAAAAATGCGTTTTCTGTGGAGCGCGAAATCGCCGAGGGGAGAAAGGCCGCGCAACAGGTATATAAAACGATGCCCGTGCTGCCCGATTCCAGCCCGGTGACGCAGTATGTGCAACAGTTGGGCAAGAAGCTGACCCAATATGCTCCTGGCTATCGATGGCCGTATGAGTTTCACGTTGTGAATCAAGCAGACATTAATGCTTTTGCGCTTCCGGGGGGCCCTATTTTTGTAAATCTGGGCACGATTCAGGCAGCGGAAACAGAGGCACAGCTTGCCGGAGTAATGGCGCACGAGATTTCCCATGTGGTCATGCGTCACGCTACCTGCAACATTACCAGGCAGCAGTCCCAGGCGCCTTGGTGGGCGCTGGGGCAACTGGCCGCAGGTATTTTTATTCCCGGAGCAGGCGGCGCTCTGGCCGCGCAGGGAGTCGGGGCTGCTGCCGGAATGACCTTCCTGAAAATGTCTCGGGAGTCTGAAAAGCAGGCAGATCTTATGGGTACCGACATCGCTTACGATGCTGGCTATGATCCGCGCGGCATGGTGCAGTTTTTTGAAATTATTCAAAGCAAGTATGGATCAGGTGGTGCCCAGTTCTTGAGCGATCACCCGAATCCAGGTAACCGTACGGAATATGTGAATGATGAGATTGCCACGCTGCCTCCGCGCACAAACTGGATAAAAACCACACCGGAGTTTCAAAAGATCAAAAAACTCGTGGCAGGCATGAAGCCATACACTGCGCAGCAGATTTCAAGTGGTGCATGGAAAAATGCCAATGGTGCAGCAGTGGCGGTTCCTTCAAAGCCGGTGGACTTTAAGCCCGATGGAAGCTGGAAACAGCTCGACAGCGCAGGTTTTTCTGTCCAGTATCCAGGCAACTGGATGGCCACGGAGCAGGCCGGAAACGCTGCAACCATTGCGCCTTCCGGCGGTATCATCAACAACGTCACAATCTACGGAGTCATCATTGACGATTATCGCCCGGACCAGTCCATGGATCTCGCTGCGGCGACCAATCAGTTGATTGCTACGATACAGCAAGGAAATCCCGGAATGAAACCAGCAACCAGCATTCAGGATGTTCTGGTCAACAAGCAACCGGGAAAGAGCGTAGAGTTTGTCAATCAGGGTGCGTCTGCTGGAGGGGCTGCCGAACGCGACTGGCTGGTTGCGATTTCGCGGAGTGACGGGTCGCTCAGCTATCTGGTCTTCGTGGCACCGCAGAAAGATTTTGAGTCACTGCGCGCGACCTATGAGCAGATGCTTAGGACCTTCCGTATTCAGTAATGCGCAGCCAAGCGCAGATCGCCGCAAAAGGGGTCTTCCATTTCTGATATGTTTGCAGCAGCCATGCGCAAGCTGCTGAAAATCTTCGTTTCTGGATTTGTTTTCGTCCTTGCACAACCCTTGCAGGTAGGGGCGCAGGACAATCACAGGCCCCGCATCGGTCTTGTTCTCGATGGAGGCGGTGCTCTGGGTTTGGCGCATATTGGCGCACTGCAATGGATGGAGGAAAACCATATCCCCATTGACATGATTGCCGGCACCAGTATGGGCGGTCTTGTGGGAGGGGCCTATGCTGCGGGTGAAACCCCGGAGCAGATCCGCGCTCTGGTGCAGGGAATTGATTGGAATGAAATTCTCAGCGATGGCACACCGTATCGAGAGCTTTCCTTCCGCCGTAAAGAAGACCGCAGCCAATATCCGATGGATGTGCTGTTCGGAGTAGGCAAAAGAATCTATTTGCAGGAAGGTTACAAAGCAGGGCAACAGGTCCAGTTGCTCCTGGACAAAATCGCACTTCCTTATTCGGAAGTGCGTCAATTTGACGACCTGCCAACGCCATTTGCCTGTGTTGCTACCGACCTGGTTTCAGGCAGCAAACATGTATTCCGTTCAGGATCACTGGCACAGGCAATGCGCGCGACCATGTCGCTGCCGGGGATCTTCGCGCCTGTGCGCACCGGCAACGCCGTCTATGCCGATGGCGGTCTGCTCGATAATCTTCCGGTTGATGTTGCAAAACAAATGGGTGCAGACATCACCATCGCCGTTTACCTGCAGACGGCATCACTCAAGCCTGCTGAAAAATTGTCCACGGTTGCAGTGCTTGGCCGCAGCCTCAGCGTAATGATTGCTGCGAACGAGCTGAACAGCATTGAGCAAGCGGACGTTCTTGTTACGGTTCCTTTACAGGACTACACAGCCCTTGACTATGACAAGGCAGACGTCCTGATCCAGAAGGGCTACCAAGCGGCGGCAAGCAAAGCGAACCTTCTCCGGCGGTTTTCCCTGGACGATGCCTCATGGAAGGAGTATCTGGCCGTGCGCAAAAGACGGATGAGAACAGTCCCGGTCCCTCAATTTGTGAAGGTGGAAGGTGTTACCAGGCAGGACGCGCAGCAAATCGAGAAGGAACTTCAGCCCGACCTTCATCAACCGATCCGGCCGGACAAGATTGCCAGTCAGCTTACGGCCATTGCCAGCGATCAGCGGGTGTCTAACCTGAGTTATGGACTTACCACAAATCTTTCTGGCGCGCCGGGAATCGAGGTAAGTGGCGTTGCAGACCCTTTTGGAAAAAATATTCTGCGGCCGCTTGTACTGATAGATGGCTGGGACTACAAGAATGTGATCCTGAGTGTAGGGGCGCGACTTACGGTTCTTGATCTTGGTAAATATGGAGCAGAACTGCGGAATGATGTTCTGCTTGGTTCAGAGTATCTGGCCTCTTCTGAATATCTGTTTCCTCTCAACTCTTCCCATACCCTCTTTCTTGCTCCAAGATTGTTTGGTGATAACGCCCCGCTCAATCTCTATTCCAGAAAGGGGCTGATCGCCGAATACCGCAATCGTACGCTTGGCAGCCAGATGGATGCTGGCTATTTCTTTGGACGATCTGCTCAGTTGCGACTCGGTTATGAGACGGCCGAACAGAAGCTTTATCCCAACGTGGGGGACCCGCAGCTCTATCCTCGTGCGCAGGGCCGAGAAGGAGATACCCACGCGCGCTTTACCTATGATGGTCTGGACAGCCCGCTCACACCCATGCGTGGACTACGGCTGCAGGCCCGTGCAGAGTGGTGGGATGCCAAGCCCGGCGCACAGAAACCATTTCCTCTGGTGGAGATGACCAGCCTAGGCTTTGTTCCATTCACGCAGCGGTCTTCGATATATTTGGGTGCTTCCGGAGGCAGTACGCTAACGCAGAATCCAGCCGGATTGCAGCCTTTTTCCCTGGGAGGATCTTTTCGTATTCCCGCCTACAACACCAACGAGCTGCTGACAAACCAGTATTTTCTTTTTCAAGGGGGCTATGTCCGGCAGACCGGAGCGCTTTCTCCGCTGGTGGGTGGAAAGGTCCTGTTCTTTGCAGGGGCGGATGTCGGAAAGGCCTATTATCTGAAAGACACCTCGCATTTGCCCTCAGATGGCTCCGCGGGATTTATCATCAATACCCTTTTCGGTCCGGTCGTATTTGGCGGCGCGATCGGAGACGTCGGGCATTACAAATTCTTCATTCAGTTAGGAAAAACCTATTTCTGATCTGCATCACCGCATCAGGATCCCCACAATCGATGCCGACATCAGATTTGCCATGGTTCCAGCGAGCATGGCACGGAGACCGAGACGCGCCAGATCATTCCGGCGATTCGGGGCCAACGCGCCAATGCCGCCAATCTGAATCCCGATAGAGCTAAGGTTGGCAAATCCACATAAGGCAAAGGTGGCAATGGTAAAGGAGCGAAAGTCCATCATGGCCTTCTGTGTTCCCAGCATGGAATAGGCCACGACCTCATTGATGACCATGCGTGTACCCAGCAGATTGCCCACAATTTTGGCGTCGTGCCAGGGCACACCAATCAGCCATGCGATGGGCGCAAAAATCGCGCCCAGAATCGAATCGAGCTTCGACGGGAAGGGAACATGATGAGTACCGAGCCAGTTGTGCAAACCGCCAAGCATCCCATTGGTCAGCGCAATGAGTGCAATAAACGAGATGAGCATGATGGCTACATTCAAGGCCAGGCGTCCTCCATCGATGGTGCCGCGTGCAATGGCCCCCAGCAGGTTTTCCTCTTGATGTTCTGCCTCTTTGGGCATATGGATCGTACCCTGGGTTGCGGGTATTTCCGTTTCCGGGACCAGCATCTTTGATACGAGGATCGTGCCCGGCGCCGTCATAATCACGGCCGCAAGCAGGTGCTGCGCTTCAATTCCATAAAGGATGTAGGCCGCCATGATGCCGCCGGAGACATGCGCCATCCCACTGGTCATGATGGTCATCAGTTCCGATTGTGTTGCGCCGGGCAGAAATGGCCGGATCGTCAGGGGTGCTTCTGTTTGGCCCATGAAAATGCTGGCCGCTACATTCAAACTTTCAGCTCCACTGACGCGCAGCGTCAGTTGCATGAGCCGCGCAAAAATCTGGATGAGCCACTGCATGACACCAAGGTGGTACAGCACAGCAAAAAAGGCCGAAATGAAAATAATTGTCGGCAGGACCTGGAAGGCAAAAATGCTCCCGAAGGAAGAGTGCTGCCGACCGAGCTCCCCAAAGACAAAGCTGGATCCGTAATAGGCATAGGAAAGTAATTTGGTCACGGCCGCACCTGCGGCCCCAAGAATACGCTGTCCCCAGGTGAAGTCCAGCACAATGAAGGCAAACAACAATTGCAGGCCGAGACCCCAAAAGACCGTGCGCCACCGAATGGCCTTACGGTTTGTGGAAAAGCCCCAGGCCAGGGCAAGCATGGTGAGCAGTCCTAAGACACCCGTAAATCGTCCCAAATTGTTCTCCTGTTCACCACTATCCTATGAGGGGTTCGTGGTCTTTAGGAATTCTTTTCTGTTTTCCGCCGTGATGATGCCCTGGATGAGCGGCCCTTCTTCAACAGGTTTGTCTGCAATCACAAGTGCCTTGCGCAGCAGGGCCTCGGGCTCGCTGAAGCGGGATGCTTGGCCGCTAAACATGGTGCAAAGCGGCTGACCAGCCTTGATCGGAGATCCCAGCTTCACGTACCACTCAATTCCGGCAAAGGGGTCCACCGGTTCTCCCGCCCGTTCGCGTCCAGCGCCCAGCCTCTGGACTGCCCAGCCTGCGGCTGTGCAATCAATGTGGGCGAGATACCCGGAGCGCTCTGCACAAAGCTCTTTGCTGACACCAGGTTTATGAAATTGGGCCGGTTGGCCCAGCGGGGTCGTATCGCCGCCGTGGGCCGCGACCATCTGTGTAAAGACCTTGAGTGCCTCGCCGGAAGTAAGGATCTCTTCGGCAGACTGGCGGCCTTCCTCCGCCGTGCGGGTCACGCCTCCGAGAAAGAGCATCCATCCGGCAAGCGCCAAAGAAAGCTCGCGCAGGTCTTCACTCAATGGGTCGCGTTTTCCCTGCAACAGCTCCAGTGATTCCCAGACCTCAATCCAGTTGCCTGCCATGTGTCCCAAAGGCTGGTCCATATTCGTCAGCAGGGCAGCCGTATGGGTCCCGGCACGCTCTCCGGTTTCTACCATCAAGGCCGCAAGAAAAAGTGCATCCTCCTTGCGTCGCAAAAAGGCCCCAGAGCCGGTCTTGACATCCAATACCAGGCCATTCAACCCGGCTGCCAGCTTCTTGCTCATGATTGAGGCGCAGATGAGGTAAGGGCTCTCCACCGTGGAAGTGCGGTCACGGAGCGCGTAGAGGACCCGGTCCGCCGGCACCAAGTCCTGGGTTTGGCCTACGATGCTGGCGCCCACCTTCGTGAGCACGCTTTCCATTTCCTTTAACGAAAGCTGTGTACGATAGCCGGGAATGCTCTCCAGCTTGTCCAGGGTGCCCCCGGTATGGCCCAGGGCGCGCCCGCTAATCATGGGCACAGCCAGCCCGGCGGCGGCGGCAATCGGAGCAACCAGAAGAGAGGTTTTATCGCCCACGCCGCCCGTTGAGTGCTTGTCCACGGCAAATTTTCCCAGCGTGGAGGAATCAAACACCTCTCCGGAAAAGCGCATCGCCGTGGTGAGCGCATCCACTTCTGCCAGAGAAAGGCCACGCAGAAAGGCGGCCATCAGCCATGCAGCGAGTTGCTCCTCCGGGATACTGCCCTGCGCGGCCCCTTGGGCAAGAAATTGAATTTCTTCGGCAGAGAGTTCCTCCCCATCACGTTTTTTGCGAATCAGATCAACAGGATGCATTGTTTTTCCAGTCAGAGAAACCGTAGGGAAGCAGCTCAGCAAAGGGCACCGCGCGTGTCCCGCCTTGGCCGTTGGCAAAATAGACCACAGCATCTTCCGCGACGAATTCACCCAGCATCTGACGGCATGCACCGCAGGGCGGACTGGCTGCTCCATTCAAATTTGTAATCACAACAGCTACAATTCTGCGCTGTGCTGCTGATTCTGAGATGGCCCGGACCAGGGCCGCACGTTCGGCGCAAATCGTAAGCCCATAAGAAATGTTTTCAACATTGCATCCGGTAACCATCGAACCATCGTCAAAAAGCAGCGCTGCGCCCACCCGAAAGCCAGAATAGGGGGCATAAGCATTTTTTGCTGCGGCTGCGGCCGCATTTTGTAACTCCTGTATCTTTTCCGGCGTGGTCTCTGGTCTCACATTTCTGAGGCTACCGAGGAAACCGTCTGCAGGCAACTTCCCCGGCTGTTCAAGTTTTCCCTCTCCGTTCCGATAACTTTTACGTGGATGATCTGACTCGGGAATTTCTCATTGAAAGCCAGGAAGGGTTAGACCGCATGGAGCGCTGTCTCACGGATCTGGAACAGCATCCGCAGGACGGCGAATTACTGGCCGAAATCTTTCGCTCGGTCCATACCATCAAAGGGACCACGGGTTTTCTTGGCTTCTCGCGGCTGGAAAGGCTGGCGCATTCCGGAGAAAACCTGCTCGGTCTTCTGCGCGAGGGTAGACTGGCAGCCAACGCAGAGATCATTAGCGCATTATTGTCGCTGCTGGATGCTCTGCGCGCGATTCTGGGAAATATTGAGAAAGAGGGCAGTGAAGGTGAGGGCGATGATTCGGCCATGGTCCTGCGCCTGCAAGCACTCTCAGAGCCGCAAAGAGCGGTCCAGGAAGAGCCAGGCGTCCAGAGGTCTAGAAAGAAACGACGGCAGACAACCAAAAAGTCCGCAGCGATGAGTGCGATGGCCATCTCGCCTTCATCTCAGGTACAAGCTGCCGGGCAAGAAACGCCGCAGTGCTCTATGGAGTTGTATCAGGCTGAAGCGCAGGTGGTGCAGGCGCGAACCGGAGCCAGCACGGCGGAATCCACGTTGCGCGTGGATGTCGATCTGCTGAACCGCATGATGAATCTGGTGGGAGAGCTGGTTTTGACGCGCAACCAGATTCTTCAACGTGTGGGCGCGGACTCAGATCTGACGCTGCTCTCGCGACGGCTGGATATGGTGACGGCTGACCTGCGAGAAGCGGTCATGAAAGCGCGCATGCAGCCGGTAAGCCATGTGTTCTCTAAGTTTCCGCGCATGGTGCGCGATCTGGCCCAGCAGCTCAATAAGCGTGTGCGGCTGGTGATGGAAGGACAGGAAACTGAGCTGGACAAAAGCCTGTTGGAAGCCATTAAAGACCCGCTCACGCATTCGGTCCGCAATGCTATTGATCACGGTATTGAGGCCCCCCACATGCGCACGGCGGCCGGCAAGGATGCAGAAGGCACGGTCAAGCTGCGGGCCTATCAGGAAGGCAGCTACGTCATCATTGAGGTCATGGATGATGGCGGTGGAATGAAGGTGGAGCGTATCCGTGACAAAGCCCTGGAGCGAAAGCTTATTACGCGGGAGCGGGCGGCGCAGCTCACGGACCGCGAACTGATGCAATTGATTTTTCTGCCTGGGTTCTCGACCGCCGAGGCCATCACGAATGTTTCCGGGCGTGGTGTGGGCATGGACGTTGTTCGCACGAACGTTGAGAAGATCGGCGGCAAGGTGGAGATCGACAGCCGGTCCGGTAAGGGGACGACGCTCCGGCTGCGAATTCCGCTGACCCTGGCCATCGTACCTGCGTTGATTGTGCGGAGTCGAGGACAAAGCTTTGCACTGCCTCAGGGGGCACTTTCCGAGCTGGTCCACCTTACCGCTGATCAGGCCAAGGCCCAGCTGGAATGGTTGGAGGGTGTCGCGCTTTATCGGTTGCGTGGCAAACTGCTGCCTTTGGTATTTCTCGATGCCCTCCTCAAGCAGTGCAGGGAGCCGGTGCGCGAGAGTGATGTCTACATCGCCGTGCTCAATGCGGAAGGACGACGCTATGGCCTGGTGGTGGATGGACTGGCGGATCCTGAAGAAATCGTGGTCAAGCCCCTTTCCCTGGTATTGAAGCAAATTGGATTGTTTTCCGGGGCGACGGTGCTCGGCAATGGTGAGATGGCATTAATCCTGGATCCCGGCGCGATTGCGACGCGGGCCAACATTGGCATGGCTCTTGAGGAGGACGTGCACGAGGTGGTCGAAGCCGAAGCGCGAAATGGGGCCACTGAATATCTGCTAATGCAGAGCGGGCAGGAGCAGATGGCAGTGCCCTTGGACAAGGTCTTGCGCATTGAGCGTATTCCGCGCGCAAAGGTGGAGTGGCTACGCGGGGTTCCCGTTCTGCGCTTTGAAGGATCCCTGCTGCCCCTGCATAGCACCAGCCTGCCTGGCGAGGAAATGACAGTGGTCGTCTGCCGCGATGGAGCGCGGCATGTAGGAGTGGCTGTTTGTCATGTGCTGGATGTGGCCGATGGCCGGCCGCTCGAAGAAGCTGGGACCCATGCTGCAGCGAAAAATGTGACTCTTTTGCATGAGAAGGTGACAAGCATCATTCCTCTGGAGGCCGTGCCGGCGCTTCCGGCAGGAGGACTGGAGTGGAACCAATGAGCGCTGCCATCGCGACAGAGGACGGCATTGAGATGTGCTCGGTGCGCGTGGGAGAAACGCTGTTTGGCGTTCCTGTCATGCGAATTCTTGAGATTCTCGGTCAGCCAGCCACGCATCCTGTTCCTCTCGCACCGGAATGGATTGACGGCCTGGCCCACTATCGGGGAGAGGTGCTGACAACGGTTTCACTGCGAAGACTTCTTGAGATGCCACGCCTCGAAACTGGCGGGGATGTGCTTGTCTTTGAGGGCCAGGACGGTTACTTTGGCCTTCTGGTGGATCAAGTCAGCGACGTGCTGGTCGTGTCGCCAGCAGATTTTGAAGGCAATCCATCCACCCTTGATGACCGCAGAAGAGCGCTATTTGCTGGAACATACAAGTTGAAAGATGGTCTGCTTGTCCTGCTTGATCCGGAGCGGCTCGATCCGATACGTCTGACTGGAATGGAGCAGGAGGCCGGATGAAGGTGCTCATTGTGGATGATTCCAGTTTTATCCGGAGCTTCCTCTGTGCCCTCTTGGAGGCGCATTCGCTGCAATGCGTCAACGCCGAGAACGGAAAAATGGCGCTCGACGCTCTTGCTGCTTCTGGTCCGTTCGATCTGGCCCTGGTGGATGTCAATATGCCTGTGATGAACGGTCTGGAACTCGTCAAGGTGCTGCGGCGTCTGCCTGAATACTCTGCAATGAAGATTGTGATGGTGACGACGGAAGCGGACCATGCTTACATTGAAGCTGCGCTGGCAGCTGGAGCCGACGAATATCTGATGAAGCCATTTGATGAAGAGTCTCTGTTTGAAAAGATCCACATGGTTGGACTAGCGCGGGCGTAGAGAACATGCATTCTGGTCGGGTCCGTGTCCTAGTGGTGGACGATTCTCTGGTGATGCGCAGTCTGCTGCGCATTGTGCTGGCTTCGGATCCAGCGATTGAGCTTGCGGGCATGGCTGCCGACGGCCTGAGCGCACTGGATGCTGTCGAGCGGTTGAAGCCCGATCTGGTCCTGCTGGATATTGAGATGCCGCGCATGAATGGTCTTGAAATGCTGACTCAATTGCGTCAGCGCCGCCATCCGGTGAAGGTCATCATGTGCAGCACCCTCACGCGGCGCGGCGCGGCCATTACGCTGGAGGCGCTGGCGCGGGGAGCAAACGACTATGTTGCCAAACCAACGGCACAGCACGGGACGGCCGATGCGGTGGCCAGCCTGACCCGCGAATTACTGCCCAGGGTGCGCGCGCTTTTCACATCCGGGCACTCCACTGCGGTCAGGCCCCAGATCGGCAGCCGGCCCGGAGCAGTGACCATGGTGGTCATTGGAGTTTCCACGGGCGGTCCGGCCGCACTGGAAACCTTCCTGCCGCAACTTCCCGCAGATTTTCCTGTTCCTGTGGTGATTGCGCAGCACATGCCGCGCCTGTTCACATCTCTGTTGGCGGAGCGCCTGGACCGAGTTTGTCATCTGAAGGTCTGCGAGGCCATGGCCGGTGAGCGCATTGCTGCAGGGCACATTTATCTCGCCCAGGGAGACCAGCATCTACAGTTGACGAGAGCGGCCTTCAGGCATGGTCTTGTTTTCCGTATGCTTCCTCCGGTCCCAGGCGACTTCTGCCGTCCTTCGGTCGATCTGCTTTTTCGCTCCGCCGCAGAAGTCTGCGGTGAAGGGGTAGCTGGGGTCGTGCTGACAGGAATGGGCACAGATGGCGTGCAGGGATGTAGGGCGATTTGTGCGTCGGGAGGCCAGGTGATTGTGCAAGACCCGGAGACCAGTGCTGTGTGGGGAATGCCAGGCGCGGTGGCAGAGGCTGGGCTGGCACACCGGATTCTGCCTCTGCATACCATGGCCGCTGAGCTGGTCAGGATGTGTATGCCGTCCTCCGCCTTCGCTGTGAAGAAAGCGAGCGCTTAGATGTTATGCAGCGAAGTGGACTTGGCATTTCTGCGTCAGTTGATTCAGAGCCGTTCCGGGAATGCTCTGGATCCATTGCGAAACAATCTCTTTGAGGCCCGGCTGCGTTCGCTTTGGCAGAGCCTCGGAATGAGCAGCCTGGGAGAACTCGTCCATCAGCTGCGGTTTGCCTCTGATCCATTGCTGGAGCAGTCCGTGGTTGAGGCCATGACCATCAACGAAACCAGCTTTTTCCGCGACCATGCACCCTTTGACCTGCTGCGAGAAGAACTGCTGCCAAGGCTCATTCGTGCGCGCAGAGCAGAACGGCGGCTGCTGTTCTGGAGTGCGGCCTGTTCAAGCGGACAGGAAGCATACTCGCTGGCCATGTTACTGCGCGACGGCTTCCCTCATCTGGCAGACTGGAAGATTGAGATTCTGGGCACCGACCTCCATGCAACCATGATCCAGCGTGCCCGCCGCGGTCGCTATCAGCGTTTTGAGGTAAACCGCGGTCTGCCTGCGAGATATCTGCTTCGGTATTTCCGGCGCGATGGCGAAGAGTGGGAAGTGGATCCTGCGCT
Source organism: Pseudacidobacterium ailaaui (assembly GCF_000688455.1). Taxonomy (NCBI): domain Bacteria; kingdom Pseudomonadati; phylum Acidobacteriota; class Terriglobia; order Terriglobales; family Acidobacteriaceae; genus Pseudacidobacterium; species Pseudacidobacterium ailaaui. The sequence continues at coordinate 2,822,372 of NZ_JIAL01000001.1, forward strand.
GCGCGCCATTTGCCGTTTTGAGCAAAAGAACCTGCTGCATTTCGCCCCGTTTTTGACGAAATTTGATGGAATCCTGTTGCGAAACGTGCTCTTTTACTTTTCCAGTGCGACGCAGCAGTCCATCCTGAGCCGCGTGCACGCATCGCTGCGTTCAGACGGTTTCCTCCTGCTCGGTCCAAGTGAGTGCGCTCATCAGCCAGGATGGCGGCCTGTCCTGCATCGGAATGTCTGTTATTACATTCCTGAATGAATCTCGTGTTTTCCCTGCAAAGGGAAAGACCTTCGACAGACAGGGTGACGGCTCTACACTGATGGAAGACCATGCAGCGACAGGAGCCAGAAGACATTCTCCATCTGTTTCATCCCGTAACGGCGGAGTGGTTTCGTACGGCGCTGGGTACGCCAACGGCCCCGCAGAGGATGGGGTGGCCCGCGATTGCACGAGGTGAAAGCACCCTGATTCTGGCCCCGACCGGGACAGGCAAAACGCTGGCGGCGTTTTTGTGGTGCCTGGACCAACTGATGCTTTCCGGTAAGGCATCCCCCAAGCAGATCAGCGATTTCACGCAGCAGGATGCAAAGAAGGTCCAACATAAGCCAACCCCGGCTCTCTCTTCCGGAATGCGAAAACTGAGATCGCAAGAGGGAGCTGGATGCCGAATTCTATATGTAAGTCCATTAAAGGCGCTGGCCGTGGATGTGGAGCGAAATTTGCGTGTGCCGCTAGCCGGCATAGCAGAGACAGCCAGGCGCAGAGATGTGGCCTTCCACCGACCGGAAATCAGTGTACGGACCGGGGACACTCCGCAAAAAGAAAGGGCCCGGTTTCGGCGGCATCCGGCAGAGATCCTGATTACAACGCCTGAATCCCTTTATCTGCTGCTGACTTCAGAGGCAGCGGCTGCGCTGCGGACCGTAGAGACGGTCATTGTGGATGAAATCCACGCACTGGTGCCAACAAAACGCGGGGCGCATCTGGCGCTGAGTCTGGAAAGGCTGGAGGCGATCACGAAGAAACCGCTCCAGCGGATTGGGCTTTCAGCAACACAAAGACCGCTTGAAGAGATAGCTCGATTTCTGGGCGGAGCTGGTCGTCCAGATGGGCAACCGTTGAGCTCCAAAGGTCCGCAAAATGTATCGCTGGCAGTTGCAGCGAGTCGACGGATCGACAGCCCGGATTTTGTGCCCTCTCAGAAACAGGGTGCACACCGACCTGTTTCCGATGAGATTGCTTTGTCCAGTGCAGAAGATTCCAGTGTGCCTGCATTCCGTCCGGTGACGATTGTGGATACGAGCGAGCCAAAGAAGCTGGTGTTGCGGGTCGAGGTCCCGGTCGAAGACATGGCCCGTCCCAGACAGCCCAAGAACCCAAATGAGCCGAAGCGAGATTCCATCTGGAATGCGATTTATCCAAAGCTGCTAAAGATCACCCGGGAACGACGGTCCACCATCATTTTTGTAAACAACCGGAGAATTGCAGAGCGCATTGCCGCGGCGATGAATGATCTTGCAGGCGAAATGATGGTGCGCGCACATCACGGTTCTCTGGCTGCATCCAAGCGGCAGGAGATTGAGGAGCAACTGAAGGCCGGAACCATTCGCGCTTTGGTGGCCACATCAACGCTTGAGCTGGGCATTGATATGGGCGCAGTGGACATGGTGGTGCAGGTGGAGGCGCCTCCGTCGGTCGCCAGCGGGATGCAGCGCATTGGGCGTGCGGGCCACAGCGTTGGTGCTGCGAGCGAGGGAGTGATTGTTCCCAAGTACCGATCTGACCTGGTGGCGTGTGCTGCGGTGACACGTGCCATGCATGAAGGGCTCGTAGAAGTAACACGGTATTTGCGGAATCCTCTGGACGTACTCGCGCAGCAGCTTGTGGCGATCGTTGCCCAGCCGCCAGAACCCGGATCAGCGGCCCAGCAGGCGAGCGGGTCAGCGGAAATGTCTGTACAGGCAGACACGACTCCAGCGAATGGGATCGCAGTGGAGGATGTCTATGCTTTGGTACGCGGAGCGGCGCCCTTTGCAACGCTCAGTCGCGAGGTGTTTGAGGGCGTGCTGGACATGCTGGCGGGACGGTATCCATCGGACGAATTTGCGGAGTTGCGCCCACGCATTACCTGGGACCGCGAACGCAACATTCTGACGCCACGCCAGGGGGCGAAGAACCTGGCGATTCTGAATGCCGGGACGATTCCCGACCGGGGACTTTATGGGGTGTTTCTTTCAAAAGACAATGGCAAACCAGTGCGTGTGGGCGAGCTGGACGAGGAGATGGTCTTTGAAAGCCGAATTGGAGACACCTTTGTGTTGGGCGCCTCGACGTGGAGGATTGACGAGATCCGCCAGGACAGGGTCCTGGTTTCGCCAGCTCCCGGCGAGCCGGGAAGGACGCCATTCTGGCATGGAGACACGGCCGGACGCCCGCTGGAGTTTGGCAAGCGAATTGGCAGGCTGGTGCGCGAATTGCGCGAAATGCCGCGCGCCGCTGCAATGAGCCGGTTGGTGCGCGAGCATGACCTGGATCCAAATGCAGCGGAGAACCTGCTACGCTTCATTGCCGACCAGGAAACGGTGACACAGCAGGTCCCGGACGACCGGACGATTATTGTGGAGCGGGTGCGCTACGATCCAGGGAATGCAGGATCATTCAAAAATGAAATGTATTTTCATTATAGACAAAGATAAAGAAATAAAAGAAAATTGTGCAAGATTTAAGCAAGGATGTCTAACCCGCAAAGTGTCAGTAGAAAAGGTGTAACGACGGTAACTCCTGAGATGGGACATTTTATGAAATGGGTCCGTGCGATCTTCGTTGTTACTTTTTTTCTGCAACCTGCCGAGATGTTCTCGCAGACTGCGCCAATGGTATTTATGGTTTCAACCAATGGAAATGACTCTGGAGACGGGTCTCCTGCCCATCCTTTCCGCACTCTGGAGCGAGCACAGCAGGCAGTCCGGCTTGTAAATAGAGGGCATGATGTGGAAGTGAGACTGGGAAATGGAATCTATCGGTTGACGCGTACACTGCGCTTTTCTGCCGAAGACGGTGGTCAAAACGGACATCATGTGTTGTGGACGGCCGTACCGGGAGCATGTCCAGTCATTTCCGGTGCAGTCAAGGTTACGGGTTGGAAGCTTTACGATCAAGTAAAACAAATTTATGTAGCGAGTACTCCTGTAGGAGTCGATACCCGGGAGCTTTGGGTCAACGGACATCTGGCTCCCGTAGCACAAATAGAAATTCCGCGAGATCAGGTGGAATTTACACGGGATGGAATCCTCCTGAAGGACCCAAGATATGAATATCTGAGCAGAACCTTAGAGCAAGATCGCATGGAGGTGCGAGCAACGGGATTTTTTACTTTGCGTATTTCTCCGGTCGAGAAAATTAGCGGTGGGAAGATCGTGATGAAGCAGCCTGCCTGGAGGAACAATCTTTGGGGATATGACACCATTGAAGCCCCATTTCATCCGGAGCTGGCACATCTCTATCTTGCAAATTCATTGGCATTTTTAAAGCAGCCGGGACAATGGTATCTTGATCCGGCAGCAGGGCAACTCTATCTCCGTCTACCACCTGATGCAGCTCCTGAAACGATGGACGTAGAGCTGCCACAATTGGCGGTGCTGATGTCGCTGGGCGGAAGCCTTGATGCGTCACTCAAGGACCTTTCGTTTCATGGTATCCGCTTCTCACATACAAGCTGGCTTGGTCCTTCTACCAGCGAAGGGTATGCAAGCCAGCAGAGCGGGGCGTATCTTGCTGGGCATGCCCTCCTTTATCCGCAGGATCCGATTGTAGATTGCGCACGTGGTTGCCGTGAGTTTGAGAGCATGCGAAATGAGTGGAACCAGATGCCTGCATCGATTCAAATTTCCGCAGCGCAGCGCATCACGTTTGACCATTGTATTTTTGCGCACCTTGGCCAGTATGCTCTGGGTGTCGGGAACGATGCAGATGCAATGTTTTCCGGAACCGGTCTGGGAGCGAGCGACATCACTATCAGCGCCAATGTATTTACAGACATTGCTGGAGGGGCCATTCTGGCAGGCGGAGTACAGCGCGACGCGCACCATCCTCGCGATCCGCGAATGATCAATCGGCAAATCATCATTCGTGACAATCTTATTGATTCCGTAAGTGAGGACTATCAGGACAACAGCGCCATTCTCAGCACTTATGTTGCAGGGGCAATCATCCTGCACAATGAGATCTTACATGTGCCCTACGATGCGATTGACATTGGATATGGATGGGGAATTCAGGATCCGGGAGGAAATCCGAACTACCGCATCTTTATGCATGGATACGATTTTCCGCAGAACAAGATTTACGACATTCCGACGACGCACCACGATGTGGTAGTGGCAGGAAACCGTATTCATGATGCCAAAAAGCTCTTTCATGATGGCGGGGCCATATACAACCTTTCAGCGAGTCCGGGAACAATCATTACCGAGAACTTTATCTATGACAATCATGGAAGAGTTGGCCTATACCTTGACGAAGGGTCACGTTATCTTACTCTGCGGAACAACGTCGTTCGAGACCCCAATGGCGAGTGGCTTAATATAAACACCGTACATCATGCGTATCCATTACGCATTTCGATTGACAATTTAGCAATCGATAACTGGCATGACAGCAATCAAACAGGCGGAATGTGGACAAACTATGAGAACGACCTGATTCTGCAAGATCATTTCATCACAAATGGTGAGTGGCCAGTGGACGCAAAGCGTGTGATGAGGGAAGCGGGAGTTGAGAAATCGGTTCGCCTGCCGCTTTATCAGAATGTGAGGCCGGACTGGCAATGACCTCAATGTCCATGCTCAGCGTCTGCGATAGCTTTGCGTACCCAGGACGAATAGACCAAATGTTCTTTTTCTCGCAGCCATGCATCCGTGGGGAGCACCGTAAGTTGTTGAAGCGTCAATTTTGGAACAGCAGCGTCTATGGCCTCCAACCCCGCAGCGCGGTCCGGGCGCAAGTCGCTTTTGCTAAGATGCACATCGTGCATGGCCGCCCAGTCGCCAATGCGGATCACGGGAAGCTCCTGAATGCCCGCTGGATTCCAGTTTGGGAAATGAAGTACGCTGTTCAGCCACTCTGCTGCAGGTTTCAACAGCCAGGCAGGACGATGGCTGGCTCCCGGATCAAACCACGTTTCAAAAACATTTTTGGGGGATCCATTCATCGCAATAACACGCCGACGAAGGTCGTCGAAGAACTGAGGTCCATGTTCGGGAATCGCGACGACGGTGTCGCTGGTCCCATTCATGACAAAGGTTGGACCACGCCGCGCATTCAGGGCATAGATCACGGCAGGTCGGTCCCCAAGAAATGCAAGAGCGCGCCATGGACCAGCCTGGCACATAACAGCATGGCTAGAATCCCAATATCCGCCGGAGCCGTCAAGGTCACCACCGCCAGTAAGCAGCACAGCATGAATGCGAGGATCAATGGCTCCGGTGATTGCGCTTACGAAAGATCCCATCGAAAAACCGAGGACGGCGATGCGGTGGCTGTCTACTTCTGGAAGATTGCGCAGGTAAGAGACGGCCTGCATGACATCCGTCTGCATGAGACCGCCCATCCGTTGTGCAACACCAGAAACAGTGATGATTCTGTCATGTTCGCCAGTTCCGTCTTCGTGTTGATCGTTGCGTTCACCTTCGCCAATCGGGTCATAAGTGAGGACGACGGCCCCGGCCTTGGCAAAGAGAATGCCGGTATACCAGGAATACCAGCTGGCTTTGTCTGCGCCATGGCCATTAACCACGATGATGCCTGGAGCTTTTTTACGGGCGTTCGCAGGACGGTAAACAATTGCCGGCACGAGCATTCCATATTCGGTTGTATAGGTAACACGATCAGCAATCACGCCGGGAGCAGGAGAAAAGCTGCTCCAAGTATTTGGATTGAGAGCAGGAAGGGAGGCCGGGACAAACAAAGCATGACGGATTTCGTTGCGCCATTTTTGTAATTGTTCTGAGGAAGTCTGTGCGCTAAGAGGTATGACCACAATCAGTGACAAACAGATGGCAAATGAAGCAAAGGTCTTTCTATCATTGGTCATGACAATATTGTCGTGAGACAGAGACAAGTTGTCTATGGTATTCTCGCTAACCAGAGACTGCAAGAGGTCAGACCTCAATGGGACAGTGATGGAGGCATTTGTGATGAAGAGAAAAGCAAGCCGAGGAGTGTGCTTCTTTGCTGCAATGTTTGCAGCGGCTCCCCTGCTGCGTGCAGCGGTTGTATGTAATCCGGTTACATTTGGGGCCAAAGGCGACGGGACCACCAAAGATACAATGGCGATTCAGAAGGCCATCGATGTATGCGCTGCCAAGGGCGGCGGGACAGTTCGCTTGCAAAATGGCACATTTCTTACGGGACCGATTCAATTGAAGAGCCATATCACTCTGGAAGTAGATCCCGGGGCTACGTTGTTGGGCAGCCAGGACCGTGCGGATTATAAGGAGGAAGAGGAATTGCGTGAAGCCTCGGTTGAGCCTCTCATCGGCGCCAAGAATGCTGAGGACATAACGATTCGTGGTGGAGGGACGATTGATGGAAATGGCAAGCCGTGGTGGGACGATGTCTATTCACACCGGCATATGCCTGACTTTGTAGCAGCAAAGAGGCCGCGGTTGATTCTGCTGGACCACTGCAAGCATGTACTGATTGAAAATGTGACGATCCAAAATTCCGCATCCTGGCAAGTCGTACCGTACTACTGCGATGATGTCACAATCCGCAATGGGAAGATCCTGGCACCGGCACACTCACCGAACACGGATGGCATCGATCCATTCTCATCCCATCATGTGACGATTTCGAAGATGACTATTGATGTGGGGGACGATAACGTAGCCATCAAGTCAGGACAACCGGGTTCTGCCGGACCGGATGATCCCAGCACAGATATTACTGTTACTGACTGCAACTTTCTGCATGGGCATGGAATGTCCATCGGAAGTGAAATTGCAGGCGGTGTGCAGAACGTGCGCGTCGCCAGAGTCTATTTCAAGGGTACTGGTAATGGTGTGCGCATCAAGTCTAACCGTGACCGGGGAGCAGATATTGGAAACTTTGATTTTCGTGATCTGACGATGGAGAATGTCGGCACGGCCGTACTGATCTCTATGTACTACCCAAAGATTCCTCAGAATGACAGCGCACAGCCCCTGTCACGGCTGACTCCGCGTTTTCACGATATCCATATTTCTAATCTCAGAGCGACAGGGGTAAAAGAAGCGGGCGTCATCATTGGTTTGCCGGAGATGCCCATTACTACGATCACGTTGGACAACGTGCAGCTCGACGCAGCAAAGGGCATGACCATCAGCAACGCCACGGTGATCGTACGGGACTTTCATGTGAAGGCAGCAGAAGGTCAACCTGTGACTCTGCTCACAAATGCAAAATTGCGATGAAAAAGTATCTGTCTTCACTCGTCTTTGTGCTGTTGCTCAGTTATGCCGGATCTTTACATGCACAGAACACAGTGCATGCATGTGCGGTGCTCAAGGCCGAGCATACAATCAGCGATGCGTCAGGGGCCACGGATACGGACCGGATACAGGCTTTGTTGAATGAATGCAGCCCAGGTAGGGCTGTTGTACTTGAAGCTGTCGGAAAGAAAAACGCATTTTTTTCTCGTCCATTGTTGCTGCCACGCGGCGTTACGTTATTCATCGCACATGACGTGACGCTATATGCTTCGCGCAATCTGAGAGACTACGACCTTTGGCCGGGCAGTTGCGGTAATGCAAACGCGAAACATACAGGTTGCAAGCCCTTTCTCTTTGCTTATCAGGCGGCATTCAGTGGCGTGGCCGGAGACGGTACCATCGATGGTCAGAATGATAAAACTCTATGGTCGCGCCTCCGTGAGCAATGGAAAGGACCTCAGCATCAGGGTAATGCACAGGGCATTGTTCCTGATCTAGTAGCATCCTATGAGTCACAGAACTTCAGCGTCCGCGGAGTTCACTTGAACAATGCTGCGGGTGACAGTCTGGCGGTATACAAGACCATCGCCCTGCAGGCAGAGAACGTCGAGATCGATGCGCCTCACGGATCCGATGGCATTCTGCTAAGCAATTCGCCCGATGCACGATTGAGCAATCTGGATATTCGCGTAGGCGGCAATGCGATTGATCTGCGCGCCAGCATTCTGGGCGGCACTTCCAGGGTTCATATCGCGAGAATACGCGTTGATGGAGGCGAAGGCCTTTCGCTTGGAGATCCGGAATATGGTGATGTGCATGATATTCACATTTCAGATGCAATGCTGAAGAATGCAGATCTTAAGTTTGATCTGCGTGGTACGCATGGAGGGTCATTGCGTGATGTGCATCTTGACTGTGTGCGCCTTCGAGGCAACGGCGCTTCTGTTGTGGTGCAATCGGAAAGCGGAACAACCAGGAGTCAACCTGCATCGGGGGAGATTCAATTCAACCATGTTACTTTTCAGGGCCCAGAATTGTTGAAAGAAAGCGGATGGCAGCATGGTCCAAATGCGGCATGTCCGGGAATACATCAGACGCCGGCTGCTGTTTCATGGGATGTGGATACCAGTACAGTCAGCCATACAGGTACACGATCTAAACTTATCGTTGCTCAGGACGGTAGTGGCGATTATCGCTCCATACAGGCAGCCATCGATGCGCTACCAAGTACAGGTGGCGAGATCGAAGTAAAACCTGGTGTTTATCGCGAAGTGGTCACGATCCGTAAACCCCACGCACGGCTTTACGGTGATGACCCGGACCCGAAGAAAACACAAATCATATGCAGTCACACTGGTCCGCTCAATGGGGGAACGTTTAATAGCGCAACCGTCTTCGTTGAAGCGGACGATGACAGTATCTCGAACATCACCATCGCAAACGTTGCAGGCAGTGGTAAGGGGCAAGCAGTCGCACTTTCCGTTACGGGTGACCGTGCGGCATTTTACAACCTGAGAATTCTGGGTGCGCAGGATACTCTCTTTGCCGCTAGCCGTTATTGTTATGGAGACTACGGGCCCTGTGTTCCAGCGCGCCAGTACTTTCGTAGTTGCTACATCGCAGGTAATGTGGACTTTATTTTTGGGGATGCCATTGCTGTTTTTGACCACTGCGAATTGCATGGCATTCCAGGACGTGTAATGTACACAGCGCAAAGTCGCCATACAGCGGAGCAAAAGAGCGCGTATCTTTTTGATTCCTGCCGTTTGACCGCTGATCCAGGTGCGCAACGGATTGCTCTCGGCCGTCCCTGGAGACCTTACGCGACGGTGGTGTATCTCCATACACAGATGGATGCTCCCATCATCCCGGCAGGATGGGAAGAATGGCCGCGCTTTGGAGTGCCGAGTCTTCCCACGTCCTTTTACGCAGAATACGATTCGACAGGCCCAGGCGCTGACCCGAAGGCACGTGGGCCATACTCACACCAGTTGACGGCCACAGAGGCGGCGCAATGGTCGTCACGCAAATGGCTTGCCGGAGAGGATGGATGGGACCCACAACCATGAACAGACGCGAATGGCTGAAACTAAGTGCTGGCGCAGCACTCGGAGTGCGTTCCCTAATTCCACCCAATCTTTCAGCTGCAGAGCAACAGGAGGAAGTGGAACAGTGGGGTGTGTTTGAAGCAGCGTTTCACGGGCCTTCGAGTGGAAACCCATTTATCGACATCAGGCTGGCAGCGCGTTTCATCTGCCAGCATCGCACAGTTGAAGTATCAGGCTTTTACGATGGGGAGGGAACGTATCGCGTCCGATTTATGCCGGACATACAAGGGGCCTGGACTTTTGAGACAGAAAGCAATGCAGCGGAGCTGAATGGTAAGCGAGGAGGCTTCCGTTGTATTGCACCTTCTTCCACAAACCATGGGCCGGTACAGGTCGCGCATCAGTATCACTTTCAGTATGCAGATGGCACGCCTTATTTTCCATTTGGTACAACGTGTTATTCACTGGCATTCCTGGGAGAAGAACTGGAAAATGAAACACTGCAAACGCTTAAATCTTCGCCATTCAATAAAGTCCGGATGTGCCTTTTGCCCAAACCGCTCGGCAATACAAAGTTATTTGCGTATCCATTTGAACGCGACGCAGCTGGGAAGAATGACTATATGCGGCCCGTGCCCCAATATTTTCGGCATATTGAGCAGCGTATCCAGGAACTGCAAAAGCTGGGCATCGAAGCGGACATCATTCTGTTCCATCCTTATGACGCTTGGGGATTCAAGGCCATGCCCGCAGAGGCAGACGACCACTATTTGCGGTATGCTGTCGCGCGACTTTCTGCTTACAGGAATGTATGGTGGTCGTTGGCCAATGAATACGATCTGATCAAAACCAAGACCCCTGCAGACTGGGACCGCTTCTTCCGCATTGTAGTGGCCTCTGATCCATATTCACATCTGCGTTCCATCCACTACAGTGTGGTCCAGTATGACTATTCCAGATCGTGGGTGACCCATGCCAGCCTGCAAAACTACCAGTTTGATAAAGCAGCAGAATGGCGTCAGGCCTGGCGAAAACCAATTATTTATGACGAAATCCAGTATGAGGGAAACATCGCGCGGCGCTGGGGCAATCTCTCTGCACAGGAGATGACACGGCGATTCTGGCTGGCCATTGTTGCTGGGACCTATGCGACGCACGGCGAAACCTACATGAGTACAGACGGCAAGCCGGTCTGGTCAGACGGCGGCACGCTGCACGGAAGCAGTCCGGAACGCATTGGGTTTTTACGCAGAATCCTGGAACAAAGTACACGGGTTGGCTTGAATGAATTTGAAGGCTCATATTATCTGTCTGCCGGCACGCCAAATGAACTGTATTTATGGTTTTTTGATTATCATCAGCCAGCAGAGTACGTGTTTCCTTTGCCAGAGAATGTGCTGTTTCGCGCGGACCTGATTGATCCGTGGGAGATGACCATCCAACCGGTGGCCGGTACGTTTTCTGGCAAATCGAAATTACAACTTCCGGGCAAACCATACCAAGCGGTGCGCTTCCGCAAAATTGCGTAATGGACCCTGCTTTTCAAGAAAATTGCGGTCGACGGGCAATGCAATAAGGACCCCGTCGTTCATCATGACTATCGCGGTTGCAGGGATGCCTCCAGGCGGGCGGCTTCTTTGGCGCTGATTTCCAGAAAGCTGCCGTGCTTGCAGTGGGGAGGAAGGCTGATGCGCTCGTTGATGGCCACCCAATGTCTCCAGTCGGCGCTCTGGACAGCCTCGTAGCGCACGGGTGCTCGATAGTGGTCGTAATAAACGATGAAGTTGTCATCTGGATGGACTACCGAAGGGCCTTCTGACCAGGACTCGGTAATCGGTGGATGGATGTCCTTCCAAGGGCCTTCGAGCGTCGGTCCGGTGGCAAAGCGTATCTGGTATCGCAGCGGGTCCGGTGTCTGGTCTTTGAAGACAAGGTAGTACTTTTTCTTCCAATGGAAGAGGGTTGCGTCAATCACGACATATCCGGGATCGAAGAATATCTTCGGAGTAGAAAAAGTTTTGAAGTCGCTGGTAAAAGAAGACCAGATGCGGTTGCCTGAATCGGAACCGTTCATGGAACTTGACCAGAGAACAAGCCATAGCCGGCGCCTTGCGTCCCAGTAAATTTCCGGAGCCCATACATTTCGGGTCGCGGGATGGTCCCGCATAATGGGAATCTCACGCTGTGTCGACCAGTGAATCAGATCATCGGATTCAGCATAGCCGAGGCTGTTGCCATGCCATCCCCAAGTCCAGACCATTCGGAATTTATGGTCCGGACCGCGCGTGAGGAAAACATCGCGCATGATTTCGCCTGGTTGCTCGGGTTGAATGCAAGGTTGGTCACCATACAGCGCTGTGAAATGGTATCCATCGTGACTGATCGCAAAATAGATGCCCTGATTGGCTGGCTCCTTAAAATATGCGAAGATCCAGGCTTTTTGTGCATGTATGGAATGGAGCATGGACAGAAAGAGAAGGGAAGCGGTCAGAAATCTCATTGCTTCTCCGATAAGTGATATTCAAGCGGGCCAAGTTCCGGACGCTCAGCACACTTCTGCCCATCGACAAAGAGAAGGAACCCGCGGCCCAGATGATAATGGTTGCCGGTTGGATCGTAGACGATGGTCAGCAGATGTCCGTGCCAGGGCAAACCGTCCATGGCAAAGTAGCTCCATGCCTTTGGCGGCAGCAGAGGGTGAAGCACAATGGTATCGTCCTCTGAGAGGCGCAGGCCGATCAATCCGGTCACCAGAGGGTCCGCAAAGCCGGAGTGGTTGTAATATGCGCCCCGTCCAGCCTCCGGACTATGGCGCTGCGCAAGAATGTTGCGGGCAATCCATTCTCCAGTATCTGCATCAAGGTCTTCATCCACCCAAGGGACAACTTTGCCACTGGACAGACGCAGGTGCTGCGAGAGGACATAGCTCTCAAAGAGGCGGTAATAGTCTTCGTGTGTGACGTAGCTCTGCTGTTGATTGTTTTCGAGGTTGGCTAACCCAATGAGCGTCTGGGTGGTGGCAAAGGGCCAGGAAGGTCCGTTCCATTGGCATTTGTCACTGTTTGGGTAACGAAATTGAGGACTGCGGCGCTCTGCTGTGGTGGGGCCATATTTCCCCGCAAATCCTTGCGGATCGAAGAGCTGCTTCCAGGCAATGGCATGGTCGGCGGCAGGAATATTGTAGTCCCAGGGGATATAGCCGATCAGCTCGCGCACGCCGGAAAACTGGAGGAATGTTCCAGGATCTACAAATTTTTTCTCTTTGCGGATGCCCGAACGCGAGGCAGGGGAGAGCACTTCGTAAAACTGATCATGAGGGTTCCAAAGATACTTCTCGATGCGTTCGCGCAGTGCCTTGGCTTTTGCAATAAACTCGCCGGCAATGATGGAGTTGCCGGCGCTTTCTGCCAGTGCGGCGATGGCAGTAGCATCGGCATACATATAGCTGTTCAACGTTGGTCGATAACCATTGCCGCTGATGCTGTGTTCCATCGCATCGTGCGTATCGATCGACCAATAGAGGCCGTTTGCGTCTTGGTGTGTTGCCTCCCACTCGCGATAATTTGCTATGAGAGCAGGCAGAAGATCCGTGCCCAATCGTCTTTCTCCTGTGGCAAGCGTGACAGCGCGAACGGCGTCAGCCAAGGCAACGCTGTAGTTGCGCGGAGCCGCGTCTGCAGACATCCAGAAGCGGGCATCATCGGCGGCAATTCGTTTGTCACGGAGCCATCGCGCTTCATAAAGATGGAATGGCGCGGCATCCACAATCGTGTTGAAATGGCCTCCCCATTTTACGTGCGGAAGAAATTCAGTGATGACGTAGCCACGTGGTGTGGAGACGATGTGCTTTTCGAAGGCAAACCAGCGGAAGTAATACATCTCCTCAAAATCTTTGGCTGAGGAATCGAACCAGGGGATGTTGACTTTCATCCAGGGCCAGGGATCTGCGTCCGCATGGCCGGTTGCTACTACTTGCTGGCGAGAAAACTCGATGACGTAGTGATGGTAATGCTCGGGCTTCAGAAGAAATGCGTTATGGTTTTTCTGCTGCCAGGCATGAAGGGGCAAAGCAATGAGAAAGAGAAGGTGGGTAAGACGGAAGGTCATGAAAGAAATATCATCACTAAAAATGAATGTATATAAAATTTAATAAAAATATAATGAAAAACTGAAAACTAGAACCGCCACCAGGCGGCACTTCCTTTGCAGAAAAATGAATAGGAAAGAAGATCAACCGACTAACTTCGTCCTGTGTTTTCCAGGACAGGAAGTGGATCCGGATGAAAATGTTGATAAATTTGACGGGCCGTTTTGGATGAGACAACCGCCGTCAGGGCCGCCAGATCCGCCATCTGGACGCTCCGCAGGCTGCCGAAGTGTTCAAGCAAGCGGGTACGTGTGCGCGCCCCAACGCCGGGAATGGCCAGCAGTTCGGAATCGCGGTCGCGCATTTCGCGGCGTTTGCGATGGTATGCAATGGCAAAGCGGTGTGATTCGTCGCGAATGCGCTGTACAAGATGCAGTACCGGTGAGCGGCGGTCCAGCACTATGGGGTCATCTTCCTGTCCGTAGAGGTAGATGATTTCTTCGCGCTTGGCGATGGAGGCCAGAGGCTGGCTGGTGAGGCCCAGTTCTTCAAGCGCCGCAGCGGCTGCATGGAGTTGGCCGAGACCGCCATCGACAAGAACTAGGCTGGGCATGGGCCTGTTTTCCTGCGCAAGGCGTCGATAGCGGCGTATGATGACCTCTCGCATGGAGGCAAAATCATCTACTCCAGACACGGTTTTAATCTGAAACTTGCGATAATCAGACTTTTTCATTACGCCGTCTTCCCAAACAACCATGGAAGCAACGGTTTCAGCCGCTTGAATATGCGAGATATCAAAACACTCGATGCGCCTTGGCAGTTCGGGCAGCACGAGTATCTCCTGGAGGGCCTCCTGGATCGCTTTCTGGCTGGGCTGCATGACACGAAAGCGCTGGTCATATCCTTGTTTGGCGTTCTGACCTGCAAGGTCTACCAGGGACCGTTTTTCTCCGCGTACCGGGACAGCAATTTCTACCCGATGACCTGTCTGCTGGCCCAGCAGCGCGGCCAGGGTCTCGCGGTCGGCGAAATCCACCGGTACAAAGATGCTGCGTGGAACATACTGCTGATCAATATATAGCTGTTTGAGGAGCGCGGAAAAGAATGCTCCGGCTTCAAATGTGCCAGGACCTGGAGTTGAAGGTGTGCCGCTTTCTTCTGCGTCGAGCAATTCCGGCAGGTCTTCCCAAAAGAACTCCCTTCGGTCCACAATCTTTCCCGAGCGCAGATGGAAGAGGTTGACGGCAATCATGCCATTCTCAAAGTGATAGCCGAAGACATCCGCATCGTTCTCTTCAGCTGAGGCAATCCTTTGCTTTTCCTGTAGCTCAGAGACGGTACGCAGCAGGTCGCGGTATTTTGCAGCCATCTCATATTGTTCCTTCGCAGCGGCCAACTGCATTCTCTCTGCAATGGAGCTGCTTAACTCGGCCGTACGGCCTTCAAGGAACATCTGCGTGTCGCGCACTGCCTCACGGTAGGATTCGGGAGTAGTCAGGCCTTCTACGCAGGGGCCTAGACACCGCTTGATGTAGTACTGCAGGCAGGGTCTGGGATGGTAACGCGAGAGGTCCACTTTACAGCTGGGAATCAGGAAGCTGCGGTGAATAAGGTCTACGATGCGGTGGGCCAGATTTCCTGGAAAATAGGGGCCGTAGTAGACGCTGCCGTCTTTGCGGAGACGGCGCGTGACGAAGACTTTTGGATAGCGGTCAGCCAGAGTAAGTTTGACATATGGATAAGTTTTGTCATCGCGCAGAAGAATGTTGAAGCGCGGTTTGCGTTGCTTGATGAGATTGTTTTCAAGGGCCAGCGCTTCATGCTCGTTGTCTACAAGAATGTAGTCAAGGTCAACGGCTTCACGCATTAAAGAACCGGTTTTAGCATTGGCCTGAGAGGCCTCAAGCAAATAGGAGCGCACGCGGGAGCGAAGATTCTTGGCTTTGCCCACGTAAATCACTTCGCCCTCTGCGTTTTTGTAAAGGTAGACTCCCGGCTTTGTCGGCAGAGCGCGGATTTTTTCCTCAAGATCCACTCTTTTTAGTTTACTGTTTCTTCGCTTTTGACCGTCTGGATTTGCATAGACAAGGTAAAAGCTACGTGGTGCAGGTGCGTTGATTTTGCCTTTAGCGGACGACCTTCTTCGTAAATTCATTCAAAATAAAAGAGTTGTGCTTTTAAGCAGATTTGGCATTGGGCTTGCTTCGCAAAGAGGCAGGGAACGGGAGGAGACGTGCGCTCCCTGGGAAATGGAGTGAAAGCAACATGAGTGATATCAGGAAATTGACACTTCAGCCTGCTGCGGCACTCGGGGTCTTATCGCTGCTCTGGATTACAGGCTGCACTACGAAGAACTATGTTCGCAGCCAGACTACGCCAGTGATTGAAAAGACAAATGAACTGGATGATGCGGTAGCCACAAACAACCGTAACATTCATGATGTTGATCAGCGCGCCCAGGCCGGTATATCGCAGGCGCAGAACAGCGCCAATCAGGCAAACCAAGCAGCACAAAGTGCTGGTACGGCGGCATCGCAGGCGCAGCAGTCTGCCCAGGAAGCTGTGAACAGGGTAGATTCATTGAGCGGCGTAGTGGCGAACCTGGACAACTACAAGCCTGTGGCCGATGTGCAGGTCAACTTTGGATTCGATAAAGCGGACCTGACCCGCTCCGACAAACAGAAGTTGGATGCGTTTGCAGCGCAACTGAACGGGCAGAAAAGCTACATTCTGGCTTTGACGGGCGGTACAGACTCCACTGGGCCAGCGGATTATAACTATGCCCTGAGTCAGCGCCGGGCCGAAGCCGTGGTGCAGTATCTGGCGTCAAAGTATAACGTGCCACCCCACCGCTTTTATCTGATCGGCATTGGCAAGGACAAGGCTGTTGCGTCCAACAGTACACCTGCGGGTCGGGCCAGAAATCGTCGGGTCGAAGTGCAATTGCTCTCTAATTTCACGAGCAACGGCGACAGCCAAACCGCCCAGGCAACGGGTACAGTCAAGCTTCCACAAGATGGTCAGGTGACTTCGCCACAGCAATAAAGCTTTTGCGCAAGAGTGGCTAAGATGGTTGGACGGGCGGAGAGAATTCTCGGCCCGTTTTTTCTTTTGGAGGATGGAGTGCTTCCCCCACCAAGATTACGCAGGGGGCAGGCAGAGTGGCGGTATGTTTTAGCCCGTCTACCGTAGTGGAGAGCACTTGCTCTTTGGGTGTACTTACATGGGAAATGATGATGCAGGGGGTGTCAGGGGCCACGCCTGCACACAGGAGCTGCCTTGCCAGCCGTGCATAGTCAGAGCCTGGCATATAGACAGCATAGGTAGCATCAGAGGGAAGAGGGCGGAAGTCTGCTTCTTCACCACTCTGAGCACGGTGGGCCGTGAGGAAGATGACCTTTGATGCAAACCTGCGGTCAGTCAGAGAGGTGCGGACTGTGGCCGCTGCTGCGAATCCAGCGCTAATGCCGGGCACGATTTCAAAGGGCACGCCATTTTCCTGAAGGGCCTCGATTTCTTCACCAGCGCGTCCAAAAAGCGTGGGGTCGCCTGTCTTCAGACGCACCACACTATACCCGGCATGGGCTTTTTCCACCAGGAGCGCATGAATCTGTTCTTGCGTGATGGTTTTATTGCCGCACCGTTTGCCTACATTTTCTACGCTTGCGGTCGGAGCTGCGAGCTTCAGGACCTCCGGGGCAACGAGGTCGTCATGGAAAATACAGTCGGCTGTCTGGATGAGAGAGGCAGCGCGCAGGGTTAGCAGGCCAGGGTCTCCCGGACCTGCTCCTACAAGGTAGACTTTGCCTTTCTCTGCGTGCTGCACTGGCTTGTGTCCTTTTCACCATGTTCTCACATCCTGCTTATGGGACTAACTGGGCGCAATGGGAGCAACGTTTCGCGGCAATCGGAATGTCGCTGAGGCATTCTGGACAAGGCTTGGTCTTTGGAATCTCGGTCCTCGCAGGAAAGAACTTTGCCATGAGTTTATTGACGGGCAGAACAAAGAAAAAATATACAGAGGCGGAGATCAGCAAAAACGAAATTACATCATTCAGAAAAGTCCCGTACTGGATCTTTCCGCCGTGGACATCCAAAACGAGGTAAGAAAAATCTGGCTTTCGGACGATCGCAGAAATGAGTGGATTGATGACGTTTTTGACCAGGGAATTCACAATCGCGGTAAATGCAGCACCGATCACAACGGCCACTGCCAGGTCTACAACATTGCCACGGAGAATAAACTCCCGAAATCCTTTCAGCATGAGGTTCCCTCCTAGAATGCCGTTCGAGACATCGTATCGTAACATGCTTGCTTTGCGTAGCGTAAGAAAGTTTGGATTTTCGTGTGCCTAGGCAGTAGAGGCCCAGGTACAGTATTCTGCTCAGTGCTTTGGACCATAGCAGGAGTAGGAAAATGAATAAGGTTGTGGCGAATGCAGATGAAGCTGTCCGGGACATTCCTGATGGCGCAACCATCATGCTGGGTGGGTTTGGGCTATGCGGCATCCCGGAAAATCTGATTGCCGCTCTGGTGCGTCGCAAGGTGAAGAACTTGCACACAATCAGTAACAACATGGGCGTGGATGGAGCCGGAATGGGGCTGATGTTGGAAGCGGGAATGATTGCTTCCCACACTGGAAGCTACGTCGGCGAGAACAAGCTGCTGGAGGAAAAAGTACTGAAAGGAGAGCTGGACCTGAGGCTCATTCCACAGGGGACCCTGGCAGAAAGGATCCGCGCCGGAGGTGCCGGCATTCCTGCGTTCTACACTCCGGCCGGTGTAGGCACTCTGGTAGCGGAGGGAAAGGAGACGCGCGAGTTCGATGGGCGCTTGTATTTATTGGAGCGCTGGCTGCGAGCTGATTTTGCACTCATCAAAGCTTGGAAGGGAGATACAGCAGGAAATCTTGTTTATCGGAAAACCGCCCGCAACTTTAATCCCATGATGGCAACAGCAGCAAGAATTACAATCGCTGAAGTTGAGGAGATTTTGAAACCCGGAGACTTAGATCCCGATCATATTGTGACGCCCGGGATTTACGTGAAACGCATCCTTTTGGGTGAAAAGTATGAAAAGCGCATTGAGCGGCGGACAGTTCGCAAGGGCTGAGTGCTTTATTGCCCAGGATGCATCTGTTGCTGTAATTGTGCGCAGATATTGCGGTATTTCAGCACAAATCGCGCATCGGCAAAGAGTGTAGCAGCGGCAAGGCAAAGGGCGATCGTCAGTTGCACCCTCTGAGCAGATGCCCGGGAGCGGGCAAACAGTCGGAAACACAGTGCAATGACAAACGCAGACAGCGTGGCCATGATGGTCATGGATGGCATCCTGTCACAGTAAATTCCATCCGCTGCAACGCCCATCCATGCTGAAAGGATGGCGACCATCAGTGCGAGAGCCAATGCTGCTTTACTGCCTGATTTGTAGCCGGACATAGCACCAGAGTAGCAGGCGTGGAGGCTATTTTTTGCGTTTCGCTTTCAGCGGTGCCGCTGCGCCGGTAGATTCCCGCACAATCAGCTCTGGCTGCATGACGACTTCTTCAGGAAAATTCATTTCCGGATGCGCAATCATGTCGAGGAGGACCTGTGCACCCTGCTGTCCCATTTCGCGAAGGGGCTGGCGCACAGTAGTAAGGCTGGGCTTGTGGTAGCCGGCACTCATGATGTCATCGAAACCAATCACAGAAATGTCTTCAGGGACCCTCAGGCCCGCATCAAAAATGGCACGCATGACGCCAATAGCGGAAATATCGTTGAAACAGAAGATGGCGGTGAAGTCTCTGGTCCGGGCAAGCAGGTCACGCATCGGGCCATAACCCACTCCGGGAGACCAGCTATCTGCTTCTAACTGGATACAGTATTCCGGACGGACCTTCATTCCCAGTTCCCGGGCCACTTCCAGAATGGAGCGCCATCGGTACTCCGTATCAGGAATGATGTTCGGCCCTTTCATGAAAGCGATGTGTCGATGGCCCAGAGCGTGGAGGTGCCTGAGTGCAAGCTCTGCTGCCCGCTTATGGTCTAAAACAATATTGGTTACACCCGGCGACTGGTTATGTGCAGAAATGGCCACGGTCGGTAGCGGGCTACGGATTTCCGATGGAGTATTCAGCAACAAAAAACCGTCCACGGCGCGCTCGACCAGCAGGCGCGGATATTCCTGCATCAGGTCCTGGTTCCAGTAATGGCTGGCCGTGAAGTAGAAGTATTGCGCGCGCATCAGATATTCTTCCACGCCATTCATCACCATTGTGAAGTAGCCTTCGCTGAGGTCAGGCGCCAGTACGCCAATAGACATGCTGCGGTTTTTGCGCAGGGAGCGGGCAAAATAATTAGGGCGGTAATGATATTTCCGCGCGGCCTGAAAGACGCGCTCACGCGTATGCTCAGGAATAGACCGTGCTGCTGGCGAGTTGTTCAACACCAGGGAAACGGTGGTCTGCGAAAGTTGCAGGATGGCGGCCAGCTGCTTGAGATTGATCGGCTCTCCGTCTTTTGGAGCCGACACTGGCTTGTCTTTCCGGTCTTCACTCATAGGCGATTTGTAACACGTTTTTAATTGGTGACGCTACCATGTGTAGGGAGGCGCACGGTCACTGTCGTGCCTGAGCCAATTTGAGTATCGATAGAGATCAGGCCGCCTGCCTGATCCACAATCGCCTTGCAGATCGAAAGACCGAGACCCGTACCCCCTGTATTGCGGTTGCGGGAAGGATCTCCGCGATAGAACGGCTCAAAGATGTGCGGAAGGGCCTCCGGCGGAATGCCATCACCCTGGTCTGCAATGGAAACTTCAGCCATCTCGTTGTGAATTCTCCCTTGTATCGATACGCATGTTCCGTTCGGACTATGTTGCAAAGCGTTCAGCAGAAGATTGGAAAACAGAAGACGGCAGTCGTCTCCAGCCAGGTGCACGGGCAGCGATTCTGGCAGCGTGCAGATCACGGTAATCCCTCGAAGCTCAGCGACTGGTTGAAGCTGTTCCCGGATCTCGGCGAGGGCGGCTGCAGCGTCCGCCGGAGTGGAACGATGCGCAGAGGTCGAGGCCTCGATGCGCGCCAGAGTAAGCATTTTGATTACGATTTCTTCCATTCGGGCACAGTCAGCCTCGCAGCGGGTGAGTCCGGCCTGGTATTCCTCTGGACTTCGAGGCTTCATCCCCAGTAATTGCAGAGACGACTTAACAACTGCAACGCCGGTCTTCAGCTCATGCGCCGAATCGCTGATGAGTCGGCGCTGCTGCATAAAAGAACGCTCCAGACGCTGCAGGGCTGACTCCAGGGCCTGGACCAGTGGAAAAAGCTCTTTCGTGGCTCGGGCGCGTTCCGACGGGGTGAACTTCCAGGTTTTGACAGAGAGGGCGCTGGCCTCAGCAGCCAGTTCATGCAGCGGTGTAAGGCTACGATTGAGCAGCCACGCCATCACAGCTCCTGTTATGGCGAGGAGCACCAGGCTGGAAATTGCATAGAACTGTACAGTATCCATCACTGCATGCCAGACGTGCTTTGTTGGCGATCCATAAATGATGGTAAGAGGATGACGCACACCGCCGCTGGGATCGTTGGGGTCCACAATGCGCAGGCCATGAAGCAACAAAGCACGGTAGTCTCTGCCATGGAGCGAGAGCTGAAAGGTACCATCCTGCCGGGAAAGGACCTGCTCCGGGACGCCGGTCCAGTTCTGAGAGCGGCCAAGAACGCGGCCCTTCTCATCGCGCACCTCATAAACGTCTTCGCGCGGAACGTTCAGGTCTTTCAGGTCAAGGACCACATTGTCTTCGGCGTCATCAGCATCCTGGACTGAGCCGAGCAGGGAGTCTGCACGGCCGCGCAGCATGATGTCAAACGAGCGGAAATGGCTGTGGCGCTCATAAAACCATGCCATCGCTGTAACGCACAGAGCCGAGACCAGTTCTACCAAAAGAACTGTGACGATCAGTCTCCGCGTAATTGAGTAAGGCTTCATGCGATCGCAAGGCGGTAGCCACGCCCGCGCAGCGTCTCAATGCTTGGCTGACGTGAACCGGCATCCAGCTTCTTGCGCAGGTTGGAAACGTGGGCCTCGATGACGTTGGAATGGTGCTCCCAGTTGTAATCGTAAAGGTGTTCGAGCAGCTCTCGCTTGGAGACAACGACACGCGGGCGGTGAATGAGATACTCAAGGATACGATATTCCATGGGCGAGAGATCGATTACCTGTCCGGAGCGCCGTACCGATTGCTCCAGAGTGTTGACTTCGATGTCGCCTACGGAAAGCACAGGGTGCGCTGCCCCCTTGCCCCGGCGGATAAGCGCCTTCGCGCGCGCGATCAGCTCGCCAAGGTCGAAGGGCTTGCTGAGATAATCATCTGCGCCGGCATTCAGCAGATCAATAATAGAGCGCGTTTCATCACGGGCTGTGAGGACCAGCACTGGAGTGCTGTTGTTAGTGGCCCTCAGCTTATTCAGAAGCGACAGACCATCGAGTTGGGGCAGCATAAGGTCGAGAATGATGAGGTCATAGCATGTATCTTTTGCCAGATAAAGGCCGACCAGTCCGTCTTCCGCGACATCCACTGCGAAGCCGGGTCCATCGCGTAGAGCAGCCGCGACGTTTTCGGCGATCCGCTTTTCGTCCTCGACCAGAAGTATTCGCATGACTTAGAAGTATGTCTCTTCCTAGATTAAGAGTGTCTGAACGCAAACGTCGAGAGACAAGAAAGGAGCATCCTAAACATGGGATGATCTTCCGGAACAGAAGCGATGCGGGAAAACGCCTGGCAGATCGGCTGCAGGAGTATGCAAACCATCAAATTGGAGTGGTCACAGGACTGCTGCGAGGCGGCGTCCCGGTGGCCTTTGAGATTGCGAAAGAATTGCATCTTCCGTTGGATGTGCTGCTTGTGCGCAAGCTGGGTGCTCCCGGACAACCGGAACTGGCCATGGGGGCGGTCGCGCCAGGTGGCATCCGGGTGCTTGACCAGCAGCTCATCCAGAGGCTGGGTCTGACTCAGGAACAGCTGGTGGAAAGGATTACTGCTGAAGAGGCTGAGCTGTGCCGCCGGGAGCAGATCTTTCAGGATGTCCGACCACAAATTCATTTGCAAGGCAAGACTGTACTGGTCGTAGATGATGGCATTGCGACAGGCGCAAGTATGATGGCTGCGATTCAGGTGCTGCGCGCGGCAGGGGCAAAAAAGATACTTGTTGCCGCCCCAGTTGCCCCGTTCCAGGCCCTGCGCGATCTTTCAACTCTTGCCGATCAGGTCATCATCCTAAAAGTCACAGAGCACTTTCCCGCTGTTGGATTTTTCTATCGCGATTTTCAGCAGATTTCCGATGAAGCAGTCCGTGATTACCTGCTCCGCTCCGCTCAGCAGACCTGATGCAAACCAATCCCGAGCAGGAATGCCAGTTTTTTCAAAACAGGAGTAACATGGCCTGTTCCGACAGCGCAATGGTGGGCCGGCCCGTGTGCGTTCCACTCTGCGAGGAATTTCCTGGCCCCGATGGGAAAGTGATAGCGACTATTGGTGTTTCCAATTTCCAGGACCGCCCCGGGGACAGACTCACCCTCGGCGGTAAGCAGTTGAAAGCCGCCACTAGGGTCCTCAACGACGGAAAGCAATGTCACCGGGCCATATTTTACTGACATCTCGACGGAAAGGCCTCGGCCTACCTTCCCGTGATATACCTGCAAAGGTCGTACTTTGGTCCTGCCTTGGGAAATGGCGATGTGACCAGGCCCATCGTGTCCCATCAGGACAACATCTTCTTTATAGTCAACGGCATAGTATTCGGTAAAAGAACCGCCTGCATCCATTGCGTCCAGCATCTTCATGGCAATGACATTTTTTACCTCGTATTCACCTGCAACAGGAACATGACGGGCAGTCAACAGCGACGTTCCCAGGATGATGGAGCTCATGGTGTCCTCATTTGCAGGAACCCCTGTGCCTTTGTAGTAGTAAGCCAGTGAAGTGAGCTGGTGCTTTGCGACGAAATGGTCAAGTGCTACTGAAGTCCGCGCTGCGCGATGCAGTTCTTCCGCAGGGCAATCTGGCTGAACTTCAAAATGGGCATGGAAATCAGAGATGCAGGTTCGAACAGCGTTTTCTGCTACCTGTTCCCGCAAGGCACTCAACTCATCCACTTCGAGAATTTCTACATCGCCGCCAAAAGTAATGCAGAGCTGCGTGACATCCGTCATGATGTCCAGCATTCCTGAGTAGTAATGTCCCATAAGTCCAAGGCGGTTGTTTTCCAGTGAAGCCCGGATCCTGGCTGCCGTCAGCCACTCCTCGATCTCCCGCCATGTATCGGTGTCCTGCAGAAGTCCGACCACTTGATGAAAAGGGATTTTGGCGCGGACCAGCACGTTAGCGATCTCCGGTACAGGGCAGGATGAGCACCAGGCAAGCCATTCACCCGTCATAGCAGTGCGGTCCTTCATCTGGTTGAAGGAAATGTAGTCGATGGCCGCATCCGGCTGGAGATTCAAGACAATGACGGGGACACCAGCCTTCTGGACCAGGGGCAAAACAGTGCTCGAAAGGGCATAAGTTGTAACGTAGAGGAAAAGAAGATCAATATCGGCGCGACGAAAGGCATGTCCTGCCTCTCGTGCACGTGCTGTGCTGTCAATCAGACCAAGATGGATGATCTCCGTATCCTTCTGCGCGGCCAGACGGCCGGCAACGGAGTGGACATATCCCTCTAATCTCTCTCGAAGCCCTGCAAATTGGTCCCAGTATGCTGCAAGGCCTATTCCGCAAAGCCCTACTTTCAATTTTGGAGTCTTCATTCGTTTGCCTTGCTCGGGTATGAATATTGTTTGCCCGTCCGTAGATTCAGGACGGAAAAGCTCCCATCGGGTGCAACAGTTAGCTCAAGGCCATAGCCGGAGTCCGGGCCAGACGGATTCGCAATGTAAGGCTCAGATGTATTATCAGCACCGCCTTCATCGGAAGAATGTAGCTGCCAAAGGGTCTCCAGACCAGAGACTTTCCTGAAAGTTTCAAGTATGGGTTTGGACCCCCCTTTGGTCGCCCCGTTGTCCATGATGGCAATCTGCGGATGAATCGCATCTACCAGCGCGGGGCTGGAGCTTTGATACCAGCCGTGATGGGAGACGATGAGGATGGGGACATGCCCCAGCCGATTCATGGGGCACATCAGTTGCATCTCTTTGTCCCAGGTAAGGTCGCCGAGATCAAGAATGCGAGTCTTCCCGAAAGTGATAAGCACACCCAGCGAGTGCGAGTTTTCGGTTGTATCGGTAGGGCGGGTCTCTGAGATCTTGCAATAAGGGTTCTGTTCTCCGCCGCCCGGCAAGGGATGGTCCAGCAGATTGCCATTGGAGCTGATGACGAGAACTTTCATGCCTTTTATAGGGAGAACGTCTCCCGGCCTTGGAACAATATGCTTGTATTTTCCTGAAGCAAGCAGCTTCTGATATGCCGCATAACCCTCAACGGTGGCCTTATCCGATGTTTCATAGTTTGGGCCGTGATCAATGAATGTACCAATCGGAATGCGGGCCGCCAGTTGGGGCACCCCTCCCACATGGTCTTCGTGGTAATGCGTAATCAGGACATAATCAATTCTGCTGATGCCGGCCTTCTTCGCAGCGGCGACGATGCGGTCGGCATCACGCCCGGCATGGCCGGGCCATCCGGTATCAATCAGAAGTGATTGACCGGAAGGAGTGACAAAGAGCGTGGATTGTCCGCCTTCTACGTCTACAAAGTAGACGCGCAGTTCTTTGCTGGTCTGTGCGAAAGCAACAGCCAGACTCGCGACCAGCAGACCGCACCATATCGCCATCTTTTGTGCCTTGTTCATGGTTTGTCCTTTGCGGAAACAGTAGCGCGCACGGCGCCGGTGGAAATACCCCCGTCTACGAGCAGGGTCTGTCCAGTGATATAACGGCTTGATTCAGAGGCAAGAAAAACGATCGCACCATCCAGGTCATGGGGTGCGCCGGGACGCTTCAGCGGAATGCGGTCTTTAAGATATTCCACCCACTCGGAATCTTCATACAGCACCCGGTTCTGCGCGGTTTCAAACCATCCTGGAGCAAGGCAGTTGACCGTTACGCCATATTTGCCCCAGTCATCGGCCAGGCTCATCGTCAGTTGGCGAATTCCGCCACGGCTGGCAGTATAAGGCGCAAGACCAGCGTATCCAGCAACACTTGTTACCGATCCGATATTAATGATGCGGCCATAGCCATGCTGGACCATGTTGCGCGCAACGGCCTGGGCTACAAAAAAGCTGCCGCGCAGATTGGTGTCAAGCACCAGGTTCCAGTCGTCCCAGGTGACGTCGAGCGCGGGCTTACGCACATTGCATCCTGCATTGTTCACAAGGATGTGGATCTGCCCAAAAGCGGCAATCGCCTCTTTTGCCATGCGCTCGATGCTGGTGTGATCGCGTACATCAAGTTCAAGAGAAAGAACGCGTCGTCCCAGGGATCTCATCTCAGACTCAAACTCAACCAGCGAGTCGCGTCTGCGGCTGGTAATTACGAGATCGGCGCCCGCGTTCGCCAGTGCGCGGGCAAAATATTGGCCCAGACCGCGGCTGGTGCCGGTAACGATGGCGGTCTGTCCGGTGAGATCAAATAATTCACTCACAGCGCCACCTCGCTCACCGGCTTTGGTGTGAGGACAACCTTCATCAGGTTTGGTTCTCGGGCATAAAGGCGAGAGAACCACTGCGGGCCTTCTTCCAGGGGGGCGACGGCTGTAATCAGAGGCCGGACACGAATTTTTCCGCTGGTCACGAATGCAATGGCTTCTGGATATTCTCCGGCGGAGGCCGCTGATCCCTGAAGCCTTACCTGACGAGAAACAACTTTCTGTAAAGGAAGCATGACCTGCGGTGTGATGTTTCCAATGAGAACGACAGTGCCACCTTTGCGCACGCTATCAATCGCTGCTGCGATCGTTTCACTGCGGCCCACTGCTTCAAGCACGACGTCATCTTCTGGGGCCAGCTTTTCGTCCGGACCAGAGAGGAGGGCTTCGTCGGCACCCATTTCTCTGGCCAGCTTCAGGCGGGTTTCATCGATGTCGACGACTGTGAGTCGTGATGCGCCCAGTGCTCGGGCGGCCTGCAATGTGAGGAGTCCGATCATGCCAGCCCCGATGACGCGCACAGTTTCTCCACCTTGGAGCTGCGCCAGCCGGACTGCATGAAGTGCGACCGAGACCGCCTCCAGCATCGCGGCCTCGGGAAATGAGAGTGCGTCCGGCAGATGGTACAGAATCCGCTGGGGTACTGCGAGGTATTCTGCAAAGGCCCCGTTGCGGCAATAGTCACCGCAGGAAACACCCACCACCTGCCGGTTGTCACACAGGTTTACCTCTCCACGCTGGCAGTAAGCGCAGCTTCCGCAATACACGGTAGAATCGAAGGTCACGCGGTCGCCTGGTTTGAAGCCGGTAACATTTTTCCCTGTTTCTGCAATGACGCCGGCGGCCTCATGCCCCATCACAAGCGGCGGGATGCGGCGTCCAGAAGAGCCATCATATCCATGCACATCGCTTCCGCAGATGCCGCAGGCCGCGATTTTTATCAGGACTTCGTCTGGACCAGGCGAGGGGCGGGGGAGGTCGGTGATCTCCAGCTTCTTGTACTCCGAAAGTAATAGCGCTTTCATGCTCTCCCTTTTTATTCCTTTACTGTCGCATCGCGCAAAAAATCATAATTGCCTGAAGGCGACAAATGAATATTTTGCAGCCTCCGGCTGTGGACCAGAACTGTATCCAGATACCAGAGGTTGAGAGTAGGCAGATCGCTGGCCAGAATCTCCTGTACTCGGTCATAGTCTGCCTTCTGTCTTTGTTGGTCTGTGTCGGAAGCCGCGTCTTCAAGCAAACGGTCGAGTTCGGGATTCGTATAGAAGCCTCGGTTGGCTCCATGTGGAGGAAAACTCGCCGTTGCGAAAGAGTAACGAAAGATGTCTGGAGCTTCATTTCCTCCGATCCAGCGTGAGGGCGCTATCTGGAAGATGCCGCGGCTGATGTCGGAGTAAAATGTGGCAAATTCATAGCTGCGAAGGTCCACTGCAATTCCTGCCTGCGAAAGCTGTTGCTGGATGGCCATGGCGAGCAGGCGGCTTCCTTCATCGGTAGAAGTCTTCAAGCCAATGTGAAAGCGGAAACCGTTGCGCTGGCGTGGATATCCGGCATTGTCGAGCAGTCGGTTTGCCGCTGCCAGGTCATACTTGTGTGCTTCTACATTTCCGTTCCAGGCCCAGTGCTCCGGGGGCAGTACGCTTTCGGCGAGTCGCGCCTGGTCACGGTACAAAGAGTGAATCAGCAGCGGGCGGTTGATGGCCAGTGCAATGGCCCTCCGCACGCGACCATCGCGCAGAATGGGGTCGCGCGTATTGAAAATGAGATACATCAGTGTGGTCCCAGGTCCGGAGTCGATCTCCAGATTGCGCTCACGCCGGAGCGCATAGACCGTATCGGCGGGCAGGGCATTCATGGCTGCGTCTGCGGAACCTTTCTGTAATTCCAAAGCGCGGGTGGTAGCATCCGGAACAACGGCGAAGCGCACCCTTTCGATAGAGGGTTGTGGTTGCCAGGAATGTGGTGCGCGTTGGAGGACGACTTCTTTGTCCTGTTCCTGGCTGACGAACTCAAAGGGGCCGCTGCCGATGGGGTGCTTCCAGAAATCGCGTCCGCTGCCTGCAGGCACAACGCCAAATCCGCCATCGCTCAGGTTCCACAGCAGCGCAGGGTCCGGCTTCTTCAGGTAAATGACTACAGTGAGCGGGTCGGGTGTTTCCACGCGGTCGATGGCCTGATAGGCATTCGCTTTTACGCTGATGACCATTCCCTGAAGGATGGAATCTAAGGTGTACTTTACATCTGTTGAAGTAAGAGGGTGGCCATTGTGAAAACGCACATCTTTGCGCAGATGGAAGACATAAGTCAGTGGGTTAGGAGTCTCCCATTTTTCTGCCAGCCAGGGTTGCAGATTGAAATGATGATCGCGGCGCACCAGCGCATCAAATAGGAGCGAGTCAATGCGTTCTGACTGGGCGTCTACGCCAATCCGCGGATCAAGGTTGGTTGGGCTGCTTTCAATCAGCACGGTCACGATGTTTCCTGTTGCATGGTACCGGTTGCAGCCGGAAATAAAAAAAAGGAGCGCAAGTACCAGCATGGCAAATCGTTCAGGCATAGGTAATCTGCCCCAGAATCGCCAGATGTTTTGCTCCGGTTGCAGAGGGCACATTGGCCGGCTTTCTGTGCCAGGTGTAGTAGGCAAGCAGAGCAAATGCCGCTGCCTCCTTGGCTTCCACGGGCAGGCCCAAAGCAGTGGAATCATGCAAAGTACAGCCAAAAGGCCCCAACCTCTCGCGCAGCATTCGCATCAGAACAGGGTTCTTTGCCCCGCCGCCGGAAACAATATAGTCCACCGGAGCGCTGCGTGAGAGGCTTGGACGCACAAAACGTTCAAAGGCAAGAGCAATGCTTTGTGCGGTGAGCGCCGTGGCTGTAGCGACAGCGTCTTCGCTCGATCCGCCCGCTTTTTTACATGCCCGCAGAAAGCTGGAGGTAAAGGCTGCCCCAAACTCCTCACGTCCAGCAGACTTTGGAGGCCTTGCCTGAAAAAAGGATTGTTGAAGCACCCGGTCCACTACCTTTCCAAGCACACGTCCCCGTGCAGCAATTCTCCCATTTTGGTCAAAAGGCCGATGGAATTGCTGCTCGGTCAGTGCATCGATCACCATGTTTCCAGGGCCGGTGTCGAAGGCCAGAAGTTTGTCGATCCCGGATGATGGAGGAACGAGCGTCAGATTTGCGATGCCGCCAATGTTCTGCAAAACGCGCGCGCGTTTTGTATCGGAAAACCATACGAAATCCAGCAGCGGCACCAGGGGCGCAGCCTGTCCTCCTGCTGCCATGTCCGCGGGGCGGAAATTACTCACCACAGGAAGACGCATTGTGGCAGCAATCAGTGCGGCTTCGCCGAGCTGCCAGGTACAGGAAAATTTCTTACCGGCGTACAAGGCCGGTTTGCCCTGATGGTAGATGGTCTGTCCATGGCAACCAATCAGGTCCAGTTTGCAAGGATGCAGGTCCCAGGTTTTTCGGACCGCTTCAGCATACGCGATTCCCAGACGCCAGTTCAGCCGGGCCAACTCTGCCGCAGAGATGGACCTTGCATCCATGGCCGCCAACACGGCTGTGCGCAGTGTTTTAGAGTAGGGAGACGATTCATGCGCGATCAGTTCAATCTTGAGCCTGTCTTTTTGGGGGCCAATATGCACAAATGCAACATCGATTCCATCTGCGGAAGTACCGCTCATGATGCCAGCCAATGTCATGGAACGAAAGGGAAGTGGTTTCAAGACGATTGCCTCGTAGCTACAGACCCATTGTAATGAGTCATTGTCCGGCACGGATTGAAATGCAGCGTGGCATACGGCCTACTGCTGAAAGAAGCGATACCGTTGCCATCAGGCAACTGCCAGGCAGATCACTGTAAAATCGTCGCATCAGAATCTGTATGCGAGCTGCTGTTCTTCGTCGTACTGGCCGAGTTGAGGAAAAACCGCTTCGTATCGAAGATCTCCCTTTGCCGCAGCCATCCGATGGAGAAGTTCTGTTGAAAGTGGAGGCGTGTGGTGTCTGCCGCACAGATCTGCATCTTATCTCCGGTGAATTGCCCCCACCATTGCCTGCCGTTACGCCTGGGCACCAGATCGTAGGCCGCGTGGAAGCAGTTGGCCATGGCGTAACCAGTTGGAAAAAAGGTGCACGTGCCGGAGTTTCCTGGATCGGTGGAACTGACGGAACATGCCTTCTTTGCCGTAAGGGGTTGGAAAACCTCTGCGACAATCCGGTCTTTACCGGTTACAGCGTGAACGGCGGATTCGCCGAATACGCCATTGCGCGCGCAGATTTTTGCATTCCTCTGCCGGAAAGCGTCTCTGCCATTGACCTTGCTCCTTTGCTTTGTGCTGGAATCATTGGCTTCCGCAGTCTGCGCGTTGCTGGTGTAGAACGGCAAGACCGTGTCGGACTTTTTGGCTTCGGTGCATCCGCACATCTGGCCATCGAAGTCCTGAAGCATTGGCGATGCGAGATCTTTGTTGCAACCCGCGGGGCCTCGCACCAGCAACTGGCCCGTGAGCTTGGTGCGTCCTGGGTCGGAGAAGCGATGGAAAGGCCGCCGGTGCCGCTGGACCGTGCCGTGACCTTTGCTCCCAGTGGAGACGTGGTCATTGCGGCGCTGCGCTCTCTTCGCAAAGGTGGAATTGTTGCGATTAATGCCATACACCTCGACCGCATACCGCAATTCGACTACGACACGCTGTTATGGGGCGAGCGCCAGTTACGCAGCGTGACGAACATGACCCGGCAGGACGCACAGGATTTTATAAAACTTGCGGCTGAAATCGGTATCCGTCCTCGCACCACGGTTTTCTCTCTGGACGAGGTGAACGAAGCATTGGCTGCCGTTTACCATGATTCTGTGAACGGAGCAGCAGTGGTGAAAATGATGGATCACTTAACATCCGCCAGCTAAGGTACTATGCTCAAACGCATGTGCAAACCATTCCTGTACATCGCTTTTCTCTTTGTCGTCAGCCTGGTTGCGTCAGGCGCAAATGCGCAAAGGGATGTATCTGTGCCGCAGAGCTGTACCCCGCAGGTCAACCAGAAGCTCGGTGACTTGCTGAGCGCCGGCCAGTCCCATGCCGTGGACAACGTGATGGTGTGCGGTATCACCGTCAGTTCTTCCCGCACGCAGCGAGGGGGGCGTCATGGCAGTCATGAGGTCCTACCCCTCCGTGTCCAGTTTCCTGACGGTAGCACTCATTTGGTCGAGGTGGTAACGAACGACGATCTGGACGGTATGGTGACGGCTCCTGTGAATGCCCAGGTCTTTGCATATGGACAGGCGTTCTTTCCTTCCCGCGGGCGCTTTGTTGCCGGAATCCATGATGTACATTGCGCTACGCATCGAGGTGCTGACAACGGCTGGGTCGTGGTGAATGGTCAGAAGTATCCATCAAGCTGTACCGCATCGAGGTGAGCCATGTCTTTTACGCCGACCACAATCGCCGCTCTTATCATTGCGGCCAGCTTTGCTGCCGGGCTGAATGTATATGCCACACTCCTCACACTGGGTCTGCTTGCTCATGTTCATTGGATTGCACTTCCAGCTGGCCTCGATGTTCTGAGCCACTGGTGGATCATCGGCGTAAGCGGTGCGATGTTCGTCATAGAGTTCTTTGCGGACAAAATTCCCGGCTTTGACATGATCTGGAATGCGCTCCATACCTTTGTGCGCGTCCCCGTCGCCGCGCTTCTTGCTTATCGCGCCAGTGAGCAGCTTTCGCCAGAGATGCAGCTACTTGCGGCCATTGCCGGCGCAGGGATAGCCATTGTCTCTCACGGATCGAAGACGGCCGTGCGCGCTGCCGTGACTCCAAGCCCGGAGCCGGTATCAAATATAGCGCTCAGCACAGGTGAGGACGTGGCTGCAATTGGCGTTACCTGGCTGGCGACGCGCCATCCATACCTTGCCGCAGGCATTGCGGTCTTCTTTCTCATCATGGCCGTCATCACCGTTCGCTGGCTGGCGCGCTTTGTCAGGCGCATGTGGAACAAGCCGCGAACTGCCAGTGCTACGTGATTCGCTTAAGATGGAACAGGCAGTCATTCCATGATGCATTCTCCACTTAACCTAACCGTCGCCATTACCGGGGCCAGTGGTTCCATCTTTGGGCAGCATCTTTTGCGGGCACTGGATATGGATTCCCGTGTGTCACGGATACACCTTGTAGTTTCAGAAAGTGCGCTGCGGGTCATGGCCGAAGAGCTTAAAATCAGCGGACGCAATGGACTCGCTGAAAAACTGCTGGGACGGCCCCCGGTCAAGATCCAGCAGCATCCTGAGTCTGACGTAGGCGCGCCGATTGCCAGCGGGAGCTATCCCTCACAGGGAATGATTATCCTGCCTTGCAGCATGGGGACCCTGGCAGGCATTGCCAATGGTCTGGCACAGGGCCTGATCGAACGCGCGGCGGATGTCTGCCTCAAGGAGCGACGCCCTCTGGTGCTCTGTGTGAGAGAGACACCTCTCAACAAGGTCCACCTGCGGAACATGTCGCTGGCAGCCGATGCCGGAGCGACCATTTTTCCTGTGATTCCTACCTTCTACAATCATCCAGTGGATTCGACCGTGATGGCAAAGCAGTTTGTGTCCCGTGTTTTGGCGCACATCGGGCTACCACAACCGGACGCCTTTGTGTGGAAGGGGGAAGACTCCACATAAAATTTGTAAATTCTTCAATATAAGAAGGTTATGGGCATGGTCCTTAAAACCTCATCAGCCGTCTTCCAGGCGTAAGAGGTTGGTCACGGTCATCCCCTACACCTCTTAAAAGATCCTGACACTGGCAATCAAACTATGCGGCTGCGATGCGACGGATCAGGTCTTCTTGCTCCTCAATGTTTTCTGCTCCAATCGTGAAGGCATCCAATACTCCAGTGCCCAGAGCAAAACGAAGGGCCTCATCCTGCCGGGTGCGCATGGCACCCTGGCCAAGAATCTTCATGCCGACAATTCCTTTTCCCTGCGTGCGCATTTCCTGGATGACGCCCATGACGGTATGCGGATCAGCATCCATATACGCACCTACGGGGTTCAGCCGGACCAGGTCGATTTCCACCCATGGAGATTTCGCTGCGGCGCGAAGCGCCCCGATGGAATGGCAGGAAACGCCGTGATGGCGGATGATGCCTTTTTCCTTGGCCTCTGAAAAAACATCCATGACGCCCCGATAGCGCTCGGTCCAGTCATCTTCTGTTACGCAGTGGATAAGGCAAATATCAATGTAGTCAGTCTTCAGCTCCTTGAGAAAGCGGTAAAGATCAGCCCGGGCCGCCTTTGGATCGCGTGAGTCGCACTTGGTCATCACAGTGACTTTTTCTCGCGGAATATGCTGCAGCGCCTCGGCGACATAGGGATGGCTGCCATAGGAGTCAGCGGTGTCGAAGAAGAGCAGGCCATTGTTGTAGCCATTCAGAAGAAGGCGGGTGGCGCTGCCATTTCGCGTTTGGTTTGATGATCCGCCATAGCCGATTGTGCCTGTACCCATCGCCAGACGGCTGGTACGGATTCCGGTTTTGCCGAGGACCACTATGTCCGTCGCCTTGAATTTACGTGTGAGGACAGGAATCTCGACGGGCTGGGGGAGGGCCGTGGTTGGATCAAGGCAGGTCGCACTGAAGCTGGCGGCCGCTGTGGTGAGGAATTGTCTGCGGTCCATACGCTTTCCTCCGGACGGCTTTCCCTGATTGTATGCCGAACGCTTCCTCTTTTTCTCAAAAATGAGGCAAGGGGGGCTGGCTACTGGCCCCGGCTGTCGCCCCTTGAGGGCGAGCAGCTCGGCCCCACCACAACCACATGGCCAACGCCATCAAGACAAGCAGAGGAAAGATCAACAGGCTGCCTTCAGGGCCTGTGGGGCCCCCGCTCCACAGCAGCGCTCCCACGGGATGCTCGGTGAACAGGTGTCCGTACACGGTTGTACCGCTATCAGCGGTGCCATAGAAATAGCTCTGCCCCCAGTCCCATGCGGCATGAAAACCGATGGCCCACCAGAGAGAGCCTGTGTACCAGAGGCTCAGGCAAAAAACCAGGCCCACAGCGCCGGCCGAGAAAAGCCCGACCGGGGACTCTCCTGGATTGTGCCCATGCAGGAGGCCGAAAAGCACGGAAAGCAGCAGGGCGGCCCACCAGAAGCCAAGGCCCCGCGTAAGCGTATATTGTAGGTAACCACGCAACAGGGACTCCTCAGCCAATCCCACAAAGAAAAAAACAACAGCCCATGCCGCAGCATACTTCCATATCCTGGGTCCGTGAAGGTTGAAGCCATCAAACGCAATCAGGCGCAATTTCCACAGAGTCCCTACCAGGAATGAAATGGCGATGAATCCCCAGAAAATTCCCCACAAGAAGCGGGCCAGCTTTGCGCTCCCGGCATATCCATAGATGCGAATCGGGCGATGTTCAATGGCTGCCATGACCGCAGTTGCAATGAAGATCAGGACGAATTCCAAGACATTCTGGAAAAGACCAAGCAAATAATTCAGCGGGGCCTTCAGGTCTGGATGGGAGTGCACAAAAGAGTGAAGCAAAAAACCAGCACTGACGATGAGTAGGGTGAGGATCAGGACAAAGAGAAGGGCGCTCCATCCTGCGCGAAGTCCATCAGCTCCGATAAAAACTCGATGAATGCCATGCGGTGGTGGCGGGGCTTCGGGAATTTCCTGCTGCATTTCCACGGAATAACTATCGTATGAAGCAGGGGACCATGCAACAGAAAAAATGAAGGCTGTGCCAAAGCACAGCCTTTTTTAACAGATGGCGCTTACTGAGGCCTGCGGTTTCCGCCGCCACCGGGACGGCGGCGTCCACGACGACGCCGGTTGCCACCTCCTCCGGGACGGCGATCTCCGCCTCCGGAGTGGACAGCAGACTCATCGGCCCGGTTGAAGTTGACTTCCTCGCCCTCTTCCGCCTCGTCATCGAAGTCATCGATGTCCTCTCCGCCTTCAATGGTAATGGTGCTGGCATTGGAAGCGGGCTGGCGCTCCTCCGATGCAGCAATCTCATTCACCTGGCCCGGTTGCGCTTCAGCGGCCTGGGCCAGCTTGGCACGATGCTCCTTGAGCAGGGCCTTGCGGGAAAGCTTGATTCGATTGCCTTCGATACCCAAAACCTTAACCAGGACCTGGTCTCCTTCGCGCAACTCGTCCTTGACATCTTTCACGCGGTGCTCGGCGATCTCGCTGATATGCAGCAGGCCGTCGGTGCCAGGAAAAATTTCTACAAATGCGCCGAACTCGGCCAGGCGGACAACTTTGCCCAGGTAGGTTTTTCCCACCTCCGGCACGGCAGTCAGATCGTTAATCATGGCCAGGGCCTTTTCCAGGCTCTCGACGTCGGGCGAGGCCACATTGACCCGGCCTGAGTCGTCCACATCGATCTTGGCGGCAGTGGCATCAATGATGCTACGGATGGTTTTGCCACCCGGTCCGATAAGGTCGCGGATCTTGTCCGGAGGAATCTGCAGAGTGCGGATCTGCGGGGCAAACTTTGATTTCTCCGTGCGCGGGCCACTGAGGACAGCATCCATGGTATCGAGCAGGAAGAGGCGGCCACGACGGGCCTGTTCGAGCGCCTCACGCATGATTTGACCCGTGATACCGCTGATCTTGATGTCCATCTGGAGCGCGGTAATGCCCTTGCGGGTTCCGGCAACTTTGAAATCCATGTCGCCATAATGGTCTTCGGCCCCGGCAATGTCGGTCAGAATGGCATAGTCATCACCTTCCTTGACAAGCCCCATGGCCACACCGGCAACGGCGGCCTTCAGTGGAATGCCGGCATCCATTAGCGCAAGGCTTGCGCCGCATACGGAGGCCATGGAAGAAGAGCCGTTGGATTCCAGAATGTCAGAGACCACGCGCAGAGCATAAGGGGATTCCGCCTCATCGGGAAGGACCGCAGCGATGGCGCGTTCAGCCAGCGCTCCGTGCCCGATTTCGCGGCGCCCTACTCCGGTCATGCGTCCGACTTCGCCGACAGAAAAGGGCGGAAAGTTGTAGTGCAGCATGAAGCGCTTCTTCTGTTCGCCCTCAAACGTTTCTACGCGCTGCAGGTCTTCGCCTGTGCCCAGCGTCGCGGTAACCAGCGCCTGGGTTTCGCCGCGGGTGAAGAGCGCCGATCCGTGCGTGCGAGGCAGGACGCCGACTTCAATGGTGATGGGGCGGATCTCATCAAAGGCGCGGCGGTCAGGACGGATGCGTTCGCGGGTGACCTGTTCGCGAAAGAGGCGCTCACGCAGAATCTCATAGTAGTGGGTGAGCTTCTTCTTTTCCGCTTCTGCATTTTCGCCCGCAGAAATTTCAGCCGCCAACTCGTCCTTGATCTGCTTGATGAGTGCGTAGCTTTCATTCTTGGGATGGGTCTTAGTATCAAGCGCATCCTTCAGGCGTTCGCCCACCTTTGCTTTCAGCGCTTCATAGTAGGCCGAGTCAAATTCCGGAGCTGTAAAAGCGCGCTTCGGCTTTCCGGCTCTGGAAGCCAGGTCTTCGATGGCGGCCACGATCTTCTTGATTTCCGCATGGCCGAACTCGATGGCGTTGACCACGACCTCTTCGGTTACTTCGCTGGAGCCGCTCTCAATCATCACGATGCCGTCTTTGGTACCAACGACAACGATATTAATGGAGCTGTCGCGGCGTTCAGAGTAAGACGGATTGACGATGAATTCGCCATTCACCTGTCCTACGCGGACAGCTCCGATGGGACCGTTGAAGGGAATGTCCGACAGCGCCAGGGAAGCGCCCGCAGCGTTGATGGCGACAATGTCCGGATCGTTTTCCTTGTCCGCTGAGAAAACCAGAGCGATGACCTGTGTTTCATTGCGGAAGCCTTCAGGAAAAAGGGGGCGGATGGGGCGGTCAATCAGGCGGCTGGTGAGGATTTCGCGCTCACTGGGGCGGCCTTCGCGCTTGATAAAGCCGCCGGGGATACGTCCACCAGCATAGGCATATTCGCGGTAGTCTACGGTAAGAGGAAAGAAATCAATTCCTTCCTTCACATCGGGGGCGGACACGGCCGTGGCCAGAACAACGCTGTCACCCTGAGTGACCAGCGCTGCGCCGGAGGCCTGCTTGGCCATGCGGCCCGTTTCAAAAGTCAGCCGCTTGCCACCTGCAAGCTCAACTGTGACTTCTTGTTTCATATTTTCCTCATTTCTTGGATCATGGCGGGAGCCGGGGCGGGTAGGAGCATCAGGCTGGACACGTCATCTGCCATCGCCGTGTGATGGCCGGTGTCCATCTTTGCAGTTGGGGCAGAAAACCCCGTGAACATGGATACACGCCAGCCTTTGGTATGGCCAGCGCTCTCCAATC
The DNA here is from genome assembly GCF_000688455.1 of Pseudacidobacterium ailaaui. NCBI lineage: Bacteria > Pseudomonadati > Acidobacteriota > Terriglobia > Terriglobales > Acidobacteriaceae > Pseudacidobacterium > Pseudacidobacterium ailaaui. The sequence continues at coordinate 2,859,918 of NZ_JIAL01000001.1, forward strand.
CTGAACAGGGTTCCCGTCGCGTGCGCGTAGGAGACAAGGTGTCTACTTGCGAATGCCCAGCTTCCCGATGACGTCCCGGTAGCGGTCGGAATCGTGCTTCTTTAGATAATCAAGCAGGCGGCGGCGCTTGCTCACCAGCATCAGAAGGCCACGGCGCGAAGCATGGTCTTTCGCGTGGGTCTTGAAGTGTTGGGTAAGCTCGCCGATTCGCTCGCTCAGGATTGCGATCTGCACCTCAGGACTGCCAGTATCGGAGTCGTGAGTGCGGAAGCGCGAGATGATTTCAGATTTCTTTTGCGGTGCCAGCACGGGTGTGCGTTTACTCCTGTAAATTCAGTTCGGATACACTTCCTAAGTGTCTTGAATAAGAGTAACATAGATTGCCTTCCGGCAGCCACCCGCGCACAGGCGCGGCCGCCTGTGCTCCTGAAGCGGAAGGCGCAAGCGGAGAAATCAAGGGCGGCAACACGCAGCACGGACTTTACCGGTCTTGCCTTCGGAAAAAGCATCTCATCTGTTGTAAAACTGAATGAGAATTCTTAACTGCTCGTCCTTTCAATCACAATAACCTGACACTGTTTGCTCAAAATCTGATCTCTGAAGTTATGCTGCGACGCTGGAGAACCCGGATATTTCTGTTCCTTGCTGTGCTGGGACCAGGATTTATTACAGCCAATGTGGACAATGATCCCAACGGCATCCTTACCTATTCCCAGGCCGGAGCGCAGTTCGGATATTCGTTACTCTGGACCATCATTCCCATCACGCTGGCGTTGATTATCGTGCAGGAGATGTGCGCGCGCATGGGCGTGGTCACGGGCAAAGGACTGAGCGACCTGATTCGCGAAGAGTTCGGGCTGCGTATGACGTTTCTTGTCATGCTGCTGCTGGTGATTGTGAACTTCGGGAACATCATCGGCGAGTTTGCGGGCATTGCAGGAAGCCTCCAGCTCTTTCATCTTTCCAAGTACATCTCAGTTCCTGTGTGCGCGGTGCTGGTATGGCTCCTGGCGGTCCGTGGAGATTACAAGAGTGTGGAGAAGGTCTTCCTTGCGGCCTCAGTCTTTTACATCGCCTACATTATTACCGGTGTGCTTTCCGGGCCGAGCTGGCGCGAGGCGATTGTGGCGACAGTAAAACTGCCGCAGCGCGGAGTATGGGCGCAGCACGATTATGTCTACATGGTAATTGGGGTCATCGGTACAACCATCGCCCCCTGGATGCAGTTTTATCTCCAGTCATCCATTGTCGAAAAGGGAGTCAGTATTAAGAAATATGCGGCCACGCGCCTGGATGTGATTGTCGGCTCAATTTTTACGGATGTGGTCGCCTGGTTCATTATTGTGGCCTGCGCGGCCACGCTTTGGGCCCATGGAATGGGAAGCATTGCCATGCCTGCCGACGCGGCGGAAGCCATGAAGCCACTGGCCGGCCAGTATGCTTTTCTGCTGTTTGCCTTTGGTCTGTTTAATGCCTCGTTCTTTGCCGCTTCCGTGCTGCCGCTTTCCACAGCCTATACCGTATGCGAAGGACTTGGTTTTGAGTCTGGTGTGGACAAGCGCTTTCGGCAGGCGCCTTTTTTCTACTGGCTTTATACGCTGTTGATTGCAGGCGGCGCGGCTGTCGTTCTGATTCCGGACTTCCCGCTCGTGCAGTTTTCCATCTTTTCGCAAACACTGAATGGACTACTGCTCCCGATCGTGATCGTTTTCATGCTGCTGTTGATCAATCGCAGAGATCTCATGGGCAGCCATGTCAATTCCCGCTGGTTCAACGCGGCCGCCTGGATCACCGCGGTGATTGTTTCCGCGCTTTCTGTGATGTATATGGTGCAACTGGTCCGGCATTAAAAAGAAAGCCCCGGCTTCTGCGGAAAACCGGGGTTCAGGAGGTTGTGTTATCAAGAGACATTCTTAGAATAGGCAACTGAACGACCTGCGTCTTGGTTCAAAAGATGGTTTTTTCCCTCCACCTTCTGGTTGACTTTCCTTCACAGCAGAAGCACCGAAATCAGCGACCCTGCGGGTAGTGCTTCATCCACGTCGGGAAGAACGGCAAAAGCATTCGCGGAGGCGGTGCTGGCCAAGTCTCCGGAGCCTTGCCAGGGAACGATTGTGACACTTGCTCCTTCGATGGAATCATTCACCTGCGCGGGGAGAAAACGGGTGACAGACGATGTGCACCGGGCTTCATGGGCCACGCGCGCAAGCGCAAACCGAGGACCTCCTGCGGCTTCTCCACTGAGAGCGGCCAGCAGCGGTGAGACGAACAGGGAAAAAGTGACCAGAGTGGAAACAGGATTGCCCGGTAATCCGAAGAAATACAGGCTGGGAAGATGTCCAAAGACGACAGGCCGTCCGGGCTGAATTTTTGCTCCGGTAAAAAAGAACTTCGCGCCTAAAGAATCAAGTACCTGCTCGACGAGATCATACTTGCCCATCGAGACTCCGCCGGAGAGCAGAAGCAAACCGCAGCCTTCAACGCTACGGATGGAATCTGCAATGGAACCCAGATGGTCTCGGGCTGGGGGAAGCACGATGGGATCAGCACCGGCAAGTCGGATCTGTGCCGCCAAAGACTCGCTATTGGAGTTGCGTATCTGATGGGTCAGCGGTATGTCTTGGATGGAAACCAGTTCGTCGCCCGTGGCAAGCACGGCGACACGCGGTTTCTGGAAAACGGAAATGCGGGAGTATCCGCAGGCGGCTGCGGCTGCAATCTGAGGAGGAGCAAGTCGTGTTCCGGCAGGAACGATGACGGCACCAGCTTTTGCCTCAGCGCCGGCAAGGACGATATTTTCCCCGGGATGGGGAGTGCGGTCGCCGGCCAGTCTGATGTGGGACCCGTCAAGGAGGGTGTGTTCTACCATGACCACACAATCAGCCCCGTCAGGAACAGGGGCTCCTGTCATGATTTCAATGGCCTCCCCGGAGCGGACAGGCGGCCCTTGCCAGGTCTCGCCAGCCCGCAACTGGCCAAGGATCCGGAGTGGTCTGCGGGAAACAAGATCGGCAGCGATGCAGGCATATCCATCCCGTGTGGAGCGCGGAAATGGGGGCTGATCACGATCGGCCAGGATGGGGGAGGCCAGCACCCGGCCCAGGGAATCAAGCAGCGGGACCTCCTCTTTCGCCGGTTGGCTTCGCCGCAGCAGCTCTGCCTGGTCCCGAATGATTTCGATGGCCTCCTGGTAATGGACTACGCCTGCGGATGCACCCGAATCAAACACCGTACTCATCCTTTCATAGTAGACTTTTGCAAAGTGGTAGAAATTGCAGCCAAAAACAACCGTCAGCCAGTAGCGCGCGTCTTCCTAAGCAACCGTCCATTTTTCATGCAGTTTCAAAACTGAAAGGAAAAATTTTATGAAGACAGGCCGTCCACAGGGCTACATGACGTTCACTCTTCACGCGCACCTGCCTTACGTGGTTCATCACGGGACCTGGCCGCATGGTCTGGAGTGGCTGCTGGAGGCGGCTGCTGAGACTTACCTGCCTTTGTTGCGGGTTTTTCGCCGCCTGGAAGCCGATGGACTGGCGCTGAAATGCAATATCAACATCACTCCTGTCCTGCTGGAGCAACTGGCGCATCCCACTTTCAAAAAAGAGTTCCCAGAATATTTGAAGCGAAAAATTCTCTCCGCCTGTGAAGACGAAGTATATTTCAGGCAAAACGGCGAAAGGCACTTTGCTCAGACCGCGCGTTACTGGCTGGAGTTCTTTGAGCAGGACCTGAAGGACTTTGAGGACCTGGGCCGAGACATTCTTAAAGGCTTCCGTCATTTCAACGATTCCGGCCAGATTGAGGTGATGACCTGCGCAGCGACACACGGATATTTTCCTCTTCTGGGCACGGATGAAAGCATCACGGCTCAGGTGAAAACGGCCGTGGAAACGCATGAAAAATATTTCGGGAAAAAGCCGCGTGGTATCTGGGCGCCAGAGTGCGGGTATCGTCCGGCTGGCCGATGGCAGGCCCCTGTTGCTCCGGCAGGCGGGGCGCTCTGGCCCCCTTTTGAGCGGATTGGGGTAGAAGAGGCGCTGGCCGAGGGAGGGATCCAGTATTTCTTTGTAGATTCCCACCTGATTGAAGGATCGGTGAAATTTACCCCTTATGAGTTAAAAGGCGGTGGTCCTGTGGGAGTCGCAGCAGCAGCCGAGTTTGTGGAGAATGGCAGTCGGGGGTTTTATCAGCCCTATTTTGTAGATGGACCCCATGCCCACCAGCATCCGGTGGCCGTCTTTCCGCGCGATCCCAAGACCGGTGTTCAGGTCTGGAGCGGGGAAATGGGATATCCGGGAGACAGCCATTATCTGGACTTTCATAAGAAGCGCTGGCCCGGAGGGCATCGCTACTGGCAGGTGACCCACCCCAAAGTAGATCTGGGAGCCAAGACCCCCTACTATCCGGAGCGAGCGGCGGCGCGCACTCTGGACCATGCCAGCCACTTTGTGGGCGTGGTCTACGATGCGCTGAAAGAAAGCTTCGGGAATGAACGTACGCCAATTCTGGCTTCCCCCTTTGATGCAGAGCTGTTTGGGCATTGGTGGTATGAAGGACCATTGTGGCTGGAGCAGGTAGCACGGATCATGGCAAAAGAAGAGGTGCCGATTGCGCTGACATCCTGCGGTGAGTATCTGGACGTGGAGCCACCGTCGGGATATCTGGCGCTCCAGGAAGGGTCTTGGGGCAAGAACGGTACCAATGAGGTTTGGCTGAATCCCGATACCGCCTGGACCTGGACGCACATTTATCCCGCCGAGACCCGGGTACGCGAGCTGGCAACGGAGGGCCGCTGGCAAGATGGGGGTACCGGTGAGCGAATCATGAAACAGCTTTGCCGTGAACTGTTGCTGCTGGAGTCTTCAGACTGGCAGTTCTTGATTACCACCGAGGCCGCCCGCGATTATGCGGAAATGCGTTTTCAGACGCATGTCAATCAATTCCATGCCGTGGAAAAGGCATGGAATGAGTTTGCCGCAACTGGTGGATTGAGGCCGGAAACAGAAAAGCGTCTGAAAGAGATTGAGGAGCGTGACAACATCTTTCCCGACGTGAATCCTGAGCTCTGGAAGAAGCGTTCTTAGCTACGCACAAGTTGGGGTCCTGGGCGCGCCTCGCTGCGGTCAAGCTTACGCAGAAAAGTGTTGACCACCTCCGCGAATGCGCCCGGAGCCTCTTCAAACGGCAGATGGCCCACTCCGGGTAGGATGGCCATTTCCGCTTGTGGCAGGTTCTTCTTGAGGACCTTTCCTGATGCCATGCTGACAGCACGATCTCGCGTTCCCCAGATGAGCTGGACTGGAATCTCACGGATTTGTTTCAGTGCTGCTTTTAACTGGTGCATATCATCAAACCAGCATTCCAGAATGTTCAGTACATGATCGATCGTGCCGAGCACCTTCAGCGATCGCATGTATAGCTCCAGGACTTCGTCGCGAACAGGATGCTTCCTGTTGCCGTACATGCGTCCCAATGCCAGTTCCTGAAGTCCTGTCGGAAGATACGGGAGCTGATGGGCAAACCAGCGCCCAAGAGGCGTCCGGTAAAAGTGCAGCAGGGGGTCTGCAATATTAGAAAAAGGGTTGGCTGGGGCATGAAGCAAAAGGCTCCGCACCAACTCCGGATGCCGAGCAGCCAGCATCAGAGCAATGGCACCTCCATGGGAGGTGCCAAGAACATCGGCCCGATGTATGCCTGCCTGCCCCATAAAGCGCGCCATCCGGTCGGCCTGCGCCGAGAGGCTGGCGTCCAGTCCACTGACCCGGTCAGATCGCCCGATGTTTAAGGTGTCCACGGCATAAACCGTAGAGTCTTCTGCAAGCCGCGGCAGGCAGGGGACCCAGGCTTCAGCCGATCCCAGAAGACCATGGATGAGCAAGAGGGAAGGACCAGAACCGGCGACGAGACAATGCATGAGATGACCATGGATACGGACTTCCCTCTCGACCGGTGGCCCTTCAGCCAGCATCCATGTTGCAAGCGCCATCTCTACCTTCCTTCATCCCGACTCAATTCACAGGATGTTAACACTTCTTTTTGACCCTTTTCTGAAGCAAAAAGATGCTTTGATAGGTTCCTGATTCACAAATGGACGGAGGGTGTTCTCCAAGCGGAGGCGCCTCCTTGAGGTACGGGGAGGGGTGTGGACCGGGACGTCTCGCTCATTCATAAAAATATGATTTTTCATATATTCGCCGTATAAGAGTTCATTTTTTCATTCTAAGTAGTAGCCAGCAAATGAGTTCTGAGTGAGACAAAAAAACGTATCTTTTTCCAAATCAGCGACATGCCCCTCACGAGTACGCGAGTGGATGAATTTTTTTGCAATGGCAACAGATTTGCTCTGAAATTTTGTGCGTTCGTCTATTCTGAAGAAGCAAGTCCCGGCAATCGCATGGAAAGGTCGCTGCAAACCCGGATCAGTGTTCTGTTGCTGGGTCTTTTTACTGCTGCTGCGATCATCCTGGCAGTTTTCAACTTTCTTCAGGAAAACAATTACACGCTGCCCACGGATGGAGTTTTCTGGACGGAGGGTCATGGCGGCCTGGAGGCCCAGCGTGTACTCAAAAACAGCGCGGGGCAGAAGGCTGGAATTAAGGCCGGCGATGTGCTGGTGGCGGCAAATGACAAGCCGCTGCCGCGGTATGCGGCGCTGGCCCGGGAGATGTTCCTGACCGGGCCTTATGGAACCATCCATTACACCATCGAACGCGGTGGCGTGAAACTGACAAATGTCCAGGTCATCCTGGATGTGAAGGACCGCAGTATCAATCAGGGATTCCGGCTGATTGCGCTGGTCTATCTGGGTATTGGATTTTATGTCCTATTTCGGCGCTGGACGGCGCCGCACGCCATGCACTTTTATATTTTCTGCCTGGCGTCGTTTGTTCTTTACGCCTTCAAATATACGGGCAAGCTGAATACGCTGGATGAGGTCATTTACTGGGGAAATATCGCAGCCAATGCTTTGCAGCCGGCACTGTTCCTGCATTTTGCACAGGCTTTTTCTGAAGGACGCCGGAAACGCCGCTGGCTGACGGGCTTAATCTATCTGCCTGCCTGTTGCCTCATTGGATTGTACGTATATGCCGTGCAACGGTGGTCGGCGACTGCGGTGCTGGAGCATCGGTTAGACCAACTGGCCATCGGATACCTGGCCTTCTACTATGTTCTGGCCGCAATCATTTTCTTTGTCAGCTACCACGCTGAGGACCAGCCATTGCGCCGCCAGCAGCTGAAGTGGCTTACGCGGGGCACCTTTGTAGCGATCGTTCCTTTTACGCTGCTCTATGCAATCCCGTACATGGCCGACTGGGCAACGTCAGACCTGCTGACAAAGTTGGCCGGAATCTCACTGCTGTTTCTGCCATTGACCTTCAGTTGGGCGATCATTCGCTATCGGTTGATGGATACGGACCTGATCTTCAAGCGGGGCGTCACCTATACACTGGCCACCGCGGCATTGGTAGGACTTTACTTCGGGCTGGTAGCGGTGGCGGCGGAGATTGTTCATACGCGGCTGCCCAGCGCCGGTGTCTGGGGGCTGATTGCAGCAATCATCATTACTGCGCAGTTGTTTGATCCGCTGAAGCGGGCCATCCAGGACCGCGTGGACCGCGTCTTTGATCGTAAACGCTATGATTATCGTGAGACGCTGATCGAATTTGGCCGCGGCCTCAGTTCCCAAACTGACCTGAAAGCACTGCTGCGCTCCATTGTAGAGCGGTTGCCGCATACATTGCTGGTGGCCAGGGTGGCCGTATTTCTGGCAGAGAAGCCGGGAAGCTACCGTCTGGCGGAGGGGCATGGCATTCCGGCCGCTGCCCTGAATGGCAGTGAACCGCTGGACTTAGGGTTTTTGGACTTCGATCAACCCGACGCGGGATCGCATATCTTTCTTGAGAACCCGCAGCAGGCCTTGCATCTGAGTGAAAGAGAGCGGCGTACCGCAGAGCTGCTGGACCTGAACTACTATCTGCCGTGCCGGCTGCAGGAACGCACAATCGCTGTTATTGGTCTGGGACGCACAACCGATGGCGATTTTCTTTCCAGCGAAGACATGGAGCTGTTGGAATCTCTGGCCGGATACATTGGCATCGCCATCCAGAATGCGAGACTGTACCAGAGCCTGGAGCAGAAGATCACCGAATACGAGCGGCTCAAAGAGTTCAACGAGAACATCGTCGAGTCCATCAACGTTGGAATCCTGGCTGTGGATCTTGAAGAACGCATTGAAAGCTGGAATGCCCAGATGGAAGTGCTGTGTGCTTTGCCGCGACGAGAAGCTCTGGGCAAACGGCTGGCAGAGGTCTTTCCCGCAGCTTTTATGGAGGAGTTTGTCCGCGTCAAAGACGAGCCGGGCGTGCACAACCTTTATAAATTTCGTTTGGAGATGCGCGAAGGCGAAGCGCGCACCGCAAATATCGCGATTGCTCCGCTGGTGGCACGCAATTTTGAGACGGTGGGCCGCATCATCCTTGTGGACGATATTACGGAGCGAACAGAGCTGGAGGCGCAGCTGAGCCAGGCAGAGAAGCTTTCTTCAATCGGTCTGCTTGCGGCAGGCGTGGCGCACGAAGTGAATACACCGCTGGCGGTCATTTCCTCCTATACGCAGATGCTGGCAAAACAATTACGCGGCGATGAGCGATTGTCGCCTCTGCTGGAAAAGATCACTTCGCAGACTTTCCGGGCTTCAGAGATTGTCAACAACCTGTTGAATTTCTCACGGACCAGCAGCACGGAGTTTCGTGAGACGGATGTGAATGCAATCATCCGGGAGACGCTGACACTGCTGGAGCACCAGTTTAAGACAGCCAAGGTGGAGACCGTGCTGAATCTGGACCCGGACCTGCCGCCGATTTTGGGCAACGCAGGCAAATTGCAGCAGGTTTTCCTGAACCTGTTTTTGAATGCGAAGGACGCCATGACTGGCGGAGGAACCCTGCGCATCTCTACTGAAGCAAACGGCCATGTCGCGGTTTCGATCGCCGATAGTGGATCGGGAATCGCTCCAGAGCATTTACAAAGAATTTACGATCCCTTCTTTACCACCAAGACCGCGCCGAAGCAGGGGCAGCGGCGCGGCACCGGGCTGGGACTTTCCGTGACTTATGGAATCATTCAGGAGCACGCCGGCAAGATCCATGTTGAAAGCCAGCTCGGGACCGGTACCACCTTCTTTTTAGAATTTCCGATGTTGAGGAAACCTGTGCATGTCTGATGGCACACTTACAGCAACGCCACCCACCGCATCATCGCAATCCGAGTCTGCACACCGCATTCTGATCATTGATGATGAGGTTGCCATCCGGGAATCGCTCGAAACACTACTGACCCTGGAAGGCTACCGCGTGGATACGGCTGGGGACGGCGAGGCGGGCCTGGAGCGGCTGGGCCGCGCCACCTATGATCTGGTCCTTCTGGACCTCGCGCTTCCTGGAAAGAGTGGACTTGAGGTGCTGCCTCTCATCCGAGAACAGCACAGCGAGCTCCCGGTAATCATGATTACCGCCTATGGAACTGTGGACAACGTTGTAGAGGCCATCCGCGCAGGTGCGCAGAATTTCATCCAGAAGCCTTGGGACAATGAAAAATTGCTGGCCGATATTCGCTCAGCGATTGCCCGTTATCGCGTTGAAGAAGAGAACATTCAGCTCAAGCGCGCCCTTAAGCAGCGCTATAACTTTGAAAATATTGTCGGCAAGAGCGAGCCGATGCTGCGCATCTTTGACCTGGTCGCACAGGTTGCGCCCAGCCGTTCTACCGTGCTGATTCAGGGCGAGAGTGGAACGGGGAAGGAGCTGATTGCCAAGGCGCTTCACGCCAACTCGCCGCGCAAGGACAAACCCTTTGTTGCCGTCAATACAGGAGCGATGCCGTCGGAGCTTCTGGAATCGACGCTTTTCGGGCATGTGAAGGGGGCATTTACTTCGGCCATTGCGCATAAAAAGGGACTCTTTGAAATCGCCAACGGCGGCACGCTGTTTCTGGATGAAATAGCGACCATGGGACTGGATACCCAGGCCAAGATCCTCCGTGTTCTGCAGGACCGCAGATTCATGCAGCTTGGAGGGGTGCAGGAGATCCAGGTAGATGTGCGCATCATTGCCGCTACCAATGTGGACCTGCGGCAGGCGGTGCGAGAAGGCAAGTTTCGCGAAGACCTATATTACCGACTGAATGTGATCACGGTTGATCTGCCGCCATTGCGCAGCCGGCGCGAGGACATCCCGCTGCTGGCCACGCATTTTCTCAAGCGCTTCTCAGAGGAAAACGGTCTTCCGCTGCGGTCACTTTCTCCCGATGCGATGCGCGCGCTGATTGACTATGACTGGCCAGGCAATGTTCGCGAACTTGAGAATGTGATTGAGCGCGGCGTCGTACTCTCTTCTGGCCAAGTCATCAACTCTGATCTCCTGCCCGGCCATATTACCGGACGCAATTACTCTGCAAGCCTGCTGGAACATAATCCTAACGCCTCGCTGTTTGACATCATGGAGGAAGTTGAAAGGCGCATCATTATTGATAAACTCGAACGCTGTAACTGGAACCAGACCGATGCCGCCGAGCAGTTCCGGATTCCGCTCTCTACCTTAAACCAGAAGATTAAGCGGCTGAATATTGAAATCAGAAAACGTGTGAAGGAATAGCGCGGAAAGAAGACGGCCAGCTTTGTGACCTCCGTCCGTGGTACCTTCATCCTGTAGGCCGCATCTAAGCGAAATGAACGGGACCATGCCAATTACCACGCTGGATCGAGCTGCAAAGAAAATGGTCAGCGCTGTACAGCAGTATGCGCTGATTTCGGGCCGCGCACTCGGCAACCTATTCCGACGCCCTCTATACACGGCGGACATCATCACTCAGGCTGACATTATTGGGGTCGGCTCCATTCCCATTGTCATCCTTACCGGTTTTTTTACAGGTGGCGTGCTGGCATTACAAACCTCAGCCAGTCTGTCGCAGTTTGGCGCTGCGGGAATGACGGGCCAGCTTGTCAGCTTCTCCATGATTAAGGAATTGGGGCCCGTACTTACCAGTCTGATGGTTTCCGGACGGAATGCATCGGGAATGGCCAGCGAGCTTGGCTCCATGATGGTGACTGAGCAGATTGACGCGATGCGGGCGCTGGGTACAGATCCTCTGAAAAAACTGGTCATGCCGCGGATTGTGGCCACGATCGTGATGCTCTTTTTCCTCACGATTATCTCCGATGTCGTGGGCATCTCGGGTGGGGGCGCGGTCGCCGTTCTGATGCTTGGACAGGACAGCTCACAATATTTCCATACTGCCTATCAGGCCCTGCATTACGCCGACCTCATTCAAGGACTGGTAAAACCGCTATTCTTCGGCTTTATCATTGCCACCATTGGTTGTTATTACGGAATGTCTACGCGCGGTGGAACCCAGGGGGTAGGTCGTTCAACCACGCAGGCTGTGGTGGCCGCTTCGGTGCTGATTATCGCCACAGACTTCATTATCAGCCGTTTCATGATCGGCATTTTTGGCAGGTAGGGTCGGATGAGTCAGGCCGCAGTCGCTCCGGAGCTGAAAGAGCATCCGCAAGACGAGCCAACGATTGTTTTTGAGCATGTCTCCATCGGTTTTGAAGGCAAGCCGGTGCTTCAGGACATTTCTTTTACGGTGAAGAGAGGCGAGACCCGTATTTTGCTGGGACCTGCCGGAGTTGGTAAAAGCGTCCTACTTAAGCTTGCGGATGGGCTGCTGCGGCCCGATGAGGGTCGCATTTATGTTTTTGGGCAAGAAATCAGCGCGATGCGGGAAAAGGACCTGTATTCTCTGCGTCGGCGCATCGGAATCGTTTTCCAAGAAAGCGCCCTGTTCGATTCGCTCACCGTCCGGGACAATGTGGCCTACAGGTTGATGGAAGAGCACGTTCCTCCGGAGGAAATTGAGCAGCGAGTGACCGAGGCGCTGCGCTTTGTGGAACTGGAGCACACGCTCGATAAATTTCCTGCTGAGCTTTCCGGAGGAATGCGGCGCCGGGTTGCGATTGCGCGGGCGATTGTGACACGGCCGGACCTGCTGCTCTACGATTCACCCACGGGTGGGCTAGATCCGATTACCTCAACCACGATCATAGAGCTGGTGGTCAAGCAACGCGATGTATACCGCACGAGTTCCTTGCTGGTCACGCATCGCCTGCAGGATGCTTTTTTGCTGGCCTCGCATCGTTTTGACCGGGAAGCCAACCGGATGGAGCCGTTGCCCGAAGGGCACTCGGACCCGCAGACCAGTTTTCTGGTGCTCAACGAAGGACGGCTCGTGTTTGATGGATCTACACACGATCTGGTGCATTCCGACGATCCATTTTTGAAGCAGTATCTCTCTTGATAAGGGGCGGTCAGCATTCTGACCGCAGGTCCCGGCAAAAACACAAACGCGCAGCCATGGCTGCGCGTCGTAGATTGCCTGAAGAACTCAGCGGCCGTAATAGGATGCGTTCTTTTGGGCATAGTCCTGCCATTTTTCAGGCAGGTCGTCAGCGGCAAAGATGGCCGAGACCGGACAAACGGGAACGCAGGCGCCGCAATCAATGCACTCAACCGGATCAATATAGAGCTGAGGCTGTTCGGCGTGGGGGGCCTCGTCTTTTTTAGGGTGGATGCAGTCGACCGGGCACGCATCCACGCAGGCCGTGTCTTTTGTGCCGATACAGGGTTCCGCGATTACATAAGCCATGAAAGCCTCTCCGGAAATGTGGGTGATTAAAAAATATTGTAGCAGGACTTGCCGTCCGGGCCGCCGTGCTTTGCGCCAACTTCCTCAGAATTTAGTTTCACTGACCTGTACTTTTGGGGCTGCCGCCGGCTCCAATGCTGGATCAGGCTATATTCCCCCTGAGGCGAGAAAATCCATGACTTTCCATAAAATAGGACGCACCGCAGCCGAAGCCTGCGGAGTTTGCGCGATGATGGACTGCGGCGGCTGCTGAAACGGCTCGCCGTCTTCAATTTCATGGGCGGCATTTTCAATGAGGGAAAACACGCTCTCGGGCGTGGCCTCGATGTGAAACTGCATCCCGATGGCGCGACCAAGCTGGAATGCCTGATTGGGAGTGACGCAAGTGCCAGCAAGTCGCACGGCCCCGGCTGGAAGGTCGAAGGTTTCTCCGTGCCAGTGGAGCGGTGTGAAGATTTCCGGCAAAAGGGCCCCGGCCTTTTCCTCAGTCACGCGACGCACGGGAAACCATCCGATTTCCTTTTGCTCGGCAGAATAGACCGGTGCACCCATGGCGCTGGCGATCATCTGCGCACCAAGACAGACGCCAAAGATGACCCGGCCTGCTGCAAGCGCTTTGCCTACCAGACGCTTTTCCTCACGCAGCCAGGGATAAATGTGCTCATCGTTGACGCTCATGGGGCCGCCCATGAGAATGAGCATGTCAAACTCAGACAAGTCCGGAAGCGGATCGCCACGATACAGATGCGATCCGGTGATGGCATGTCCGGTTTCCACGGCCCAATCGAGAATCGCAGCAGGACCTTCGAATGCGATGTGCTGAAGAAAGTGAAGGCGCATGGAGGTGCTCTATCGGCTGCGTTCTGCGCGACGCTCTGCGAACTCCTTGGGAGTGGGAATGGGGTCAAGATTGCGGCCTGCGAACATGTCCTGAAAGAGCGAGACAATTTCGTTCAGGATAAGCCCGTTGGTAGCCAGTACTTCTTTGCTGTTCAGTCTGAATGGGCTGCCGTCAAAGGTTGTGACGCTGCCGCCGGCCTCCATCACCAGCAGAGCACCCGCGGAGGTGTCCCACGGATTCAGGTTGAATTCCCAGTATCCATCAAAGCGGCCGCAGGCCGTATAGGCCAGGTCAAGCGCCGCGGAACCCGCGCGTCGCACCCCGTGCGAGCGCAGCGTCATCTGGTGGTAAAAATGAACATTCGGGTTCTGGTGGCGCGAGCGGCTGGGAAATCCTGTAGCGACCAGGCACTCGGCCAGATCATTGGTGCCAGACACATGGATCTTCTTTCCATTGCAATACGCCCCCTTACCTTTTTCCGCAACGAACAGCTCATCCCGGGTCGGATCATACACAATTCCCGCTGTCAGAATGCCGTCTGCATCCGGAGCAAGGCCGGCAGGCCGGTGCTCCAGGCCAAGAGAGACGCAAAAGACCGGGAATCCATGGGCAAAATTCGTAGTCCCGTCAAGGGGATCGACATACCAGCGGTATTCACAGTCAAGGTTGTCTCGGGTACCCTCTTCGCCGTAAATACCATGACCGGGAAACTTTTGCCGCAGTCGTTCGACGATGAGTTTTTCCGATGCGCGGTCCGCTTCCGTGACAAGGTCCACATCCCCTTTGTATTCGGCGGCGACTCCGCGATGATAAAAGTCGCGGATGAGCGCTCCGGCTTCGCAGGCTATGACAGCGGCAGGCGCGGCAAATTCCAGACCGACATTTTGCGGCAGTTGCGTCAATGCTGTTCTCCCAGGGCAGAGTTCTGAGTTTCTTCCGACGTGCGGCGGGCACTGCGGCTGCGTCCGGCCTGGCGGCCGGTCTGTTCGGTGATGGTGCGGATCTGTTGCTTGTAGATAAACAGGTTTGGCTTGCCCTCCCGCGTGAGGCGTACCATGCGGTCATCAAAATATTCAATCCAACCGGAGACTGTCTCACCATCGCGCAACTTGATGGCAACGGGAGTCTGTTTCTCACTCAGGGAGCGCAGATACAGCGCTTCCTGTCCGGTATCTCCCGGGGGTGGGGTCTTTTGTTTTCTGCGTGGGGAATACGAAGCAGGCATGACCTCATTGTATCTACTGGCGCGGAGAAGCATAATATCCGGTACGGTGCCGCACGGTGTAGTGCGCGCCTGCGGGCTGTTTGACCGTGACTGTAATAGTGCGAAAGTCAGAATCTGTGCGGCGGTGCTCGGGGTAGTAGGCCAGCAGGTATTGGGTCCTCAGGTCCTCTGATACTTTCTGGAAGGCTTCAGGCAGGTGTGCTGCATCGGCATAAAAATATTTGCCTCCGGTCTCTTGCGAGAGTGTGATCATGGCGTGCTCGCCCCCGGTGTCGCGGCCAGCATCGGCCTGAATGGGAACATCAATAATGCTGTAAACCATGGTTTCCGAGCGAACCGCCTGTTCGAGCGCGTCGGCATAATCCACGCCTTTGACTGTATTGCCGCCATCTGAAATCAGCACAAGCACTTTACGTCCGGGACGGCTGTTCAGGCTCTGCGCTGAAAGATAAACAGCGTCGTAAAGAGCCGTCGCTGGACCGGTGCGCAAATTTTCAATCCCATAATCAATTCGGCTGAGCTTATTGGTGAAGGGAACCACTTCGCGGACGTCATCGGAGAATTCGATCAAGTCGAGGCTGTCTTGCGGACGCAGGAGCGAGTGGACGAAGTTGTGTGCTGCGCGTTTCTCAATGGCGAGGTCTTTATTGACACTACCGCTGGTATCGACAGCAAGAACGATGGAAAGCGGCATGTTGGACTGTTTTTCAAAAACAGCAATTTTTTGCGGATGACCATCTTCCGCGATCGTGAAATCTTCCTGAGTAAGTCCGCTGACAGGAGATCCGTTCTGATCAGTCACATTGACAAAGACATTGACCAGATGCACATCCACACGGATCGGGGGGACACTCTGTGCATACAACCCTGAGGTGAAAAACATAAGCGCGATGGCCAGGATCTGCTTCATGTTGCAAGCGGGCCTCGCAGTTCCTGAGCAAAAGGCTCACCATCGGCCCAGACGGCCCCGTCCTCAAAGTACTCCTTCTTCCAGATGGGAACCGTCTTTTTCAGCGTGTCGATCAGCCAGCGGCAGGCATCAAAGGCCGCAGACCGGTGCGCGGAAGCCACGGCAATCAGCACGCTGGTTTCGCCGATATGGAGTTTTCCAAGTCTGTGGACCAGAAGGACATCGCGGACCGGAAAGCGCTTCAATGTTTCCTGCGCCAGCGATTGCATTTGTTTGAGCGCCATCTCTTCATAAGCCTCGTATACCAGGTAGAGTGTGCGCCGACCGCGTGTATGGTTCCGTACGATGCCATCAAAAATCACGACCGCACCATCTTCGCCCTGCTTGAGTTTGTTCATGAGAGCGTCGGCATGAATAGGATCGTGTACGAGGGCAACATGGGAAGAGAGATTGCCTCCGCTGACCGGGGGAAGCAGCGCAACTTCGTCGCCTTCGGTAAGCGGATGAGTGGGGCCGGCATATTGCTGGTTTACCGCCACGGCGATCGAGTCCAGAAGCTGAGCATGCTGCGGTGCACGTGCGCGAAAATAATCAAGCAGCGTAGCGACGGCCGCCCCGGCCGGCATTTCCAGCGATTCAACTGCTGCGGGAAAAAGGTCCCTGAGGACGCCAAACATCAGGACACGCACGTGCATACCTACAGAATACTGTTGTTTAGACGCAGAGACGAAGCGGGATGAAAGCGGAAGCAGGGCTGCCGCAACTCCCGTCAAGATTTTCAGTCATCCTTGAGCGGGAGCGTGTACAGATGTAGCGAGAATTCCGATATAATCCAGTAGAACAAACCTGGAGAGATGGCCGAGTGGCTGAAGGCGGCGGTTTGCTAAACCGTTATAGGGCCAAAAGCTCTATCGAGGGTTCGAATCCCTCTCTCTCCGCCAGCATCCTGTTTTCGCTTCGGATTCACCCTGGGTCCGGAACGCTACATTCCTCCCTGTCCGATGTCCATGCTTTTGGCGATGGGATTACGCTCATCAATATATTTTTCGATGACTTCGTGGAGTATCCCTTTGGCTTCCAGGATGAATTCCACAGCATCGCGGCCTGCTCCGTGCCCGCCTGGATTGGGTGTAATGTAATGGGCCGCATCCTTTACCTGTTTGCGGGCGTTTGCCACAGCGATGGAAAGTCCCACCTCGCGCATGACCGGTAAATCAATCACGTCATCACCTACATATGCAATTTGCTCAAGGGAGATGGATTCTTTTTCCATGATCTCGCGCACGGCCTGCATTTTGAATGCCTGTCCCATATAAACGAATTCAAGCCGTAGATCACGGGCCCGCAGGGCCACTGTTTCCGAAATGCGTTTTGTAATGATGCCGCATTTCATCCCTCCCAGGCGGGCAAGAGAGATGCCGGAGCCATCATGCGCATGGAAGCCTTTGGCCTCGACCATGTTGGCTGAGTGGATTGCATAACCGCCCTTGCTCTCCATTTCCTGAGCCTGGGCCGCGGTTGTGTGACTCGGGGCTGGCGCCGGAAAGATCCAGATGCCTCCGTCTGTGAGCACTCCGTCTACGTCAAAAAGAATGACCTTGATGCGCCGGGCGCGTTCTTCCGCAGAGAGATTTTGTGTTGGCATATATCTGCATTTTAGCGAGGAACAGAACGGGCTTCTTACGTAGACCAAACGGTATATTCTGGATACAGAATCTATGGCTCTCCAGTTGCCAAAGCTGTATCCCATTTTGGATGCCGGCTTACTGCCAACCGACCGTCGGGAAGAGTTTTTAGCGCATCTGATTGCTGCTCTGGCAAATGCAGGCGTGACCTTGCTGCAATACAGAAACAAACTGGGGCCAGAGGACCGGATTCTTGCTGATGCTGAAATCATCAGGTATGCCGCCGATGGCAGGCTTACGCTAATCATGAATGACCATCCGCATCTGGCCCTACAGGCCAGTTTTGACGGAGCACATGTAGGCCAGAACGACATTTCTCCTCAAGAGGCGCGCAAAATCCTTGGCCCCGGGAAGATACTCGGTGTTTCCACCCATAACCGTCTCCAACTGGAAGCGGCCCAGGCACAGCCGGTGGACTACGTTGCCATCGGTCCTGTATTTCCTACTTCAACCAAGTCAAATGCAGATCCTGTGGTGGGTCTGGACGGAGTGTCTGAAGCACGCAGATTGACAGCAAAACCACTGGTGGCCATCGGTGGAATGACACTCGCAAATGCGCCGCAGGTGCTCAAAGCAGGTGCGGACTCCATAGCCGTAATCTCAGCAATTTTTCAACAAAGTGATATGGCGGCAACGGAAGCAGGAAAATTCATCCACGCTCTGAAGACATTTGCCTAGAGATTGACCATGGCCATTGCGAACCGTGGTTCCAGGAGAGTATGGCAGGGTCACCGGCCTCTTCCTGGCGGGCGCTTTACTGTATTGTGTTGCGCGGGGAGCGCTAGATTTGGACATGCAGGCTACCAGACAGGGAAGCGAGAAGAGCGGATGGCGCAAATTTCCGGTGCGGCGGGGACCATCCGCGGCTGTCCACTGGTCTATCATTCAATTCCAAAAATTATCTCTAATCTAACGAACGCATTCTATTGAATTTGCATCTGTCTGGAGTGGGGCCCGATAACGCGGGCTGGGCCAAATTCTTCAGAACGGAAGGCGCATGGCAAAACCGAAGGACGGAAGACGGCGCGTCGTCATTGAGCATGTTTCGCCTGAGTTGGATGCAGGCAGATTTCCTGTCAAACGCACCGTGGGAGACGCCGTCGAGGTTGAGGCCGATGTTTTTGCCGATGGTCATGACCACGTGGCCTGCCGGGTGCTGTATCGCCATGAAGATGAGCGCAACTGGTCAAGTGTAAAGATGGAAGCCCGCGAGAATGACCGCTGGCACGCTTCCTTTGTGGTGACAAAAATTGGCCGTTACGTCTATACCATTGCTGGCCGCATTGATCACTTTGACACATGGCGGAGCGACCTGATGAAGCGTATTGAGGCTGGTCAGGACGTTGCACTGGAACTTCAGACGGGCGCGGTCCTGGTGGAACAGGCAGCCAAGCGCGCCCGGGGCAAAGAGGCGAACCAACTTCGGCGTTGGGCTGAAGTGCTGAAAGCCAGAAGCGACAGCCAGGAGGCCAAAACAGCCGCCCTCGATCCGGCGCTCGCGGAAATGATGGAGAGGTTCCCTGATACGTCTCTTGAAACCAGGTACGAAAGGGAGCTTCGAATTGTGGTAGATCGTGAAAGGGCCCGCTTTTCCTCCTGGTACGAACTGTTTCCGCGCTCCTGTTCTGCGGTTGCCGGCGTGCATGGCACGTTTGCTGATGTGGAAGCGCGACTGGAGTATCTTTCTCGATTGGGGTTCGATGTGCTCTATCTTCCGCCCATCCATCCCATTGGCCGGAGCTTCCGGAAAGGGAAAAATAACTCTGTAACGGCTGAGGTCGAAGATGTGGGAAGTCCGTGGGCCATTGGGGCCGAGCAGGGCGGCCACACGGCGATTCACCCACAGTTAGGCACGTTGGAGGATTTCCAGAAGCTGCTCCAAAGCGTAAAAAAGTTCGGAATGGAGATTGCCCTCGATATTGCTTTCCAATGCTCGCCGGACCATCCTTGGGTGAAAGAGCATCCAGAATGGTTCCGCAGGCGGGCGGATGGTTCCATTCAATACGCAGAAAATCCACCCAAAAAATATCAGGACATCTATCCCCTTAACTTTGAAAGCGAAGACTGGAAGGGTTTGTGGGATGAGCTGAAGAAAGTCTTTCTGTTCTGGATTGAGCAGGGTGTGCGCATCTTTCGTGTGGACAATCCTCATACCAAGGCCTTTCCCTTTTGGGAATGGGTGATTGAGGAGATCAAGTCAGTGTATCCGGATGTCCTTTTCCTGTCGGAAGCATTTACCCGCCCTCGCGTCATGGAGCGATTGGCGAAGCTCGGCTTTTCGCAGTCGTACACCTACTTTACGTGGAGAAATACAAAAGAAGAGCTTACGGCCTACATGCAGGAGCTGACGCTATCAGAAATGCGGGAATACTTCCGGCCCAACTTCTGGCCGAACACCCCTGATATTTTGCCAGAATCCCTGCAGAGCGGCGGCAGGCCTGCATTTCTGGCCCGGCTGGTACTGGCAGCTACATTAGGGGCCAGCTATGGGATCTATGGTCCGGCCTTTGAATTGTTGGAAAATACTCCCATCCGGCCGGGCAGTGAAGAGTATCTGAACTCAGAGAAGTATGAGCTGCGACACTGGGACCTGGATGCTTCGCACAGCATTGCGCCGGTGATTGAAAAAGTAAATCGTGCACGCCGAGAAAACCGCGCGCTTCAGGCATCTCACGCGCTTACGTTTCACGAGACAGACAATCCATATCTGATTTGCTACAGCAAGCAGAGCATGGATGGAAAGAACACGGTTTTGGTGGCGGTAAATCTAGATCCGTACCATGTTCAGTCTGGCTGGGTCACACTGAATCTGGAAAGGATGGGGCTTTTTCCGGACGAGCCTTTTCAGGTGCTGGACGAGCTGACGGGTCATCGCTACCTGTGGCAAGGTGCACGGAATTACATCGAGCTTTCGCCACAAACAATTCCGGCGCATATTTTCCGCGTTTTAAGACATATCCGTTCCGAAAAAGACTTTGATTATTACCAGTGAAGACATGAGTACGCCCACAGCACCATTGCATCTCAGCAAGCGCCCAGGAAGTGCCAGTGATCCCCTCTGGTATAAAGACGCGATTATTTATGAACTCCACGTACGCGCTTTCTATGACAGCAATAACGACGGCATCGGAGATTTCCCCGGACTGATACAAAAACTGGACTATCTCCAGGACCTTGGGGTGACGTGTCTGTGGTTATTGCCCTTTTTCCCCTCCCCTCTGCGTGATGACGGTTACGATATTGCAGACTACATGACCGTGCATCCGAACTATGGAACGCTTGAAGATTTTCAGCGCTTTTTACATGCAGCCCACGATCGAGGGATGCAGGTCATGATTGAACTGGTCATTAATCATACCTCTGACCAGCATCCATGGTTCCAGCGCGCTCGCCAGGCGCCGGCTGGCTCTCCGGAGCGCGATTTTTACGTCTGGAGCGACACTGATCAGAAATACAAAGACGCGCGGATCATTTTTACCGATACCGAAAAATCCAACTGGACGTGGGACCCTGTAGCGCAGGCCTACTACTGGCATCGATTTTTTTCCCATCAGCCGGACTTGAACTATGACAATCCGCTGGTAATGGAAGAAGTGCTGAAGATTCTGCGCTACTGGTTGGACATGGGTGTGGATGCACTCCGCCTGGATGCAATTCCTTACATCGTAGAACGCGAAGGTACCAACTGCGAGAACCTGCCTGAAACCCATGCCGTCATCAAGAAAATTCGCGCAGCCATGGATGAAGGTTATGCAAATCGCATGATTCTGGCCGAGGCCAATCAATGGCCGACAGATGTGCGGCCCTATTTTGGAGATGGCGACGAGTGCCATATGGCCTTTCATTTTCCCCTGATGCCGCGCATCTATATGGCCTTGAGGCAGGAAGACCGTCTGCCGATTACAGAAATTATGGCGCAGACTCCGGAGATCCCGGAAAGCTGTCAGTGGGGACTTTTCCTGCGCAATCACGATGAGCTGACGCTTGAAATGGTTACCGATGACGAGCGCGATTATATGTATCTGGCTTATAGTGCCGACCCCCGCATGCGCATCAACATCGGTATCCGGCGTAGGCTCGCCCCTCTGGTGGACAATAACCGCCGTCGTATCGAGCTGCTCAACAGTATTCTTTTTTCCTTTCCCGGTACGCCAATCATTTATTACGGCGATGAGATTGGCATGGGAGACAACATCTACCTTGGAGATCGCAATGGCGTGCGTACACCCATGCAATGGACCGCAGACCGCAATGCAGGGTTTTCCCGCGCCAATCCAGCACAGCTTTACAGCCCCGTCATTATGGATCCGGTTTGGGGCTATCAGGCGATCAATGTTGAGGCGCAGCATACGGACCCTTCGTCTCTGCTGAACTGGATGCGCAACATGATTGCGTTGCGCAAATTGTTCCCAGTATTCGGCCGAGGATCGCTCAAGTTCCTCCCCTCAGCCAATCGCAAGGTGCTGTCGTATGTACGACAAAATTCCGAGCAAATCGTGTTATGCCTGGCCAATCTTTCCCGTTTTCCTCAACCCGTCATGTTGGACCTTTCAGAATTTGACGGCATGATTCCAGTGGAAATGCTGGGTTATGTAGAATTTCCTCCTATTACAAAAACGCCCTATTCGCTGACCCTGGGCCCTTATGAATTTTTGTGGTTTGAACTGCAATCTGCACTGCTGCCGCTGGAAAGCAATGATTCCGGACCGGACAATGCGCTGATTGAGGTGGGAAATGATCATGACTGGAAGGCGATTCTGACGGGCGTCAACCTCGAAAAGCTGCGTTCCTCCCTTTTGCCGGAATATATCTCCAGGCAAAGATGGTTTGGCGGGAAGGCGAAACAAATACGTTCTGTGGCTGTTACAGACTGGGCCACTTTTGATGAGGGCCGTTCTGTTTGTCTGATGACTTCAGTCCGATATGACTCCGGAGATGAGGAATCCTATTTTGTTCCATTGACGCTGCTTTTTGAGGAAAAGGCCGAGGCCGTCCGCCAATCACACGGAAATGCAGTGGTTGCTCCCGTGAGAACAGCGAGGAAAGAGGGGGTCCTTTGCGACGCACTGCTCAGCGAGAGTGCCTCCTTTGCGTTGTTGCGGATGATCGATGACCGCAGCGTATCAGAATCTATGAATGGGGGGAGCATACGGGGATTTGCGAGCAATCTTTTGCCCTCCCTGATGACCTCGGGCGGGACATACATGTCGGCCCGCCTCAGTTCAGCAGAACAAAGTAATTCGTCTGTAATTTTTGGCGAACGCATGATCATGAAATGTTTTCGCCGTAGTGAGGTTGGTACGAATCCGGACACAGAGATATCAGCTTTTCTTACCGAACATACCGGGTTTCGTTCTATCGCACCATTTGGAGGATGGCTGGAATATGTCCGTCCGGATGGCGCACGGTCCACGCTGGCCATGCTCCAGGGTTTTGTCAGCAATGATGGAGACGGATGGACGTGGACATTAGACAGACTGGAGAAGTACTACAGATTTTGTGCGGAAAAGACAGATGAAGGCGCAGCGCTCGGGTTCATACGGCAGGATTATCTTGAAGCGGCGCAGAAGCTGGGTCAATTGACCGCCGCAATGCACAAGGCACTGGCCTCTTCTTTGGAAGACCCTGATTTTAAGCCAGAACTGATTACGCATTCTGAGATGGAAGAGATCAGCAAGCGATTTGCCGAGCGTGCCGCGCATACGATTGATTTGCTGAAAGCCAATCTGAGCAAACTACCGGAAGATGCACTGGAACTGGGCGGCATGGTCGCTGGGAGAAGGCGGAAAGCTCTGAGTAGTTTTCACCGATTGACGACCCTGCAGAGCCAGTGGGTCAAAACGCGTGTCCACGGCGACTATCACCTGGGACAAGTGCTTCATACGCAAGATGACTTTGTGGTCCTGGACTTTGAGGGAGAGCCGGCGCGAAGTCTGAGTGAAAGAAAAATGAAACAGCCGCCCTTGAAGGACGTGGCAGGTATGCTGCGCTCGTTCAGCTATGCAGCATGGTCGGGCCTTGCTCGTTCCACTTCAAGTCTACAGGAGTCACAGAGGCCGGAAGAATGGGCAAAACTCTGGATCCGGGTGGTATCGGATGAGTTTCTGCAAGCATATTTGGCAGAAATGGCAGGATCGGGTCTGCTGCCGCAAACCGAGCTGAAGAGCTTGTTGGATGCCTATCTTCTGGACAAGGCCCTTTATGAACTGAACTATGAGATGAATAATCGCCCAGACTGGGTGCGAATCCCTCTGATGGGGATTGCGGCTTTGCTGTCATAAAACGTCATGAACGAAGAACAAATTCCGCAACGCGAGCAGACAGTCATTACGGAGAGGGGAAACACTGTATTGCTAGGCATTACTGGCACAGTGGATCCAGCTGTCCTCAGGCAATTTGTCCAGCAGGCAGGAGCGGCCTCTGTTGGGCGATGGATTGTCGCAGCGCCAGGCCTTGAAGAGGCCCAGGTGGACGGCGCAAAACTTCGCAGTTACTCCATCTCTTCATCCGCCCCGGATCTCTTGCCGTGGGTCCATGCTTCCGCTGCGCAGCGCGCGCTTTGTTCCCTGGCGCTTCAGGAGCAGGCAGAGGTTTGCGTATTGCTGCACCATGATCTGCTATTGTTGCGGGAAGATGTCCTGCAGTTGATGGTGCAGCCGATCGTGGAGAAGCGTTGTGATGTGGTACTGCCTGTCTATGCAGCAGGCAAGTTTGATGCTCTGCTGAATCATGGGATCCTGGCCCCGCTCACGAGGTCTCTGTTTGGGCATAGGGTGCAATATCCCTTGCCTCTTGATTTCAGTTGCTCTGCGGAGATGTGTGCGAAATTTACAGTTCCTTCACTGACCACAGAATCCAGAGCGGAGGAGATCCTTTGGCCGGCAACTGTGGCGGCGGTCGCTGGCAAACAGTTCTGTCAGGTCCATGTTGATGTGAGTCACGGACGTCAGACCGATGGCATCGAGCTGCGTACTGCGCTGGCCAGCCTGGTAGGTTCCATCTTTCTTGAAATGGAAAAATATGCTTCTTATTGGCAGCGGGTACGAGCTTCGCGGCCTGCTCCGGTATGGGGCCAAGGGATCCATCAGGCGAAGGAAGAGGATGGTATCGACGTGAAGCCGCTGATTGATTCCTTCCAGCTCGGAGCACGGAATCTGCAGGAAATCTGGGGCCCTGTGTTGCCCCCGGTCACACTTTTTGAGCTGAAAAAACTCTCGCGCCTCAGACCGGAGGAGTTCCGTATTCCCGATGAACTGTGGGTGCGCATTGTTTATGACTTTGCGCTTGCGCATAGACTCCGCACTGTCAGCAGAAGTCACCTTCTGGGCGCGCTAACACCGCTTTATCTGGGATGGGTTGCATCCTACGTTCAGGAAGTGGCCGCTTTGTCTCCATTTGTGGCACAACAGCGGCTGGAACAACTGGCCCGGGTTTATGAGGAAAACAAACCTTACCTACTGCGCCGGTGGCGATGGCCAGACAGATTCAATCCATAGAAAGGATCGTGAGAAATGTGGCAACAGGTTGAACAATCCTTGCATGATTCCATGTGGCGCGTCTTTACGAAAGTGGCCACATTGTTGCCGGGCATCCTTGCCTTCCTGGTGGCACTGCTGATTTTTCTTCTGATTGCGTGGATCGCAGCAGCAGTGACCCGGCGCGTCCTTCTGGCCCTTGAATTCGACAAACGCACCTTGTCCACGGCAGGCGCGCTGAGTGAGCTCGCTCCACGCCAGACACCCACAGTGCTGGCTACGCGCGCTGTTTTCTGGGTATTTG
Organism: Pseudacidobacterium ailaaui; assembly: GCF_000688455.1. Classification (NCBI taxonomy): domain Bacteria; kingdom Pseudomonadati; phylum Acidobacteriota; class Terriglobia; order Terriglobales; family Acidobacteriaceae; genus Pseudacidobacterium; species Pseudacidobacterium ailaaui. The sequence continues at coordinate 2,885,066 of NZ_JIAL01000001.1, forward strand.
TCATCATCGGCGTACTTCTGGGCGTTTCCGCCTTCGAGGCGGCATCTGCTGAGTCAGGGATTTCTGCATATGTTTTCGCCTATCTTCCTCACCTGATTGGCGCGGCTGTGCTCCTGTTCTTAGGCACGATCATCGGACGCTTCCTGGCACGCAGCGTATTGATTACTGCCGTGAACCTGAATCTGCAGTATGCGCGTCTGCTGGCCACCGGAGTGCGCTGGCTGATTTATGTGCTGACAGCCGCCATGGTGCTGGACCATCTGTCAATCGGGGGAGAGATCGTGCCTCTGGCCTTCGGTATCCTTTTTGGCGGAATTGTGCTGGCGCTTGCGCTTGCTGTCGGCCTGGGTTCGCGCGATCTGGTCAGCCGTTCGCTGGAAAGGGAAGCCGTGCGGCCCGACCAGCCTGCAACGGAAGAAAAGATCCATCACTTTTAAGTACAGAGAGATGGCTCTTTGCAGATATATCGTGATACGAGATAGTCGTGATACGATATATTCATGGTTTCTGCCACACAGCCGCAGGCAGCTTCCGCTTCCCGTGTTGAGGACAGTGGAGGGCCAAGGCCGGCCGGCCTAAGCGTAGAGCAATTTCAGCGTCTGGCCGAGTTCCGTTTCCAGCTCCGTCGCTTCCTGCATTTCAGCCATCTGGCCGCAGAAAATGCCGGATTGCGACATCAGCAATATCAATTACTCCAGTGTGTCTACGGCATGCCTGGGGAACTGGACCCGACCATTGCCAATGTCGCGGCGAGAATGTTGCTGAAGCACAACAGTGCGGTCGAGCTCGTGGACCGTACCATCGAACAGGGGTTGTTACGCCGCTGCCCTGATCCCACAGACCATCGCCGTATTCTGTTGCGAGTGACCTCGCTTGGCGAAAAGATACTCGCTTCTCTGGCGGATCATCATCTTCAGGAGCTGGAACAAACAGGGCCGGAACTCATCCGGGCACTGCGTCGAGTGTTGAGTATGAAACAGACATCTACCGGGGGAAAAAGGCCGGCACGGCAATGACAATCTCAGAAAAGGCCACAAACCCAGACAGGACTGTTTCTGCATTCCGCTCTCATCTGCGTGATTTCACGGCAGATCCTCGGATGCTTGTGCTTAGCGGACTGGCACTGGTGCTGGGCGGAGCAGGTTCCGTACTGGCATATCTGCTCCTGCATTTGATTTACGCGGCCACCAACCTGTTTTACTTTCATCGTCTGAGCTGGCAGTTTATCTCTCCTGCAGAAAACCATTTACACTGGCTTGCCGTCTTGGTCCCCGTGGCCGGAGGTGTCCTGATTGGCCTCATGGCCCGATACGGCTCAGAAAAGATTCGCGGGCATGGGATGCCTGAGGCTATTGAAGCCATTCTGATTCATGGCGCAAAAGTAGACGGGAAGGTGGCGGTCTTCAAACCGCTTTCGGCTGCAATTGCCATTGGATCCGGAGGTCCCTTTGGAGCTGAAGGCCCCATCATTATGACGGCAGGCTCGGTCGGCTCCCTGCTGGGGCAGCTGTTTAAATTGAGTGATGCCGAGCGGACCACCATGCTGGTCGCTGGGGCTGCTGCGGGCATGACCGGGGTCTTCTCCACACCGCTGTCGGCCGTTCTATTGGCAGTCGAACTGCTTCTTTTTGAGTGGAGGCCGCGTAGTCTTGTACCCGTGGCCGTGGCTGCAACAACGGCAGGTGTACTGCGTCGGCATCTGCTCGGGCCAGGACCGTTGTTTCCCATGTCACTGTACAACATGACGGTCGGTCCCCGCGCAGTCGCGGCGGCTCTACTTTTGGGTGTACTGGGAGGCCTGGCCGCTCTGCTGCTAAGTCGCGCCGTCTATGCGAGTGAAGACTTCTTTGAGGAGCACCTGCCGGTGCATTGGATGTGGTGGCCGGCAATTGGCGGCCTGGTCATCGGCTTGGGCGGATTGATTTTCCCGCGTGCTTTGGGTACTGGCTACGATGTCATCGACTCCCTGATCGCTGGCAACGCTGCATGGCAGCTGATTGCCGGCGTGCTGATTGTGAAAAGCATCATCTGGGCTTTTTCTCTGGGATCAGGGACATCGGGCGGCATTCTTGCCCCTTTGCTGATGATTGGCGGAGCTCTGGGCGCATTAGTGGGTCATGGTCTGCCTTTTATCCAGGTGGGAGCGTGGCCTCTGGTGGGAATGGCTGCGGTCCTTTCCGGGGCCATCGGATGTCCATTGACGGCCGCCGCCCTAAGCATGGAACTGACCCACAATTATGGTCTGATGCTGCCTTTACTGGCCGCCTCAGTGGCTGCACATGCCTTTACGGTGCTGTTCCAAAGACGCTCGATTCTCACAGAGCGGCTGAGCCGTAGGGGATATCATCTCAGCCGTGAATATAGTGTTGATCCATTGGAGATCATGACCGTGTCCCAGGTCATGCATTCCAGCGTTGTGGCCCTTCCTTCCGGAGCGCGCATCGGAGATGTCAAGCGGTGGATTGAAGACCGCAGGCCGGGGAAACCGGTCGAGGCAGGCAAGACCCGAAAGGGCCAAAGACTGTATCCGGTTGTCGATGAAAATGGAAAACTCCAGGGCATCGTGACACGGGCCATGCTTGAGCGATATGTTGCGACGCATCCCTCCGATTCTGCTCTGCCCTGGAAAGAGGCAGAGATTGCCTATCCGGATGAGACGCTGCGCTCCGTGGCCGAGCGCATGGCAGCCTTGAAGATTTTTGTATTGCCGGTCATCGAACCAGGCACTCGAAAAGTCGTCGGTATTCTGTCACTGGAAGATATGCTGCAGGCACGACTGCGCTCTCATGAACGCGAAACAAAACAGGAACGTATCAGAAAACTCCGGCTACCGTTCCGTACAGCGAACATACAGCGCGTCGAAGAAAGCATGGATGCGGCGGGTTAAGGCGGGTACGGAAAAAGACGACATTTTGAGGGGCTGTCAGCGCACGACTGTGAGTCCCAGCACTTCCCGCATCTCGTGATAAAGAAGCCCGTGCCCCGGGCGGTACGGCTGGAACCATTTTCCATCAATCACAAGCTGGGGAATGGCGCGTTTCCCCACGTGGCGCAAGACCTCTTCCGCCGCCCCGTCCACTGTTTCAATATCAATTTCAGTATAGGAAATTCCGTTTTCATCAAGAAAGCGCTTGGCTTCCCTACAGTCGCGGCACCAGGGTGCTGAATAGAGCAGAATCTGCATGTAGCACATCATACCGGCTAATAGGGACCTTTGGCATCTGGGCGGCGTCGGCTGTTTTACTTAGCGAGCAGTTCTGCAAATCTGGCAGATTGATTTTGCTGATACCATCATTGCCAAGGCCATTTCGTAAGAAAATGATGGCTAAGTCCTTATTTTTTCTGTAGAACATCAAGAAGTGAGCACAAGTACCCGGACCTCAACACAGACGCATTCCGCAGCTCCACATCTGGCGCAAAGACTTGGACTTTTCAGTTCGACGGCCATTGTAGTCGGCTCCATGATCGGGTCGGGAATTTTTATCGTTCCGAGTGAAATCAGCCGTGGAGTAGGTTCTCCCGCTCTCTTGATTGCGGCCTGGGTAGTCACTGCCGTGATGACAATGATCGGCGCACTCAGCTACGGCGAGCTTGCGGCGATGATGCCGACTGCGGGCGGACAATATGTGTATCTGCGAGAAGCATTGGGCCCCATGTGGGGCTTTCTTTTTGGATGGACGCTTTTTCTCGTCATTCAAACAGGAACCATTGCTGCCGTGGTGGTGGCTTTTGGTAAATTCCTTGGTGTTTTTGTGCCCGCAGTTTCGTCTTCCCACTGGCTGGTGCATCTGGGGCATGTTCCGGCCGTGCGTGTTGGCCCAATGGTCCTGGGCAATATGGAAATTGGACTGAACACAGCAAATCTGACCGGGATCATCATTGTGCTCTTGCTGACCGGGATCAACATTCTTGGGGTACGTCTGGGCGCGCTGGTCCAGAACATTTTTACGACCGCAAAAACAGCCGCCTTGCTGGGGCTAGTAGTGGTAGGGTTTTTGTTTGGCCGTAACCCGGCCGCCATAGCATCAAATTTCGGGGCTAACTTCTGGCAGAACGCTTCGTGGCACTCGCTGCATCCGGTTCAGGTGGGGGTGGGCGGCCCGATTGCCATGGTGGGACTCTTCGCCATTCTTGCCATTGTGCAGACCGGATCTTTATTTTCAGCAGATGCCTGGAACAATGTGACTTATACAGCAGGCGAAATCCGAGACCCGAAGAGGAATCTGCCGCTTTCTTTGGTGCTGGGAACGGTCATCGTCATTGCGCTGTATATCGCGGCAAATTTTGTGTACCTCTGCGCGCTGCCATTGCATGGGGACCCTAATGGAGCCACGGCGCTGTCGCGCGGCATTCAGTATGCCTCAGAGGACCGTGTGGCCACGGTGGTTCTGCAGCAGATTTTCCACCGCAGCGGGGCATTTCTAATGGCCGGGGCCATTCTGATTTCGACCTTCGGATGCGCGAATGGACTGGTTCTGGCAGGTGCCCGCGTGTACTATGCAATGAGTTGTGACGGGCTTTTTTTTCAGTCGACAAGCCGTCTGCATCCGCGCTTTAAAACGCCGATCTGGGCGCTGGTGATCCAGGCCCTGTGGACCTGCTTCCTGTGCCTGACTGGGTCTTATAGCCAGTTGCTGGATTACATTATCTGTACGGAACTGGTCTTCTACATTCTTACGATTTCCTGTCTGTATGTGCTGAGAAAGCGTCGGCCAGATGCCGAACGTCCTTACCGTGCGTTAGGATATCCAGTTCTGCCCGCGATCTACATTGTGATGGCGGCCTGGATCTGCATCATACTGCTGCGCTATAAGCCGCAGTACACGTGGCCAGGTTTGCTGATTGTTCTGCTGGGGATCCCGGTGTTCATGGTCTGGTCGCGCCGCAGGCAGGTAAGAATACAAGATTGATGTTTGGAAAGGGAAAGCGCTCGTACATGGCAAATCTGTTTGCAATCAAACCGCTCTCAAAGCTCAGGCAGGAAGCTGCTGAAGAGGGAGAGCATACCCTCAAACGTTCCCTTGGTCCGATTAACCTGATTACATTGGGTGTTGGTGCGGTCATTGGGGCGGGTATTTTTGTCCTGACTGGCCAGGCCGCCGCGCTCCATGCAGGACCTGCTATTGCCCTCAGCTTTGTCCTGGCCGGTGTTACGTGTGCCTTTGCCGGACTCTGCTATGCGGAATTTGCCTCTCTGATTCCGATTGCAGGGTCGGCCTACACTTACGGATACGCAACGCTGGGCGAACTCGTTGCATGGGTGATCGGATGGTGCCTGTGCCTGGAGTACGCGTTCGGCGCAGCAACCGTTGCCTCGGGTTGGGCAGGATATTTTCTGAGCCTGATTGAGCAGTTAGGGATTACACCCTCGGCTTCGCTTGCGCGCTTTACAACAACTTATGGCAATGTGATTTATCTCTATGACCATCGCTGGATGCCGAAAGCATCTCTGCCCCCGGGAGTAGACTTCACGGGACTTCCGCATGTAACGGGCCTTTTTAACATTGTTGCCTTCGTTGCCATTGCCGTAGTGACGATGGTCCTGGTGATTGGCATCAAGGAATCGGCCAACCTCAATTCTGCCATTGTGTTTGTAAAAGTTGGCGTGGTAGGCATCTTTCTTGTGCTGGGCATCGGATATCTGCTGCAACACCCTGATTTGGCACGGATGAATTGGCACCCGTTTATTCCTCCGAAGCAGGGACCGGGACAGTACGGGATAAGTGGCATCGCAGCTGGGGCGGCCTCCATCTTCTTTGCCTATATCGGATTTGATGCTGTTTCCACTGCTGCTCAGGAAGCCAGAAACCCGCAACGGGACATGCCGATAGGTATTCTCGGCTCTCTCGTCATCTGCACCATTCTCTATATTGCTGTATCACTCACCCTGACAGGACTTGTCAGCTACAAAACCCTGAATGTGGCCGAGCCGGTCGCCATTGGAATTGACGCTACCGGAGTGCGGTGGGGTGGCATCCTGGTGAAGATTGGCGCTGTGTTCGGCCTGGGTACGGTCATGCTGGTGATGTTGCTGGGACAGTCGCGTGTCTTTTATTCGATGTCGCGGGATGGTTTGCTGCCGAAGTGGGCGGGGGCCATTCATCCGAAATTCCGCACGCCCTGGATTTCCAATATTGTTGTAGGCACAATTGTTGCATTTCTGCCTGCACTGCTCCCGATTGATAAGCTGAGCGCCATGGTGAACATGGGCACATTGCTGGCCTTTGCAATCGTCTCCGCGGGTGTATGGATTCTGCGCGTTCGCCAGCCTGAACTGGAACGCCCATTCAGGACACCTCTTGTTCCTATTGTGCCGATTCTGGGAATCGCCAGCGCCCTGTATCTGATTGCGAGTCTGCCCACGCTCACCTGGATTGTCGTCAGTATCTGGCTGGTTATCGGCCTGATTATCTATTTCACCTACTCCACAAAGCACAGCAAGGTGCAGAAGTTTACTCCTGCAACGACCGCAGGCAAATAAAAAACGCCCTGGATTGGTTGTCATCCAGGGCGCATTTCTTTACATAGACAAACGGTTTGTCTCACCTTGACGGCAGAGAGCACCATTGTGAAACGGAAAAACCTGCCCATATAATGGCCAGTGAAATGAGGGGTGGCCATGTTTCGCCCTCCCGCTAAAAAAAACAGAAGGCTGGGCTTTTTCCGAGGTGAGGCGTATACATCCTATCAAGCTGGTACTTTTGCTGGCCATCAGCATTTTTCCTTTCGCATTTGCACAAACAAGCTCTTTTGCATGGAGAGGTGTGGTGCGCGGAGAGGATGGCTCCCCAGTCAGTGGGGCCGTACTTACACTCACCGGGACAGGTCATGACTACACCGCCGTCACCGCGACGGATGGAAGGTTTTCCGTACAGGGGCCAGAGCCGGAAGAATATCGGATTTCTGTACAGATGAGCGGGGCCAGGTTCAGCAGCAATGCGTCCATCCTGCCTCAAGCTGGTCTGCCCGTTGTCATCGTCCTGCAGAACAACGGGACGCTGTCCATTGTTCCGCAGGCTGCCCACCAGGAGGCCACCGGAGGCGAGCAGCTTTCCAGCAAGACCGTCAGCGAGCTTCCGCTGAATAAAAGGGACTTCAGCCAATTACTTCTTCTTGCCGCCGGTACCATGACCGACGTAAATGGGGCCACCAATTTCACGCAGCAGTTTGCCATTAACGGCCAGCGCGGCGTGGAGGCGACTTTCGCCATGGATGGCGCAGATATCAGCGACCCGGAAATGGGTGGTGGCACCTTCACCAACTTTAACGTGGATGCCGTCGAACAGATCGAATCCAGTTCAGGATGGATGCCGGCAGAGATCGGCAGAGGAGCTGCGGGCTTTACCAACATCATTACGCGGTCCGGCCAGAGTGGCTTTCATGGATCGTTCTTTGAATTTCTCCGCAATTCGGCCCTTGATGCGCGGAACTACTTTGATCATCCGCCACATGGTCGGATTCCGCCTTTTCGCAGAAATGAGTTTGGATTTACGAATGGCGGTCCCGTGGTCTTGCCCGGAATTTACGACGGTCGCGGAAAGACCTTTTATTTCGGAGAGTACCAGGGCTTCCGGCAGGTGCTGGGGACGACACAAGTACTTGCTGTTCCTACCGCGGAGGAGCGGTCCGGTATCAATGCAACTGCCTATCCCGGCGATGTGTTGTATGTTCCCGTGGATGCGCAAATTGCACGGGTCCTGGCCCGATACCCCTTACCGAATTACGCCGCGGGGCCATTTGGTGAACACACCTTTGCAACATCCTCCAATGTGTCCACCAATGCCGACCAGTTTTCTGTCCGGATTGATCAAAAGATCGATGAGAAGTCCAGTATCTTTGGACGATTTACATATGACAATTTGAATGGACCCACTACAAACCCAGACGAAACTGCGATCGATCCCAGCTTTGCTGTGGAATACACAGACCGGCAGCGCAACGCCGTGCTGACTTATACACGCACCGTCTCACCACATTACTCTTTTGAATCTTCCATCAGCTTTACTCGCACCACCCCCTCCTTTCCTACACCGAACCATACAGATCCAGCGGTGAAATTTAATGATGGGCTCTTCCAGGCATTCAATTCTGCCGGGGGGTCTGTGATGACTGCCTTTGGGAATCTCTTTCAGGCGCGTCAGAATTTCTCCTTGATCGCAGAAAACCATACTTGGAAATGGGGTGGAGAAGTCCGTCTCAATCGCGATACCACTTATTTTGGAGTGAGTGTGAATGGCGAGTATGACTTTGGCGGCGGTGTCGTGTACTCTCCGGTGGAAATTCATTCCCAGAGTGGCACTCATGAGATTCATCCCGGAGATCCCCTGCCCGACACGCTGACCGCACTGCTCACCGGCAGTCCTTTTTCCTACAATGTGGCGGTGGCGCCCCCTTATTTTTCAAGCGGACCTCATATCGGTCCTGCTGCGATTAACCGAAACAATTTTTCCGTTTACGTGCAGGACACATGGAAGATTTCCGACCGTTTTACACTCGACTATGGCTTGCGCTATGAGGTGTACGCACCCATTGCAGAACGTGCCAAGCGCACCTCAGGGTTTCTGAATGTGAATGGAATCCAGCGTTTTGTGGTGAATCCGCAGCCGGCATATCAGACGAATGCTAACGGCCTGGGACCGCGTGTACAGCTCGACTGGTTGATGACAACCAAGACCCATCTGCGGGTTGGGGGAGGCATCACGACGATTCCGCCCAACATCTGGCAGGACAACTCACTGACCGGTTCGACGCCATTCGTGATCTACCCACACCTGAGCGTCACAAAAGGAGCGCAGCTGCATTATGGTTTTCAGATTACGCCTGACCAGCTGCCTCATGCCTATTCACTTTCGGGACAAGACATTTTTGCCAGCGGAGACACCAAGAAGGTCCCTGCAAATACGATCTTTGATGTAGACCGTTATGAACGGGACATGGCTGCGCTTTCTCCCGCGCACCAGATTGTGCCGCTGAACCTTGGCGGGATCGACCGTTCCTTCGGCAATGGCTATCTGGAAACCTGGACTCTGGGAATTGAGCGGCAACTGGGAAATCTTACTGCCAATCTTGGATATGTGGGGACTGCCGGAGTCAAGCTGCCGCGTATGAATTATCCCAATGCGTTTCCAGGAGCAACGCCAGAATTTGCTCCCCACACCCAGTTTGATGGTGAGGGAAATGTGACTGGCGGCTTTGGGGTAGAGACGGTCGTGGATGATACCTCGCATTCGACCTATCATGCTTTGCAGGCCTCGCTTCAGGGTACAGTGCAGCATGGAGGGCCGGGAGTTCAGGCCAGTTATACGTGGTCAAAGTCGCTGGATGATGTGAGTACCGTTATCGGCGGAGGCACTGGATCTACAGGCGCAGCTGTGCAAACCGCCCCCCAGGATCCCTTCAATACGCGAGCGGAGAAGGGCCCTTCCACTTTTGATGTGGCCCACTCGTTTAACCTGAGCGTCGCGCAAGACCTTCGTCTGGATGCGGTGGAATGGCTTCATCCCGTGACGAAGAAGCTCACTGCAGGATGGCAGCTTCTGAGTGTGTCAGGAATCAGCAGCGGGGCCCCATTCACCGTGTATTCAGGCATTCAGCAGACGGGTGCTGGATCGAATGGAGCAGACCGCCCAGACCAGATCGCAAAGCCACATCTCTCTACCGCGCGCAAAGTCCGCGAAGATTACTTTGGACTGGGAAAAAACAACGCATCGTTTTTTGTGATTCCGATCCATCTGCCCGGAGGATCTGGGCCAAACAGCGGCCGATTCGGACTGCTTGGACGCAATACATTCCGTGGTCCTGCTTATTACAATTATGACTTTGCGCTGATCAAGAACACTCCCTTCGGCACACGGCAGAGTGGAAGTGAGGTCATGGACCTTCAGTTTCGTGCGGAATTTTTTAATCTCCTGAACATCGTAAATATGGGCCTGCCGGCAAACACACTCGCTGGCACAGGTTTTGGAGAAATCAACAAAACCGCAGGGAACTCGCGGCAGATACAGTTCTCACTGAAGTTGATTTATTGACCTGTGACGGAAGTTCCATTTCAGGATTGCCGTCTGAGGATCGCACGCTTATTGTTTTTTTGAAAGCAGGGAATCAAGCAGGATGAGGACTGCACCACAGGAAATCGCAGAGTCAGCGACATTAAAGTCAGGCCAGTGGTAACTCCAGTGTCCGAAATGTAGCTGCACCAGAAGAAAGTCCGTGACTACGCCATAGCGAAGGCGGTCCCAGACGTTTCCGATAGCACCGCCCAGAATCAGTGACAGAGCAAAGTTGACTGCCGAAAGGGGGCGTCTTTTGGCCAGGAAATAGACGAGGATCGCCAGAGCAGCAGCAAGCGAGAAGCTGATGAGCATCCAACGCGTACGCTCCGGCGAAGCTGAATTAGAAAAGAGGCTGAAGGCAGCACCCGGGTTGAGAACATGTGAAATCCAGAACCATCCCGGCACAACGGTCTTCAGATCCCCCTCCGGAATATGTCTTGTAACCAGAACTTTCGTCCAGCGGTCCAGCGCGATGATGAATGCGGCAATCAGCAGGAGGATGCCGCGACGGTCTTTATTCAAGCTCAGGTCCTTTTTTAGAGAAAAATGGGCCAAAATTTCCGGAAATCAGTTGCATTCCAAATGTGCCTTACACACTTACAGTTTGCTGATACCCCATCTGTTCCAAAGCCTCTGCACAGCGGGCACAGACCTTGGGCCATACGCCAAAGGGGGCCACATCCAACATGAAATTCCAGCAGCGCTCGCACTTTGTGCCATCGGCAGGCAAAGTTGTTACCTCCACCGCAGCGGCGGGTCCGGGCTGGATTTCTACCTGAGAGACATTGAACAGCTCTTTCAGACTGGATGCATAGGTTTTCAGGAGCACCAGAGTATCTGTGTCCGCGGCAATCCGGATTTTCGCTTCCAGCGATTTGCCAATCCGCTTTTCTTTGCGCGCCTCTTCAAGACTTCTCAAGACCTCATCGCGTACTGTAAAGAGCTTCTTCCAGTCATCCAGCAGCTCAGGATGGGCCGGAGCAATCTGGTCTGGCGTATAAAAATGTGTCAGATGAACACTGGAAGGCCGGCCTTCTGACCGTGGCAGATATTGCCAGACCTCATCTGCCGTAAGGCTCAGAATCGGGGCGACCATGCGCACCAACGCTTCAGCAATTTTCCACAGGACCGTTTGCGCGGACCTGCGGGCGAGACTGACTGGGGCGAAAGTGTACATACGGTCTTTCAGAACATCAAGATAGATGGCGCTCAGGTCCACAATGCAGAACTCATTGATGGCATGGTAAGCACGATGAAACTGAAAGTCCCCATACCATCCACCCTTGCCGTCCTGGCCACACACTTTTTCCGCCAGTTCTCGCGTGCGTACCAGGATGTACTGGTCCAGCGGCAACAGGTCTGCATAGGGTAGTGCGTGTTCAGCCGGGACAAATCCATGCAGGTTGCCCAGCAGAAAGCGGAAGGTGTTGCGCAGCTTGCGATAGTTGTCCGCAATACGCTGCATAAGATTTTCGCTGGCCGCAACATCCTCTCGGAAGTCAACCGAGGCCACCCACAAACGCACCGTTTCAGCTCCCAGGCGATTGGCGATGTCCACAGGGTCCACCACATTGCCCAACGATTTCGACATCGCGCGGCCCTGTTCATCCAGGGTCCAGCCTGAGGTGCCCACCATCGTATACGGCGCCTGGTGCTTTTCACTGACTGCAACCGATGTAAGCAGGGCAGTATGGAACCAGCCGCGGTATTGGTCTCCCCCTTCAAAGTAAAGATCGGCAGGTGGAGCAAGGTCGGGTTCGGCCTCAAGCACGGCGTGCCAGCTAACGCCGGAGTCAAACCAGACGTCAAGAATGTCCATCTCTTTGCGGAAACTTTTGGAGCCGCACCGGCATTTGGTTGCCGCAGGTAGAAGTTCTTCCACCTCGCGCGTGTGCCAAACTTCTATCCCTTCCTCTTCAATCAGAGTAACCAGGTTGCGATTCAGCGCCGGGTCTTTCAAGGGCTCATGGCACTGATTGCAGAGAAAGACCGCAATCGGAACCCCCCAGATACGCTGGCGTGAGATGCACCAGTCGGGACGGGTTTCAATCATGTTCGCGATACGGTCTTCGCCCCAGGCCGGGTCCCACTGAATATGATTTCGGATTTGGTCCAGAGCCAGCTGGCGGAAAGTGGTCCTCGTCCCATCAGCCTTCAGCATCGGCGTATCGATGGCGATGAACCACTGTTCCGTCGCCCGGAAGATGACCGGGTTGTGGCAACGCCAGCAATGCGGATAAGAATGATAAATTTCGTTACGGCCTAACAGGACGCCGCGCGCTTCCAGCAGTTGAATGATGGGACCATTGGCCTTGAATACCGATAGGCCATCATATTCTGGCAGCCCATTCCGGAGACGGCCCGCGTGATCAACATTGCAGGCCTGGTCTAATCCATATTTTGCCCCGGTGTAGAAGTCGTCGGCTCCATGCGCCGGCGCCGTGTGGACTGCGCCCGTGCCCTGGTCCGTAGTGACGTAATCGGCGAGGACGCCGAGGATGCTGCGGTCGAGAAACGGGTGCTGAAAGGTAGCGTACTCCAGCATTTTCCCTTTAAATCGCGCGATTTCTCGTGCATCTGCCAGTTTGCAATTGTCACGTACCGACGGGGCCAGCGCAGCAGCCACGATATAGACTTGACCGGCCTGTTCCAGCCCGACATACTCCAGCTCCGGGTGAAAGGCAACCGCCAGCGATGCAGGCAGCGTCCAGGGAGTCGTCGTCCAGATGATGGTCGAGACCGACTTCCCGGCCAGTGTAGGATCAATGCCTGCCGGATCGCTGGTGAGTGCATATTTCACGTAAACGCTGGGGCTGGTATGCATCTCATATTCAATTTCTGCGTCTGCCAGTGCCGTGCGATCGTGGATGCACCAATAAACGGGCTTCAGGCCTTTATAGACAAAACCCTGCTCAAAGAACCGGTAGAAAATCTCAAGAGTTTTTGCTTCGTACTGTCGGGACATGGTGAGGTAAGGCTTCTCCCACTGCCCGAAGACACCCAGCCGGACAAACTGGCTTGTCTGGAGGTCCACATACTTTTGCGCATATTCACGGCAGGCACGCAGAAATTCAGTGGAGGACATCTCCAGCTTTTTGCGGCCAAATTGTTCGTCCACTTTGATTTCGATGGGCAAGCCATGACAATCAAAACCGGGAATGTAAGGGGCATCAAACCCCGCCATTGTTTTTGATTTGACGATAAAGTCCTTCAGGCACTTGTTCAGCGCGTGACCCAGGTGGATCGGCCCGTTTGCATAAGGCGGCCCATCATGCAGAAGATAACGCGGGGAGCCTTTCCTTTCTTTGCGGATCTGGGCGTAAAGATTTTCCTCGGCCCATTTTTTCAGACGGAGAGGCTCGTTCTGAGGCAGATTGGCCTTCATGGGGAAATCAGTATGCGGCAGCGTCAGGGTCTCCTTGAGCGCAGGGTACGGGCTGCCGGATTCAGGTTTGGAGGACATTCCTTCTCCCAGGGGAAAATATTTGATAAAGGTAAAACAATATTGTATCTGTTTAAGGACGTAACTTTGTGATGCTTCCATCGTCTATATTGGAAGAATCAGGCCGGTGACAGGGCGGCGCAGCAAGTAGCAACTTCCGCGTTCCGCTCAAAAAACAGAGTAGAAGGTGTTCCGCTGAAGATGACAGCAGGAAAAGAACTTTCAAGACAAGCGGCACACACGTCGTCCATAATGGAGAGATACGGTCGGGTACATGCTTTTTCCCCTGACTGTGAAGTGCTATGGGCAATCAGGTTTTGACACCTCCGGAACTGGAGCCAGGAAAAAGCCGGCCTCAGGAAGAAGAGCCAGAACTTCTTATCGAAGCTGACGGCTCTATGTGGCAGTCTCTTCTGAGGAACCTGCGCGACGCCTTTTCTGCCAAGCAGCCTCCACTGCAGTTGACTTCAAAACCCGACACAAACGGGGAGTTGGTGGAGACCATCGAAGAAGAGCCCATCTGGAAATCTCTCTGGGCCAATCTCCAGGACGCCCTCTTTCCCAAGAAGCTCCCACCACTGGAGCTGACCTCCAAGCCGGCCGAAACAACTGCGCTGCTGAACATAAAGCGGGACCCGAAATCCAGTGCCTATTCAATCCTTGCGCACGCCCTGGTCATCGGTTTGATTGTGCTGGCCATCATCGAAATGCGGATCCACGCCAAACCCGTACAGAAGACCCAGGTGACCGCAGTGGACGTATCTCCCTACATTCCGATGGCCCCGGCGAAGGACGTCATGGGTGGCGGCGGTGGCGGCGGAAACCACGAACTGGTGGATGCTTCGAAGGGCAAGTTGCCGAAGTTTGACAAGCAGCAGATTACTCCACCCCAGAAACTGCTGGTGGACAAACCGAAGATCCCGGTGCCCCCGACTGTTGTCATGCCCAACATCAAGATGCCGGACACCAATATGCCGAATCTAGGCATCCCGCAATCCAGCCAGGTTGCGTTGGCGTCTCAGGGGCAGGGGGCAGGTTCGGGATTTGGCAGAGGGAGTGGTGGCGGCCTCGGTCCTGGGAACGGAAACGGTATCGGACCTGGCTCTGGTGGCGGCACGGGTGGCGGAATCTATCATCCGGGTGGAGGTGTCTCTGCCCCGCAGGTGATTTATGCACCTGATCCGGAGTTCTCTGACGAAGCCCGCCGGGCCAAATATCAGGGCATCTGTGTTGTCGCTCTGATTGTCGATGCGCAGGGCAACCCGCAGAATGTGCATGTTGTCCGTCCGCTGGGTATGGGGTTGGACGAAAAGGCCGTTGAGGCGGTCAAGCAATATAAATTCAAGCCTGCGATGTTTCAGGGACATCCGGTTCCAGTGGAAGTAAACGTAGAAGTAAACTTCAGAATCTACTAGGAACCGAGAGTTGTATCCAGGTGCTGGAGAAATGCGTAAGGGCTAAAGGGCTAGTCCTCCGTCACCCCTGCAAACAACCCCGTATCTTCCAGCAGGTCCTTGCTTTTCGACGCTGCCAGCAGGTACCGCTCATATCCGAAGGCCTTGTCGATAAAGCTGCTGACGCGCTCAAGCACTCCATGCTGGGTCACATGCTGGCGGAAAGCTTCTATTTTCTTTTCCTTCCACTTACCTAATTCCAGAGTGAGCGAATGTGGCACACGCGCTGTATCGGCGCCTTCGTTTGATTGGAATACGGAGATGAATGGCGGGCTGGAGTAGTAGAGCTTCTGCGGAGCATAGGGCGGCCCGGCGTCGGGAAAGATCGCGCTGCGTGCTGCCCAATGGAAGGCCGCCGTTGTCGCCAGAGAGACAACCGTATGGTCCCGATGCAGGTTGACGCCTCCCTCTCCGCCAAAGGTGAGTACGACATGAGGACGAAATGCCCGTACTTTGGCCACCAGAACCGCCACCAGCTCAAAAAAGTCCTGCCGGTCGAGCGCTCCGTCTGGAAAATGCATCACCTCGGAATGGGTGATACCCAGAACCTTCGCCGCCGCGGCCATCTCCTGCCTCCGGATCCGCGCCAACTCTTCATCGCTGGTGCCCTCGCCGCGAAAACTGCCCGCAGACCCTTCGGTCAGGCACACGACGCTGGTCAGGGCACCCTGGGCATGGGCCAGCAAAAGAGCACCTCCGAAAGCGCCGCTCTCGTCATCCGGGTGCGCTGTGACACATAACAGGCGATATGGCAACTTTATGCTCCTGGATTTTCTCTGTTGCGGAACTCTTAGTGTAACGAAAGCGCAAAATGGGTTTCTTGTTGTGAATCCTGCCAGTATCATTATGTAATGGGCGTTATAACGCTTGAAAAGAAGCCCGTTCTTACCCGCCGCCGTTTCCTTGGACTCTCCGCCCTGTCTGCTGCCGGGTTGGGGCTTTACGCTGGTGAAATTGCGCGCCACGAGATTGATGTCGTCCCTCTCACCATCAGGATTCCGGGCCTGCCGGAGGTCTTTCGAGGCTTTCGCCTGATACAGATTTCTGACATCCACATCATGGAATTCACCGAGCCCTCCTTCCTTCGGCTGGTTTTACATCAGGTAAATGCCCTGAAGGCAGATCTGGTGGTTCTGACAGGCGATTTTGTGAGCTATGGACCCATCCAGAGTAAACGGGCGGTCCAATGGGCCTATGAATGCGGTCAACTGTTGACACATGTTCATTGCCAGGTGCGGTATGCCATTCTGGGAAACCATGACGGAGTGGTGGGGCAGGAGGCAGTCACCGACGCGCTGACCACACATGGAATTCCAGTGCTGGCGAATGAATCCATCCCGATGGAGCGCGAAGGAAAGCGCTTCTGGCTGGCCGGTACGACAGACGCACTTGAGGGAAAGCCAAAGCCGGACTTCGTCAAGGCCTTTCCCAAGACGGCGAAGGCGGATGGCGAGCCTGTCATCCTTCTGGCCCATGAGCCGGATGTGGCCCCGGAAGCCGCAAAGCATGGGTACCAACTCATGCTTTCCGGCCACACTCATGGTGGACAGGTACGTCTTCCCTTTGTGCCCCCTGTGTATCTTCCGCCGCTGGGAAAAAACTATCTTGCGGGGCATTTTCAGGTAGGCCCGATGCAGCTTTATGTCAATCGAGGCATTGGCGCGGTGGGGGTCCCATTCCGGCTGAATTGCCCCCCTGAGATTACCGTCATCACGTTGGAGACGGCCTGAGGAAGATGCCTGCTGATTTATAATCAATCCGATACTCACGTTCCTACAGCTAAAGGCCGCAAGCATTCATGATTCGTTTCCTTCAAAAAGACAGCCGCATCGTCAAATGGATTTTTATTGTCATCATCGCTGTTTCCTGCATCACGATGGTGATCACACTCGTTCCTGGTATCTTCAGCGATACCACGACAGGTTCTGATACGTACGCCACCATTCGCAGCGGCGGGGTCTTCGGGCGTTTTTTTGGCTCGGGAGATCAGGTCCCGATGCAAGATGTGCAGATGATTGCGCAACGGATGATGCAGCGTCAGCAGCTTCCTGACTTTGTGCTGCCATACATGGTGCAGCGCGTCGGCCAGGGGCTGATCCAGCAGCATATTGAGCTGGAGGAGGCCCGGCGTCTGGGAATCCATGTGACAGACGACGATCTGCGGAATTTCCTGCATACAGGGATGTGGGGACAGGTGCTGTTTCCGAATGGCCAATACATCGGCGACGACCGATATGCCAGCCTGGTCTCTGAAAACTTTGGGATTTCCCGCGAAAAATTTGAGAGTGAGCTTAAGAAGGAGCTGACGGAGCAACGTCTGCGGGCATTGATTACAGCTGGTGTCACGGTTTCCGACCAGCAGGTACGGGATGCTTATACGCAGCAGGCCACCAAAATCAAGTTTCAGTATGCAGTGCTCAGCGCCGACGACCTGCGCAAGCAAATCAATCCTACTGACACTGAGCTGCAAGCCTTCTTTAAGCAGAATGCTGCGCGCTATGCCCGGGCCATTCCGGAGAAGCGCAAGATCGAATATGTTGCTTTTACCACAGCCAATCTTCCCGGAGGAGCGCCTCAGGTTACGGACGCGGAGGTGCAGCAGTACTATAACCAGCACCAGAGCGAGTATCACGTAGACGACCAGGTCAAAGTCCGTCACATTCTGATTAAGGTGGATCCAAATGCCGATGCCAAAGCTGATGCTGCGGCAAAGCAGAAGGCAGAAGACATTCTGAAGCAGCTGCACAATGGTGCAAACTTTGCCGACCTGGCCAAGAAATATTCAGATGATCCTGGCAGTAAGGACCAGGGCGGGGAACTTGGGTTTATCAAGCACGGTGTAACGGTCCCGGAGTTTGACAAGGCCGCCTTTGCATTGCAGCCCGGGCAGATTTCGGATCTGGTCCGCACCAAATACGGTTATCACATCATTCAGACTGAAGAGAAGCAGGCGGCCCATACCCGTCCCCTGGATGAAGTGAAGCCGGAAATTGTGGCGATGCTCACGCGCCAGAAAGAAGCCCAGGCCGAGCAGGCATTTGCAAATCAGCTTGCTCAGGAAGCCCAGAAGAGCGGGCTGGAAAAGACGGCGCAGGCGCATCACCTGCAGGTGGTCACCACCGACTACCTGGAACAATCTGCCATTGTCCCGGGGCTTGCCGATGGCTCCCAGCTCCTGAGCAGCGCGTTTTCCGCCAAACCTGGATCGGCACCTCTGGTAGCATCCATCGGAGACGGATATGCCGTTTTCCAGGTGAAGGACATTCAATCCGCCCATGCCCCTACGTTTGAGGAATACAAGTCGCATGTGCTGGACGACTACCGGGACGAGCAGCTGCCCCAGTTGCTGGCCCGTAAGACGAATGAACTTGCCGACAAGGCCCATGCCGAGAACGATCTCGAAAAGGCAGCGAAGGAAGTCGGGGCCACGGTCAAGACCAGTGATCTGGTGGGCCGCGATGCTCAGGTACCTGACGTAGGACAGCTTTCCTCCGTGGCCCCTGGACTCTTTGATCTCACTCCAGGGCAAATCAGCAAGGCCATCAACACCGGCCGTACAGGAGTCGTCGCCAAACTGCTGGACAAGCAGCTTCCTACTCCGGACGACATTAAGAAAAACTTTGAATCTACGCGCGATGCTTTGCTGAACCAGCAGCGGGACCAGATGTATGAAGTTTTTCTTTCCAGCCTGATGGAAAAGTATGAAAAGGAAGGCCGCATCCGGATCAACCGGCGAGTGCAGCAGTCCTAGCAATCTGAATGAAGGCAACTAAGACCCGCACTGGAGAATCTCTCGAATGCGGGTCTTTTCATTTTCAAAGGACATTCTTCTATGCCATCTGAACGGGCCTCCGGACTTCTGCTTCACATCACATCCCTGCCTTCCTATGGCGGTATTGGCGATCTGGGCCCTGCGGCCTACGCTTTTGCTGATTTTTTGGCCGCCGCAAAACAACGGCTTTGGCAGGTCCTTCCGCTCAGCCCTACCGGCTACGGGAATTCACCGTATGCGGCGCTCTCAGCGTTTGCCGGAAATCCACTGCTTGTTAGTCTGGAGAAGCTTTCAGACTGGGGTTGGATGGATGGTGCCAGGATTGCCGGTCTGGAGGGGCGATCAGGAAATGTACGCTTTGATGTCGTAGGGCAGCAGAAGGTCCCATTGCTACGAGAGGCCGCACGTAACTTTCTTCATGACCACAGCAAGCCGCATCATCAGCAACAGTGGTCGCGATTTGAAGACTACTGCCGCACGAACGGAACATGGTTGGACGATTTTGTTCGGTTCACGGTTCTACGTCGTAAATTCGGCTTTACAAGCTGGAACACCTGGCCCGGGGAGCTGGCCTATCGGAACAAGGAAGCGCTGGCCCGGTTTGACCAGGAGCACAGTGAAGAGCTGGCCGTAGAGCGGATTATTCAGTTTGCGTTTGACGAGCAATGGGCAGAGCTGCGCCGATACTGCGCTGAACGGGGCATTCGATTTATCGGCGATGTGGCGATTTTTGTCAGCTATGACAGCGCGGACGTGTGGACACATCCAGACATTTTTGAGCTGAAGGAAGACCTCTCACCCCTGCGTGTGGCTGGAGTGCCTCCGGATTACTTCAGCAAAACAGGACAGCGATGGGGAAATCCGCTTTACCGGTGGGAGGTGCTTGCGCAGCGCGGCTTTGACTGGTGGGTGGACCGCATCCGGCGTGCCCATGCGCTTTATGATTTGATCCGTCTGGACCATTTCCGCGGCTTTGAAGCATATTGGGCGATTCCTGCAGAAGAAGAAACGGCGGTGAACGGGGAATGGGTCAAGGCCCCGGGTGAGGCATTATTTCGACGGCTGCAAGATGCTCTGGGCGAACTGCCGTTTCTTGCCGAAGACCTGGGAGTTATTACCCCGGAAGTGGACCATCTCCGCGAAGAGTTTGGTTTTCCGGGTATGAGAGTCTTGCAGTTTGGTTTCTCCAATCGAGGAGCACATAATTACCTTCCTCATCGCTTTGAGAAGAATACCGTGGTCTACACGGGCACTCATGATAACGACACGACCCGCGGCTGGTGGGAAAATGGCGCAACCGAGGCAGAACGCTCCGCTGTAAAAGCCTATCTGGGACCGACGGCCGACGGGGTGGTATGGCCGCTCATTCGTGCCGCAGCCAGTTCCGTGGCCGATATCTGTCTCTTTCCTGCTCAGGACATTCTGGAACTCGGCTCTGAGGCGCGCATGAACATACCGTCGCAGTCGGAAAACAACTGGGGTTGGCGCTGCCCGGAAAATGCATGGACCCCGGAACTTGCGCAGAAGCTGGCAGAACTCACCGAGGTCACGGACCGGGATGGGGCTACAGGACCCTGAGTGTAGCGGTCCTCCATGCGCGGCCGGGTCTGGCGGAGCATTGAATAGGAATCCAGCGTAAAATCTCATTTGTATGAAAGTCACGGTCGGGGTCTCGGGTGGAATTGCGGCCTACAAGGCGGTAGAACTGGTCCGTGCATTTCAGCGCCAGGCGCTGGATGTTCACGTTGTGATGACGGAAGCGGCTCAGCGGTTTATTCAGCCGCTTACGTTCGCCTCGCTGACCGGGCACCGGGTCATCACCAGTTTATGGAATGACGGGCCCGAGGAAGAAAACCCGGCCTCAGCGATTGAGCATATTGATACGGCCATTTCCACCGATGCACTGGTTGTGGCTCCGGCGACGGCAAATCTTGTGGCAAAGTTTGCGCAGGGGCTTGCAGATGATTTCCTGACGACGATGTATCTGGCGACTCCTGCGCCGGTGGTGCTGGCCCCGGCGATGAACGTGAATATGTGGAACCACCCGGCGACGCAGGCCAACCTCAGGCTGCTTGAAGACCGTGGCGTCCGGATTGTGCCTCCGGAAAGCGGCCAGCTAGCCTGCGGAATGGTCGGCAGCGGACGGCTGGCAGAGACAGATGCGATCCTGCGGGCCGTACTGGATGTGCTCCATCGCCGCAATGATCTGGCCGGCGAGACGGTGCTGATTACGGCCGGGGGCACCCGCGAGTCTATCGATCCGGTGCGGTTTCTGGGAAACCGTTCCAGCGGGAAGATGGGCTATGCCCTGGCAGAGGCCGCCCTGCGACGGGGAGCGAAGGTGGTACTGGTCAGTGCGCCCACGGCCTTGCGTCCACCGCTTGGCTGCGAGGTCGTTCCTGTGACGACAACCGAAGAGATGCGGACTGCTGTGCTGGGCCGCTTGCCGGAAGCTACGATCATCGTCAAGGCCGCAGCCGTGGCGGACTACCGTCCGGTGGTCCAGGCCGAGCAGAAATTGAAGCGTTCCGGGCCTCTGACGATTGAACTCCAGCCAACCGAGGACATCCTGGCTGAAGTCGTGCAGCGGAGGCGCGAAGGCCAGCTTGTGATCGGGTTTGCAGCCGAGACTGAAAATGCTTTGGTCCACGGCCGCGATAAGCTGCTGCGCAAAGGGGCCGACGCCATTGTGCTGAACGATGTCTCCCGCGAGGGGATTGGCTTTGATTCCGATCGCAACGCGGTGACGTTTCTCACCCGGCAGACAGCCATCGAATTTCCTGAGATGACCAAGCGGGAACTGGCCGACCGGATCCTGGAAGAGGTCATGTCGCTGCGCAGGCCCCAGAAGGTTGTAGCGGAGCAGTGACCCTGATGTCTCTCACTCCTGAAATGCAGCAGGCATTGGCAGCACGTCTACGTTATTACCGCGATCTCGGTGTTGGAGAGTTTTACCGCCGAGGAAATCCCGAGAGGAATGTAAGCTGCTCCGAAATCCCGGAGCCGGAACCCGAAGATCTCATGTCCAGGACCCAGGCCCGACCCGCACCCGCTGCAGAGTTGTTCGTTGACGCCACCGAAGTCCTTTCGCCGGAAAAACGGGCCGATGCCCTGCGCCTGGTCCAGCAGGAGATCGGCGAATGCACGCGCTGTCCGCTGGCATTTCTGGGCCGGCATACCATCGTTTTTGGTGAAGGGGACCCGAATGCCCGCCTTCTTTTCGTTGGCGAAGGACCAGGCGCGGATGAAGACATGCAGGGACGTCCCTTTGTGGGCCGGGCCGGGCAGCTGCTCAATAACATGATTTCGGCCATGGGCCTCAAGCGGGAGCAGGTGTATATTGCCAACGTCGTCAAGTGCCGACCTCCACAAAACCGCACACCGGAGCCTGTGGAAGCCACAACCTGCTCGCAGTTTCTCTTCCGGCAGATTGATATTCTCCGTCCGGAGGTGATTGTTGCACTCGGCGCAACGGCGGCCACCTATCTTTTGAACAGCAAGTCTGCCTTAGGCGGACTGCGGGGAAGACTGCATGAAGTGCGCGGGGCCAAGGTGGTCGTGACCTATCATCCGGCGTATCTGCTGCGCGACCCGCGCCAGAAAAAGGAAGCCTGGAAAGATCTCCAACTGGCAATGGCGGAGCTTGGACTCTCGGTTCCAAAGCGTTCGAACGAGTCGAATTCGTCTCCTGGCGCTCTTCCTGAGGCGTGATTTGAATTTGCTTAAATTCTTGAAAAGAAGAGACTTATTTTCAAAATATTGAAAAGAAACAACTTGATTGCAAATGATTGAAAATAATATATTTCGGCTGCAAAAATCAGAAAGGTCCCCTCGGTAAACGAAGGGACCTCCATAACGGATCATGAAACGGTCGGTCGGTTTTGTGCCCTTATTTTCAGGATAGCAATTTTCGGGGAAATTCCCTGCACATCACTCCAGTAAAAATGTCTGGTCTCGGGGCCTTCACGGTACGGCGGTAACGCTGACGTAGACGTTGGTCGTTTCCCAGCGCAGGTGCAGTTCCGAGGTATTGCCTTTCGTGTTTTCAAAGCGGATCTGGAAGGTTTCGACCGGATTGCTGGGGACCACGCCTTCGCTCATCTTTACCCGGCCAAGGTCTTTGCTCTGGTCATACTGAGTGCCCCACTGGCCGGTTTGCCGGTTCACGATGAGTGTCCACCCATGCTCTTCGGGAATGGTGTAGAGGGTGTAAGTGCCGGCGGGGACGCCCAGGTCACCAATCCTGAGATTGACGTCCGTTTTGAGGGTGGTGGCGGCGTTGGCACCGGTACGCCATACCTTGTCATAGGGGACCAGCCCGCCAAAAATTTTGCGGCCACGCATCGAGGGCGCTGAATAGTCAATCGTGATGGTATGCCCGGCAAGAGAAACGCTGGCCTGTGCAGGAGGGCTGAGAGGTGGTTTGCTGCTCTGGGCCAAGGCCATGGCACAGGACATGAAGGCGGCCAGGGCGATCGAAGACAACAATTTTGCTGAGGGTTTCAGGCGCATAGGGGTAACTCTCCTTGACTGCTTTTCTATCAGAACGCGGAGCAGCGCAACTGTCAAAGGTGTGTAGTATGCTAAGAATGTGCGCCCGTAGCTCAGCTGGATAGAGCGAATGCCTCCGGAGCATTAGGTCGGGAGTTCGAATCTCTCCGGGCGCGCCATCCCTCCTGCCGGGGAAGCCAGGGTCTGACGTCCTTCGTGATCTTTGCCGAAAGATTGTCGATCGGTTCCGTGAGATTCGCAGGAAAGCGTATACTTTCAATCATCTGTAAAATATTAAGGAACAATCAGGCCCAGGTGCTGTTTCCATGCCGCGCAGTGGTGCGGTGAGCCTATTGTTGGGTTTGTGCTTTTTTGCGACTTTCTTCGCACCCTGTTCCCAAGTTCGCCGATGAGATATTAGAGAGTTCGCGATGCAAAACACCTGGCAAGACATTCTGGTCCTGGGCCTGCTGGTGCTGTTGTTCGGGATGATCCACCGCAGGCGGACCTCTGTACGTCTGGTGTATTGGATCGCGGGCTGGTTTTTTGTTCTGGCCCACTTTGCTGCACTGCAGCTGCGGCCGGCCTCATACTTCGGACAGAACCTGCAGTGGGCCGTAAGCGCATCGGGGCTGGCGCTGGCTGGGACCTGTTTTCTTCTGGCGGCCATGGCCACGCGCCTGTCGCTACGTTATCAATTCCTTCTGGGATCCATCGCCAGTATTCCCGCGCTGACGTTTATCTTTCTGGTGGCATTCGACTATGACCGTGTTGCCCCGCTGATTTTTCTGGTCAATCTGGGCGAATGCGGCGCAATCTGGGCGGGGGTACGGTTTGCCGCGCGTCGGAAGAAGATTCTGTGGGCGAACAATCTGATTGCACTGGCCTGTGGTACGTGGCTGCTGGAACTGATTGCGCACCATCAGGCAGGAATGGGGCTGAATGCCATTCTTACCCAGGTTTTTCTTCTCAACGCGGTGCTGTACTGGGAAGATTTCCGCCGGGCCTCAGTCGGGGTGGTTACGGCTTCAGTAGGGTTGGTGGCCTGGGCCATGGTCTTTCCCGCCAGCGCCATCCTTTTTCATTTCTATCCGCATCTGCTGGTCACCTCGCCGCTGTGGAATGTGCCCAAGTACTTTGTGGAATTTGGCATGATCCTGACGCTGATGGAGGAGCAGATTGTGGATGCGGAGACACAGCGGAAGCAATATCAGCTGCTGTTTGACAGCAATCCGCATCCGATGTTCCTTTATGATCCGCAAGGATTGAAGGTGCTGCGGGTGAACGATGCGGCGCTCGTGCAATATGGCTACAGTCGGGAAGAGTTTCTTGCCCTGCGCGTGATGGAGCTGGTGGATGTATCGGACCGGGTGGAGGCGCAAAAGGTGATTCTGCGGGAAGGAGAGGACGTAAGGACCACTGGCCCCTGGAAGCACCGCAGGAAAGACGGCAGTCGGTTCCATGCCGAGATTTCTTCACACTCCATTGAGTTTGAGGGGCGCAGAGTCCGGTTCTGCATGGTGATTGACGTCTCCGATAAGCAGAGGCTTTATGAGCAACTGGAGCATCGGGCCAATCACGATCCGCTGACAAATCTGCCCAACCGCTTTCATCTGGAGCAAAGGCTGCGGCATACGCTGGAGACAGCGGCGCGGCACAAGCAGAAGGCGGCGATCCTCTGCATTGATCTGGACCGCTTCAAGCAGATCAATGATACGTATGGCCACGCGGTGGGCGACATTTGCCTGCAGGAAATTGCGGGCCGCCTGAAAAAACGTCTTCGCGAATCCGATACAGTGGCTAGGACAGGTGGCGAGGAATTCACCATTGTTCTTGGCGATCTGCATGCGGATGCGGATGCGGAGAAGGTGGCCGCAGACCTGCTGGGCGCATTCCGCCGACAGTTTACCGTCTCCGGGGTGACGCTGGACCTTTCCGCGAGCCTTGGGATCGCGATTTATCCGGACCACGGAGTGGATGCTCATCAGCTCTGGAGGGCCGCCGATCTGGCCATGTACCGGGCCAAGAGGGCCGGAGGAGGCCGTTATATGAAGGCCGATGGAATGGAACAGTCCATCATTACGCTGTTCCGGCCCAAGGCCGAAACGCACCCGCCGGACGCATAAAGATCGGGCTTCAGAATGCGGAACAGGCCAGCAGCAGGATCCGCCGCAGACCTAGGTTGCGACCGCGTGCGTCGTACCATTCCGAGCGGGTATGGATGCCCCCTCCCTCGCCGCCAGCACCCATCGAGAGGGCCGGGACGCCCAGCGAAAGAGGGATATTGGCGTCGGTCGAGGCGATGCGCGTTTCTGTACGAATGCTGAGGTGACGGTCCACCGCGCGGAGCGTGTGCAGGAGAGGAGAATTTTCAGGGAGCGCTCCGGCAGGGCGGTCGCCGATGGTTTGAATGGAAAAGCGCAGGCAGAGTCCTTCGGACAGGCCCTGATTGCCATTCAGAACAGTGTCTTCGACAGCGCGGTGCAGGTCCACCTCCAGCCGTACCAACTGGTCGGCATCGGTGGAACGGGTGTCGAAGCGGGCCGTGACCCTTTCCGGGATCGCATTGACGGCAGTGCCTCCTTCGATGGTACCGACGTTCAGGGTGGTGCGCGGCATCTCGTGCAACTGCCGGTCTCCGAGCTGGGCAATGGCGCGGCTCAGCACGACAATCGGGTTGGGCCGGGCGGCATCTGTCCAGGAGTGGCCGCCAGGCCCGGCGATGGTGACAAGATAACGGCGGCTGCCTAAGGCGCGGGTCACAGCGACTTCATGCCCGGCCCCATCGAGGACGAGATGCGCTGCAACCTGGCTGATCGAAGGTATCTGCTGATAAAAGTACCGCATCCCGCGCAGGTCGCCCTCGCCCTCTTCGCCGACATTGGCGAGGAACAGAATGTCGCCCGGGAGGTGGACCTGCGCCCGGCGCAAGGCGGATGCGATGGCCAGAAGTGCTGCGGCCCCGGCGCCGTTGTCGCATGCGCCAGGGGCGAAGAGCCGGGTGCCTATCAGGCGGGGCTGGATGGGGGTCCCGTCTGGGAAGACCGTGTCGATGTGGGCGGAAACCACAACACAGGGATGGCTGCGGTCCTGTCCGGGCAGTTTCGCGATGACATTGCCGATGGCATCCAGGTGGACCTCTTCGAGGCCGATTTCATGCAAACGGGATGCGAGCCAAAGGGCGCGCGGACCTTCGCCGAAGGGGGGTGCGGCGATGGAGACAAGTTCCTGCTGCCAGCGCATGATCTGCTGTTCATGCAAATGGAGCCAGCGGAAGGCCTCATGCACCGATCGCTGAGAAGCAATTTGGCTGATTCGGGCAAACGCCGTGGCCGGAGCAGTTACAGGCATTAGTGTCAGCGTAGCACTTTTACGCTTCGTAATTGACCGAGACCAGCCACAGGCCCCGTGCAGGCGCTGTGGGTCCGGCAGCCCTGCGGGAGCGGACGGCAAGAATTTCCGGGATACGTTCGGGGTGGATCCGGCCGCGGCCGACTTCGAGGAAAGTCCCAACCAAATTACGCACCATGTGGTGCAGAAAGCCAGTGCCCTGGACACGATAGACCAGCAGCTCCGGTCCACGCTCTTCCCAGAGGGAGGAGAAAATGGTGCGGACGGTGGTGCGTGGGGGGGACCCTTGCAGGAGACGCTCCGAGAGGTCGGGGTCAGAAGCGGCGAAGGAAGCAAAATCGTGTTCGCCGATGATCAGGTCCGCGGCCCGGCGCATCGCCGACAGGTCGAGCGCCCCGTGGAGTGCGTATACATAACGCGCCTGCCAGGGAGGGCAGATTTCTCCTCGGTAGATGCGGTACTCGTAGGTTTTGCTAAGGGCGTGGTGCCGGGCATGAAAGTCTGGCGAGACCACTTCCGCGCTGAGCACGCGGACGGACGAGGGAAGAGCGCGGTTCAGCGCGCGCAGGAGATTGGGCGGAGGTATCGGAGCCGATAATATAAAAGTTGCAACCTGACCGAGCGCGTGGACGCCAGCGTCCGTCCGTCCGCTGCCCTGAGGGAGTACGCGCTCACCGGTGATGTGCTCAATGGCATCGGACAGAAGGCCCTGAACGGTCGGGCGGCCGGGCTGGACCTGCCAGCCGTGGAAGTCTGTGCCGTCGTAAGCAAGCACCAGCTTCCAGCCGGAAGCGGTCTGCGAGCGCGAGGGAAGGGGACCGGGTTGTGGATCTGTTTGCTTTTTCTTCATCATTTCGCGCGTCCAAAGGCGAGGATAAAACATCCAACACGTGCGATATACTCAGCTTTTCCTGGAAAGGTAGACTTTTTATACCTCCTGTGGGAACGAAGGCAGGGGTGGTCGCGTATCAGAGGACAAGTAACTCTTTATACAAACAGATATGTTCGGTGATCGGACATATGCTGGGACCAGGCGCTCCATGCGCCCCAGGGAGAGATTTTGCTGCATGATGCCGATGGAGAGGCGAATGGAATTTTCTTGCGAAAGCCGGGAACACCTGAAATCAGAACACGTTTTGTTCCAGAAGTTACGAGCAACAGCCGCGATCTCATGCTTGCTGATGGGGACGATGCCTTCGTGGGCGGTTTCTCCGCAGCAGACCACGGGCACATCGGCCCAGACGACGCCGCACCGGGCTGCGTTGCACAAACGTGCGAAGATCCATGCGCAGCCGGCCGCAGCAACCGGGCAGGCACAAGCGACAAACGAGACAGCGAGACAGTCTGTCCAGGGGCTGCCGTCAGAGCCGGCGCCGAACTATACACAGCCGCTTTATCTGCGTCCGACCGGGCGAGACTACACGAAACCCCGGGGTTACTGGCCGAATCCGATTGCACCATATGCGCCGCAGCATGAGGACGTGGGGCGGTTTTCCAATTCTCCACGTCTGGATGATCTGGTCAAGGACGGCAAGATTTATCTGAGCCTCAGCGATGCCATCATTCTTGGACTGGAAAACAACTTCGACATCGCCATACAGCGCTACAATCTCGACATTGCCGATACAGACATTCTGCGTGCCAAGACCGGATCATCGCTGCTGGGCGTAAGCAGCGGGCTGCTCACAGGGACGATTGGAGGGACGACTTCCACGGTACAGGCAAGTACAGGCGGCGGTCCGGGCGGCACAACAGCGGCTTCCGGAGGTGCTGGAGCCGGTGCTTCGGGCCTGGTGCTGACGACCAACGGCCAAGGCCCTCAGCCGGAGCAGATGGACCCCAGCATTACCGGTAACATCCAGTTTGAACGCTCGAAGCTGCCCCAAACATCGCCGTTTCAAACCGGATCTTTGACGCTGAACCAGAACACGAACACCTATAACTTTACCTATAATCAGGGTTTTGTTACTGGTACTGCTTTACAGGTGGGCTTCGATAATTCCCGCACAACAAGCAACAGCCGGTTCAATACCTACAGCCCGGTGTTGCAGACGAGCTTTCAAGCCAAACTGACGCAGCATCTTCTAAACGGATGCTGTGTTGGTATCAATGACCGCTTTGTGATTCAGGCGAAGAATGACCGGCGCATTGCAGATTCGGCCTTCCGGCAGCAGCTGCTTTACACCATCAACCAGATTGAGAACATCTACTGGGGGCTGGTAAGCGCCTATGAAGATGTGCAGGCCAAGCAGCGTGCCCTGGAGCAGTCGACACAACTGGCCTCGGACAACCGCAAGCAGCTCCAGATTGGCACCCTCGCCCCGCTGGATGTGGTGAACGCTGACAGTCAGGTGGCCAGCGACAAACAGGCGCTGATCTCTTCGCAAAGTACTCTGGAATACCAGCAACTTGTGATGAAGCAGGCGATCGCACGGAACCTGGATGATCCAAGGCTGGCCAACGCTCCTATCATTCCTACCGACCGCGTCAGTCTGCTGGAAACTCCGGAAGAACATACGCCGGTGGACGATCTGGTACGGCAGGCGGACGCAAACAGTCCGGCCATTGAGCAGGCCATGCTGACCCTGAAGAATGATGAAATTACCTTGAAGGGGGTCAAGAATGGTCTGCTGCCGACTGTGGATGTCTATGGGTTTTATGGCGCAGCCGCGGTGGGCGGAGCCGGAAACCCTTTGTGTAATCCGCTGTTCGGTTCCTGCTCTGTAACCCCGGTAGGCTACAGCAGTGCTTTTGAGAACCTCTTTAACAGCTCCAACCCGGACAAGGGAGTGGGTTTCAACGTCACGATTCCTCTTCGGAACCGTACGGCACAGGCCTTGCAGACACGGTCTCTGCTGGAATACCGTCAGGCGCAGATGCGTCTCGCGCAGCTCTATGTGCAGACACGCATGAACGTGATCAACGGGCAGTATGCGTTGACAAACGACCGCGCAGCGGTGCAGGCAGCACTGGCAGCACGTGAGTATGCACGCCAGAGCCTGGATGCGGAGCAGAAGAAATACAGGCTGGGCGCTTCGACTACGGCCAATGTCCTGCAGATGGAGCGCAATCTGGCCACCGCAGAAAATAACGTCATTTCCGCAACGGCAAAGTATGCGACAGACCGGGCCGCACTGGCGATGACGCTGGCCAGCACTCTGGACCGCTACGGCATCAACATTGTGGATGCCGCGGGTGGAAACATCTCCCAGCAAAAGCTGAACATTCCCGGACTGGAGCCGGCCAAGCAGTTACCAGAGGTGATGATTCCAGGGCAGCAGGAAAACCTGCAAAAGCAGGAGCAGCAGCCTGTCCCTGAGCCGCAGAGCCAGCAGAACATGCCCTTGCCGCAGCAGCCGCACTGAGGAACCGCTGCGGCTGTGAGGCCCCTGAGGGAGGCACCGAATCCATAACATAAAAGGAAAAGCCCGGCTACCTGAGCCGGGCTTGTTTCGTATCATGAAGGTCAATTCTTTGTGGGCAGCAGGTCCATTGGCTCGGTCAGGCTGAAGGTGACGATGGAACCCTTGGGGACTTCAGCCACCTGCGGGTGCTGCATCAGCAGATGGGCGGTAATGACGCCCGCACCGATGAGCGACCCGACGAGCGCTCCGGTGGGTCCGGCCACTTTGGCTCCTACAATGGCCCCAGTGCCTGCTCCGGCGCCATACTCAATGGCGTCTTTTTTGAGGTGGGTTGCAGGCTCAATTCCGCCTTCGCCGTCGGTGCGGGTATTGGGGGCCCGGGAGTCTACGACTTGTCCGTAAAAATGATATGCACTGCCATCCGGAAGGACAATGACATCCGGACGCAGCCTCAAGGTGGCCGCTGGACCGAAGTGATGGCCTTGGGAGACATGCACAACCCGGCCGCGCAGCTCTGACCCGGCGGGGATAATGACCTTTCCGTTCTTGTACACATCGCTGATCACTTGTGCGCGAAAGCTGCTTCCGGCCGAGGTCTCATTGGTTGAGAGCGCGTCAAGCATCCGGACGCGGATGTTTGTGCCTTCGGCCAGCTCGTTGTTGGGCGACGGTACATAGCCCACAATATCTTCATCCGGATTGTAAGGGCGCGATTCGAGTTTCGGCGCGAGAGATCCGGTTACAGTCGTATTTCCGGAGGCTGTGGAGGGGACGGAAGATACAATGTCGCTGTCCGGGTTGGCTACGGCCTGCGGCGAGGGCGTGGAAGGAGTTGCCATCACTGGCTTTGCCGGAGAAGGTTTTGGCGCAGCAGGTGCTTCGTCGTTGGCGACAATCACATCATCTGCGGGCGGATTGGAGACGCCCTGATACTGGTTGGCATTCTGCTGGGCCTGTTGCGCATGGACGCAGGGTGCGGCCAGCAAGGCTGTGGCAAACGCGAGAAGAGCAAGCGAATTCCCGGCCTTGTTCATCAATCACTCCCGATTTCAAACGGCGTCAGCCGTCAAAGTTCATCCGCCTGAGATTCAGACACAAAATGCAGCGGAACAGTTGTCCTATTCAAAGCCTAGACGAAAAGAGGCGGGGGCGTAGAGGAGAGTTGCCTGTAGGAACCATGCGAGGTAACAGCGGCACGGTCTTTGTTAGACTGCTAAAGGAACTCTCTTCAGAAATTGTTCTTCAGGGAAGGCAACTTCATCGCATGTCGGACTTCGTAGAGACCATAGGCGGCCTTGCCGGTGGGCCGGTACGTGTGGACCGACGTCCGAAACTGAAAGACCGGTTAAGACACAAGATATCGAGGAGTGAAATGACAGAGATAGCCGCGATTCATGCGCGCGAAATCCTTGACTCGCGCGGAAACCCGACCGTGGAAGCCGATGTGGTGCTGAACGATGGAGCGGTGGGCCGCGCCGCGGTACCAAGCGGTGCCTCTACCGGCGAACATGAGGCAGTAGAACTGCGCGATGGCGACAAGAGTCATTATCTGGGCAAGGGTGTCCTGCAGGCGGTGGAAAACGTCGAGAGCGTGATTGCACCAGAGCTGATCGGGATGGACGCAGCCAATCAGCGCCTGCTGGATGAAACGATGATTGCGCTGGACGGCACGACGAACAAAGGAAAGCTGGGCGCGAATGCGATCCTGGCTGTTTCCATGGCGGCGGCCCGTGCAGTGGCGAATGCGTTGGGGATTCCGCTCTATCGTTATCTGGGTGGAGTAAATGCGTCGATTCTGCCCACACCGATGATGAACATTCTGAATGGCGGCGCGCACGCGGACAACAATGTGGACTTCCAGGAATTCATGGTCATGCCGGTGGGCGCGGAACGATTTTCCGACGCACTGCGCTGTGGGGCCGAGATTTTCCACACGCTGAAGGGCGTGCTGAAAAAGAAGGGCTACAACACGGCCGTGGGCGATGAGGGCGGATTTGCCCCTTCGCTGAAATCCAACACGGAAGCCATCGAAGTGATTCTGGAGGCGATTGAACTGGCCGGCTACAAAGCAGGCGAGGACGTCGTCATCGCCCTGGACCCGGCATCCAGTGAGTTTTACGACAAGGAAAAGGGCAAGTACGTTTTCAAGAAATCTGACAAGAGCGAGAAGAGCAGCGAAGAGATGGCGCGCTTCTGGCAGAGCTGGACGCAGCAATACCCGATTGTCTCCATTGAAGACGGACTGGCGGAAGATGACTGGCAGGGATGGAAGTATCTTACGGACTTGATTGGCGACCGTGTCCAGCTGGTTGGAGATGATCTGTTTGTAACCAATACAGAACGTTTGCAGCGTGGAATTGACGAGGGCGTAGCCAATTCGATTCTGATTAAGGTCAACCAGATTGGCACGGTCAGCGAAACGCTGGATGCCATCACGCTGGGACGCCGTTATGGATATACATCGATCATTTCTCATCGGAGCGGCGAGACAGAAGACACATTTATTGCGGATCTTGCGGTGGCCACCGGAGTGGGGCAGATCAAGACCGGATCGGCCTCGCGCACAGATCGCATCGCCAAATATAACCAACTGCTGCGGATCGAAGAAGAGCTGGGGCAGGCGGCAGAATTTCTTGGACTGAAAGCGGTAAACTTTGGTGAGTAAGTAAATTCGGAAAACGCGCGGAAGACCCTCCGCGCGTTTTGCTTTCTCAAGCAAACAGGAGCAGACTATGCGAATCCTTTCGACAGCGGCGTGCGTCGCCTTTTTTTCGGCAGCAGCTCTTGCGCAGCAGACGGCGGCCCCGGCCACGTCCTCTGCAGCCAGTAGCCAGACACAACCCTCCCAGCCGGCCCCGCCGCCTGTACCGCCGCCGGCCCATCCGATTACGGCTGAACAGATCGAGGAGATGCAGAAACTGACGAAGGCCGATGAAATGAAAGACCGCATCGTCACAAACCTGATGCAGTACTACAGAAGCACTATTCCTCCCTTCATTCCGCAAGATGTCATCCAGGACCTGGACAAGAGCCTGCACAGTGCAGACCTGAATGCGAAAGCGGCAGAGATTTATCCGAAGTATCTTTCTACAGAAGATGCAGCCAAGATCATTGAATTTTATAAGACCCCCGCAGGACAACACCTGGCCGGGGCACAGCCCTATTTGACGGCAGAGCTGCAACGTTCCGCCGTACAGGTGGCACAGCAGACGGTGAAGGACGTGATCACGCGGCACCAGGCCGAGATCCAGGATGCGCAAAAGAAGTATATGCAGGAACAGCAGCAGAACAAACCATCGCTCAATGCTCCTGCCCAGAAGCCGCAGTCTTCAGCCGCGCCGAAGTAGCCTGCCGTGCGCCCCATTCTGCCCGGGAGTGGGGCGGCCATGCAGTTCCAACGATTTTGAACTTCAAGACAGGAGAGAAAGTTGTCACACAAGAGGCCATTGGTCCTTACGATTCTGGATGGATGGGGCTATCGCCCGCAGGTGGAAAATAATGCCATTGCTCTGGCACGCAAGCCAACCTATGACAAGCTGCTGGCCGAGTATCCGAATACGCTGCTGCACGCTTCGGACCACTTTGTTGGTCTGCCGGATGGACAAATGGGCAACAGCGAGGTGGGGCATCTGAATATCGGTGCAGGACGCATTGTGCAGATGGACATTACCCGCATTGACCTGCTGATCGCCAAGGACGAGTTTGCCTCGCATCCGGTCATTGCGGATGCCATGAAGCGGGCCCGTGAGAATGGGCGGCAATTGCATCTGTTTGGGCTGGTCTCTGATGGCGGCGTGCATTCACATCAGGAACATCTCTATGCACTGCTGCGGGCAGCCAAAAAGCACGGCGTGGAGCGGGTGTTTGTCCATGCCTTTATGGATGGCCGTGATACGCTGCCGACCAGCGGCGCGGGTTATCTTGAGGCCCTTCAGCAAAAGATGTCCGAGTATGGGGTCGGGAAGCTCGCATCTGTCTCCGGCCGATACTATGCCATGGACCGAGACCGCCGCTGGGAGCGCGAAAAGAAGGCCTTTGATGCCATGGTGAAAGGACAGGCCGAGGGCGGGGCTTATCACGATGCCGTTGCACGTGTCCGCGAATCTTACAACAACGGCGTGACCGATGAATTTATTGTGCCATTCGTTGTTACAGATGAGCAGGGACACCCGAATGGTGTCATCCGCGATGAAGATGTATGCATCATGTTCAACTTCCGTGCGGATCGCGCCCGCCAGATTACCCGCGTACTGGCCAGAAACAGTGGTCTGACGAAAGAAGAGGGACGCGATCTGGTGAGCGCGGCCGAACTGGATGAGACGATTCCGCGCAGTGAAGTGCCTCAGAAGCTCCACTACGTCTGTATGACGCAGTATGACAAGCTTTTTACGCTGCCGATGGTCATCCTGCCGGAGTCCATGGAAAACCTTCTGGCCAACATGCTGGCGCAGGCTAACCTGCGCAATCTACGTGTGGCTGAGACCGAGAAGTATGCGCATGTGACGTACTTTTTCAACGGCGGGATTGAGACACCGTTTCCGGGGGAAGACCGCGTGCTGGTGCCCTCACAGAAGGTAGCGACCTACGATCTTGCACCGGAGATGAGCGCTTCCGGCATTGCGGATGCCGTCATCAAGGCCGTGGAGGACACGGCATTTGATCTGGTTGTCGTGAACTTTGCCAATGCAGACATGGTTGGGCATTCAGGCAAGCTGGAACCGACGATCCGAGGGGTAGAGACAGTGGACGCATGCCTGGGACGTATTTATCAAGCCATCCGGCAGAGAGGCGGCGCACTGCTGATTACCGCCGACCATGGCAATGCTGAGATGATGGTGGACCCTGTAACCGGAGGCCCGCACACCGCGCACACTACGAATCCCGTGCCGTTTCTTCTGGTGAGTGAAGATGCGAATCAATATTCGCTGAAGCCCGGCGGCTCGTTGCGTGATATCTCGCCGACTGTGCTCGGGCTTCTGGGCCTGGAGCAGCCAAAGCAGATGACCGGCGGGGATTTGCGTCAGCGTCGAGGATAATGTGGAAACGGAAAGGCCCTTCCGTCAGGCAAGGGCCTGTTCTGTGCTCAGAAGATTTTGTTTTCCCTCGGATACCACGTCACCTGGAAGGTAGCTGTGGTGTCGCTCTGAGAGCCGGATTTGTAGAGCGGTGCATTCCACTGCTCATACTGCACCCAGCCGTTCAGCTCAATCTGCTTCATGATGCGTTTGACGACGCTGAATTGATAATCGTTCTGGGTAGTGCCTCCGGGCAGAAACCCGGCAGGATGCCCTGCGCTGTCCACGTTGAGCGCGGAAGCCTTGGCGTTCCGGTAGCTGAACTGTACCTGTTCCTTGGGAGAAAGGTGCCAGGTGAGCCATGCCTGGCCGCCTTTGGCCTGACGGCCAATCCAATCACCCATGATCATTCCTTTGTTGGTGTAGCCCTGCCGCTGGACCGTCTCGTAGTAGAGGAAGTTGCCCTGCGCGGTGGAATTACTGACCGGGTCGGTGGATACGGCCTCTACACGTAAATCGAGATGATCGATTCCTGGAAAGTGCGAAAGGTACAGGCCAGGGCGGATTGCGGAACGGCGCGGTGCACTGATGGGGCTTACGTCGTCATGCACAAGAGAATCGGTGTAGAGTGTGAGCCACTTGCGCAAATAGGGTAGACGATAGGAAAAATCGAAGGTGCCGAAGCGCGCTCCGGGATCGTTGCGGGAGAATTTCTCCTGTGGAGAAACGTTCTGTACACTGAAGAAACTCTTAAGGAAGCTGTGCAAGGTAATGGGTACGTGGTCTTTGCCGCCCCAGATGACGGTGCGTTCAAAACCAAATTCGAGGTTCTCTGTTGGTTTGAAGCTGACTTTCTCTCCATGTAGCCAGGGTGAATTCGGGTCCGTGTGCCCTTTCAGGCTTCCTACAAAAAATTGATAGCGAAACGGTCCGGTGAGCCTGGAGAGCAGCGGAATCCGTAGGGGTTCCGTGCGGTCAATCTGGAAGGAATAGATGTTCTCAGCATTGTTGCTGAAGGCAAAGGCACCCCCTTGTCCCGGGCCCCACCAGTGGTCATTCTTTCCGAAAGAGATGGAGTGATTGAGGATGTTGTAGGACAAGGCGGCTTCCTGCACCCGAAACGTGTTGACTGAGGCAATGGGACCGAGCGGAATCGTCGCCTGGTTGGGGTTGGTGGCTACGGGAATGCCATCAATATCTTCGGAAAGGTACTGAAAAAGTGCGGGTGAATATCCGGAAGCACTGGGAGCATGCTGGTATTCGCCGCGAAAATAGAGTGCAAACCGTCCCGCCTCGCTCTGCGCGCTGAAGCCGGAATAATTATTGAAGCCTTCTTCATAAGGGCGGCCATAGTCATTGATGATGGTCTGGCCCAAATGGTAGCTGTCGCGCAGCGGAGTGCCGCTGATTCCGCGCATCTGGGTGTAGACGCTTTCCACTTGGGCATGAACGGCATGCTCTCCGTAATCATTCTCAAATTCCGGAGAGACTTCGTGCAGCAGGGCGAGATAAATTTCCCGGGCTTCATCGTTGTTCGTGTCCCCTTCGATCTTGTCCGCCGTCTGCTGGAGCATATGCAGGATGCTGAGACGTGTCCAGGGACGCAGTCCCAGAAATGCAGTATCAAGATACCCAAGGGCCTGCAGGCGATCGAGCGCAGGATACATCCAGCTGTCCATCGGTACATAGGAAGACCCAAGCGTGCTGACGTGCACGATAGGAGATGCGGGAACGTAATTGGGCGGGACGGATGGCTGCTGAGAACTGCCTGTGCTCTGTTGCGCCGCGGTGGCGCTCTGCAGGGAAAATGCCGATTGCAGCGGAAGAGAAAGCGCAACAAAAAAACACATCGAAGAGATGAATCTCACTCGCACCTCAGAAAGAGCGAATTTACCCACACGAAGATTGTCGAAGCCGATGACCCAGCCATTCTGTCTCAAGGCTAGATGAAGCAGAAAAGGCTGACAAGTATGGGACTGCACTAACAATCATACAGGCAGGCAAATTGGGCCAAGGAGGGCCGTGTTTTTCGCGGAGCGCGCAGCGGTTTCCATTTTTTCCCCATCTCACGTTGGAGCTGTTGCTTCCATCCGTCATCCAGAATTCCTTTCGCCGCCAGGTAGTGCTCCATGTTCCGGAGCGGATCTGACTTCCTGATCCAGGAACTGCCCACAATCATGCTTGGACCTTGTCCCTGACGCGCCCTGAGGATGCACTCATACGCAACCCGATAGATGGCGACCACGTCTTTGTTGTCCACAGGAATGAGGGGGAAATCACATTTCAGTGAGGTAGCATCTTCTGCGATATCACTACAAACATAAAGCAAAGGAAGCTTGTTTGCGGCAGCAAAACGCAGGACAGTCTGTGCTTCCTTAAGGGTCCCCTTGCTTTTGGCGAGCAGGGCCACGGTCACAGCACCTGGCTTTCGTCGGGCCACGGTCACAGATGCTCCAGTGGCCAGAGCAATTTGCTCCGGCAAAGAAAGGTCCTTCTGCGGCTTTCTGCCGGGGATGGGATGCAATCCGTCATCCGGTGCAGCACCAGAGAGAAATCTGGCGAGACGCTCCTGCGTACAAAACAGTGCGTCAGCGGGACGAAGTTCCGCAGTGGCGCCGGCATAGACTGCTTCCAGCCCTCTGGTGCTTTGGCCCAGAATGCGGCACTCCAGCATTCGGGCATACAGATTACGCAGTGTGGCGTCGCTGATCAGCGAGAAGGTCTTTTGCATGCCGGGTCTGCTGGTGGTCATCTTTTTCTCAAAATTCTAGCAGCGCATTTTTTCCCAAGAGTTCAGGGCGTTGTCTGAGGTTTTCAACAGAATTGTGAAAAAGCCTGTGCAAGACTGGGAGCAAATATCAAAAAATCCAGAAATAACGAGGGGTCTAGCGCTCTGCACAGTTTTTGTTGCAGTGTACGACTGCTGCCACAAAAAACTTTTCTAGGTTGAGTAGTCGGCGTTAATATGCACATAGTCCGCAGTCAGGTCTGTGGTCCAGAAACGGCAGAAGCCCCGTCCCAGACCCAAATCTATCCGCACGGTGAAATTCCGCTGCTTCAGATACTGGTGCGCGGCCGCTTCGTCGAATTCCGGCGCACGACCACCGTTCCGGCAAATGGGAAGGTCTCCAAACCAGATGCTGATGCGTTCCGGATCTACTGCGACGCCGGAATAACCAGCGGCGGCCATCAAACGTCCCCAGTTCGGATCGCATCCGGCCCATGCCGTCTTGACCAGTGGAGAATGCGCAATGGCCTTCGCCACGGAGAGCGCGTCCCGGTCTGTAGGTGCGCCCTCGATCTGCAATTCCACAACATGCGTCACGCCTTCTCCGTCGTCGACAATCTGCTTGGCCAAAGAGGTACATACTTCTGTGAGGGCATTGCTGAAGGCCGCGCTGGAGGCATCCATGGGGACACCGCTGGCGCCGGAGGCCAGCAGAAGGACCGTGTCATTGGTCGATGTGTCTCCGTCGATGGAAATGCGATTGAAACTGACTTCCACGCTCTTCTGGAGAAGCGCGTCCAGGTCTTCCGGGCTGATCGCCGCATCTGTGAAGAGATACACAAGCATGGTTGCGTGAGGAACGAGCTGTGGATGAATCATCCCGGCACCCTTACAGACGCCGGCAATTTTCACAGTCTTTTCGTTGACAGATATCCGGGCCGTTGCCACCTTTGGTTTCGTGTCGGTGGTCAGAATGGCACGGGCAAAAAGGGAAAACTGCTCCGGCGTGGCGGCGAGAGTGGCTGCAAGCTGCGGCAGGGCATGGATCGGTTTTTCTGACGGCAGCGGGACCCCGATGATTCCGGTGGAGGAGGGAAAGACTTCGTCTTCCTGGCAGTCAAACGCCGCGGCTGCGGCGCGGCATACCTTTTCGCAGGCCTCGATGCCGGCGGGCCCGGTGGCACAATTTGCATTGCCGGCATTGACGATCACCGTCCGCACGCGGCCTTTGCTGCGCTTCATGTGTCTGCGGCCCACGAGAACAGGCGCGGCCACGACCCGGTTGCTGGTAAACATGGCAGCAGCGCTTGCCGTTAAGTCCGCTACGGCAAGGGCCAGATCCAGGTTGCCACTGGGTTTGATTCCGGCCTTGACGGCAGCGAAACGGAAGCCGGAAGGCAATGCGTCCTGAGTAAGAAGCGATGAGTCGTTCATTGTCGGCGGTTACTCTAAACAAGATAACAATTTTCACAGAGGGAATTGGTTTGCTGAAAGAACAGGAGAAAGAATTTCTGTGCATGGAACATGTCCACGTGGCCCGTGGTGAGGCCATTGTGCTGCATGATGTGAGTTTACGGATCAAAACAGGGGAACATGTTGCCATCCTGGGGCCAAACGGCTGCGGAAAATCCACGCTGATTAAGACCATCACCTGCGAGTGCTATCCGATTTTCACTCCGGAGATGCGATGCAGTTTGCTGGGGCGCGAGCGGTGGGACGTTTCCCAATTGCGTCGGCATTTGGGTGTTGTTTCGGCCGACATGCCGGGCGAGCGTACTCCTGTTTCCAAAGGGCGCGATGTCGTGGTGGCCGGCTTCTTCTCGGCGTCCACCATCTGGCCCAATCTGCACATTAGTGAAGAGATGTGGCAGCGCGCCCATGAAGCCATGGTCCTGATGGAAGCCACACACCTGGCCGACAAACTGGTGGGTGAGATGTCGGCCGGAGAGCAGCGCCGCATCATGATTGCCCGTGCGCTCGTCCATCAACCGGAGATGCTTCTGCTCGATGAGCCATCGAACGCACTGGACATTGCCGCCCAGCGCGAATTGCGGGAAACATTACGTATCGTGGCCCGACAGGGCACGGGCATCATGATGGTCACACACCACCTGGCCGATATTCTTCCCGAGATTGACCGCGTCATCATGATGCGCAGCGGGCGCATTGTTGCCGATGGCCCAAAGACAGAACTGATTACCGCTGATCGGCTGCGCAGTCTTTTTGGCGTGGAAGTAACATTGACGCAGCGAGATGGCTACTGGCATTCCTGGTGAGGCTTGGTGAGGCTTGATTTTTTCTGTGGCAAGGCATAAGGTCGCAGGTACACGGGAAAGGAGGTGGTCCAGCAAAATGAAGAATTGTGACGGCAGTTGTTCGATGACCGATCGTGAGGTGGCTGAGGCTTAGGGGCGCTTCTGCTCCAGTCCTGGCATTCCGCCAAGGCCCATCGAAGAGAAGGCGCCTCAGGTCAATCCCAACAGTCCACCGGTAAAAGGCCCGCAGCGAAGCGGGCCTTTTGCTCAGGAAGGCCCCGTCAAAGCTAGACTTGGCCGCCTGAACCCGTGGACTCAGCAGATGCATCGGAGCCGTGCTGTTTCACGGTTTTGTTGTAGAGGCCGAGAATCAACAAGGGTGCCACCCATTGGCCCACAAAAATGGCGAGGTTGTCTTTTCGTTGTGATTTCAATACGAGGGAACTTACGATGGAGCCGAAGGCAGCAGCCAGAAACAGGCTGGTGGGCCAACGTGCTGAATAACCTTCCAACATAGCAGTGAGCTGGTCTTCCTGGATCTCACCCCGATGAATGCGGTAGTCCATAAATTCATATCTCCTTGGTCGTGGGTATGTAGAAGAGGGAAGCCAGGCTGCTTGTCCGAGTGCTTTCCTCCCGGTGAGTAGGATGCCTACGAAAGGCAACTCCTGCGTGGGAGCAGACGTGGCGGCAGCGAGAAATCGGGATGTTTTTCGTACCGCCATAAAGTTTGTCGGATTCTATAAGCTCATGAAAAGCGCAAGCCTGTGCTTGTACGAGACCACATCGCAGGGTGGGCCAACAAAATTGTGATCCACTTCGAACATGATGAGGCAGTCTGGTAGCTGGTTCGGCTCTACAATGAACACATGGAACCACTGGTGATTGCAGGGCGTGCCTTTCAGTCGAGGCTGATTGTGGGCACAGGGAAATACAAGGATGGTCCGGAGACGCAGGCGGCCATCGAAGCCTCAGGTGCCGAGATGGTCACGGTTGCCGTCCGGCGCGTGAATCTGGACCGCTCAAAGGAATCGCTTCTGGACTACATTGATCCGCAGCGCTATTTTCTGCTGCCGAACACGGCAGGCTGCTACACGGCGGAAGAGGCGGTGCGCGCGGCCAGACTGGCACGCGAAGTTGGAATTTCTGATTGGGTGAAGATCGAGGTCATCGGGGACCAAGCGACCCTCTACCCGGATGTCCAGGCAACACTGGAGGCCACCCGCATTTTAGTAAAGGAAGGCTTTACGGTTTTGCCGTATACCTCTGATGACATTGTGTTTGCGAAGCGTTTGATTGATGCAGGCGCAGCCGCTGTGATGCCGCTGGCGGCCCCCATCGGGAGTGGACTTGGGATCCAGAACCGGGCCACCCTTCAGATTCTGCGAGAGATGATTACAGAGGTGCCACTGATTGTGGATGCCGGTGTGGGTACGGCATCCGATGCGGTGGTGGCCATGGAGTTGGGGGCCGATGGGGTGTTAATGAATACCGCGATTGCCTCTGCGGCGCATCCGGTCCTGATGGCGGAGGCCATGCAGCATGCCGTGCTCGCTGGACGGCAGGCCTACCTGGCCGGAAGAATGCCCCGCAAGCTGTATGCAACGGCCAGCTCGCCGCTGGAGGGAATTTCACGCTGAACCGCCAGTAGTCCGTTCGGAGTGGAAAGGCCTCTGTCTGGCTTTGTTCGCAATGGGCTACACTCATTCTGAATGCGGGTTTTTGGCATTGACTGCGGCACAGAGTGCACCGGCTATGGTGTGGTGGAGTGGGAGAGCGCGCATCGCGATCCCGTGTTGAAGGCGTTGGCAGCAGGCGGAATCCGGCTGCCCAAGAAGCTTTCCCTCGCCCAACGTCTGGCATTGCTATATGCAGAACTCAGCACTCTGCTGGCCGCGCACCAGCCGGACGTGGTTGCAGTCGAGGAGGTCTTTTACTCCGTAAATGCCAAGTCTGCGCTGAAACTGGGACAGGTGCGAGGAGTGGCCCTGCTGGCGGCAGCAAATGCGAATCTTTTTGTAGCAGAATATGCTCCTCTCACAATCAAATCTACCGTGGTGGGATATGGATTAGCGCAGAAGGAGCAGGTGCAATTCATGGTGACGCGGCTGCTGCATCTGGACAAAACACCAGAGCCGGCCGATGCCGCCGACGCGCTGGCCATTGCTATTTGCCACATCCACACTACGCAAACTCTGACTTTACAAAGCGGAGCCGTCCGTTAAATGAAGAGACGATTGCTGGCCATGCTGGCCTTTGGTTTCGCAGCCGGAGCATTTGCGCAGGACAGTCCAAGCAAAGCGCATATCCGGTTTATCTTCGAGAACCCCAAACTGCAACCTTCCACCTATGTGATTGACATCAACGAGGACGGAACCGGACACTTCCAGTCCCAGACGGGTACCGCTCCGACTGCAGATACCGAGGGGATTACGGCAGAGCCTCTCGATGTCGACATCCGGATTGTGGATCCCCTGCTAGGTTTTCTGTTCAAGACGGCCCGATCGCATAATTTTTTCGATGTGGCATGTGAAAGCACCCGGGCGAAGATGGCATTTACGGGCAAGAAGGCCCTGATGTACACGGGCCCGGATGGGGACGGGTCGTGCACCTTCAATTGGTCACGGGACCAGCAGATTATGAAGATCGCTGACAGCCTGATTGCTACTGCCTATACATTGCAGGTGGGCCAGAGGCTCACATTGGAACATGAACATAACCGGCTGGGGCTGGATACAGAACTGGAATCGCTACAGGAAGCCGTAAAACAGGGGCAGGCGCAGCAATTGCAGAACATTGCCCCGCAGCTGCAATCCATTGCCAATGATGAAAATGTCATGGAACGGGCGCGCAACCGGGCCCGCCAGCTGCTGAACGGCGAAAAGGCTGGATAGGCATCTCAACGGGAGCAGCCCCCGCCCGAGCACAGACCCAGAGCATTCAGCGGGGGGGCTGGGCCTTTTCTGCGCTTCCGGAAGGCGTGGAAGAAGGTGCGTCATTTCCATCATTGTCATCCTGCTGGGCGCGTTTTGGCAGCGCAAAGGGCTGCTTCAGCCCTTTTTCTGCGGCTGCTTTGGTATCAGGCTGGCCGTCGCGCACCGTCAGGGCCGTCTGGTATTCCACCAGGGCCTGGTCGCGTTCATCGCGGACATCGTGGATACGACCCAGATAAATATGGGACCACGCGAGAAGACGGGGGTCCTTTGAGAGGCGGATGGTTTCGTTGAAGCT
The DNA here is from genome assembly GCF_000688455.1 of Pseudacidobacterium ailaaui. Taxonomy (NCBI): domain Bacteria; kingdom Pseudomonadati; phylum Acidobacteriota; class Terriglobia; order Terriglobales; family Acidobacteriaceae; genus Pseudacidobacterium; species Pseudacidobacterium ailaaui. Next base: position 2,928,222 of record NZ_JIAL01000001.1, read on the forward strand.
CTTCTCGGCTGCGTCCATGTGGCCCTGCATGAGACTGGTAAGGGCGAGGATGTAGTTGGCGCGTCCTGGATCCGGGGTATGGTCTTTGAGGGCCTGCTCTGCCAACTGCTCAGCTCCGGCTGCATCTCCCTGATGTAACTTGATTTCCGCCAGATCCAGGCCGTGGGGCCTGCGCGAGGCGTGGCTGATGACGTCCGAAGAGCCTTCCTCTGCGAAATCAATATCGCGGGCACGGTGCACCTGCTGGTCCACATCCATTCCGTAGACCATGGGACCGATGGCTTCGCTGAGACTCTCAGGGGTGTGCTCGAAGGCGATGAGCTGGTCATAGAAATACTGCGTAAGCACAAAGCCCGCAGTCATGTCGCGATTGACGGCCTGCTGACGGATGGCGGCAATTTTCTGCAAAGAGGCATTGCGCTTCTGTGTCTCCCGCTCCAGGTCGGAGCGGCGGACATCTGCGGGAATCTTATATTCCTGCACTCCCGTGTCCATGGTGCGGGCCTCGACGGCGCGGATGAGGCATTCGATCACGAGAGAAACAATATCAGCGCGGTACTGAAAATCCAGGGGAGCGTCCCGGACTGTTTTCAGGATGGGCAGCAGGCGGTCCAAGGACGAGGCGCGCGAATAAAGCAGCGGCTCAATCATGTAATGGAGATAGGTATGGCGCACCTCCTGCATATGGATGGTGCCATTCACAGGGGAGGTCACCACGACGTAATCCGGGCCGTAAACACGAGCATTCGTCTGTGCCGGGGAAAGCAGCGGTTCCAGTACAACAAGAAAGCGGATGCCGCTGTACGTGCTGGCCGGCATCTTGAGGTAAGTGTTTGTGCTGACAATCATCTGGGTCAGAGGATTGTGCAAACGAGCAACTTCCTCGTCGTACTCTGCACGATTGGCAAGCCAGATGAGGTGGAGCTGGATGGCGTCGGCAAATGAATGCAGCAGAGGAAGGATTTCAACGATACCATTGGCATCGGGCGGGAGGTCTTCCTCGTCAACGCTGAGCGCGAGGGCCGGAGGAGGGGTGAGATAAAGTGCGAGTGAAACGTACTGTGCCAGGTCCCGGCTGGCATCGGCCAGGCGGTGCTGGTTGATAAAAAGACAGAGCTTGTCGCGTGCTTCCCGGGCTTTTTCTGACTGCTGTGCGGCCTGGTTGACCTGATCACGCACATGCATCCGGACCGGGTCAGATTCACTCAGGCCATTGTCATAGCCGCAGGCGTTGAGCGCCACGGCAACATCAAAGAGCGCCTCGCTGGTCTGAAGACTGACGGTAGGGCCCGCGGGATCGACCAGTGCCGGCGGCTTTTCCGGGGGTGGAGGCGGCATTTCCGGCTGCTGTTTCTGGTTTTTTGCCGGGGGGTGCGCAGACGGAAGATTTGCAGACTGCTGGGCCCCGACGATGGAGACACAGGTAAGACAGAAAAAGGCGAGGAAAAGACGCAGGTTCAGGCGAAGGGGCATTGACTGGGAACTCTTCTATAGAAGTCTAGTGAAACCGGGCTGAGAGGGTCAACGTCACCCCGGCGGATGGCATTCGGCCTCAGTTCGTGGTTGTGCCGTCGAGCAGCCACGCGCAGGTTTCGGTGCGCTTCACGCCATCGTGAACGACAAAAGTCTTTGGAGCACCGCTCGCCGTGGTGCTCCAGAGGGAGCATCCGGCATAAGCGCCATCTTTGCGCACAATGTAATAAATCATGTCCAGGTAGCGGAGCTTCTGCATATCACCGTTATAGTTGCGGACAATGCGGCGCAGGGCCTCCAGTCCGGCCTCTCTGGGTGTCATGCCCTGCCGCATCAGTTCGACAATCGTATGTGCACCGGCCACCTTGATATTCTCTTCACCGGACCCGGTGGCCCCGGCGGAGCCCACGTCCTGGTCCGTATAGCAACCGGCTCCGATGATGGGGGAGTCTCCCAGCCGTCCGGCGATTTTGAAGGCCTGGCCTGAGGTGGAAGTGGCCCCGGACATCTCTCCTTTTGTATTGACGACCGAGACATGGACGGTCCCGGTGGTCGGCCAGAGGATTTGTGCAGCGGCGAGGGCGCGTTTTTGCGGAGGAATGCCGAGGTCAGCGGCCATGGCCATCAGTTGCTGTGAGCGCAGACGCACCACTTCAGCCCATTCCGGACCGGGATGGCGGGGAATGGCGCTGTGGTTCAGCACTGGAGCTGGATTTGCATCTTTGCCCCCCGGAGCCGACATGGGAGGCCCCCAGAAGTTCTGGCTGGTACGGCTTTCCTTCCATAACAGCCACATTTTGCGGGCGTCGTCGGTGAGCAGATCTTCCCGTTTCAGGCCATGCATGACCGCAAAGTGTTCTGCTCCCTGACCGGTGAGCATTACGTGCCCGGACCTTTCCATGATGAGGCGGGCCACCAGGCAGGCGTGGCGGATGTTCTGTATTGCGCCGACTGAGCCGGCCATCCGCGAAGGGCCGTGCATGCAGCAGGCATCCAGCTCCACGACACCATCTTCATTGGGCAGGCCGCCATAGCCCACACTATGGTCGTTAGGATCATCTTCGCGGCCCATGCAGATGTGATTGCAGGCGTCCAGAGTATCGGCCCCGTCCTGTAGCATTTTCCAGGCCTCGTCTACGGTATGGTCGCCGGTTTCGCGAGTCACAATGACGGACTTGCCGGGCGGAGTCAGACGCTTTACGCTCTCGGCCATTTGTGCGTCAACCGGCGAGGGTATCGTTACCAATCCGGCCGCCGTAACGGCAGCACGGGACAGAAAATCGCGGCGGGTGGTCATTTGAGCTTCAGCATACCATCGGGTTGCACTGCGCGATACCAAATGTAGTCGGGGAAAGCGGGTGTTGTACTCGTCTGCTTCTGCTAGGCTGTTCTTTTATCAGAAAGAAGGGCCCAAATGCGACGTTTGCTCTGCATTTTTCTGCTCTGTGTCGGCGCCGCCGCTCAAAGTCTTCCCGTGCAGCCTGTCCATCATCTTTCAGATGCTTTACAGTCCAAGGTGGATGAAGCGGCTGCGCAGGTCCTGGAACAGACCGGAGTGCCTTCAGCTTCTATCGCTATAGTGCAAAAGGGAGAGATTGTCTACACCCATGCTTATGGCAAGGCAAGACTCGATCCGCCGCTTCCCGCCAGTCCAGGGATGCGCTACTCCATTGGTTCCATTTCCAAGCAGTTTACAGCCGCAGCGGTGCTGCTGCTGGAGCAGCAGGGCAGGCTTTCCGTGGATGATCCGGTATCGAAGTACATCCCGGGGCTGACGCGTGGTGACGAGGTGACTATCCGGATGTTGCTCTCCCACACATCCGGTTATCAGGACTACTGGCCGGAAGACTATCTCATGCCGCCCATGCGAAAACCAACCACCGCCCAGCACATTCTGGACACATGGGCCAAAAAGCCGCTGGACTTTGAGCCGGGGACGAAATGGCAGTACTCCAACACAAATTATGTGATTGCTGGTCTGATTGTCGAGAAGGTCAGCGGTGAGCCTCTGATGAAGTTTCTGCAGGAGCACATCTTCGCTCCGCTGAAGATGCAATCGGTGTACGATACAGACCTTGCGCGGCTGGGAGACACCGACGCAGAAGGGTATATCCGGTATGCTCTGGGGCCGCTGCGTCCCGCGCCAAAAGAGGGGGCAGGATGGATGTTTGCCGCCGGCGAGCTGGCGATGCCGGCCTATGACCTGGCACTTTGGGACATCAGTATGATGGACCGCTCGCTGCTGGCGCCCGGGTCTTACCAGCAGATGTTCACCTCAGTGAAATTAAAGGACGGCACAGATACTGGTTATGGACTCGGTGTCTTTACGACGCCGAGAATGGGGCATGCGGCCCTGGAGCACACCGGGGAAGTCTCCGGATTCGTTGCCGAGAACATCGTCTTTCCGGACGACAAGGCAGCAATTGTGGTACTGACCAACCAGGACGCCTCTTCGGCGGCCTCGGCGATCGCACGGCAACTGACCCCCCTGGTGCTGGGCATTGAAGCGAAATCGGCGCAGGGAGCCGAGGCCCAGACGCTGAGGATTTTCAAGGGGTTACAGCAAGGTCAGATTGACCGCACGCTTTTTACCGAAAATTGCAATGCATATTTCAGCCAACAGGCCCTTGAAGATTTTGCATCAAGTCTGAAGCCGCTGGGTGATCCGGTAAGTTTCCGGCAGGTGGCCGAAGAATTGCGCGGAGGGATGACCTTCCGGGAGTTCGCGGTGGAGTTTGCCCATACTCTGCAGCGTCTGCGGGTGACCACCTATACGATGCCGGATGGAAAACTGGAGCAATATCTAGTGATCCCTGTGCAGTGAGGCGTGCATCTAAAATCTGAGTGTGTTTTGCTGGAGTTTCTTCAGCATAATACGATAAAGGACAGTGAGGCATTCTCCAGATCGGATGGGGTTTCCACAGCGCGGAGAATGCTTCGATTTTTTGAATTGCGACAATGCCTGCAACACAAAATAAAGACTATTACGCCATTCTCGGCATTAAAAAGACGGCCACTCAGGACGAGGTGCGCAAGGCCTTCCGGAAACTCGCGCGGAAATATCATCCGGACGTAAACCCTGGCGACAAGAAGGCCGAGGAGAAGTTCAAGGAAATTTCAGAAGCACATGACATTCTGAGTGACGAGAAGAAGCGGAAAATTTACGACCAGTTCGGCTTTTACTCAGACCAGATTGATCCTGCTGCGGCGGAAGCTGCGGCACGCGGATACCAGGCCCATGGAGCGGGCGCGCAGCAGGAAGTGCCATTCGACTTTGGCGGCTTTGATTTCTCCGACTTTGCTGGTGGAACAGGTGGTGGAGGCACGCAGTCCAGCGGATGGGGAAGCTTCCGCGATATTTTTTCCGGCATTTTTAACCGCGAGGAACGGCAACGGGGTCCGGTACCTGGTACGGACCTGGAATATCAGGTCACAGTAGACTTCTGGACGGCCATCCGCGGCGGGTCAGCTCGGGTGCAGGTGCAGAGGCAAGAGGTTTGTCCGACGTGTAAGGGACGGTCGACCACGGGCGGGTCCTATACCTGCCCCGAATGCCACGGGACTGGACAGGTGACCCAGATGGGAGGGCGGATGAAGTTCAACATACCGTGCCCCAGCTGTGGCGGAAGTGGTAAGCGGCAGAGCTCCTGCGCGACCTGTCACGGCGAGGGAGTCGTGATGCGCTCCGAACCGATCGAGTTCCGTATCAAGCCCGGGACGCGAGACGGGCAGCGCATCCGCCTGGCCGGAAAGGGCAATGCCGGACGAAATGGCGGTGCTCCCGGAGATTTATACCTGATTGTTCGCACGGGGGCTCATCCTGTTTTTACGCGGCAGGGGGATGACATCCACATGACCGTACCGGTGACAGTGACCGAAGCGGCCCTGGGCGCGAAAGTCGAGGTCCCCACCATCGACGGGCGGGCGCAGTTGCGGATTCCGCCTGGGACCCAATCGGGCCAGAAGCTGAGGATGAGGGAGCGGGGGGTACCTTCTGCGACCCGGGAGGGTATGCGTGGCGACCAGATTGTTACGGTAGAGATTGTCGTTCCGCAGGTGCAGGATGAGAAATCGAAGGAGATCCTGCGCGAACTGGCCAGACTCAACCCGGCAGATCCCAGGGCGGGCATCTGGGCCAAGATTTAGCCACGACTGTTTCTGCATCTCTGCCGGGCTGATTTTGCGGCACGTGACGGGATTCGAGGGAGGAAGGTGGACGACACAAAACAGGTCCGAAGCGATGCTAATGAGCTACTGAATGCCGTTGTGAACTATGCGCGGCGGATGCTCATCAAATACGGCGAATTTGCGCCGATAGGCTTTTCCTTGTCCCCCGAGCGACGGATCCATAACGAAACCGTCGCACATCCGGACCTGCCGGCCGATCCGCCGATGCTCCTGGAGCTTCTGGAGCAGCAATTCCGGGAGCGGGCCAGCAGGGGTGAGATTATTGCGGCCGCGGCGGGAGCGAATGTTGTCCTGGAAAAACCAACCAACGAGGGGCACAAGGACGCAGTCATGATTGAGATTGAGCACCGGAATGGTTACTGCGTGAAAGCGTTTGTTCCATACAGAATGAGTGGAGGTTTTCTTCACAATCTGCTTCCCCGTATTGTGCGCTTCGGAGGGCTCCGGGTGCAGGATGCGGCAGGCCGCTGGTTTGTGGAGCGATAGAAGCCTTATGCCGACAAAACGTAAATCCAAAGGAGCATACATGATCTCGGCGGTGGCCGAGATGTACGGCATCCATCCGCAGACACTGCGGCTGTATGAGCGCGAAGGGCTGCTGAAGCCTTCGCGCACGGAAGGCAATACCCGTCTCTATACGGATGAGGACCTGGAACGGCTGGAGTTCATTCTGAATCTGGCGCGCGATCTGGGCGTGAACATTGCCGGCATCGCAATTATTCTGCAAATGCGCGAGCGCATGGAAGAAATGAATCGGCAGATGCAGAGCTTTGTGGATTATGTGAGGACGGAAATGCTCAGCCGGATGCAGCAGGGCTTTCCACAACAGGAAGCAGCGATTGTGCCACTGCGCAGACCCATCGCCGTGCCTCAGGTGAAAGGCAGTGTTAAGAAAAACGAACCATCCACGAGGTAAGAACGGGCATGATGCAGGTGAGCCAGATCCGCAAATTGTGATGGAGTGTTTTCACCTCGGTTTTCTCCACACTTAGTAGTGCGGGAGATAGAGGATCCGTTTCCACCCTTGGTTTTACGGGAGGCAGTTCCAGCAGGCCCGTATCCAAAGACGTTTGATGCGGATCCAGGCCCTGCCCTTATTTTTCAATTTCTACGCCGCGCCAGAAGGCGATATGGTTTTTGATCTTGCGGGCTGCGGGCTTAGGGTCGGGATAATACCACGCTGCATCCTGGTTCTCCTGTCCGTCCACGACGACGCTGTAGTAGCGGGCCAGGCCTTTCCACGGACAGGTGGACGTCGTCGAGCTGGGGCGTAAAAACTCCCGTTTTACGGTATTTTCCGGGAAGTAAATGTTGCCTTCCACCGTCTCGTATGTATCACTTTCTGCAATCACTTTTCCGTTCCAGACTGCTTTGGCCATCGGTGTCATTCTGTCCTTGTTAAGTTGCAATCCCCGTATACATTAGCAGATGCTGCCAGGAGAATAAAGGACGCAAGGGCTTCAACTCAGGAGATGGTGCTCCATTTCCACGTCGGCAACATCCTGCGGTTTGCCCTCAAAGAAAGCATAAAGACAGGGGACAATGACCAGAGTCAGAAGGGTCGAGGTCACCAGGCCACCGATGACAACAATGGCCAATGGACGCTGAATTTCTGACCCCGGTCCTGTGGCGAAGAGAAAGGGAACCAGTCCAAGGGCGGCAACCGTTGCGGTCATCATGACGGGGCGGAAACGCAGATGGGTGCCCTCAAGGATGGCCTCTTGCTGTGACATTCCTCCTTCCCGCAATTTACGAATATAGGAGACCAGAACAACACCGTTCAGTACAGCAATGCCCCAGAGCGCAATAAAGCCCACCGATGCCGGAACGGAAAGGTATTCCCGAGAGAGAAACAGCCCGAAGACGCCGCCGATGGAAGCAAAGGGCAGGACCGTGATGATGAGCGCGGCGAAGCGCAGGGAATGAAAGAGCAGGAAAAGCAGGAAATAGATGGCGCCGATGGTGATGGGCACAATGATCATGAGATGATGCATGGCGCGCTGCATGTTCTGGAACTGACCGCCCCACTGCAGAAAATAGCCGGGAGGCAAGGGTACTTGAGCGTTGACCTTCTGCTGGAGTTCGGCCACATATCCTCCCAGGTCGCGGCCCTGCACGTTGATGGCGACGACAATCCTGCGTTTGCCCATGTCTCGGTTGATTTGTGCAGGGCCTTCGAGCACGCGGATGTCGGCAAGATCTTCCAGCGGCACACGAGTACCGTTGGGTGCAGAGATCATGATTTGCCGGATGTCATTCACGCTTTTGCGGTACTGCTCCGGCAGGCGCACTACGGCCTGGAACCGCCGTTCACCTTCGTAGATTTCTGTTGCGCTCTTTCCTGCGACGGCCATCTCAATGGTGTCGTTGATGTCCGAGGCGTTGATTCCGTAACGCGCGATGGCAGATCGGTTGATGCCAATGACAAGGTATTGCTGGCCCCCGACGCGGTCGATGCGGGTGTCCTGCGTACCGCGGATGGAAGTGGCGACCCTGGCCACCTGCTGGGCCTTCTCAATCAGCGTGTCGAGATCATCGCCAAAGATTTTGACGGCAATATCAGCGCGCACGCCGGTGACCATCTCATCGACACGGTCTGAGATGGGCTGCGACATCACCAGATTGATGCCGGGAATGGCAGACAGTGCCTTGCGCATCCTGTCAGCAATGACTTCCTGTGTCAGCCAGCGGGGACGCTGGTCTACGGGAGTCAGGGATGCGATGACATCAGCTTCGTTTGGTCCAGCTGGATCGGCGGGAGATTCGCCGCGTCCGAGTCGGGAAACGACGCTTTCCACTCCGGGAATATCGCGCATGAGGCGCTGCATCTGGAGCTCCATTTTGATGGATTCATCCAGAGAGATGTTCGGGACCCGGTCAGCATTTGGGCCGAGCGTGCCTTCCTGCATCTCTGGAATAAAGGAGGTCCCAAGAAACGGGAATAGACACAGAGAGGCCGCAAACAAGAGGACCACTGCTGCGACGCTCTTCCTTTGATTCGCCATGGCCCAGCCGAGAATGCGGCGATAGGGGCGCCGCAAAAGAGAGACGAGCCGCGTGTCTTTTTCCGATCCGCCCTTGAGAAAGAAGGCAGAAAGCACGGGGGAGAGTGACAGCGAAAGGACCAGCGAAAGCAGCAGTGCAATCGCAATGGTGTAGGCGAGCGGCGCAAACATTTTGCCTTCTGTGCCTTCGAGCGTCATCAGTGGCAGAAAGACGAGCACAATGATGGTGACGCCAAAGATGACAGGGGTGGCCACCTCGGTCACGGCATCCAGGACGACATGCAGGCGGCTGTCCTGGCTTCCATGGCTCAACTTTGCGAAGACGTTCTCCACCACAACGACGGAGCCGTCTACCATCAGCCCGATTGCGATGGCAAGGCCGCCCAGCGACATCAGGTTTGCTGAGAGACCAATCTGATTCATCACCAGGAATGTGAGCAACGGCGTGAGAAGAAGGTTTGAGCAAACAATAAGGCTGGAGCGCAGGTCTCCCAGATACAAAAAGAGCACTACAACAACCAGGACGATGCCCTCTTCCAGGACCTCTGTGACCGTATGAATTGCGGCATCCACAAGCCGTGAGCGGTCATAGTATGGAACAATCTTCAGGCTGCCTGGGACCATGTTTTTGCTGTTGATTTCAGCGACCCGCTCTTTGATTTTGCTGACGATTTCCTTGGCATTGCCTCCGGCAATCATCATGACCACGCCGCCAACGGCCTCTGTGTATCCGCCTTTGACCATCGCGCCATAGCGGACCTCTTCACCCATGCGCACTTCGGCAACATCACGGACATAGACTGGCGTGCCTGCATTTTCCTTAAGTACGATGTTGCGGATGTCATCGAGGTTCCGAATCAGGCCGACGCTGCGAATCAGATATTGCTCGGCGTGCTGGGGCAAGATGCCCCCGCCGGCATTCTCATTGTTGCGCTTGAGTGCTGCGTAGACGTCTTCGATGGTCAGGCCGTAGTAGCGTAGCTTTTGCGGATCTACCAGGGTTTCATATTGCTTGACGAAGCCGCCGGTGGAATTGATCTCAGCCACTCCGGGAATGGAACGTAAAAGCGGGCGCACAATCCAGTCCTGAATGGTACGGCGCTCGACAAGCTCGTCATGAGTCAGAGCACGTTTGCCGTCATCGGGACGCTCCAGCGTGTACTGGTAGACCTCACCGAGCGCATTAGACACCGGTCCAAGTACCGGATTCACGCCTTCCGGCATACGATCGCGCACTTCGCCCAATCTCTCGTTTACAAGCTGGCGCTCAAAATAGACGCCCTTGCCATCTTCAAAGACAAGCGTGATGAGTGAAAGGCCCGGTTTGTTGAGTGAACGCATGTCGGTGAGGCCGGGCAGCCCAGTCATGGCGATCTCAATGGGGATGGTGATGAAACGCTCGACCTCTTCAGGGGACTTTCCCGGGGCTTCCGTGGCAATCTGTACCTGCACATTGGTCACGTCAGGAAATGCGTCCACAGAAAGATGCTGCGCCGCGTTGATGCCAAAACCAAGCAGAATGAGCGCAACGACTGCAACAACAAGACGCTGCTTCAGAACAGCAGAGATGAGCGCACGCATTATTCACCTCCCTGAATCAGGTCCTGCCTGCGCTTATTGTTCAGATGGAAGGCGCCATCGAGCACGATCGTTTCCTGTGGAGAAAGTCCGTGAAGCACGACCCACCTGTCTGCTATCTCCGGGCCAAGCTCAACTTCGCGCAGCTGAAATTCATTTTGTGCTGTCTGCACAAAAATATGGTCCTTGTTTTCTTCGCGGACAACGGCTGTGGCAGGAATCGTCAGCCTTTTCTCGGGCTGGCTTTCAAAGGTCATGGTGGCCAGCATTTCAGGCTTGAAAACGCCATCGGGATTGAGAAGGTTCATGCGTGCCTGCACGGTGCGCGTCGCCGGATCTACGACCGGGCTTACAAAAGAGAGTTTTCCATTGACGGTAAGGTTCGGCAGCGATGGGACTTCGGCAATCACTGTTTTGCCCACGTGAAGCGATGCAGCGTGTTCTTCCGGCACATCGGCAACGAGCCACAGACTGGAGAGATCAGCAATCTGAAAGGCGAGATCTGCCGGCTGCACGACCTGGCCGACGGTCACTTTTCTTTCAATCACTGTACCGGAGATGGAGGCGATAACAGGGTAGTCGGAATTCAGCTTGCGCGTTGTTTCCAGCTGACGAATGGCGCTGTCGGACATGCCCAGTCCGCGCAACTGTGCGCGCAGAGCGGCGACCTCGGCGCTGGTTTGCAGCACTTCCGCTTCGCGTCTCTGCAACTCTGCTGTTCCGATGACGTCAGACTGGACAAGCAGCTTTGCCCGCTGTGCGGATTGCTCTGCCAGTTTTTCCTGTGAATACGCTTTGATGAAGGCAAATTGCGTGTCTGAGAGCGCATTGCTGTGCAGGGTGGCAAGGAGCTGTCCGCGAGAGACATGCTGACCTTCGAGCACCAGAACCTTTGTAATGCGGCCTTCAACCGGTGAGCCGATGCGGGCCACACGAGAGGCATCCGTTTCAACACGGGCGGCGACCTTTTCCTGCGTCGTGACCTGCTGCCAGGCAGGAAGTCCGGTGTGAATGTCTTTTTGGAGTTCAGGAGTCAGCCGGACTTTCAAAGGGTCTTTGACAGCAGGGCCGGCCGTCTTGCTGGCTTCCGCAGCATGTTTACAGCCCGAGGTCCCCAGCAGCGTTCCCGTTAAAATCAATGCGGCTATACCAATTCTGTTCAGCATTCCAATGTCCTCTGTTATGGAGTGGCCCCGAGTTCCTGCAGATCAATCAATGCAGATTGACGAGCAAATTCAGCATCGAGCAGGTCTGTACGCACGCCCTGCAGGACGCGCTGCGCATCGAGCACCTCAAGAATTCCACGCTCTCCGAATTTGTAGGCATTCTGTGCGGCCTCGACAGCAGCTTCCGCTTCGCGCAGAGATCCGGCCTGAAGGCCTTGTACCTGCTGGTCAGAAATCTGGTATTGGTCATAGGCGCGCTCCAGCGCAGCGAGAATTTCCAGCTCGCGCTGGCGGGTGATTGCCTGCGCCCGCTTGACTTCTGCCTGTGCCTCGGCAATGGGGCCCTTGCGTCGGTCCCACAGCGGAAGAGGAAGGTTTACGCCGAAGCGGTAAAAAGAGATGTCTGGCTGATGTTCGTATTCTCCGTAAAAAGTTGGCTGCGGCACCCGTTTGGCGCGTTCATGGCTGACCAGAGTTTCAGCCCGCGCGGTTTCCGTTTTTGCCTGAGACAGGGCGGGATGGACGGCGAAGACCTGCTGCCGGAGTTCGTCCAGAGGAGCCAGCTGCACGCGGTTGTCGAGTGAACCTTGGGGATCAAATTCGCTGTTTGCGGAAGCGCCGATCGTGGCCTTAAGGACCGCCTGCGCATTGGCAAGTTCCACCTCAGCGCTGTTTACCGCGGCCCGGGCCCGGGCCAGTTCGGCTTCTGCACGGGTCAGTTCCAACTTTCCTTTTTCCCCAACCTGCACTTCGACGCTGACACGGCGGCGAAGCTCCTCGACCAGACCCAGATTGTCTCTGGCATAGGCTACTTGCTGTTTCCGGCGCAGCACATCATAAAATGCCCGTTTTACTTGAGCATCCACAGAAAGATGGATGGCTGCTGATTCGTATTCACTACTGAGAAATTCCAGCCGCGAGGCATGAATGCGGCTTCTGCGCTCGGCGGGGATTTCAAGCGTCTGCCCGGCGCTGTAATGCTGGAGAAGCCCAGGAACACCGGGAGTGGCGATGGGCAAAGCGCTCTGGTTTCCGGCAAGAAACTCAAACGTCGGGTTGGTATATGCCCGTGCGGTCTCAATGCCTGCCTTTGCGCGCTCGATCATGGCTTCAGCGGCGCGGAGCCGAGGGTTATTTTTTTTCGCAAGCGCAAGGGCCTGGTCCAGCGTGAGTGGTGTTGCAGCCTGCGCATACAAACACGGAACCGTAAAAAGGGCCACGAGCAGGAAATCAGTCAGCAATCGCACATCATGCGTAAAGCAAACACAGTGCCAATTCAAAAATCACGGATTTTTGAGGAGTCTCAAGGATTTTCGCCTGATTTGGTACAGGCTCCAGGCAGCGTTTGTCCCATTTGGTACACATGAACGTAGAACATTCACGAAACCTGGTGAGAGGGCCTTGACTCTGCATCAGGATGACAAGCCAGGAATCATTGTGGAACGCTGGTTGCAGCTCTGATGGCCATGACGACTGTCCGAGGCATGGACCAGGTTGTTTGCCGATATTCTTTTTCTATGGGATGGAGTCCGCGGTTGTGGCTGGAAAGGTCTGTGCCCGGAGTGGCATTGATTGTGCTGCTGCTTCTTTGTCTGGCCATGCTCACGATGATCGTGCCGGGGAATAATCTGTGGGCGCACAATATTCTGCATCACCTGAATTTTTTGCCGCTCATGATGGCAGGAATTCTGTTTGGTTTGCGTGGTGCTTTGTGGTCGGCGCTGCTGGCCGGCGCGGTCAATGCGCCTTTGATCGCGCACCACTGGCATCGCTGGCCGGTTGATGCAAAAGATCAGATCGTAGAACTTTCTATCTTCAGTGCAGCGGGATTGATTGCAGGCTATCTCTCGGACAGAGAGCGCGCACAACGGAGAAATCTAGAACAGACCAAACAAGAGCTTGAAAAGGTCTATCTAGAGTTGCAAGAAAATATCGCCCATATGAAGAAAGCGGAACGATTGTCTGCGGCAGGCCAGCTTGCGGCCAGCCTGGCGCATGAGATCCGTAATCCTTTGGCAAGCATTTCAGGCGCAGCAGGAATTCTGAGGCGTGGCTCTGCATCGCCTGAATATATTCGGGACAGCCTCGACATTATTGATAAGGAATCACAGCGGCTGAACAAACTACTTACCGGCTTTCTGAATTTTGCCAAGCCGCGTTCGCCACGTTTGCACAAAACCGATCCGAATGCCGTACTTGCTTCGGTCACCACACTGGCTGCTCACGTGGCGGAAGCCAGTCAGGTCGCCTTGGTCCATCAACCGCTTGAGGGTTGTCCGGAAATTGAATGCGACCCGGAACAGCTGAAACAGGTATTGCTCAATCTTGTCATCAACGCTGTGGAGGCATCGCCTGCTGGCGGAACAGTGATGCTGCGAACGGCGTACAGCGGAGGTGCCGTCATCATGGAAGTAGAAGACCGCGGGGTTGGTATTCCGGACGGGGTAGCCGACCAGATTTTTGACCCCTTCTTTACGACCAAACCAAAGGGAACAGGGCTGGGACTCGCAGTCTCCTCCATGATTCTTTCCCAGCATGGCGGAAAGATTTCATTCAGCAGAAACAAAGAAGGAGGCACAACGTTCCGCATCGAGCTGCCTCGGAATGGAGAAGCGCCGCGTGTCCGCTAATCTCATCCTGATTGTGGACGATGACAGCAGCGTGCGCCGGGTGATGCAGATGCAGCTTGCTGAGGCCGGCTACGAAGTGCTGCCGGCGGCCACAGGCAATGAGGCATACCGTCTCCTGATGGACCGGCGCCCAAAGCTGGTCATTACCGACTTACGTATGCCTGATCTGGACGGTATTGAACTCTTGCGTCGAATTGCTGCATCGGAGATCCAGACAACTGTCATTATGATTACGGCCTTTGGCAGTATTGAGACTGCAGTACAGGCCATGCGGCTGGGCGCATATGACTACATTACCAAGCCCATAGACTACGAAGCACTGATGCTGGCTGTGCATCGGGCGATGGAGCGCCAGAGCCTGATTGACGAAGTGCGCAATCTGCGGTCGGCGCTCGATCAGCGTTATGGGTTTGAAAATATCGTGGGACACTCCAAGAGCCTGCTGCGTGTTCTTGAAATGGCCTCGCGTGTGGCCCAGCATGATACTACGGTGCTGATTCAAGGAGAGACCGGGACAGGAAAAGAACTGCTCGCACGCGCCATCCACCACAATAGCCGCAGAGTCAATCGGCCTTTTGTAACCATCAACTGCGGGGCGATCCCAAAGGACCTGATTGAAGCCGAACTGTTTGGTTACGCCAAGGGAGCCTTTACTGGGGCCAGCAACAGCAAGCCAGGTAGAGTCGAGATGGCCGATGGGGGCACCCTGTTTCTGGATGAAATTGGCGAGCTGCCGCTTGAATCGCAGGTAAAACTGCTGCGGCTCATCCAACATGGAGAAGTGGAGCGTGTTGGAGCAACCGCAACGCAGACCATCCATGTTCGGATCATTGCTGCCACACATCGCAATCTGCAGGCCATGGTAGACGACGGTACTTTCCGGGAAGACCTGTATTACAGGCTTGCGGTTGTTCCGCTCTCTCTTCCTCCGCTGCGGGAGAGGAAAGAAGACATTCCAGAGCTTGTGGAGCATTTGTTCCACAAAGCGAAAGAGCGGCATGGGATGCAGAACGTTCGGGTCTCACCCTCTGTTGGAGCACATTTTACCGGGTATCGCTGGCCGGGAAACATTCGCGAGATGGAAAACGTGATTGAGCGGATGCTGGTCCTCTCCAATGGCGAAGAGATTACGGAGCACGATCTGCCGGAAGAACTGCGCAGCGCTCCTGCGAGTCTATCGAAATCGCTGCTGCTGGAGCTGCCCGATGAGGGCATTAGCCTTGAGAACATCGAGCGGGAGCTTCTGCTGCGAGCGCTGGAAAAATTCAAGGGAAATCAGACGCAGGCAGCGCGCTATCTGGATATCAGCCGGCGTACGCTGATCTACCGAATGGAAAAGCACGGACTGCGGCAGAGCGAGGAAGACGACGAACAGAGTTGACAGCCGTTGCTCTGGACAATTACCAATCCTTCCAAAATCAATTGTGGGACAGCGTACCGGATAGCGGTACAAGAGGAAGGAGCGAATGGAACCAATTGTCCTGAAAACAAATGCCTGCCGGTGGGACAGCGTCAGCCTGGGTGAGGTCATGCTGAGACTGGATCCGGGTGAGGGAAGGGTCCACACTACGAGGCAGTTCACCGTCTGGGAAGGTGGCGGCGAGTATAACGTCGCCCGCGGGCTGCGGCGCTGTTTTGGCCTGAAAACGGCGGTTGTAACAACATTTGCCGATAATCCGGTGGGCCGCCTGGTTGAGGACTTAATCCTGCAGGGCGGGGTGGACACATCGCTGATCCGCTGGGTGAAATATGACGGAGTGGGACGCACTGTTCGCAACGGACTGAACTTTACCGAGCGCGGCTACGGAGTGCGTGCTGCGGTTGGCTGCTCGGACCGCGGCCACACGGCGATTTCTCAGGTGAAGAGGGGTGACTTTGATTGGGAGGCCATCTTTGGGCCGCAGAATGGCTCGCGATGGTTCCACACGGGCGGAATCTTTGCTGCTCTTTCTGAAACGACCCCGGACGTTGCTGCCGAAGCGATGGATACGGCGCGGAAATATGGAACAATCATTTCCTTCGACCTGAACTATCGCGAGTCCCTATGGAAAGCCATTGGCGGCAAAGCCAAGGCGCAGCAGGTAAACCGCGATCTGGTGCGCAAGGTGGACCTGCTGCTGGGAAATGAAGAAGATTTTTCAGCAATGCTTGGCGTCCAGCTTGAGGGAGTGACGGAAGACTTTGACGAGCTTCCGATTGCCAGCTATGAAAAGATGCTGCGGAATGTGGCTGCGGCATATCCCAATCTGAAGATGGTGGCGACTACTCTGCGCACCGCGCACACGGCCAGCCGCAATGCCTGGGGCGCGATGGCGCTCTATCAGGATGAAATTGTGCATGTCCCGCAGCGCGAAGTAGACATTCTGGACCGCGTAGGTGGAGGCGATTCCTTCGCCTCAGGGCTGATTTATGGCTTTCTCGCAGGCAAAACTGTGGAATGGGCCGTGCAGTGCGGAGTTGCGCATGGCGCACTGGCCATGACGACGCCAGGAGACACTAGTATGACTACCCTGGCAGAAGTAGAACGCGTGATGAAGGGGGGATCGGCCCGGATTGCACGATAAAGGGCAGATCATCCTGCACGCAGAGAGGTGTGGGCGCGCGAGGAACAATGCAGGTCTTTCCCTTGCCTCGCTTTGCGAACCGCTCGGGGTGACTAAGGTTTTGTGAGTGAGGAGAAGTATGTCGGCTGAGGTAAAAGCAGAGATTGAACGTGTGGGACTGGTCCCCGTACTGCGGGCAAAGTCCGCTGCCGAGGGGCATGCCATGGTGGAGGCGATGCTTGCCGGTGGAGTGACTGTGGTGGAAGTTACGATGACCGTTCCCGGAGCGGTGGAACTGCTGCGTGAGCTAAAACAAGCGCATGGGGGCAAATTGCTGCTCGGTTCCGGAACCGTGACTACGGCGGAACAGGCGGCGGCCACAATTGAGGCAGGAGCAGAGTTTGTAGTCAGTCCCAGTCTGCATCCGGAAGTCATTGCAAAGACAAAAGCACTGGGAAAGATTTCCATTCCCGGGGCGCTGACTCCGACGGAAGTGATTACAGCATGGAATGCCGGAGCCGATTATGTGAAGGTCTTTCCGTGCTCGGCGGTGGGTGGCGCTGGTTATCTCAGGGCCTTGCTGGCGCCGTTTCCGCACTTGCAGCTCATCCCTACAGGCGGAGTAACGCAGCAGACCGCAGCAGATTTTCTGAAGGCCGGGGCGCGCGCGCTAGGAGTAGGCGCGGACCTGGTGAACGCAAAGGCCATTGCGGAAGGAAAGCCGGAGGTGGTAACAGATGCGGCCCGCGCGTATCTGGAAATTGTCCGTCAGGTCCGGAGCGCATGAAGAAAAAAGCAAGTACCGGAAGGCGGTACAAATGGTGCAAAAATAGAACGCTGATATTTTGAAAGAATTGACAATCGTTTTCCTAATAAAAAAGAATGCACACGTCAAACAGACAAGCCATGGGAATTCTGGATCGGTTTCGTTTAGATGGCAAGACTGCCTTAGTCACAGGCTCGGCAAGTGGATTAGGTGCTGCGATTGCGATTGCGCTGGCGGAAGCGGGCGCATCGGTGGCCTGTCATGGAAATCGGCGCCCGGCGGACGCCACGGTCCAACACATTCAGGGATTGGGCAAGGAAGCAAAGAGTTTTTCTGCGGATTTGGGCCAGCCGGAGGGGCCGGAAAAACTCTTTGCACAGGTTGCTTCGGCGATGGGCGCGCCGGAGATCCTGGTGAACAACGCTGGAATGATTTATCGCAATGCGGCGGAAGACTACGAGCTGGCGGCATGGAATACTGTGCTGCAGGTAAATCTGACGAGTGTCTTTCGGCTTTCTCAGCTTGCGGGAAATGAGATGCTGAAGCGTGGCAGCGGCAAGATCATCAATATAGCTTCCTTGCTCTCCTTTCAGGGCGGAATTCGTGTACCTGCCTATGCGGCTTCCAAAGGGGGGGTGGCGCAGCTGACCAAGGCGCTGGCCAATGAGTGGGCCGGACGCGGCGTGCAGGTCAATGCAATTGCCCCCGGTTATTTTCGAACAGAAAATACGACCGCCCTACAGCAGGATGAAACAAGAAACCGGCAGATCCTGGAACGTATTCCGGCACAGCGCTGGGGCGAGCCGGAAGATCTTGCCGGAGCAGCAGTTTTTTTGGCCTCTTCAGCAAGTAACTATGTGAACGGTGAAGTGCTGGTAGTTGATGGCGGATGGATGGCGCGATGAGTGAAATCAAGGGCGTCGGCCAGCAACAGACTTTGACGAGCGCTCCGGACGCGCAGGGCCTGGAAGACCATGCCTTCTTTGTCAAGGCGACAGGCGTTGCGCAGGACACGCTGAATGGTCCGCCTGCTGCGGAGCAAATCAGCTGGGCAAAGCTGCTGGCTCAGGCCAAATCATTCAGCGATCCGTATCTGGGCGGACTGCCGCCCCAGCGGACCGCCAAGTCCGGCAGGAAAAGGAGGAGCATATGAACACGGTAGCATTCACGCCGTCTGCAACCGGAATCCATAAACACGCCGATCCGTATCAATTACAAAGCATTGATCGCGTGGTGGCCATGCTGGAGATGCTGAGCGAAAGCGATGTTCCGCTCAGCCTTGCGGAAATCTGTACGCGCATGCGACTGCACAAAAGCACGGCCCACCGTTCGCTGATTGTGCTGGAGCGCACTGCGCTGGTTGAACGCACGCCGGAGGGCCGCTTTCGACTGGGTCTGAAGTTGTATGAACTGGGCAACAGGGCAGTGGAGCAGATGGACCTGCGCGAACGGGTACAGCCATTTTTTCGCAGGCTCTCGATGGAAGTGGGAGAGACAGTGCATCTGGGCGTTTTGCAGAAAACGCGCGTGGTCTATCTGGACAAAGTAGAGCCAAATCGCAGAGTATGCATGACGTCGCGAACGGGCACTTCAAACCCGGTGTATTGCACGTCACTCGGAAAAGCGATGCTGGCATTTTTGCCAGAGGAGCTGCGCGAGGAAATCATCAACAAGATCAAATTCACTCGCTTTACGCCAAAGACGCTTTGTTCGCGGGAAGCATTGATGAAGTCACTGGAACGGGTGAAAAAGCGCGGCTTCGCCATTGATGATGAAGAGATTGAGACCGGAGTTCGCTGTGTGGGTGTGCCGATTTTTGATGTGAACCGCTATCCCATTGCAGCAGTCAGTGTTTCCGGTCCGGCCTCGCGCATTACCGTGCAGAGCGTGCCGGGGATTGCGGAAAAACTGATGCGCTGCAGCTCAGACATCTCAAAAACCCTTGGCATTCATGACAGAAAGAGGTCCAGATACACGTCACCGCTGTTCCATCATTACAGCAACTGATGGATAGACCGGAAGGGAGAGGATATGGGCCACTTGATTTCCTGGCGCCACAGACGAACGGCGATACGATCGATCAATCAGGCCTGTATCAGGTGCGGCGCTCAAATTCCGCCAGCTTTCCGCAGACCGGGAACACGCTTTCCATGCATATTGATTTCTGGCCGGGAGAAGCTGCGGCCAGCGCTCTCAATCCGAGGGTGAAGTCGGTGCATTTGCTGAAGACCCGAACAGATATGAAGTCTCCACAGAATGAATTTAAGGCGAGGTTTTTCGGATTACCGAAGAAGGCCCCGGATTTTCCTGTCACGACGATTGTGATTGAATGCGATTCTGAGCCAATGCAAGACATGGATTTTGTTCGTATCCATCAGCCAAGGGATGGAGTGTAGGAAGAAGGCCGGCCGCAAGGCGATTGTGGAATCATCCGGGCGGCCGAAATCATTCCTTGACTTTAATGACGATGGAGCTGAATAGCACTCCTTCGGGTATCTTCAACTGATGCGGAGTGCCGGCGGGAATATTCACAATGTCGCCCGCGGAAATTTCCTGTGTTTTTCCGCCGGTAATTTCGGGACCTTTGGTTTCACCATCGGGGCCTGTTTGGGGGTCTGGAATGGTTCCTCCGGTGATCAGCGTAGCATGTCCCTGTTTCACTAAAAAGACATCGTCATAATGGGCGTGGATCTCTGCGCCTCCGCTTTTGGTGCGTAAAGAAAGCTGGATTTTATAGCTTCCGTAATCACCGAGAGTTGTGCCGCTGCTCCCGGCGGATTCTGCCTTTGCGGTAAGTCCAAGAAGCTGTTTCTGTATTTCCTGGGTAGAAAAGAAATCAGCTTTGCCAGATTGCTGTGCGTAGCTGGCAACCGTGAGGAGGAAAAATACGGTAAGAAGGAAGATTCGCTTCATGGTCATTTCCTTAATAGAGATGATGGTTTCCTGCCTGTAGCGCAAGCCGCGGCTTGGAAGCAGGAAACCGCAAACCATGCTTTATAACAAGCTCTCGACGGGTACTGGATCCATATCTGCGTAGTCTTGATTTTCGCCTCCCATGCCCCAACAGAAGCTGTAGGCGCTGGTGCCAGCACCGGCATGAATCGACCATCCGGGCGAGACGACGATTTCCCGGTCCTTCATTACCAGATGCCGGGTTTCCTCCCCTGGCCCCATGAAGTGAAAGACGCGCGCACCTTCTGCCAGATGGAAATACATGTAAACTTCCGAGCGGCGCATATGTGTATGCGGAGGCATCGTGTTCCAGATGCTTCCTGCTGCCAGATGCGTTACACCCATCACCAACTGGCAACTTCGCGCGCCTTGCAGATGGATGTATTTATAAATGGTCCGTTTATTGCTGGTTTCCGTTGCACCAAGCTCGGTGGGATTCGCCTCTGCTTCTTTCACGAGTGTGGTCGGAAAAGCTGTATGCGCGGGATAGCTCAACAGATAGAAGGCCGCTGGCCTGGATTTGTCTTCGGAGACAAATTGTACCTCACGGTTTCCTTTACCGATGTAGAGGCAATCAAGATGGGCAAGATCATATCGCTGTCCATCGACAAGGATGCTTCCGGCACCGCCAATGTTCAGAGCGCCAAGCTCGCGGCGTTCGGTGAAGTAGGCAGCTTTCAGTGCATCATCGGTGGGCAAGTGCAGAGGAGAGGCTTCCGGCACAGCAAAACCGACGACGGCGCGGTCCAGGTCAACATACGCAAGCTGGATGCTTCCCGGCTGGTAAAGGTTTTCGAGCAGAAAACTGTTCCGTAGCTCAGCCGTGGTCATGCGTGGATATCTTACGGGGTCGGCAAGCAGAAGTGTCTTCATGTGTGTCCTATGCAGTAAAAATCCAATCAATGTTTTGGAAGCTGTTTCAGCAACCAGAGAATGTACTCTTTGCCGCCCGCAAAGTTATCGTAAGGGGGTGGAAGTTTTCTTCCATCTGTGTATTCGTTGTAAAGCCATGGGTCTACCAACCCAACCACGATGCCCTTTCCATACCGGGCTTTTGCCATCAGCACGTTGTTCTTCCATGTCCATACCGGAACAGACGGGGCCGTGGGTGAGATGGTGCAGATCTCTTTCATGAACAGGACATGCGGAAGACGGAAGACGGGGCCGTTTCCCGGTACGTCAATCCGCGCCATTTCAAAATGGTTTCCTACTTCAGCGTTCAGCTGCACGTTGTTGAAGTGCATTCCAAATTTGTCCGCGAGGACATTCATGTGCTCGATGTCAGCATGGGTCGGGTCGTTCTGCATGATCACGAGCATTCCTCCACCTCTGACCCAGTCTGCAATCACCGCGGCATCGTCCTCATTCATGTAGTGAGGACTTTTGTTCCACTGTGGGTTGTCCGGGGAGGCGATGAGATAGATTTGCGCCTTGTTGAGGTCCGCAAGTGAAGGGGCTTTCGTCAGGGTATCGGTTTTCAGCCCATACTCGCGCAACATATGACCAAAAATAGAGTAGCCACTGTTGGCGTAGTCGTCCCACTTGTAGTGGTAAAGGACCATCTGGCCCGCCGCATTCTTTCGGGTCTGGCTGTTATACCAAGCGTCAAGCAGGACCGTTTTGCCGCGCCCCAGCTTTGCGGTTTGCGCAGACTCAATCTCGGTAGCAGCCATCAGAAATGCCCCCACACCTTTCGGGTCGTTGCTGACGACTTCCTGCGTTGTGTAGTAATTGAAGCTTCCATCGTTGCCTATACCCGCTCCCAGGCCGATGGCATGGACAGTCCCGGTAAGCGTTACTTCTCCGTTCGGCTCTGTTTTTACAAATTGTTTTCGTATGCCTTGCCAGGCATGTTCCGCATTTTGTAGGTATGACGGTTGCAAATAGCCCAGGCGGACACCTTTTGCCATAGCATAGGTAAACATACATGCGGCGGAGGATTCGAGGTAATTGCCTTTCTCATGTGGCTTGTCAACCACTTGGTACCAAAGGCCGGTATTTTTGTCCTGATACTTAGTGATCGCCGCAGCAAGCCTTTGCAGGATCGCAAGCAGCTTCGCGCGGCCTGGGTCATTTTCCTGATAGTAGGGAAGCGTATCGACCAGCGCCATCATGTACCAGCCCATACCGCGCGCCCAAAAGCTGGGAGAGGCCCCGGTGTCCTTGTTGGCCCAGCGCTGCTGTCGGGTTTCATTCCATCCGTGATATAGGAGGCCGGTCTTTGGATCGCGCGCGTGCTCTTCCATCAGAACAAACTGCTTCGTAATGTCTTCAAAGTCCTGAGGCTGATGAAACGTTACGGCGTAGTCGGCGTAAAAAGGTTCCGCCATATAGAGACCGTCGAGCCACATCTGGTTGGGGTATCGCTGCTTATGCCAGAAGCCGCCGTCAGAGGTACGCGGATGGGTCCTGAGCTGATCGCGCAGGAGTGTTGCCGCTTTGTAATACTTAGCGTCCTGCGTAACTCCGTAGAGCACCAGAAGCGTGCGTCCCAGGGCCAGGTCGTCCAGCTCATTGTCTTCGGGCCTGTAGGTAGGGATGGAGCCATCGCTGCCGACCAGAGTATCTACTGAGTTTTTCATGTATCTGTAGTAGGTTGCATCTCCGGTGTGATACCAGACATCGTCCATGCCCTGCAGCAAAACCCCGAGTTCATAGTTCCATTTCCAGGGTTGATTGCCGGAAACAAACTTGCCATTGGGCCAGCGTTTGATGGCGGTGTTTGCCATGCGCTGCGACCAGGGCAGTTCCTGGGCGTGGCTGAAGGAAAGCGGATTGCCAGCAAGAACGAAGAGAAGCAGAAGGCAAAGCGGTCGAATACGCATGGCTGGAATGCACGGACATACGCTTGTCCTGACGGCGTTTTCCGGTCTTAAAGATGGTGTATCAAAGAAGAGCACCTTGTGTCTTCATAGAGAACAGCGCTTTGTCCCGCCCTCGGAGACAAGGTTTTTGTTTTTTTCCGGAGCTTGGTGGGCGAAAAAAGAAATTGCCCTGGTCAAAGACCAGGGCGAAAGCAACAACGCAGTCTGGCTGTTTATTTTTAGAACTGGTTCCAGAGGAACTGATTATAGACCTCATGGTGGAACTGGACCTCGGGCGCTTTCACAAAGGTCCCCAGCAGGCGTGGGCAGCGGTCGGCTGATGCTTGTTTCAGGTCAGCGTAGCGCGCCTTCACGTCTTCGCCGAGCAGCTTGGTGGTCCAGGTGGCGTTGCGGAAGTTTTCAATTGCCGTGTAGATGTTGTCCGGCAGGTACCGCTCTGCCTGGCGAAGATTGGCTATGGTCGCTGTTTCGCCTTCAAGACCGGACTTGAAGATGGAGTAGAGCACCAGGTAGGGGTTTGCGTCCGGGGCCACCGAGCGTACTTCCACGCGCATGCTCTTTTCATTGCCGATGGGGATGCGCACCATCGAGCCACGGTCCGTAGCAGAAGCCTTGATCTGGTTCGGGGCCTCAAAATGAGGATCGAGACGGCGGTAGGCATTCACACTGGAATTCAGCAGCAGGCAGATATCATTGCCGTGCGTCAGAATGCGGTCGACAAAGTCCCAACCGAATCGAGAGAGCTTTTCCTCTCCCTGAGCGTCCCAGAAGAGATTTTTGCCATCTTTACTGATGGAGACATTGGTGTGCATACCGCTGCCGTTGACGCCAACGACCGGCTTGGGCAGGAATGAGGCCGTCATTCCCAGTTTTGTGGCCACCTGACGACAGACCAGCTTGTAGATCTGGATCTGGTCGGCAGCACCGAGCACCTCACCGTAGCCGTAGTTAATTTCAAACTGCGAGGGGGCGACTTCAGGGTGGTCTTTCTCGTTTTCAAAGCCCATGGCGCGCAGCACTTCGGCAGTTGTATCAATAAAGGTGCGCAGCGGATCGCCGGGCAGCGAGTGATAATAGCCGCCAGTGTTTACGTATTCAAACTTTCCGGTTTCTGGAAAGCGGCGCTCGGCGTCAGTGCCAGCGAAGATGAACCCCTCAATTTCATTGGCGGCATTCAGCGTATAGCCATGCTTCGTGTGCAGGCTGTCGGCAAATCCTTTCAACAGGCCGCGGACGTCGGCCGCATAAGGTGTTCCGCCCTTATCAATCACGTCACCAAAGACGAGCACCTTGCCAGGACCGAAGACGTCCGCTGGCGCCCAGTAGAAGGAGGCCCAGTCAATGCCCAGGCGCAGGTCGCTCTCGCGCTGTGCGGTGAAGCCGCGAATGGAAGAGCCGTCAAAGGTAAGGTTGTCGAAGCTCTTAATCAGAAATTTCTTGTCATAATCCAGCATGTGCAGACGGCCTTCGAGGTCGCTGAACAGCACAGTGACGGCCTTGATTTCCTTGGTGTCGGTGAGGTACTTGAGGCGTTCTTCCTGGATTTTTCCCGGATCCACGCGCTTTTTGCGCTGTTCTTTGGCTTGCAGGTTCTTTTCTTCCAGCTCCGCGTAGGAGAGTGAAAGGAAATTACGAAGTTCGTTGGACATGCTTCTCCTCTGGATGGGGTTCAACCGAAGCCCACCGTGGCTCTGCCCGCAGGGAGCAGGCAAGCTCGACCTGGCTCGATGGTTTTCTCTGCCAA
The DNA here is from genome assembly GCF_000688455.1 of Pseudacidobacterium ailaaui. Classification (NCBI taxonomy): domain Bacteria; kingdom Pseudomonadati; phylum Acidobacteriota; class Terriglobia; order Terriglobales; family Acidobacteriaceae; genus Pseudacidobacterium; species Pseudacidobacterium ailaaui. The sequence goes on from NZ_JIAL01000001.1 coordinate 2,953,092, forward strand.
CAGGGTAACGCGAGCGGTATAAGAAATCTTTAGTATCAGTAAAAGTAATACTGCTGATAGAACTTATTTATTTACACCCTGCCTTTTTCCTGCTCGCGCACAGGAAAACTTTCTCCCTTGACCCTGTAGTTCACTCCAGGGTCTAAGCTGAAATTATGAACGGGCTTACTCGGGGCCAGCTTGCACAACGTGCTCAGGTACACATGGAGACCGTGCGCTTTTATGAACAGGCAGGGTTGTTACCTAAAGCGCCGCGGACTGCGGCCGGGTATCGCAAGTTTCCGGAAGAGGCCGTGGACCGGCTGATGTTTGTAAAGAGGGCCCAGGGGCTGGGTTTCTCCTTGCGGGAGATACGCGAGCTGCTTCTGGTTCAGGACGGACACACGGACACATGTGCAGAGGTCAGAGACCTGCTGAGAAAGAAATTGTCCCTGATACGCGACAAAAAAGCCGAGCTGGAAAAGCTGGAGGTCCATCTGCAATCAGCGTTGCGCAAGTGTAACCGGGTACTAAAACAGCAGGGAGAACATGCAGAAGGGTGCCCTGTCCTTGAACAGATGACAGCGGAAGAAGGAGATGCCTGATGGCGGAAAAGAGCTGCCGGAGCGATGACCTGGTCTGTGGACGGTCTGCCATTGTGCTGTGGTACTTGCCAGTAATTGCTCTGGTTGTCGGCGCCTATCAGCAGGAGTTTTTACCTTATTTCTGGGTCCCGGCTTTTCTGCTGATGGGGGGTGCATGTGTGGTCAATGCTGCGCGGTGCCGAAGGGTGCACTGCTACATGACCGGACCTGTGTTTCTGCTTTCTGCGCTGTATGTTGTGCTGGCGGGCCTTCACAAGGTACCCATGCAGCCAGGAAAATTTCTGATTTTTGTTTTCGCGACCACAGTTCTGGCCCACCTGCTGGAAATTCCGCTGGGCAGGTACTCAAACAAAAAATGAAAGATCGAAGACAGACGAAAGGCCACAAATGAAAATCGATGTTCTCTATGTTGAAGGCTGTCCAAATCACCTGCCTGCCGTGCGGCGGATTCAGCAGGTGCTTCAGGACGAAGATTGTCAAGCCGTCATCACCGAAGTGCTGGTGCCCGATGCGGAGACGGCGCAGCAGTTGCGGTTTCCTGGGTCCCCGACGGTCCGGATCAACGGACTGGATGTGGAACCGGATGTCCAGAATGCTCATGCATTCGGATTCATGTGCCGCCGCTATGCAGATGGTGCGCCGTCCTATGACCAGATCCGCGCGGCCGTGCGAGCTGCCTTGAAGCATGGAGGGAAGTAACAATGCGGCGCATTTCTGTCGTGATTGGTTCCTCGCTGGGCGCAATTGGTTCGAGCCTTGCCGCCACAGTAACTGCATTCTGTTGTGTTGGGCCTGCGGTTGTCGCAGTCCTGGGAACAGGAGGTATGCTTGCCGCTGCCAGACTTGCTCCATACCGCCCCTACTTTTTGCTGGGGTCCGTGGTGATGCTGGCGCTGGCATTCTGGATGGCCTATCGTCCACAAGGCGGCTGCCTGGGCAAAACATGCGCAACACGCAGCGCCAAGGCCACGCGTGCCCTTCTATGGTTGGCTTTGGCCGTGACCGTGGCGGCCGCTTTGGTTCCTGAGTTTATACAAGGGTGAGCCGTATTTTCCATGCGGAGAGGAGAAAGGTCAGGGCAGTGAAGCTGGTTTTAGCAACGTGCGGAGAGGGTCTGCGAGGAGCGCAAGAGGGATCCGGGATCGTGGCGAGCCTTCATGCGGCGAAGAGAAAACAGTTCCTGAGAGGGTGAATTTGTCGTGAGACAATGCCGCTGTGACTGCAGCTCTTGAGTTCCAGGCAACAACGAAGAAATTTGGTGCGTTTGTGGCACTCGACCATCTTACGCTGGCCTTGCAACCGGGGGAAATTCTCGGCTTTCTTGGCCCTAACGGGGCCGGAAAGACTACGGCCATCCATTTGGCACTTGGATTTTTAAAGCCGAACGCCGGTGGTGGATGGATTTTGGGCAGGCCCTTTGGTGACAAGGACACACGCTCGCGCATTGGATATCTGCCAGACCTTCCTGCCTTCTTTGCCGAAAATGCGCGCAGCGCCATGTCCTTTGCCGGAAGGCTGAACGGGATGCGAAATCCGCGGCTGCGTGAGCGGACACTGGAACTGTTGGGCCGCATGGACCTTCTTTCTGCCGGAAAAGATGCGCGCAAATTTTCTCGCGGAATGCAGCAGAGACTTGGACTGGCGCAGGCCCTGGTACATGATCCTGAGGTGCTGATTCTGGATGAACCGACCTCGGCCCTCGATCCTGCGGGAGTACTGGAAGTCCGCGAACTTCTGCGTGCCGCTCGCCAGGAGGGAAAGAGCATCTTTTTCAGCTCTCACCAATTGTCTGAGGTCGAACAGGTTTGTGATCGGATTGCCTTTCTTCATCAGGGAAGGCTCCTGCGGCATGGTCCTCTGGATTCTTTTCTTCATGACAGCAGACGTTCGGAGATCATCCTGCGCAACCAGCCTGGGGACGCGGAATTGCTGCGCCGTTACGAGCACTGTCTGCAAGGCAGGGAAGATGGAAATCTACGGTTCGTGGTCCCCGCGGCTGCACAGCGCGAAGTCATCGAGCAGGCATGGTCTGCGGGAGCAGAACTGGTCAGCGTGGCGCCGCTCCGGCGGACCCTGGAAGAGCTTTTTATGGAATGGAGCGAGAAGTCGTGAAAAAGTGCTGGTGGATCGCGAGACGGCTTCTTTGGCAGAACCGTTGGCTTTTTCTGCTGCTGACGCTTTGGCCCAGTGTGATGGCCGCTCTTCTGCTGGCTGGAGGCAGTCCGGACCCAGACGATGTGCTCTGGATGCTCCATCAGGAATGCTTTGCCGGGCTGGCGCTGGTTGCAGTGACGGGAAGCACTCTGCTGGGCAATGAGCAGCGCTCGCGGCGGATACTGACCGTGTTGTCGCGTGCCGTGAGTCGGCCCATGTATCTGCTGGCCATGTTACTGGCAGCCTGGCTTCCACTGGTACTCTATGCCGGTGTGTTCCTGTTGAGTGGGACCGTACTGGCTGACTCTGTGCACTCCGGAGGTCGTGGTGTTGTATGGATGGCCGGGATGCAGGTCCTTCTTGGATTATGGGTGGGAGCAATCAGCATCTTCTGGTCTGTGCTGCTGCCGCAGCTGATTGCCTCGCTGGCTTCGGTAGCAACAGTGGCGGCCGCCACCTATGCAATCCGGCTCGGTCTACCCGGGCCGGAGATGCTTCTGGTGGGCCTCTTCCAGATCACCATCCCCGGAGGGCATCTACCGCATTCTATCGGGCTGGCCACAGGGACAACCTTGGCCGCTGCTGCGGTTTGGTTCGCAGCGGCATCCTGGATTTTCCGTCGCCGGGACCTGAGGACCGTGACAGATTAATTTTCTCCCCGGATGCTCCGGATGGCTGGATAGAGCCGCCGGTAGACCTCATAGCCGTCGGCGTAGATTTTTGCCGCCTCAGGATCCGGCGCAATCTGCTCGGCCACACGGATCGCAGCAGCGCAGGCGGCGTCGGTGTCCTGCCATGCACCGGCCCCGGTTCCGGCAAGCAGGGCCGCGCCGAAGGCTGCGCCTTCTTCCGCTTCCAGAACATCGCAGGGAAGTCCATACGTACTGGCCTGGATGCTGCGCCAGAGCTGCCCGCGTGCACCGCCCCCGCCCAGCCTTATGCCTTTGACCGGTATGCCGAGTTCCGCGAAGAGGGTCAGGGTGTCCTTAAGAGAATAAGCGACGCCTTCCAAAACAGCGCGGACGAGATGCCCGCGGGTATGGGTTGCGGTAATGCCATAGAACAGGGCTGTTGCATGAGAGTCAAGATGTGGAGTGCGTTCTCCCAAAAGGTAGGGGGCCCACAGAAGCCCATCGCTGCCGGGCTGCGTTTTTTCGGCTTCAGCGGTAAGAGCATCATAGCTGGCGCCGGGCGCGATGATGTCGCGGAGCCAGCGCAAAGAAAGCCCGGCCGCCTGGGTCACGCCCATTACATGCCAGCGACCGGGAACAGCGTGGCAGAAGGTGTGCAGACGCCCCTCGGGGTCTTTCGTCGGGGCCGCCGTAGCAGCAAAGACCACGCCGGAGGTCCCAATGGTGGCTGAAACCGATCCGGGCTGCAGAATGCCCATTCCGACTGCTCCTGCCCCTTGGTCGCCGGCCCCGGCAACAACAGGGGTCCCGGCCAACAGGCCAGTGCGTGTCGCCGCTTCTTCCGAGATGTGTGCGCAGACCTCGGGAGACTCAAAGAGCTGTGGCAGCCAGGATGTTTCGACACCGGAGGCGCGCGCCACTTCTTCCGACCAGCGCCGATGGGTCACGTCCAAAAGCAGGGTCCCGGATGCCTCCTGGACATCGATGGCATAGGTTCCGGTCAGGCGGTAGCGGACGTAATCCTTGGGGCAGAGAACATGGGCAATCTTGCGATAGACCTCCGGCTCATGGTCACGGACCCAGAGCAGCTTGGTCAGGGTGAAATTGGGCAGCGCGGGATTGCATGTCAGCTCGATGAGGCGTTGGCGTCCAATCTGTTGATGCAGCCAATCACATTGCGGTCCAGTGCGCTGGTCGCACCAGATGAGTGAAGGGCGCAGCACACGGCCTTCCTGGTCCAACAAGACAGCGCCGTGCATCTGCCCGGTGAGGCCCACGGCCGCGACGGCATGGCCGGCCAAGCCGCTGGTCGACAGGGCGGTGCGGACAGCTTCTTGAGCAGCACGCCACCAGTCTTCCGGGTCCTGTTCGGCCCACCCCGGATGCGGGCTGCGGAAAGGAGCGTGCTCGCTTACGCCTGAGGCGATGACCTTGCCTTGCTCATCCACCAGCACCGCGCGGGTGCCTCCTGTTCCTACATCAATCCCAAGAAAAGCCACAGACTTCGTCCTTTAGTAAAGCGAATTAGTACCGGAAAATACTTTACCATCCTGGAAACCAGCTGGGGCAGAGAATTTGCGTCCGTTATGGTTCCAGCGCACACTAGAGGCATGAAGCGCGTCCGGTATACCAAATACGATGGCAGCCTGGCCGATGAGATCAGCATGGAGGACCTGCTGCATGCACTCTCGGATTTTTTGTTGGATTCCGGCTTTCAGAACCCTTGGACGCAGTTTCAGGACCTTGAGCAGACCATAGAGGCCTTAAAAGAGGCGATCCGGCAGGCGCTGGAATCAGGAGAATGGTTGGACGAGAGGATGCAGGAGAAGATCGAAGAGCTTGCCGCGCAGAACAAGCTCGACGAACTGATTGACCAGATGATCCAGCGCATGGAGCAGGAAAATTACATCTCTATGGACCGCCCCCAGGACTTCACGCAGGCGTCCTCTTCTTCCGGACAGATGGGAGAAAATGAATCCCAGATCCGGTTTGAGGTTACCGACAAGAGCCTGGATTTTCTTGGCTATAAGACCCTGCGTGACCTGCTGGGCTCGTTAGGTAAGTCCAGCTTTGGACGCCACGACACCCGCGACTGGGCCACCGGGATCGAAGCCAGCGGAGCGTCGCGGCCTTATGTGTTTGGAGACACGCTGAACCTAGATGTCGTCACTACCCTGAATT